>JAIEPH010000063.1 GCA_019749805.1 Mycobacteriaceae bacterium | reverse complement strand
CCGGCGGCTCGGTTAAACAGCGTCACCCGCAAAAGGGCCTATAACGCGGAGGCTCGCTGTTCGATACCCATTAGCTGGTGCCCAGCGGATCAATAGTCCATGCGATGTAGAGAATCGCCGCGCTGACGCTGGCGGTCGTGGCAACGTCGATGCCGCGACTGCGTACGGCGAGCAAGCCCGCCCGGTCTTCGGGCAGGGTCAGCCTCAGCACTGCGGCGACGGCCACTCCGATGGCGAGGACGAGTGCCCCGCGACGCCAGTAGCCGGCGACCACGAGTCCGAAGGCCGCCACCACGATGACGCCGGGCACCAGAATTGGCCACTGCCGGCCGAACACCTTGCGCGCGAACTCCCGCAATGTCACGCGCCTCCCAGCACCTCGGCTCGCTCCACCACGTTGGTGAGCAGGAATGCGCGCGTGAGCGGACCGACTCCGCCGGGGTTTGGTGACACGTGACCGGCCACGTCCCAGACGTCCGGGTGCACGTCGCCCACCAGCTTGCCCGCGTCGTCGCGGCTCACTCCGACGTCGATCACCGCGGCACCGGGACGGACCATCTCGGCGGTCACCATGTGCGGTACCCCTGCCGCGGCGATGACGATGTCGGCCTCGCGGGTGTGCTGGGGCAGATGCCGAGTCGCGGTGTGGCACAACGTGACCGTCGCGTTCTCGGAGCGACGGGTCAGTAGCAGACCCAGGGGCCTGCCGACCGTCACCCCGCGACCGATCACCACGACCTCGGCGCCTGCGATCTCGACCTCGTAGCGGCGCAGCAGGTGCACGATGCCGCGCGGAGTACAGGGCAGCGGCGCCGGCTCGTTGAGAACCAGCCGGCCCAGATTCGTCGGGTGCAACCCGTCGGCGTCCTTGCCGGGGTCGACCCGCTCCAGGGCGGCGTTCTCGTTGAGGTGTTTGGGCAGCGGCAACTGCACGATGTAGCCGGTGCACTCGGGGTTGGCGTTCAACTCGTCGATGGTCGCGTCGAGCTCGGCCTGGCCGATGTCGGCGGGCAGATCGCGGCGGATCGAGTTGATGCCCACCTTGGCGCAGTCGGCATGCTTGCCCCGGACATATGCATGTGAGCCGGGGTCGTCGCCGACCAGCACCGTCCCCAATCCTGGGGTGTGACCTGCCTCGGATAACCGCGCAACGCGTTCCTTCAGGTCGACGAAGATCTCGTCGCGCGTGGCCTTACCGTCCAACGTGATCGCACCCACGCACCATTCTCCCGTCGCTCCGCTCGCCTGCGAAGCCAGTCTGGCATGCTCAGTACATATGAACACACAGCCCAATGTGTTCACCCCGGCCAAGCTCGGCCCGGTGACGCTGCGCAACCGAATAATCAAGGCCGCGACGTTCGAGGCTTCATCGCCGAACGCCCTCGTCACCGACGACTTGATCACCTACCACCGGCTGCCCGCCGCGGGCGGAGTCGGCATGACCACCGTCGCCTATCTTGCGGTGTCGAAAGGTGGGCGCACCGAGGGCAATGTGATCTGGTGGCGTCCCGAGGCCATCCCCGGTCTGAAGAAGCTGACCGAGACCATCCACGCCGAAGGCGCGGCGATCAGCGCTCAGATCGGTCATGCCGGCCCGGTCGCCAACGCTCGCTCGACGAAGGCGACGGCCTACGCACCGGTGCGATTCTTCAATCCGCTGTCGATGCGCTTCGCCAAGAAGGCCACCCGCGACGACATCAACGACATCATCGCCGCGCACGCCAATGCCGCCCGGATGGCGATCGAAGCGGGGTTCGACGCCGTCGAAATCCACTTGGGGCACAACTATTTCGCGAGTTCGTTCCTCAGCCCGCTGATCAATCGCCGAGCCGATGAATTCGGCGGATCGCTGGAGAACCGGGCCAAGGTGGCGCGCGGCATGGTGATGGCGGTGCGACGCGCGGTGGAGGCCGAAGGCACTCCGATCGCGGTCACCGCCAAATTGACCATGGCCGACGGCGTGCGCGGGGGCATCTCACTCGAGGAGTCGCTGCAGACCGCGAAGTGGCTCGAATCCGACGGCGGCCTGGACGCCATCGAGCTCACCGCGGGCAGCTCACTGGTCAATCCGATGTATCTGTTCCGCGGTGACGCACCCGTCAAGGAGTTCGCGGCGGCATTCAAGCCACCGTTGCGCTGGGGCATCCGGATGACGGGCAAGAAGTTCCTTCGCGCGTACCCCTACCGGGAAGCGTTCCTGCTGCGCGACGCCAAGCAGTTCCGCGCCGAACTGAAGATGCCCCTGATCCTGTTGGGCGGCATCACAAATCGCGAAACGATGGATCTGGCGATGGCCGAGGGTTTCGACTTCGTCGCGATGGGACGAGCGCTGCTCGCCGAACCCGATCTGATCAACCGTATCCAGGACGACGGGGACGCCCACTCGATCCGCTCGCTGTGTACGCACTGCAACAAGTGCATGGCCACGATCTACAGCCACACGCACTGCGTAGTGACCGGTTCGCCCGGTTAGCGGGGCGGAGTAGGCATCTCCACCGCGAGCATCGGCTGCGTGCCGAACTGCAGCACCGGTTCGATGCGCACCCACTCGTCGGTCTTGATGATCAGGTTCTGTGCGGTCACGGTGTAGGTGACGCCGTCCTTTTGGGCGAAGAACTCGCCGGGCACGGTCGGTTCGGCCACCACGGTGAGCACCGCGTCCTGGTTGGCCACCTGCGCTCCCCGGTATTGGTAGCGGCCGGCCTGGTCCACGCAGATCGCCACGATGGATTGTTCGGTGCGGCTGAATGCCACCGCCGACTGGGGCGCGTCGCAGCGAATCTGCGAGTCGACGAAACCTCGATCGTCAGTGGGATACGCCGGGTCTGCGCCTGCCGTCGGCGACGTGATCGCCGCAGCCACGCCCAACACCGCCGCCACGCCCGTGAGCAGGGCTGCAGGCGGTTTGGACACCATGATCAACGACACCACGAACATAGCTTCGACGCCGAACGACTCGCCGTACGAACCGGCACTTGTTTGCGTTTTTCAGCCGGCAGGTATGAGGGCCCTGGCGCAGTCGGCAACGATGCTGTCCGCGCCCCGCGGGATGGCTTGTTTGGCCAGCAGATGCCGCCGGACGACGGCATACGGAATGTCGACGACGGCGGCGTTGACTCGCCCCCTGTCGGCCGGCACCTCTTTCATGTGGTGCCGCAGTCTCCGGTGCAGACGTTGCCTGGCCGCGGTCAGGTGTTCGGGCCAGTCCGCGGCGGCCAACGCGTCGGCCCCGGCCAGCAGCACCTGCGCTTCCTTCGGATGCTCGCGGCACCACCGCACCGTGAACTGGGCCGCGGCGACACAGCGGGTCTGCGGGTCTGCCGGTTCGGATAGCGCCACGGTGACGCCGGAGTGGAAGCGCGTTTCGGTACGAATCCACAATTCGCCGCACAGCGCGGCCCTGGACGGAAAGCGGTGATACATCGATCCGCTGGGCGCACCTACCGCGCGCGCGACGGCCGACATGGAGACGGCGGCCGGGCCCTCGTCAGCCAGCAGGGTCGCGGCGGCGTCGAGCAGTTGGTCGACGGTGTATCGCGCGGGCCGCGGCATCGTCCTATCATAATAGAGACGAGTCTCTATTATGAGTTGGGAGGCAGCCGTGTCCCTGTCCGAATCCGGCCCTGTCACCGTCGCGCAACGCTTCTACGACGCGATCGCCCGCGCCGCCGCCGACGACCTTTTCGCGCTGCTCACCGATGATTTCGTCGGTACGGTCAGCGCGGGTATGCCCCACGATGTCGGCGGTCAGCACAACGGCCCGCACGACATGATCGCCGGGGTCTGGGGGCGCATCGACGCGCTCTACGACATGACCGTCGACCCCGTCGAATTCCTCTCGGTCGACGATGACCGGATCGTCGTGATCGGCCGGTACCGGGGTCCTTCGCGTGACGGCGCGACGGCTGTCGATGCCGCTTTCGCTCACGTCATCACGACGCGAGGCGACCGGATATCCGCACTGCACCAGATCACCGACACTGCCCAATGGCGCATTCCGTGCCGATGACTGCGGATTGACGACCCCCAGACCTGCGCCGAGATCGGTGTCATACCGATAGAGTTGGTCGCGATGAGCCGACCAGTCCCACCCGCGCTGACCGTTCGACACGACGGGTCGACCCGAACCTTCGCGCCGGGCAACGACGTAGTCGTCGGCCGCGATCTTCGCGCCGACATCCGAATCGCACATCCCTTGATCTCGCGCGCGCACCTTGTGCTGCGGTTCGACCAGGGTCGGTGGGTGGCGATCGACAACGGCAGCCTCAACGGGATGTACGTCAACAACCGTCGGGTGCCAACCGTTGACCTGCAGGACGGTCAGCACCTCAATATCGGCAATCCCGATGGGCCGCAATTGAGTTTCGAGATCGGGCGGCATCAAGGCGCCGCCGGCCGGACACCGACCCAATCGGTACCCATCAGCGCGGCGCGCGCGGCTGACACGTCGTGGCCCACGCAGGCACCGTCGCATCCGCCGGCGTCCTCGCCGCAGGTTTCGCGGCCGCAGATGCCGCCGCCGAGCACGCAGCGCCCGGCGTACCCGTCCGCGCCGCCACCGCGATACCCGTCGTCGCCACAACAACCGGCCGCCCGCGGCGGGCCGGGGCATCCGTCGAGCCCCGCGCCGCCGCTGCGGCCACCCCCGAATTCGCAGCCGATGTCGCAACCGGCGCTCGAGTCGGTCACGGCGATGGGTCCGACGGCTGCCCCCCGCGCGCCCGAGGGCAACCTCGCAACGAGCATGCTGAAGATCCTGCGGCCGGGCAGGCCCGCCGCCGCAGCGGGCGTCGCCGGCGCCGTGAAGATCGGCCGCGCCACCGATAACGACATCGTCGTCCCCGATGTGCTCGCGTCACGTCATCACGCAACGCTGTTGCCCACGCCAAGCGGCACCGAGATTCGGGACAACCGCAGCATCAACGGCACGTTCGTCAACGGTGCGCGTGTCGACTCAGCGCTACTGCGTGAGGGCGACACCGTCACCATCGGCAACATCGACCTCGTGTTCACGGGCGGCACGCTGGCCCGCCGCACCGAGACCGCCGCCGCCACCCAAACGGGTGGCCTCGAGGTGCACTCGGTCACCTGGACGATCGAGGGCAACAAGACGCTGCTGGACAACATCTCGATCGCGGCGCGTCCCGGCACCCTGACCGCCGTGATCGGCCCGTCGGGCGCGGGCAAGTCGACCTTCGCGAAGTTGGTGGCCGGCTACACCCATCCGACAACGGGCACCGTGGCATTCGAAGGTCACAACGTCCACGCCGAGTACGCCTCGCTGCGCTCCCGAATCGGCATGGTCCCGCAGGACGACGTGGTGCACGGTCAGCTGACTGTCCGCCAGGCCCTGATGTTCGCCGCTGAGCTGCGGCTGCCTCCGGACACCACGAAGGCCGACCGCGAGCAGGTCGTCATGCAGGTCCTCGAGGAACTCGAGATGACCAAGCATCTCGATACCCGCGTCGACAAGCTCTCCGGCGGTCAGCGCAAGCGCGCCTCGGTCGCCCTCGAGCTGCTGACCGGACCATCGCTGCTGATCCTCGACGAGCCCACCTCGGGTCTGGACCCGGCGCTGGACCGCCAGGTCATGACGATGCTGCGTCAGCTCGCCGACGCGGGCCGCGTCGTCCTGGTGGTGACGCACTCGCTGACCTATCTCGATGTCTGCGATCAGGTGCTGTTGCTGGCACCGGGCGGAAAGACCGCGTTCTACGGGCCGCCCAGCGAGATCGGCTCATCGATGGGAACCACCAACTGGGCCGACATCTTCAGCTCGGTCGCCGGTGACCCCGACGCGGCCAAGCAGCGCTACCTCGCCCAACACGGGCCGCCACCGCCGCCCCCGGCGATCGAGAAGCCGTCCGATCTCGGCGCACCGACCAAGACGAGTCTGCCGAAGCAGTTCTCCACAATCGCCCGCCGCCAGATGCGACTGATCATTTCGGATCGCGGCTATTTCCTCTTCTTGGCGTTCCTGCCGTTCATCATGGGCGCACTGTCGCTGTCGGTGCCCGGAGACGTCGGCTTCGGCGTTCCCGTTCCGGCGATCAAGGGCGGTGAAGCGCCGAACGAGCCGGGACAGATTCTGGTACTACTCAACGTCGGCGCCATCTTCATGGGCACCGCGCTGACGATCCGGGCGCTGATCGGTGAACGGGCGATTTTCCTGCGCGAGCAGGCGGTCGGATTGTCAACGACCGCATACATGCTTGCGAAGGTCTTCGTATTCTCCTGCTTCGCGTTGCTGCAGTCCGGCATCGTCGTCGCGATCAACATCTGGGGCAAGGGTTGGGGTCCCGGCGCCGTCGAGAGCGGCGCGGTGATACCGAACCGATCCCTGGAGTTGTACGTCGACGTCGCGGCGTGCTGTGTCGGCGCGGCGATGGTCGGCTTGGCCCTTTCGGCGATCGCCAAGTCGAACGAGCAGATCATGCCGCTGCTGGTGATCGCGATCATGTCGCAGCTGGTGTTCCAGGGCGGCATGATTCCGGTGACCGGTCGTATCGTGCTGGACCAGATGGCGTGGGTCACCCCAGCGCGCTGGGGCTTCGCCTCGACGGCGTCGACGATCGACTTGATCAGGCTCGTACCGGGCCCGCTGACACCTCAAGACTCGCATTGGAAGCACACCGCGGGCGCCTGGTGGTTCAACATGGCCATGCAGGGGCTGATCTGCGTCGGCTACTTGAGCCTGGTGCGGTGGAAGATCCGGCTCGCCGCTGCCAACTGACTCGATGTTCTGCAGCACGGCGATGGCCGAGCGCATCGAGCGCGCAGAAGCAGGCCTTATCGCGGCGGGCACCGAGGCGGCACGTCGCAGTGGCGCTCGCTCGCCGACGGGTTGGACACCCGCGCGATCCTGGTCAAACCCGTGCCGGAGCCAACCGCTTGAGCGCCAGCCCGCCTTCGAACGGCCGGTAACCGAACGCAGGCGGAGCGACGTAACCGGTGTCCCCCAACGGTGTTGCGACCTCAGCGACCGTCGGCCCGATCTTGGCGGCAATCGGTGCGAGCGTGTCGAGATCGAAGCGATACAGCCGACCGGCGTTGCCGCCCAGTATCTTTCGGCAGTTGGCCTCGGGCTGGTCGTGTAGCGCCCATCGGATCGCCAGCTTGGAATGCGGCGCGAAGCCCTCCTCGTGCGGATAGTCGCTGCCCCACATGACGTGATCGGCGCCCATGTAGTCGACCATCGACTTCTCGAACGGCGTGAGTTCGGATGCCAGGTAGCAGTTGCGCTTGGCATATTCGCTCGGCGCCATGGTCAGCTCGTCGATCGACGAACCACCGAACATTCCGTAGGTACGGTTACCCGCTTCGGTCTTCATGCTCGGCACCATGACGTCGAGCAGCATCATCTGGTTTTGCAACCACATGGTGCCCTGCTCGGTCGGCACGAAGCGCAATGTCGGGTGACGCTCGAACACCCCGGCGAGAATGAGATGGCTGACCGTACGCTGCGCCCACAGCGCCATCTCGGTCACCAGCACTGCATTCGACGCCGGCTGATCCATCGGCATCACGGGGCTGCCGGCACCCGCATGCTGAACCAGCGTCAGGTCGAGCTCCGTGCACAGCGCCCAGATCGGTTCGTAACGCGTGTGAAAGAGCGGGGCGACGTTCGGATCCCCGGGGGAGACCGCCGGCAGCAGTACGCCGCCGAAGCAAGGCTGCTGCGCACCCCAGCGGATCTCCTCGAGAGCGAGCTCGATGTCGTTGGGAAAAACCTGGATCAGCCCGCGACGCCGATCCGGTGCCAGCGAGCAGAAATCGACCTGCCACCGGTTGTGCGCCTGCACGCCTGCCCATCGGTGTTCGAACTCTTCTCGGGTGCGCGGCAGGCTGATCGTGATGTTCGGGGACGTCGGGAAGAACGGCGGCACGGTGTTGGGCAGCAGCACTTCGGCGGCCACCCCGTCGGCGTCCATCTCCGACATCCGCAGCTCGTGGTCCCAGTTGCGTTTGGCGGTCGCGATGATCAGGTCGTCGAAGGGGCTGATGTAGGTCTTCGCCCATGCGTCGAAATCGTCATGAAGGCGCGTGGGCAGATACTTCTTGTAGTCGTAGAGATCCGCGCCTGCGTGTGTGTCAGTCGAAATGACGACATAGCGATCGATCATGTCCCAGGTGGCTGCCATCTCCTGATCATGCTCTCCGCCGGGGCGAGCGCAGGCGAGATTCAGCGATCGTGTGGCGGGCGCTCACCAACGAGCACCCCACACCACCGACTCGACCGTCATGCTCACACGACGCCCGGTACCACCGTCGATGTCGCTTGGCGTCACCCACTCGACGGTGGCGGTGCCTGAGAGATGCAGCGTCGTGCCCGTGTCGAAGTCGATGAACAGCAGCGCAGCACTGGGATCCACCGCGAGATTGCCGAAGCTGTTGAACATGTTGTTGCCCGGATAGTCCGGCCACCATAGGCGGTTGCCCTCGACACGGACGAATCCCGGTGGGCCGCCCCGATGGGAAGCGTCCGCTCCGCGAGACGGATGGACGGTGCCCAGGAAGAAGGTGTCGGCGTCGGCGATGAGCTGTGCGTGCTCGGCGCTGAGCGCCGGCGAACGTTCGATAGCCGGCGCGGGCGTATCGGAATGTTCGAGATGGCGTGGATGAATGTACTTGGGGCAGTTGCCGTATGCCTGTTCCACCGAAAGCAGCACACCGGCGTCGCCGACATGGGCCAGGGTCCCGTTGACCCGGACCCTGCGACGGGTGGCGAACTCGATGGCGAGCAAGCCGACCGGCTGCTCCGCTGCGAGGTCGTGCAACGGGTCACCGGGCGACGGCAGAGCCTGGACCATCAGCTCGCGGTCGTGTGCTTGCAGGAACCCGGGCGAGGAGAACAGCGGTGACGTCCACAACCGGCCGTCAGCGTCACGGGCCGTCAGCACGGCGAAGTCGCGGGCCGCCAGAAAGGCACCCATGCCGCCGTTCAGATCAGGAGAGGCGAGCATCGCCTCCCCGAGGCGGGCCGTCTGCGCGCGGACGCCCGCGCGGTCCTGAACCGCGAGTTCTCCATCGTGAAAACCCGTCTGCGCAGTCATATCAGCTCGCATGCAGCTCTCAACGTGAATGGACAGCGCTTATTCCCCATGGATGTTCAGACCGTGAGCCACGGCGTAGGCCAGCGCCTGATCGACGTCGATCTTCGCGCCGCGCAGGTCCGCAGTGGTCCAGAAGGTCGCGTCGGTGCGCGCTCCCCGAAGATCGGATTCCTCGAGGCGGGTCTTCTGCACGCGAGCGCCGCGAAGGTCGGCACCGCGTAACACCGCTTTGCGCAGGTCGGTTTCGACGAGGCTGGCTTCCCGCAGCCGACATCCGGACAGGTCGACATTCTTCAGATCACACCCGCCGAGGACCGCGAGCGTGAGGTCGACCTCGACCAGCTTCAGCGGGCGCATCTGACATTCGGTGAACACCGATCCCAACATGCTGCAGTGCTGAAATGTGCTGTGGTGCAGCCTGGACCGCTCGAATCGGCAATTGCGGAATGCCGAGCCGACGTGCTCGGACTCGGCTAGATCGACACCGCGGAAGTCGCATTCGTCGAACACCGTACGTTCGGTGCGCAGCCGGCTGAGATCCTCGTCGCGAAAGTCGTACGCGACGAACTCCCTTTCGATCCAAGTCTTTTCGTTGTCGCCCACCGGTTCAGCCGGGCAGCGAAGATAGGGTGTCGAGCGCGTACTCGGTGACCGCGATCAGCGTCTCGCGGCACGAGTTGCGGTCTCTGGCGTCGACTGTGACCACTGGGATGTGGTCGGAGAGCGCCAGCGCTTTGCGCAGCGCCTGAGTGGAATATCTTGGTGCACCCTCGAATTCGTTGATCGCGATCAGGAACGGCAAACGGCGGGCTTCGAAGAAGTCGACCGCGGCGAAGCTGTCCTGTAGGCGGCGGACATCGACCAGGATGACCGCGCCGATGGCGCCGCGGATGAGGTCGTCCCACATGAACCAGAACCGGCGCTGACCGGGTGTGCCGAACAGGTACAGCACGAGGTCTTCGCCGAGGGTGATCCGGCCGAAATCCATTGCCACAGTCGTGGTGGTCTTCGACGGCGTCGCGTCCAAGCCGTCGACGCCTTCGGACGCATTGGTCACCAATGCCTCGGTCCGCAGCGGCATGATCTCGGAGACCGCGCCGACGAACGTCGTCTTGCCGGCGCCGAAGCCGCCGGAGATGACGATCTTCGTCGAAGCGGCGGCCCGCTTCGCCGCCGAGTCCGTCGAGACATGCCGCCTCTCAGAGTGCCCTGAGGCCACGCAGCGTCCTTCCTATCAGATCTCGTCGTTCGTCATCGGTCTCCGAATCGCCGAGCGTGGTGTGTACCTGCAGATATCCCTGTGTCACGAGGTCGCCGATCAGCACCCGTGCGACCCCGAGCGGTAGGGCCAGGCCCACGGCGATCTCGGCGACCGATGGGACCTCGACGCTCATCGTGAGGATTTGGCCCCGCACATCGTTTCCCGGCCAGCGCGGCGGCTTGGTCGTCGTGAGCTTTCCGATGGGTGCTTCCAACGGCAGATTCAACCGGGCCTCGGTGCGCCCGGCCGTCAGCGTGTAAGGCCGGACCAGACTCGGCTCGTCGTCGACCTCCCGCTCCCAGTTGTCCATGGGCCGCTCACATGTGCTGGGGTGCGCGCCGCCGCGATGACTGCACCACGGCGCCCACCCGTTCCACCAGAATCGCCATCTCGTAACCGATTTGGCCGATATCGCAGTTGCGCGATGCGAGCGTCGCCAGGTTCGAGCCGTCGCCGACCCGCATCAACAGCAGGTAACCGTTCTCCATCTCGACGATCGACTGCATGACGTAGCCGCCGTCGAACAGCTGCGCGGCGCCCGTCGACAGACTGGCCAACCCAGAGGCGACCGCGGCCAACTGGTCGGCACGTTCGACCGGGATGTGCTCACTGGAGGCCATCAAGAGTCCGTCCGCGGACACCAGGACCGCATGGGTGACCCCGGAGACTTCGTGCGCGAACTTCGAGACCAGCCAGTCGAGCGAATCGCGCTGCGTCGATCGTGGCGGGTAGGTCATTGGCTATCTGTTCCTCTGGTCTCTCGCGCGTGCGAGCGGCCCGCGTGCACACCGCCGAAATGGCTGCTGATACTCGCACGGACAGCATCGGGATCGCGCTGCGGTAAATCACCGGTTGCGGATGATGCGTCCGGCCCCGGGGAGCCGAACTCAGCCGCCGATGCTACCTCGTCGTCGACCTCGCTGTTCCTGTGAGCGCCGCCGTTTCGGTGATGTCCGGCGTCACTACCTGCGGATTCAGCCGCGCCGGGCACCAGCCGGGCACCGGGCTCACGCACCGGCAGCCCCTCCTCGGTGTGCTGCTCGACCGGGGCCTCGTCGGCGGCTTCGGCTGCCGACCAGCCGCTGTCCCACACCGATTCCCAATTCAGATCGGCGCTGTTGGCCAGCTCCGTCGGATCGACCAGCCATTCGGAGAGCATCCGCTGGTAGATCGCATCGTCCGAGCCCGAGGTGGCTGACGGTTCCGCGGGCTCCGGTGCGGGCCGAGGCGGTTCGGGCTGCGGCGCCGGGCGAACCGGTTCCTCCGCAGGGGCGGCCACGCTGTTGCTCGCGGCCTGCTGCCTTGCGGCGAAGAAGCCCGACGTGTCCGTCGGGCGCTCGGCGGGTGCAGAAGGTGCGCCCCACTCGCCCGACTGGGCGGGCATGGAGTCCTCTGGCCACTCGTCTTCTGGCCACTCGTCCTCCGCCCATTCGTCCTGCTGCGCGGTTGGCGCGACCGACGCCGGGACGTCGGAGATCCCACTGGCGCCGGGATCGCGTCGCGGCAACAACGCGACCGGTACCTCGGAATGGCCGTTGCGGTATTGCGGCTCGTCTTCGTAATCGCCCCAGCCGTCTGAATGGTCGTCGTCGAGTGCCAACGCGGTCGCGATGCCCGCGTGCGCATCGGCTGCGTACTCGGGTTCGCCGTATTGATTCGGCGCATCCGCACCGCCGAGCAGTTCGGGGGGGACGTACACCCCTGCGGTAGTGCCCGAATTCGGCTCGCCCGCAATCGTGCTGCGCAACCTGACCACCAGACCGTGCTGCGCCGCCAGCCGTCCGACCACGAACAGGCCCATATGCCGCGCGGTGTACGGGGTGACCTCACCGCCGGACTGCAGACGCGTATTGGCCACCCGCAGGTCCGAATCGGTCATGCCGAGGCCGATGTCGCTGACCTCGATGACGAGGCCACCCTGACCGGTGTGCACCGCGGACACCCGCACCTGTGAAATCGGCGGCGAGTAGCGAAGTGCGTTGTCGAGCAGCTCAGCCACGAGGTGAACGAGGTCGCCCGCCACCGAGCCGGCGACCTCGCTGTCGGGCACCGTCGCCGTCACCACGCGGGTGTAGTCCTCGACCTCGGAGGCCGCCGCGTTGATGACGGCCGAGACCGGCACCGGCTCCGCCTGCTCACGCTGGACCTTCGCACCGGCGAGCACCAGCAGGTTGGCGCCGTTGCGGCGCATCCGGGCCGCGAGGTGATCGAGACGGAACAGGCTTTCCAGCCGCTCGGGATCCTCTTCGTTGCGCTCGAGCCGGTCGATGAGCGACAGCTGCTGATCGACCAGAGAGCGACTGCGTCGCGACAGCGTCTCGAACATGTCGCCGACCTGCAGCTGCAGCCGCGACTGCTCGCCGGCCAACAGCACCGCCTGCTCGTGCAGTTCGTCGACGGCGTGCGCGACCTGACCCACCTCCTCGGAGGTGTACACCGGGATCGGATCGATCGGTCCCGGATCGCCTCCGGCCCGCACGTGCTCGATTTCGCGGGCCAGGTCGTCATGGGCCACCCGCAGAGCGCTGTCGCGCAGTCGGCGCAGAGGTCGCACCAGCGACAGCGCCACCACGATGACCACGATCAGGGCCAGCAGCATCGCTCCGCCGATGATGGCCGCATCCCGGATGGCCGCCGTACGCTGCGCGGCCGCGCGCTCATCCACCGTCGACGTCACCGAAGCGGTGGCGTCGGTGATGATCTGGCCTGCGATCTGATCGGTGACCGCTTCGGAGGCGCGCAGGTCCGGGTTGTTGACCAGAACCGCAGCCGGATCCGACATGATCGCCAACCGCTTGACCATCTCGCCCTGCAACTGCTGGGCCTCCGCCGAACCGACGCCGAGCACCTGGCTCATCCCGAACAGCGTCGACGGCTCCGTGCCGGCCAACGCGATCATCCTGGTGCGCAACTCGGGTTCCGGCAGTTCACCGCCGAGGTTCACCAGCAGCTGCTGCATCATCATCTGACCGCGGGCACCGACCGCGCGGGACAACCCGAGTGTCTCGGCCGTGATGCGCTCGTCGTCGACGCGTACGGACCCGTTGATGGCGTCCTCTGCGGTGAGCAGGATCGGCGCGTAGGTCGTGACCCGCTCGAACAGGTTGATGTTGTTGGCCGTGATTCTGTCCATCAGCGCCTGGCCGCCGTCGATCATGCTCGTGACGCCCTTGCCGACGTCATCAGCGATGTCGGTGCCGGACAGCCGGCGCTGCAATTCCTGCCTGCTGGAATCGAACTCGGTGAGGGCGGACTGCGGATCACCGCCGGTGGAACTCGCCAACATTGCGCGGTCGAGCGCCGCCATGTAGTTCACGATCGCGGGCACCATTTCGGTGCGGTCGGCGGCACGACGCAAATCCGTTGCTTCGGTGACGCTGCTGTAGATGCGCAACCCGCCAAACACACCTGCGAGCACCAGTGGCACCAATACGATCGCAAATACTTTCCAGCGAACCGGCCAATTGGAAACCGACCACCGGCTCGGCCTCTTGGGCGGCGGCGCGGCTTTGACTTCGAAATTGGCAGGTGCGTTGTCCGACGGCTCCACCTGCGAGAAGGCGGTCATCCGCGTTCGCCCGCGTGTCGGCATTTCAGTTTTGGAGCGTGGTTCATATGCTTCCTGATAATTCGCCCGCATCCACGGGCTGGCGGTGTGCGCCTGGCAATTGGTCGAGTATGCCAGCCGTGCCGTGCTGATTCCACAATTCTTACTGAACAGACAGAGTTCATAACTGCACGTCTAAGTCGCTTTGTGATAACAGAGCAAACACGTTTTGGACTGTCAGCCTGCCCGGCGCAATGATCTACGAATGTTCCGCGTGCTGTTCTTCTCGCCGCGCATCGCACCCAACACCGGCAATGCGATCCGAATGGTCGCCGCAACGGGCTGCGAATTGCATCTCGTCGAGCCGCTCGGATTCGATTTGTCCGAACCCAAACTACGGCGCGCCGGCTTGGACTACCACGACCTCGCGTCGGTGACCGTGCACCGCGACCTGGCCGCCGCGTGGGAAGCCATCGCCCCGCAACGCGTGTACGCGTTCACCGCACACGCCGGCGCACGATTCAACGACGTCAGCTATGAGCCGGGTGACGTCGTGATGTTCGGTCCCGAACCCACCGGCTTGGACGCGGCGACACTGGCCGACCCACACATCACCGCGCAGTTGCGCATTCCGATGCTCGCGGGTCGACGGTCACTGAACCTTTCCAACGCCGCAGCGGTCGTCGTCTACGAAGCGTGGCGGCAGCAGGGATTCAGCGGCGCAGTCTGAGCCTCACCACGAATTCCAGTGGGTCAGCTGCTCAGCGGGCAGCCGCTTGGCGGGGCGGAAATCGGTGCCCTTGGTGTACGCGATGGGGAACAGGCCACCCTGGCGATACTCGTCGAACGGAATGCCGAGGACCTCGGCGGCCAGCTTCTCCCCCTTGCCGACCAGATGCAGCGTCGTCCACGCCGAACCAAGCCCCCGCGAGCGCAGGGCCAACATGTAACTCCAGACCGCGGGTAGCAGCGAGCCCCAGAACCCCGCGCTGCCCGCAACCGCGTCGTCTGGGCTGCCCGCAAGGCAGGGAATCAGCATCACCGGCACCTCGTGGAAGTGCTCGGCGAGGTACTTCGCGGAATCCGTGACGCGCGGCCGCTGCTCGTCCCGCTCATCGCCGTAGGTGGGTTTGGGCATTTCGAGGTACTGCTCGGCGTTGTGGCGGTAGATCTCGGCGAGCGCCTTCTTCTTCTCCGGATCGTCGACGAAGATCCACTGCCAACCCTGCGCGTTGGATCCGGTCGGCGCCTGAAGCGATAGCTCCAGACACTCCATCAACACCTCGCGCGACACCGGCTTCTCGAGGTCCAGCCGCTTGCGCACTGAACGTGTGGTGGTCAGGACTTCATCGACAGACAAGTTCAGGGTCACCTTTCGAGACTACATTCGGCGGTATGGCAGTCGAATTCACGCAAGAAGTCACCGACCGGCTTTCAGCCGATCATTCGGCATGGTTGACCACGGTGGCCAAATCCGGCCAGCCCGTGCCGCGATTGGTCTGGTTTTACTTCGACGGCAAGGACGTCTTCGTCTATTCGGAACCCAACGCCGCGAAGGTCCGACACATCAGGAACCATCCTCGGGTCAGCCTGAATCTGGATTCCGATGGGGCCGGTTCCGGCGTCATCGTGGTGGGCGGTGAGGCCACCGTCGACGCCGAGAACGCAGATCCGTTGCAGGACGAGCGATACCGCGCGAAGTACGCCGAGCTGGCGAGCAGCCTTGGCTTCACCGAGGAATTCCTGTCGGCCTACAACCTGCGATTGAAGATCAGCGTCGACAAGGTGTGGACCACCCCGACCGAGGGCTAGGCGTTTCGAGGCTGAGCCGACCCGGCCGGGCGCAGGGCAACGACGCTCAACCCCACAACTGCGATCGTCACGAACGCCGCTGGGGCGCCAACAGCATCGATTAGCAGACCGGCCGCAGGTGCACCCAACGCCTGTCCCGCCGCGATGGTGAAGAACGACAGACCGACCCCGAACGAAGTCCGGTCCGGGTACAGCCGCACGCTCCACAACAGGAGCAGCCCCGTCAGACTGATGTAGGCAGCACCGAACAGCGCGGCCGCGACGATGACCGCGACGAGGCTGGACGGCACCAGCGCCAACAGCACCGAAGCCGCGGCCATCGTCACCGTCGCTGCGATCCACGCCCGCCGCAATCCGATACGGCCGACGGCGTCGCCTGCCAACGCTCCGATGATGCCCGCCGCACCGAGCACGATCCACATGAGCGACGAGCGCGTCGTGTCGGCTCCACCGAGCGTGGTGATCAGATCTCGACCGAAGGTCCAGACCGCAATGCTGCCGATTCCTATCATCAAGGATGCGGCGATGAGACCGAAGGAGCCTGGGCGCCAAGATCGTTCGACTGCGGTCTGAGCAGGCAGGCCCGAAGTGGACGGTATCGCCAGGATCACCGCGATGGTCACGAGGACGGCCAAGATCGCGTATACGGCCCACGCCAGACGCCACTGGGTGAAGAGCGCAAGCGCGATCGGCGCGGACAAGACCACGCCGACTCCGGTACCTCCATTGACGACCGTCTGGGCTCGATCCGCGGCTTCGCTTCGCACGAACTGTGCGACGGCCGCCGCCAGCGGCGGCGAGGCGATCCCGGTGCTGCACCCTGCGACCAGCACTCCCGCAGCCAGAATCCAGGCTGACGGTGCGACGGCGACTAGCGAGATACCCACTGTCGCAACGATTCCGGCAGTAGCGGCGACCCATCGCGCACCGAGTCGTTCGGTCAGCACCAGGCTGACGATGATCGCGGCGCAGTACCCGATGTAGCTTCCCGCACCTATCACCCCGGTGAGCGTGGGCGTGAGCTCGAAAGCGTCGGTGAACACGGGTGCGAACAATCCGTAGGTAAACCGCGCGAAGCCATAACAGCATGCGATGAGTGCGGTCCCCGCGGCAACGAGGAAGTACCCGCGACGCGTCACTTCTTCACGGTAGCGGTCAGCGTTTCATCTGAAGTCCCGGGACTTCGAAGCCACCCGCATGTCGAGCTTGCCCATGCGGTCGGCGACGACGGTGACCGCGCCGGTGGCGTTCTGCACCTGTCCGCGGATCAGCAGTGCCGACGCCGTCTGCGCCAGCTTGCGATGCCGCGCCCAAACCCCGCGCGAACAAAGGACGTTCACCATCCCGGTCTCGTCCTCGAGGTTGATGAACGTGACCCCCTGCGCCGTCGCAGGCCGCTGGCGGTGGGTCACCGCTCCGGCCACCAGCACGCGGGTCCCATCGGGGACCTCCAACAGCTTGTCGGCCGGAACGACGCCGAGTGCGTCGAGGTTTTCGCGCAGGAACTGGGTGGGATAGCTGTCGGACGAGACGCCCGTCGCCCACACGTCGGCGGTGGCCAGTTCCAGTTCGGTCATGCCGGGCAGCGAGGGGATCTGCGATGACGCTCCCACTCCGGGGAGCCGGTCGGGACGTTGGGTGGCGGCCGCGCCCGCGGCCCACAGCCCTTCTCGTCGGGTGATTCCGAAGCAGCCCAGCGCACCCGCGGTGGCCAGCGCCTCGGTCTGTGGAACGCTGAGCTGAATCCGCTGGGTGAGATCGAGCAGAGAAGTGAATGGCCCGTTGGATTTTCGCTCAGCGACTATGCGTTCGGCCAGCTCGTCACCGATGTGTCGGACGCTGCCGAGCCCAAGCCGCACCTCGGTGCCGACGTTCTCCAGGGTTGCGTGCGCGAGGCTGGCGTTGGCGTCCGGTCCGTGGACGGTGACACCGTGCCTGCGGGCGTCGGCCACCAGCGACTGCGGTGAGTAGAAGCCCATCGGTTGCGCCCGCAGCAGCGCAGCACAGAACGCCGCAGGATGATGCAGCTTGAACCACGACGAGTAGAACACCAGCGAGGCGAAGCTCAGCGAATGGCTTTCCGGGAAACCGAAGTTGGCGAATGCTTCCAGTTTCTCGTAAATCCGGTCGGCCACCTCTCCCGTGATGCCGTGCCGCGCGCGCATACCGTCGTAGAACCTGCCCCGCAGCCGCCGCATGCGCTCGGTGGAGCGTTTGGAGCCCATCGCGCGGCGCAACTGGTCGGCCTCGGCGGCGGAGAAGCCCGCGCAGTCCACTGCAAGCTGCATGAGCTGTTCCTGAAACAGCGGAACACCCAATGTCTTTCGCAGAGCGGCTTCCATCGACGGGTGTTCGTAGGTGACGCGTTCGTCCCCGTTGCGCCGCTTGATGTACGGATGCACCGACCCGCCCTGGATGGGGCCCGGACGGATCAGCGCGACCTCGACCACCAGGTCGTAGAACACCCTTGGCTTCAGCCGGGGCAGCGTGGCCATCTGCGCGCGGGACTCCACCTGGAACACCCCGACGGAGTCGGCGCGCTGCAGCATCTCGTACACCGCGGGCTCGGACAGGTCCAGCTTGGCCAGGTCGACGTCGAGGTCTTTGTGCTCGCGCACCAGGTCGATGCAGTAGTGCAGCGCCGAGAGCATACCGAGGCCGAGCAGATCGAACTTCACCAAACCGATTGCTGCGCAGTCATCTTTGTCCCACTGCAACACACTGCGGTTCTCCATCCGGGCCCATTCCACCGGGCAGACATCGGCGATGGGGCGGTCGCAGATCACCATGCCGCCCGAATGGATGCCCATGTGCCTCGGCAGGTTGGAGATCTGCACGGCCAGGTCGATCACCGGTTCGGGGACATCATCGACATGAGTCGCTTCGGTCAGGTTGCCCCACTGGCCGATCTGCTTACTCCACGCATCCTGCTGCCCCTGGGAGAACCCCAGCGCGCGGGCCATGTCGCGCACGGCGCTGCGGCCTCGGTAGGTGATGACATTGGCCACCTGGGCGGCGTAGTCGCGGCCGTAGCGGTTGTAGACGTACTGTATTGCGTTCTCGCGCAGGTCCGATTCGATGTCGATGTCGATGTCCGGAGGTCCGTCGCGCGCCGGAGACAGGAACCGCTCGAACAGCAGCTCGTTGGCGATCGGATCGACGTTGGTGACGCCGAGTGCATAACAGACAGCCGAGTTGGCCGCCGATCCCCTGCCCTGGGCCAGGATGTTGTTCTCTTTGCAGAATCGAGTGATGTCGTGAACCACCAGGAAGTAGCCCGGAAATGTCAGCTGTTCAATGATTTTCAGCTCGTGCTCGATCTGGGCGTATGCCCGCTGGGCACGCTCGGGTGGCCCGTACCGGTTTCGGGCCCCCGTCATGACGAGATGTCTCAGCCAGCTGTCTTCGGTGTGCCCCTCCGGGACATCGAACGGCGGCAACTGAGGGGCGATCAGCGCGAGCCCGAACACACACTGCTCGCCCAGGTCGGCCGCCGCCGTCACCACCTCGGGACGGTGGGCGAAGAGTTGCGCCATCTCCACTCCCGACCGCAGGTGCGAACCGCCCAGCGGGGCAAGATAACCGGCCGCCTCATCCATTGAATGCCGAGCGCGGATCGCACCCATGGCCATGGCCAGCCTGCCGCGGGACGGCTCAGCAAAGTGTGCGGCGGTGGTGGCCACGACGCCGAGGCCGAACCTGGGCGCCAGTTCGGCGAGTGCGCCGTTGCGTTCGTTGTCGCAGGGATGTCCGTGGTGAGTGAGCTCGATGCTGACGCGGTCACGGCCGAACCGGTCAACCAGATCGGCGAGTGCTGTGGCCGCCGCCTCCGGTCCGCCTTGGGAGAATGCCTGGCGGACATGCCCTTTACGGCATCCGGTGAGGATGTGCCAGTGCCCGCCTGCCGCCTCGGTCAACGCGTCGTAGTCGTAGCGCAGCTTGCCCTTCTCACCGCCCGCCAGATGTGCCTTCGCGAGCTCGCGCGACAGTCGCCGATATCCCTCCGGACCGCGAGCCAGCACCAGCAGATGCGGACCCGGCGGGTCCGGGTCCTCGGTGCGGTCGCCACCGCCGAGTGACAGTTCCGCGCCGAACACCGTCTGCATGTCGAGTTCCTTGGCGGCCTCGGCGAAGCGCACCACCCCATAGAGCCCGTCGTGATCGGTGAGCGCGATGGCACGCAGATCGAGCCTGGCGGCCTCCTCGACGAGTTCTTCCGGCGTGCTGGCACCGTCGAGGAAGCTGTACGCCGAATGCGCATGCAACTCCGCATACGGCACCGACGATCCGGAGCGGTCGATGTCCAGCGGCTCGTAGGACCCGCGCTTGCGCGACCAGGCCGGACTGTCCCCGCCGTCGCCGATCTGCTGGTCGATGGGCCAGCCGGCACGGCGCGGCTTGCCGTTGAGCACGCGCTCCATTTCCGTCCAGCTCGGCGGTCCGGTATGCCAGCCCATCCCTGCAGTGTATCGAACACATGTTCTAATAGCAGCAGGACCGCGCCACTACTCGGCGTCGGGTGGATCCGGGTCGCTGCGCAGGAGTTCCTCGGGGTGGTGGGCATGGTTGACCTCTGGAGGTCGAATTCCATCCGTCCACGCCAGCCGGCCGGTGTCGGTGACTTCGGTACGCCATCGTTTTTCCGTAAGCAGCTTGTGGTCGGGTCCGCAGGCGAAGAACAGCGAATCGGCGTCGGTGGCACCGCTCGGAACCCATTCCGGGCTGTGATGCACCTCGCAGTGGTAGCCAGGCTCAAGGCAATTCGGGCGGGTGCAGCCGCCGTCGCGTGAGTAGCAGATGATGCGTTGGTCGGTTGTCGCAATTCGCTTCTGACGACCCAGATAGATGGGCCGGTCGCTGTGGTCCTCGAAGACCGCCAGGTAGTGAATCGCCTCGGCAGCCATCCGGATGAGATCACGCATCGGCAACACACCGTTGCCGCCGGTGCGCGCGGGCGAGGGCATCGGTATAGCGGGATCGATCACCGCGTGGACGGCCTGGTTGAGTTCGGCCAACGTCGTGCGGGCGATGACCGTCACCGCATGCCCGCGGTGAGTGCCCATCTCCCCGGACGCGATACCGGCTTTGAGCCCGAGCTTGATGCCGTCATGGCACCGTTGGGATGCGCTGCGGTCGTCACGCCGCTCTTCGACCGCGCCGTCGGGCAGGTGACGACCCGGGCGTACCGCCGCGGCGGCGGCTTCCACATAGGCACGGGCTTCGGGGTCCAGGTAGCCCGAAATCCGTGACATCCCGTCACGACCCTGGCGTCCCACCACCACGCCGCGACGACGCGCACGGTCGGCCTCGTCGAAATCACCGTCAGGATTGAAGATCTCGTCGATACGGTTGGCGGCGGCCCTGACGATTTCGGCGTCGCTCTTAGTGGCTTCGCGTACGAGGCTCGCTTCCACGTCGGCGCGCTCGGTGACAGACACACATGACGGCAGCTTGTCCATCGCGGCCGTGATGACCTTCACATGGTCCTCGCCAATCGCTCCGGCCGCCACCGCCATGGCCACCGCCGACAAATGTGGTTGCAGCAGCTCGCCCGACACCGAGCGTCGTGGCAGGATCCGCCCAGCAACTTTGTTGCGACGCTTGACCTCCGCGGGCGTCACTCGCAGGCGTGCGGCGAGGTTCTGCACCCACCCAGGTGCGCTGCCCGCTTCGTCGGGCGGATCGGCCAACTGCCCGAATATCCGGTACATCACGCCACGATTGAAGCGCTCCTGCAATTCCAGCCGCTCAGCCATAACCATCCGAAACGCGGTGCCCACCTCATCAGGGGCTGTTTCCCGCAGCACCCGGTGGGCATCGTCGATCGCGTCGAGGGCAACCGAGATGCGCTCCCGTGCCACCGCTGAGGTGATGAATTCGCCCATACCACAACGCTACTGACACACACCGCCAAAACCGGCAACGCCGGAGTCCACAGTCCGAGCTTGTGGATCAATCCCCGGCTGGGGATAACGAGGGCGACTTGTCGGTGCCGCGTGCTACCGGGTCAGTCGAAGACCAGGACGGAGCGACCGACCACATCGCCGCGCGCCAACGCCTCGAGTTTCTCGTTGACGTCATCGAGCCCCACCGTCTTGACGGTGTGCTTGATCAGGCCCTGGTTCCCCCAGAACGAGCCGAAATACGACCTCTCCCCGTTCGTCAACGGCAGCAGCGGCAGCACCACTTTCTGCCCCATGAGGCCCACGCACGTTATCGCGCCCTCGCGCGCCAGGACCGCCGCCCCCAACTGCAAGCCGTCGGCCTCGCGCCGGCCCGTCGAGTCTTCGAGGACATCGGCAACCTCTTCCGCCGTCTTCCCGGGGTGTTGACGGTGTGATGCGCACCGTTTTCCCTTGCCAGGGCCAGCTTTTCGTCACTACGCGCGAAGGCCACCACCGTCGCACCGCCACCGAGCAAGCGCGCATACTGGACCCCGTAACTGCCTGTCGCGGCCACCTTGACGAGCACTTCGGCCGGCCCGATGTCGGGAACCGGAACTTCCTCGATTCGCAGGGGTTGGTTGTAGTCGTGCATTCGGGCCGCGCGCATCTGCATGGGACAAATCCAACCGCAGCGCGACCCGCTCGAGTGGCGCATTCGTGCTCGGATCGTGCCCGTTCTAACTCATGCTGTCGGACAGCGTGCGCCGCTCGAAGAAGCGGCAAGGCCCTTCGAGACGAGACCTGTGTCCTCCGCGGATTCGCTCATGGCAGGTCCGCGGCCTCGAACTGATCCCTCGGAACAACCACCATCGGGACTTCCAGTACCCGCAACATCTTCGCCGCCGTCGACCCGAGGAACAGGCGCTTGGGTGCGCTGAGCCGACTCGATCCGACCATGATCACGTCACCGTCACGCCATTGGAGCTTGCTGACCGCCTCCTCGACCGTCCGGCCCTCTACAACCGCCGATGTCACGGGAAAATCCTCGGGCAGTTGCCTTTTGGCGATCTCGACCGTGTGCTCGGCATGAGCGAGCGCACGCCCACGCACCGCGTCGTCGTCGCCGCGAAGCGTCCCGAACATCGGGTCCAGCGCAACCAACGACACCAGCCGCAGCGGAGTCCCCGCCGCCCGGCTGAACCGAACGGCGGTTTCCAGCAGCAGATCCGCGCCCGCACGCTCGCCGATCGCGCACGTCACCTCCCGCACCCGATTCTCTGACCAATGGCGGCTGCCCCGCGGCGCCACCGCGACAGGCACCGGCGCCGAATGCAGAAGCTCGTTGACGACCGAGCCCAACGAGTAGGGACCCGCCAGCCCACCACCGGACCCGCCGACGACGATCAGGTCGGCCTGCACCCGTGCCGCTTCTTTGATCAAACCGTCGGCGCACGAGTCGTCGAAACTGACGTGGGTCCCCGCGACGACGTCGGCGGGTATCGACGCCCGCGCTTCGGCCAACCAATGCTCGGCCTGCTCGGCGAGGTGCTCGTCGTAGCTACCGACCGGAACCAGCGAGGGCACCATCCGATCCGGCGGCAAGATGATGCTCACCCCGAGTTCGGCGCCGAGCGTACGGGCGAGCCGCACCCCCAGCGCCAGCGCGTCGGCGCCTCCCGGCGTTGCCAGGTAACCAACGATCAGTTTCATAGCCGTAACCACCCTCCATCTCGCACCGCATTGTGCGGACGTTCCTTCCACCATCCTTTCAATCGTCGAAGCAAGTATCGGCGGTTCGAACCGATTGCCGGTCACCGCTCGCTGCGTCGCACACCCACACCGTGGCGCTTTACTGCCTATACGATCCGCGGCCGGCCCCGAACAGCCCGCAAGGCCGAGTAGCCACCCGGAGATTGCCACCAGGCTCAGCCCATACATCGCTCGCAGCGACGCGCTGGTCGTCATCGTCGGCAATGGCAGATGGAACGGCCCGATTGGATCGGACACGGTGCGGCCGCCATGGTCGGGACGCGCGACCATGCCCGTGGCCGACGGCCGATAACTCTTCGCGCAGCGGACAGGGATGTCATGATCCACACATGCTCAACAAGCTCCTCAGGTCAGCCGTCGCCGTGAGCATCGCTGCAGCGTTTGCGATCGGCACCCCGGCGGTGTCGGCAGCGCCCGAGGAGATCATGACGCTCACGCTTGTCCGGCATGCGGAATCGGCGGCCAACGCGGACGGCATTATCGATACGGCATTGCCTGGCACAGCCCTCACCGCGCTCGGAACGCAACAGGCAAAGGAGGCCGCAAACCGGCTGAGCCAGAGCGATCCCGACGGCGTGTTCGCGGCGTCGACGGTCCGCGCGCAGCAGACCGCACAGTATCTGGCCGACGAGATGGTTGAGCAGATCAACGTGCAACCCGGCCTTCGCGAGATCGGGGCGGGCATCTATGAGGGGCAACCCCAGAACATGGCCGGGCCGGCCATGTACGCCGTGTTCAACGATTGGTTGAACGGCAAAACCGAAGCCCGTATCCCGGGCTCGGAAAGCTACTGGGAATTCATGGACCGGTTCAGCGGCGCGGTCAGGGCGATCTATGCCACGGGTGACCGGCGGCCCGTCGCTTTCTCGCACGGCGCCGCGATCGCGGTGTGGACGCTCATGACCGTCAGCAACCCTCGGTTCGAGCTGTTCGAGAGCCAGCCACTACCCAACACCGGTTACGTTGTGGTCCAAGGCAATCCGACCGACGGCTGGCGCCTCGTCGATTGGAACGGCACCAAGATCGGCTGAGCGTCAGGAGCTGTATTCGGCGGTGCCGTCCTCGAGCACCAGCCGCGCATTCGAGCCGTCGGGATTGGCGGCCTCGGTGCGGAACACCGCATGCCCCGGCTCCGTCCGCCAGATCGACGTCGTGAGAGTTTCGCCGGGAAACACCGGCGACGTGAATCGGGCTGCGACTGCACTGACTTTCGTCGCGTCGCCGCCACCGAGGTCGGCGACGAGCGCTCGTCCTGCGACACCGTAGCTGCACAGACCGTGCAGGATCGGCTTGGGGAAGCCGGCCAGTTCGCGTGCGAACCACGGATCACTGTGCAGCGGATTGCGGTCACCGGAAAGCCGATAGATCAGCGCCTGGTCCTCGCGGGTGGGCAGGGCGATCGTCGAATCCGGTTCGCGGTCGGGGATTTCCGGTGCCGACGGACGCTGGCCGGGCTGGCCGCCGAATCCGCCCTCACCGCGGATGACCGCAGTGGTGTGCGTTTCGGCGATCACCTCACCGGAGTCGGGATCGGTGCCCGTTGCCTTGAGCATGACAACGGCGTTCTTGCCCTGACCCTTGTCCTGAATGTCGGCGACTTCCGCAACGACGCTGAGCTTGCCCGCCGGCGGCAGGGGTTTGAACAACCGGATCCCCTGCGATCCGTGCAGCAGCATGGCGAAGTTGAAGCTGCCGATCATGGCGGCGGCCGCGAACGGCAAGCATGCGATGACGGCATAGGTCGGCAGCACCTGTTGTGGAGTGTCGTGGGTGTTCTCTGTGGTGAACGCCAGATCGTCGAGCCCGGCGCCGACGCCGAGTGCGTAGAGCATCGTGTCGCGGTCGGTCCATGTGAAAATCTGCGGTTCCGTCTTTGCGCCGATGGCATTCGGGTCGAGCGGCATAGAGGCTCCCTTCGCTGGTGTGTCGGACGATACACAGCACCGCCGGCCGAGCCGGCAGTCCAGCCACCGTCGGCCGAGCCGGCGATCCAGCCATTGACGTTTCCCCCGCTAGGGGTGACCATGGCTCCCATGCGTTATGTCGTTACCGGCGGTACTGGGTTTATTGGCAGACGTGTGGTGTCGCAGATTCTGGCGAGCCGCGATGACGCCGAGGTGTGGGTGCTGGTGCGGCGCGAGTCGCTCGAGCGGTTCGAGCGGTTGGCCACCGAGGGTGAACATCCATGGGGCGACAGAGCGAAACCGCTGGTAGGCGATCTCGTTTCGGCGGATCTCGGGCTGACCGGCGAGACCGTTGCCGAGCTGGGCACCGTGGACCACATCGTGCACTGCGCGGCGATCTACGACATCACCGCCAGCGAGGCCGACCAGCGTGCAGCCAATGTCGACGGCACCCGCGCCGTCATCGACCTGGCCCTGCGCCTCGGCGCGACGCTGCACCACGTGTCGTCGATCGCGGTGGCCGGCACCTATCGAGGTGAATTCACCGAGGACGATTTCGACGTTGCGCAGGAGCTCCCGACGCCCTATCACCAGACCAAGTTCGAAGCCGAGCTGCTGGTTCGATCGGCGCACGGCCTGCGGTACCGGATCTATCGGCCCGCGGTCGTCGTCGGCGATTCACGCACCGGCGAGATGGACAAGGTCGACGGGCCCTATTACTTCTTCGGCGTACTGGCCAAGTTGGCCCGATTGCCCGGCATCACGCCGATGGTGCTGCCCGACACCGGCCGCACCAACATCGTCCCGGTCGACTACGTGGTTGAAGCCGCGGTCCATCTCATGCACAAGCCCGATCGCGACGGGCAGACGTTTCATCTCACAGCTCCGAAAACCATTGGGCTGCGGGGGATCTACCGCGGGGTGGCCAAGGCCGCGGGTCTGCCGCCGCTGGTGGGCTCGCTGCCACGCAGCGCAGCCACACCGATTGTGCGGGCCACCGGGCGCGCCAAGATCCTGCGCAATATGGCGGCCACACAGCTGGGCGTTCCCGCCGAGGTGCTCGATGTCGTCGACCTGTTGCCGACGTTCACCTCCGACAATGCCGACGAAGCGTTGCGCGGCACCGGCATCGCTGTGCCCGAGTTCGCCACGTACGCATCGAAGTTGTGGGAGTACTGGGCCGAGCACCTGGATCCCGACCGCGCCCGCCGCGACGATCCCGCCGGCCCGTTGGTGGGCAAGCACGTCATCATCACGGGCGCGTCCAGTGGGATCGGGCGTGCGTCTGCCGTGGCCGTCGCCGAACGTGGGGGATGCGTATTCGCGTTGGCGCGCAACGCCGAAGCGCTCGACGAGCTCATCGCCGAGATCCGTGAGGCTGGTGGGCAGGCGTACGCATTCACCTGCGACGTCACCGACTCGACATCCGTCGAGGCCACGGTCAAGGACATCCTCGGGCGATTCGGGCACGTCGACTATCTGGTGAACAACGCCGGCCGGTCGATCCGTCGCTCGGTGGCGGCGTCCACCGACCGCCTGCACGATTACGAACGCGTGATGGCGGTCAACTACTTCGGGTCGGTGCGGATGGTGCTCGCCCTGCTACCGCACTGGCGCGAAAGGAAGTTCGGGCACGTGGTCAACGTGTCCAGCGCCGGCGTGCAGGCCAGCAGCCCGAAGTACAGCGCGTACATCCCCAGCAAGGCCGCATTGGATGCGTTCGCCGAAGTCGTTGGCAGCGAGACCCTTTCCGACCACATCACCTTCACGAGCATCCACATGCCCTTGGTGAAGACGCCGATGATCGCGCCGTCGCGGCGACTCAACCCGTTACCGCCGATCACCGCCGAGCATGCTGCGGCGATGGTGGTGCGCGGGCTCATCGAGAAGCCCGCGCGGATCGACACCCCGGTCGGGACACTGGCCGACGTCGGCATGTACTTCACCCCTAAGCTGTCGCGGCGGGTGCTGCATCAGATCTATCTGGGCTATCCGGATTCGGCTGCGGCCCGAGGCGAGGCATCCGAATCCTCGCCGGAACGCCGCCCGAAGCGACCGGCACGCGCCACGGTGCCCAAGGTCCGCGTCCCACGGGTGATGGCCCGCCCCGCCAAGCGCGCCCTGCGCCTGGTGCCCGGCGTGCACTGGTGACCGGGCTGGTCCTATCGTTGGCAGCGTGACGCTGCCTGTCTTCGTCGATGTCGACACGGGGGTCGACGACGCGATGGCGTTGGTGTATCTGTTCGCCAGCGACGACGCCGAAGTCGTCGGAATCGCCTCGACCGCCGGAAACGTTCCCGTACAACAGGTCTGCGAGAACAACCTGGGTCTGCTGGAACTGTGCCGGATGAACGTTCCGGTGTCCAAGGGTTCCGAACGACCCCTCGTGGTGCCGTTACGCACCGCTGAAGACACCCACGGACCCAAGGGGATGGGTTACGCGCAACTGCCGTCGACCGATCGTGAACTCACGACGCACGACGCCGCCGACGCGTGGATTCGTGCGGCGCGCGAGTATCCCGGCGAGTTGGTCGCGATCGCCGTCGGCCCGTTGACCAATCTGGCACTGGCCATCCGCAGGGAACCGGCACTGCCGAGACTGCTTCGCCGGCTGGTCATCATGGGCGGCGCATTCGACTACCGCGGCAACACCACGCCGGTGGCGGAGTGGAACATCAGCGTGGATCCGGAGGCCGCCGGAGAGGTCTTCGCCGTGTGGGGTGCGGCGTGGGGGCTGAACCCACCCGAACATCTCCCAATTCTGCTCGGCCTGAACCTGACCGAGAACATCGCGATGACGCCGACGCTGCTGAGCCGACTCGCCGCGGCCGCAGAGTCGTCGTCGATCCCGATGAGCGTGCTGGACGACCGCGGCACGAAATCGGTCGCGTCCAATCCGTTGATCGCGGTGCTCGAGGACGCGATGCGGTTCTACTTCGAGTTCCACTTCGACCAGAACGAGGGCTATATCGCACACCTGCACGACCCGCTGGCCGCGGCGGTGGTGCTGGATCCCGACCTGGTCCGCTGTCGGCGCGTCACCGTCGACGTCGAGCTGACCGGCACCCTCACCAAGGGCATGACGATCGCGGACTGGAGCAACCGGTGGGGCCGGGAACCCAACGCGCTCATAGGTGTTGGCGTTGATCCGCAGATCTTCTTCGACCGGTTCATCACCCGAGTGGGTGCGTTCGCGCGCCAACTCGGGTGATCCCTAATCGAAGAGCACCAGCGCCGTGGCCGCGAACAACAGGATGAATATGGCGAGGGCGATCAGGCTCACCACGACGGCGGGCGAGAACTTCCGGTCGGCCGGCGGCTGCTGGGCCGAAAGGCCGGACGTCTGCGCGGAATCCGGTGGTGTTGACCCGGGCGCGACTCCGCCACCGGGTTCGAGACCCGATGTTTGTGCCGGGTCGGGGTCTGGGGGCTGGGCGGTCATGCCATCGCGCTTACCCCATCTGGTCGTGCTTATTCGTAGATACCCTCGACGTACCACCTCCTCTGCCGGTAGCACAGCAGCAGCGCCCGCCCCGGCTTGATCGTCTGTTCTTCGCGCGAGCGTCCCCGGCCCTTCGGGCGGGGGCCCACATCACGGCCATCGAGCAGCACCTGCGCCCTGGCGGTGCGACCAGATTTGGTGAGCTCAGGGTCCCACCACCGCTCGTCGACCGGCCAGGGCCCGGCCCACCAGGCCAGCCGGGAATCGCTCGAACCCGGTGAAACCAGACGCGACGGGTCCGCGGAGAACAGTCCTCGACCGGTCACCCGCACCGGATTCCCGCCGGCGTCGAACAGTTCGACCGGATCGTCGAGTAGCACCGTCGGTGACGGTTCGGGCAGCTGGCCCGGCCAGGGCTGAGCGGGATCGGCGCGCGGCACCTGCTCGTCACCTAGCGGCGTGAAGGTGATGCGTTCAGCCGGCCCACGACCACCACTGAGCATCGGCACCTGCACCGCCTCGGGTCCGAGCAGACCTTGTACGCGCACCAGTGCACGGCGAGCGCGCAGCCTGTCCTCTTCTCCAATCCCGCCCCACAGCGGCAGCTGCAGCGCCTCGGCCGAAACCAGCTCCACCGGACGCAGCCGGATGACGGTGACCGGGGCGGTGGGCCGATCACCCGGATTGCGTCTGTTCAACCAGCCGTCCAGTTGCCAGCGCACCCGGTCGGCGGTGGCGTCCTCGGTCAGCGGTTCGGCGCATCGCCAAACCCGTTCCAGCTCTTCACCGTTGGCGGTGATCGCGTGGATGGCCAGGCGGGTGCATCCCACCCCGGACGCCTCCAGGCTGCGGTGCAGGGTCCCCGCCAGTGAGCGGCCCGCGAACGCTGCGGCATCCACCCGATCGATCGGCGGGTCGCAGTCCATGACGGCGTCGAGCTCCTGCTCGGGTTCACGACCCGACGGTCCCCTGGCCGGCTCGCCCCGGGCGAACCGGTGCGCGACCACCGCGTCGGCGCCGAAGCGCGAGGCCACGTCGCTGCGAGCCAATGCCGCGAACTGTCCGATCGTGCGGATTCCCATGCGCCACAGTAGGTCTGCCAAGTCATCACGGCCGGGCGCAGCCAGGCTCGGCTCGGTGGCCAGCTGCCGGATGGACAGCGCCGACAGGAACATTGCGTCCTTGCCGGACTCGACGATCCGTCCCGCTCGCGCGGCGAAGACCGCGGTGGGGAGTTGATCAGCGACACCGACCTGACATTCGGCTCCAGCCGCGGCCACGGCGTCGACCAGTCGCTCGGAGGCCGCCTGTTCGGACCCGAAATAGCGGGCCGCCCCGCGCACCGGCAGGACCAACAGGCCGGGCCGCAGCACTTCGGCCCGTGGCACCAGGTCGTCCACCGCGGCCGTCACATCCTCGAAATGGCGGGCATCACGCGCCGGATCGGCCGTGACGACATGCAGATCCGGACATCTGGCCTGCGACTCCCGGCGGCGCAGCCCCCGCCGCACGCCCACCGAACGCGCCGACGCCGAACAGGCGATGACCCGGTTGGCCAACGTCACCGCGACCGGGGCCGTGGGTGCCAAACCAGCCGACGCCGCGGCGGCGACCGCGGGCCAGTCCATGCACCAGATGGCCAATACGCGCGACGACACAGCCCGCTCACTGCGCAACCGGGGTCAGCCCGGCCCGGCCGCTGACCGAGTAGGTCAGCTGCACCTTGGCGATTCGGCCGAATCCGGGGCGGGCACGGCCGGTGATCTCATAGCCGCAGACCCTGGCATCCAGGCGGGCGGACGCACCCTGCCAGTCACCGTCGGCGACCAGCAGGGTGCAGCCCTTCTGCCGCGCCCGGGCAACGACAGCCCGGGCGCGGGTGGCAGGCACCGAACGCCCACCCAGCCCGAGCACCACCATGTCCATGCCGTCCATCAGCACAGCGGCCACCTCGACCGGATCGCTTCCGGGATCGGGGATGACCGCGATCCTGCTCAGATCCGCGCCCATCTCCACGGCGGCCAACAGACCGGCATCAGAGTGGCCGACGATCGCGGCATGTCCGCCCTCCGCCGTCACCGCCGCCACCATGCTCAACGCCAGCGATCGAGCACCCGACAACACCGCCACGGTCCCGCGTGGCAACGGCGCAGGCAAGACATTGCCAAGCGTTTCGGGTATCGGCAGCAAACTTTCCGAGGCCGGAAGCGGATCGGCCGCCGGTGCCGCTACACGACGCCCGCCACCCACTTTTCCGGACACTGCCGCTATCCTGCGGCGCAGATGTTCTAGCTGCTCAGCGCGGTCAGGACGGCCCTGATCCAGGGACAAGGCAGCTGTCACAGCAGCACCTCCTGCATCACCAGATTCACTCTGCCTTCGAATATATGTTCGATACCCCGAGTAAACACCTGCCCCCCGACAACCGTCAAGCGGATCGAACTCGGTCAGCCTTGCCATTGCATGATGGTGACATTGACAAATGTCATCATTTGGTGTTGTACTCCGAAGGTGCTCAACGGAGAGCCCGCAATGCCCGAGCGCGGTTCGCTGCGCTCGCGCAGCGCGGCATCGATCAGCGCCCTGACCCTGCGACAGATCAGCGCCGTGCTCCCGCCGGATCAGGCGTGGGGTGTATGGCTTTCGCGTCAGATCGTGGCCCGCATCATGGATACGTTCGGCCCATCGATGATCGGCACCCACGTGCGACGCGTCGACACCACGATGTCCGACGGCCGTCGCGTCATCGGTGAATGGGTTTACGGCCCAGGTGTTCAACGACGCCGCGCCGATTCCCGCGCGGAAGCGATCTACTTCGTCCACGGCAGCGGATTCGTCCTCTGCTCACCGCGCACGCACCGCCGACTCACGTCCTGGCTTTCCCAGCTGACCGGGTCACCGGTCTTCTCCATCGACTACCGCCTCGCCCCCAAGCACCGATTCCCCACCGCGGCAGACGATGTCCGCACCGGATGGGACTGGCTGATACACGACCAGGGCCTGGCGCCGCAGCGCACCGTCGTCGCGGGGGATTCCGCAGGCGGCCATTTGGCCGTCGACCTGTTGCTGCAGCCCGATGTCACCCATCCAGCGGCACTCGCGTTGCTCTCCCCCGTGCTGGATCTGACGTTCTCCCTGGCGCGCACACGCGAACGGACTCGCCGAGACCCCGCCATCCGCTCGGCGGACGCCATTCGGTTGATCGAGTTGTACTGTGCCGAAGTCGAGTCGACGCATCCCCGCCTGAAGCTCGACGTCGCCGAGGGCCGCCCCCTGCCGGCCACGCTGATCCAGGCCGGCGGGGCCGAGATGCTGGCCGCCGACGCCATCGCGCTGGCCGAACACATCCGCACGGCGGGCGGAACCTGCGAACTCGAGGTGTGGCCGGATCAGGTGCACGTCTTCCAGGCGCTGCCGCGGCTGACACCTGAGGCGCGACCGGCGATGCACCGACTCGCATCGTTCCTCTCGGGAGCATTGCGCGACAACATCATCGACCAGGCAGCGGGGTGACAGGCATGGGCCTGTTCGGATCGTCGACGAAACGCAGCCACGACGCCGCGGCGGTGATCACCGGCGCGGGCAGTGGCATCGGCGCGGCATTCGCAAGAGAACTCGCCAACCGCGGCGGGCGCGTGGTGTGCAGCGACATCGACGAAGCCGCGGCCGGCGCCACGGTCGACGCGATCATCGCCGACGGCGGTGAGGCGTTGGTATCACGTTGCGACGTATCACAACTCGACGACGTCACGGCGCTGGCCATCCAAGCACAGTCCTGGTTCGACGGACCACCCACCGTGGTCATCAACAACGCCGGTGTCGGTGCGGGCGGCCTGTCCATCGGCGAGATGAGCGTCGACGACTGGCGATGGGTGCTCGACATCAACCTCTGGGGACCGATCCACGGCTGCCATGTCTTCACGCCCATCCTGCGCGAAGCCGGATATGGCGGAATCATCAACGTCGCATCGGCAGCGGCGTTCGGAGCAGCGCCCGGGATGGCGGCATACAACGTCAGCAAGGCCGGCACGCTGTCGCTCTCCGAGACGCTGGCCGCCGAACTGTCCGGAACCGGCGTCAACGTCACCGTGCTGTGCCCGACGTTCGTCAAGACGAACATTGTTGATTCGGGCGGAGACTCGGGCTTGATCTCTGACAGGTCAACACAACTGGCCGACATGCTGATGCGTTGGACCGGCTTCTCACCAGAACGCGTGGCCCGCACCTGCCTGGACACCCTGGACCGCGGCGGTCTCTACTGCATGCCGCAGCCCGATGCCCGGATCGGCTGGGGTATCAAACGTTTCACCCCGACGGTGTACACCCGCGCCGTCGGCCTCACCACCCGTCTCACCACCCCGTAGGAGGATCAGATGGCCATCAACATGGACGTGATGCTCGACAAGATCAAGGACCGGCAGTGGGCGCTGGCCGACATCGACTGGGACGCACCGGGCGCGGAGCTGATCACCGATGAACAGCGACCCAAGCTCAAGGCCTTCATGGCCGACCTGTGCTGGATCGAGAACATCGGTGCCCGTGGCTTTGCAGCGCTAGCCAAGAAGGCGCCCACGCCGACGATCGCCGAGATCTACCGCTACTTCCATGCAGAGGAACAGCGGCACGCCAATGCCGAACTCGCACTGATGAAGCGCTGGGGCATGCTCGAAGACGGGGAAGTTCCCGAACCCAATGTCAACATCCGGCTCGCCATCGACTGGCTGGACCGCTGGGCCGACGACATGCCGCTCTCGCTGCTGGGCACCGTCATTCCGATGCTCGAGGTCGCGCTCGACGGCGCACTGCTGAAGTTTCTGCTCGACGAAGTGCACGACCCCGTCTGCCATCAGGTGTTCGAGAAGATCAACAACGACGAGTCCCGGCATCTGGTGGTCGATTTCGAGGTGCTCGACATGATCGGCCACGCCAAGATCCGCAGGCTCCTGATCGACTTCGTCGGCCACAACGCGACCCCGGGACTCATCATCGGGGCGGTCATGGGCGCACCGCTGATCAACAGGATCCGCAACGAGATCACGGCCATGGGCATGGAGCCCGAGCGGCTCTACCGCGCGGTGAAGCGGTTCAAGGAACTCGGCGATCGCGGGCAGCACACCAAGCGGGTACCGACATACCTGTTCCTGCGGCGCTATGCCGGAGTGGTGACCAACCCGCGTCACCCGTATCACCTGTTGGCCAACTCGATGGTCTGGGTCTCCGACAGATATCCGCGGCAACTGCTCCCGTCGGTGCCGAGCTGGGTCAAAGAGGTCACCCACGAGCCGGCGGCCTGATCATGAGCACCCACATCTACGAAACCCTGGTCGTCGGCGCCGGATTCACCGGTATAGGGGCGGCGATCAAGCTCAGCGAGGCCGGCGTCGACGATCTCGTCATCCTGGAGCGCAGCGACCGCGTCGGCGGCACGTGGCGGGACAACACGTATCCCGGTGCGGCGTGCGATGTTCCGTCGCTGCTGTATTCGTATTCGTTCGTGAAGAACTCGTCGTGGTCGCGGGCCTACTCCCCCGCTGACGAGATCTGCCGGCATATCGAGGACATGACCGAGAAGTTCGACATCGAACGCCGTATTCAGTTCGGCGTGGAGGTCAACGGCCTGGACTTCGACGAGAAAACCGGCACCTGGACCGTGAAGACCAAGGGGCGAGAGAGTTTTCGGGCCCGCACTGTGGTTATGGCCTCCGGCCCACTGCCCGACCACAAGTGGCCGGACATCCGCGGCCTCGACACCTACGAGGGGCACAAGATCCACAGTGCCCGGTGGGACCACGATTACGACTTCTCCGGTAAGCGCGTCGCGGTCATCGGCACCGGCGCCAGCGCTGTGCAGATCGTGCCCGAACTGGTCAAGCGCGCGGAGTTCGTGAAGGTCTTCCAGCGCACTCCGGGCTGGATGCTGCCTCGTCTGGACACCGCCGTCCCGGCTGCGGCACAAATGTTGTTCGCCAAAGTACCTGCTGTACAAGAGCTTGCACGGCAGGCATTGTTCTGGGGTCACGAGCTCAGCGCGACGGCGCTGGTGTGGAACACGCCGCTGACCGGACTGGTCGCCAGGCTGGGCAAGGCGCACCTGCACAGGCAGGTCTCCGATCCTTGGCTGCGACGGCAGCTGACGCCGGACTTCACCCCCGGCTGCAAACGGATGCTCGTCTCCAGCGACTACTATCCGGCGCTGCAAAAGGACAACTGCAAGCTCATCGACTGGCCGATCGCCACGATGAGCCCGGTGGGAATCCGCACCAGCGACGGTGTCGAGCACCATCTGGACTGCGTCGTTTTCGCCACCGGCTACGACGTGCACCTGACCGGACCGCCGTATGAGGTCACCGGCATCGGCGGCCGCTCACTGTCGCAGGAGTGGGCGTCGGGCGCACAGGCCTACAAGAGCATCAACGCCCACGGCTATCCGAACCTGTTCTTCATGACGGGACCGAATTCCGGACCGGGCCACAATTCATTGCTGGTCTACGTCGAGGGCCAGCTCGACTACGCGGTCAGCGGCATCACCACGATCCTGCGGGAGAACCTGAAATATCTGGACGTGCGCCAGGAAGTCCAGGGGCGCTACAACGACCGCATCCAGCAGCGCCTGACCAAGACGACGTGGATGTCGGGCTGCAGCAGCTGGTATCTGACGGCGGACGCCTTCAACGCCTCGATGTACCCCGGCTTCGCCACGCAGTATCTTCGTCAGATGCGCGACTTCCGCTTCTCCGACTACGTCGCCGTCGAGCACGGCGCGCGCACCGGCAGCGGTGCCCTCTCGAGCGCATGACCAATCCGCCGGAGAAGCCACCGCGCCAGCAGGCGGGGGCCATTTCGGCGATCCTGAAGAGCCTGCGGCGCGCTCCCCGGCGCGTGCGGCGCGGCTCCCGCGATGTCATCGAAACCGCCGTATCGCAGCTGTTCGACGCGGCCGTGCTTCATCCGCACCCCGAATCCACATCCGGTGAGTACCGCATCGACGAGCTCGCGCGCCTGGCCGGCACCACGACCCGCAACATCCGGGTGTACCGCGACCGTGGACTGCTGCATCCGCCGTTGCGGGTCGGGCGGATCGCGCTCTTCAACGACACACATCTGACGCGGCTGCGTCTGATCACCTCGATGTTGAATCGCGGCTACAACATCGCTCACGTCCACGAGATGCTGTCGGCCTGGGAGCAGGGCAAGAACCTGGGCGACATGCTGGGCATCGAATCTGCGATCGCGGGCAGCTGGGCGACGGAGAAACCCGAGCGGATGAGCGTCGCCGACGCGCGGCGGCTGGTCGACGACGATCCGGGATTCGACCGCATGGTCGGACTGGGCGTGATCAAGCTGGAAGACGGCGAGGCGGTCGTGGTGCGCCCCAAGCTGATCGAGGCGTTCAACGAGATCAGGCAGTACGGCGTCGCCACCGACAAACTCATCGACCTGCATGAGCAGATCGCACCGCTGCTCGATCAGATCAGCGGACTGCTCGTGCAGGCCGGCATCGAGGAGGTGCTGCACCGGGTCAACCCGGGCGCCGCGCTGCCGCCGGATACCGAAGTGGCCGAACTGATTACGATGCTGGTGCGGTTCCGCACCCAGGCCGTGTCGGCGGTCTCAGCCACGCTGGCCTTTTCTATCGAATCGACCATCGAGTCGACGGTCGGTCAGATCCTCGGTGAGTTCATCGAGAAGGAACCGCCTCCCAGCGAGAACCCAGAGGACGCCTGATCATTCCCATTCGATGGTGCCCGGCGGCTTGCTGGTGATGTCCAGCACGACGCGGTTCACCTCGCGGACCTCGTTGGTGATGCGGGTGGAGATGCGTTCGAGCACTTCGTAGGGCACTCGCGTCCAGTCCGCGGTCATCGCGTCCTCGCTGGACACCGGCCGCAGCACGATCGGGTGACCGTAGGTCCGCCCATCGCCCTGCACACCCACGGAACGGACTCCGGCGAGCAGCACCACGGGACACTGCCAGATCTGGTGGTCCAGGCCTGCGGACGTCAGTTCCTCCCGCGCGATCGAGTCGGCCCGCCGCAGCGTCTCCAGTCGCTGCGCGGTCACCTCGCCGACAATCCGGATGCCCAAGCCCGGACCCGGGAAAGGTTGGCGCGCAACGATTTCCTCAGGCAATCCGAGCTCGCGGCCAACCGCGCGCACCTCGTCTTTGAACAACAGCCGCAGCGGCTCGACGAGTTTGAACTTCAGGTCGTCGGGCAGTCCGCCGACGTTGTGATGGCTCTTGATGTTCGCAGTTCCCGACCCGCCGCCGGACTCCACCACATCGGGATACAACGTGCCCTGCACCAGAAAGTCGACCTCGGAACCGTCCCCCGTGATATCTCGGACCGCACCCTCAAAAGCGCGGATGAACTGCCGGCCGATGATCTTGCGCTTGCCCTCGGGATCTGTCACTCCGGACAGCGCTTCGAGGAAGCGGTCGGCGACGTCGATGGTGACCAGCTTGGCGCCGGTGGCGGCGACGAAATCACGCTGTACCTGCGCGCGTTCGCCCGCCCTCAGCAGACCGTGGTCGACGAATACGCACGTCAATCGATCGCCGATGGCCCGCTGCACCAACGCGGCTGCCACCGCGGAGTCCACCCCGCCGGACAGACCGCAGATCGCGCGTCCGTCGCCGATCTGCTCACGCACCTGTTCCACGAGCGCGTCGGCGATGTTCGCAGGCGTCCACGTCGAGTCGATACCGGCGAATTCGTGCAGGAATCGGCTCAGAATCTGCTGACCGTGCGGCGTGTGCATCACCTCGGGGTGGTATTGCACGCCTGCCAGGCCCTTGGCCCGATTCTCGAACGCCGCGACGGGCGCACCGGAGCTGGTGGCAACCACATCGAAGCCTTCGGGGGCGACGGTCACGGCGTCTCCGTGGCTCATCCACACCGGCTGGGTGGTGGGTAGATCGGAATGAAGTTCTCCCCCAGTCACTTCCAGCTCCGTGCGGCCGAACTCACTGGTGCCCGTCCGGGCGACGGTTCCCCCGAGCGCCTGGGCCATCGCCTGAAAGCCGTAGCAGATACCGAACACCGGTATCCCCAGGTCGAACACCTCGGCATTCAGCTGCGGGGCACCGGCTTCGTACACACTCGCGGGACCGCCCGACAGCACGATGGCCTGCGGGTCGCGCGCCTTGATCTCCTCGACCGTCGCGGTGTGCGGAATCACCTCGGAATAGACCCGCGCTTCGCGGACGCGGCGGGCGATCAACTGCGCATATTGCGCTCCGAAGTCGACGACCAGCACGGGCCGGGGAGAACCTGTTGTCACCCAGACAGTGTAGTCAGCGACTCCACAGCACCGACGAACGTTCTTCGCTGGTGGCCCCAAGTATGCCCACGGACGAAATTGGGAATGGTGAACTGAAGGCACGCACCCGAGAAGCCAAAGCGAGGTACCAAGTGCTCGGTCTACCCGAACAGATCCGTGCCACCCTATTTGACCTCGACGGAGTACTGACGGACACGGCCAGCGTGCACAAGAAGGCCTGGAAGTCGATGTTCGACGCCTTCCTGCAGGCCGAGGCGGACCACACCGGAACGGAGTTCGTAGCCTTTGACGTCGATACCGACTACCTCAAGTACGTCGACGGCAAGAAGCGCGAGGACGGGGTCCGGTCCTTTCTCGCCAGCAGAGGTATGAAGCTGCCCGACGGTGCCCCGGAGGACGCTCCAGACACCCGGACCGTCTTCGGACTCGGAAACCGCAAGAACGAGGCGTTTCAGCACACCCTGCAGACAGACGGGGTCGAGGTCTTCGACGGTTCTCGCCGCTACCTCGAGGCTGTCGTGAGCGCAGGCTTCGGCACGGCGGTGGTGTCGTCCAGCGCGAACACCCGCGAGGTGCTGGAGCTGACGGGGCTCGACAAATTCGTCCAGCAGCGCGTGGACGGCGTCACGCTGCGGGAGCAGAACATCGCGGGAAAGCCCGCCCCGGACTCGTTCCTGCGCGCGGCAGAACTGCTCGGAGTCACGCCTGCCGAAGCGGCCGTGTTCGAGGATGCGCTTGCCGGCGTCGAGGCGGGACGCGCCGGGAACTTCGGGTACGTCATCGGTGTCGACCGCGTCGGCCACGCGGATGCCTTGAGGCGCAAGGGAGCCGACGTGGTGGTCACCGACCTCGCGGAGCTGATGTCGCGATGATCACCGGGAAGAACTTCACCATCGAGCCGTGGCATATCCGTGAAACCGCGCTAGATCTTAGCCTTTTGGACGAATCCGAATCACTGTTCGCCCTGTCCAACGGCCATATCGGCATGCGCGGCAATGTCGACGAGGGCGAACCACACGGGCTGCCCGGCACGTATCTGAACTCATACTACGAAGTGCGCCCGTTGCCTTACGCCGAAGCGGGATTTGGTTATCCCGAAGCAGGCCAGACGATCGTCAACGTCACCAATGGCAAGCTGATACGCCTGCTCGTCGACGACGAACCCTTCGATGTCCGGTACGGCGAATTGCTCGAGCATGAACGCGTTCTGGATTTGCGCGCCGGCACGCTGACCCGCACCGCATTTTGGCGCTCCCCGGCGGGCAAGCAGGTCAAGATCGTGTCGACCCGGCTGGTGTCGCTGGCGCAGCGCAGCGTCGCAGCGATCGAGTACACCGTCGAGGCGGTCGACGAGTTCACCCGCGTCACCGTCCAGTCCGAGTTGGTCGCCAACGAGCAGATGCCCTCGTCGATGGACGATCCCAGAGTGGCCGCCGTGCTCGACAAACCGTTGGAGGCCGTCGGGCACGAGCACTCCGAACGCGGCGCCATCCTGCTGCACCGCACACGGGCCAGCCAGCTGCTGATGGCCGCAGCGATGTCTCACGACGTCGAGGTCCCCGGGCGGGTCGATGTGACCAGCGGAGCGGGCGAGGACTGGGCGACCACGACGGTGATCTGCGGTCTGCGACCGGGTCAGCGGTTGCGCGTCGTGAAATACCTCGCCTACGGGTGGTCGAGCCTGAGATCGCGGCCCGCGCTGCGGGACCAGGCCGCCGCGGCGGTCAGCGGTGCGCGCTATACGGGGTGGGAGGGACTGCTCGAGTCGCAGCGCGAGTATCTCGACGACTTCTGGGACTGCGCCGATGTCGAGGTCGAGGGCGACCCCGACATCCAGCAGGCGGTGCGGTTCGGACTGTTCCACGTTCTGCAGGCCAGTGCCCGTGCCGAACGTCGGGCGATTCCGGGCAAGGGGCTGACGGGCACCGGGTACGACGGTCACGCGTTCTGGGACACAGAGGGTTTCGTGCTGCCGCTGCTGACCTATACAGCGCCATATGCGGCGGCGGATGCGTTGAGGTGGCGGGCCTCGACGCTGGATCTCGCCAGGGAACGCGCCGCACAACTCGACCTCACCGGCGCCGCGTTCCCGTGGCGCACCATCCGCGGAGAGGAGTGCTCGGCGTACTGGCCCGCGGGTACGGCCGGCTGGCACGTGAACGCCGACATCGCCATGGCATTCGAGCGGTATCGCATCGTGACGGGTGACGATTCCCTGGAAGCCGAGTGCGGGCTGGCGGTCCTCGTCGAGACGGCACGGTTGTGGCTGTCGCTCGGACATCACGACCGGCACGGCGTGTGGCACATCGACGGGGTCACGGGACCCGACGAGTACACGGCGGTCGTCCGGGACAATGTTTTCACCAATCTGATGGCGGCACATAATCTTCGGTCCGCGGCCGAGGCCTGTCTTCGCCACCCCGACCGCGCCGAGGAGCTGGGCGTCACCCACGCCGAGATGGCCGATTGGCGCACTGCCGCCGACGACGCGTTCATCCCGTTCGACGACGAACTCGGTGTCCATCCGCAGTGCGCCGGTTTCACCACGCTCCGGGAGTGGGACTTCACGTCCAACACCGAATATCCCCTGCTGTTGCACGAACCGTACGTACGGCTGTACCCGGCGCAGGTGATCAAACAGGCGGATCTGGTGTTGGCGATGCAGTTGCAGAGCCACGCGTTCACCCCCGAACAGAAGGCGCGCAACGTCGACTACTACGAGCGCCGCACCACGCGCGACTCATCGCTGTCGGCGTGTACCCAGGCGGTGATGTGCGCCGATGTCGGCCATCTTGAACTCGCACATGATTACGCGTACGAGGCCGCGCTCATCGATCTGCGCGACCTGCACCACAACACCCGCGACGGCCTGCACATGGCGTCTTTGGCAGGCGCGTGGACCGCGCTGGTGGCAGGGTTCGGCGGACTGCGTGACGACGACGATGTGCTGTCGCTCGATCCGCAACTGCCGTCGGGAATCTCACGCTTGCGATTCCGGTTGCGCTGGAGGGACTTTCGGATCACGGTCGATGCCAACCACAAAGATGTCACGTACACCGTCCGCGACGGGCCGCACTCATTCCTGACGATTCGTCACGCACGCGAGGAGGTAAAGCTCGGTACGGACCGCCCGACGACTGTCGCGCTAAGGCCCCGCGAGCCGCTGCTCCCCGAGCCGCAGCAACCGCCCGGCCGAGAGCCGTTGCGCCGCAGGACTTTATAGGGAGTTCAGGCCAGTTTCTTGGCCTCGGGCAGACCGCCGGTTGCCTCGAACACGACGCGCCTGCCGATCTCGACGGCGTGGTCGGCGAAACGCTCGTAATAGCGGCCCAACAATGCGACGTCTACCGCGGAGCAGACCCCGTCCTGCCACTTGTTGTCGATCAACAGCGTGAACAGGTGACGGTGCTCCGCATCCACCGCATCGTCCAGATCGCGCATCTGCGACGCCTTTTCCGAATCGCTGGACAGCAGTACCTCACGCGCAATCCCCGCCATCAGGACTGCTCGTTTACCCATCTCCGCGAAGCTGGCCCTCACCTCGTCGGGCAGCGCGCACTCCGGGTGGCGCAACCGGGAGATGCTGGCCACATGCACCGCAAGCGCACCCATTCTTTCGATATCGGCGCCGACGTGGATGGCGCAGACCACCGTCCGCAAATCGCCTGCCACCGGCTGCTGCAGCGCGAGCAGTTTGAGCGCAATCTCCTCGGCCTGCCGGCCCATGGCCGCGATACGTTCCTGCTCGGCGATGACCTCTTCGGCCAGCGACAGGTCTGCTTCCAACAGGGCCCGCGTCGCATCGTCCATCGCCTTGGCCGCGAGGCCGCACATGTCAGCCAGCCGCGCGCCCAAGTCCGACAATTGCTCGCGATAGGCGGTTCGCATCGGCACTAGTTACCCGAGACCGCTCAGGTCAAACCTGTTAGCTGGCGCTTTTTCCCGCCGAGCTGACCGGTTGGATCGGGAGATGGCGCAACGCCGCGGGTGCATCGGCGGGGACGACGGGATGTGCCGGCGGGATCGGATCGAGGCGCTTGTAGGGTTCCCCCTGCTTTGGACGCTGATCGATCTCACCCTTGTTCGGCCACAGCGATGCCGCGCGCTCGGCCTGCGCCGTGATCGAAAGCGATGGATTGACACCTAGATTCGCCGAGATCGCCGCACCGTCGTGTACCGAGAGCGTCGGATATCCGTACACCCGCTGATATGGATCGATGACTCCGTGGTCGGCGGTGTCGCCGATCGCAGCGCCACCGAGGTAGTGGGCGGTCAGCGGGATGTTGAACAGTTCACCCCAGGTGCCGCCCGCGACGCCGTCGATCTTCTTGGCGATCCGGCGCGTGACCTCGTTGCCCACCGGGATCCATGTCGGATTGGGTTCGCCGTGACCTTGCCTGCTGTCCAACCGCCGGAAGCCGAACTTGGTGCGCCGGGTGAATGTCGTGATGGAGTTGTCCAGGTGCTGCATGACGAGCGCGATCATCGTCCGCTCGCTCCAGCGGCTCGGGTTGAGCAGCCGAAGCAGCTTGCGGGGATTCTGGCCTGCCTGCGCGAAGAACTGCCGCCACCGTGGGACGTCAGACCCCTGGGGCCCCGCGCCATCGGTCATCAGGGTCTGCAACAGCCCCATGGCATTGCTGCCCTTGCCGTAGCGCACCGGTTCGATGTGGGTATCGGAAGTCGGGTGAATCGACGACGTGATTGCCACACCGTGGGTGAGGTCCAGATCGGGTGAGACCTCGAAACGACCCGCACCGACGATCGATTCCGAGTTGGTCCGCGTGAGCACGCCGAGCTTCTCCGACAGCTTCGGCAGCTTGCCCTTGTCGCGCATGTCGAACAACAGCTTCTGCGTGCCGAACGTCCCCGCCGCGAGCACCACATGGGTAGCGGTGTACTTGCGCCGCTTCAGCGGCAACAGACCCGTCCGTTTCGCCCGCACCTCCCACACTCCGTCGGACCGCTGCGAGAAACTCGATACCGTCGTCATCGGAATGATCTCTGCCCCAGCCTTTTCAGCGAGCCCGAGATAGTTTTTCAGCAGGGTGTTCTTGGCGCCGTAGCGGCAACCCGTCATGCAGGAACCGCATTCGATGCAGCCCGTGCGCGCCGGTCCGGCACCGCCGAAGTACGGATCCGGCACCGTCTTACCCGGAGCCTTCGTGCCGTCGGGGCCGAAGAACACCCCGACGGGCGTCGCGACGAACGTGTCCTCGACGCCCATGTCGGCGGCGACCTCTTTCATGACGCGGTCGGCATCGGTGAACGTCGGATTCTGGACCACGCCGAGCATTCGCTGCGCCTGGTCGTAATGCGGGGTCAGCTCGCTGCGCCAGTCGGTGATCTGCTTCCACTGCGGGTCGTTGAAGAACGCGTCCGGCGGGACGTACAGGGTGTTGGCGTAGTTGAGCGACCCTCCGCCGACACCCGCGCCGGCCAGGATCATCACGTTGCGCAACAGATGGATTCGTTGGATGCCGTACATGCCGAGTTTCGGCGCCCACAGGAACTTGCGCAGATTCCAGGACGTCTTCGCGAACTCCTCGTCGGCGAACCGGCGACCGGCCTCGAGGACGCCGACGCGATAGCCCTTCTCGGTGAGCCGCAGAGCGGTGACACTGCCACCGAAACCGGAACCGATGATCAGGACGTCGTAGTCAGGCTTCATCGGCCCAGTATCTAACTACCCGCTGGTAACTACTAGCTAGGTCACCCTAACTATCGACATCTCAGTTACCGACGGTCAGGCCGACCTTCTGGAACTCCTTGAGGTCGCAATAACCTGCCTTCGCCATCGATCGCCGCAGGCCACCGACCAGATTCAGCGACCCGAACGGATCATCGGACGGCCCGGTCAGCACCTGGCCCAGCGAAGGCCGCTCGCCCAGCGCGACCTGCAGCAGAGCGCCGCGCGGCAAAGACGGGTGCGCCGCCGCGGCAGGCCAGAACCAGCCGTCTCCCAGTGCCTCGGCGGCAGTGGCCAACGGGGTGCCGAGCACCACGGCGTCGGCGCCGCACGCGATGGCCTTGGCCAGGTCGCCGGACGTGTGGATGTCACCGTCAGCGAGCACGTGCACGTAGCGGCCGCCGGTCTCGTCGAGGTATTCGCGGCGCGCGGCGGCGGCGTCGGCGATCGCGGTCGCCATCGGCACACTGATGCCGAGCACCTCGTCGCTGGTGGTGACGCCGCGAGTCGATCCGTAGCCGACGATGACGCCCGCAGCGCCGGTGCGCATGAGGTGCAGGGCGGTGCGGTGGTCGAGGACACCGCCCGCCACCACCGGTATGTCGAGCTCGGAAATAAAGGTCTTGAGGTTCAGCGGTTCGCCGACCCCGTGATCTTGGGCGACCCGCTCCGCGGAGATGATCGTGCCCTGGATGAGCAGTAAGTCGATGCCGGCGGCCATCAGCGCCGGCGTCAGCGCCCGCGCATTTTGGGGACTCACTCGGACGGCTGTGGTCACACCGGCATCGCGGATCCGCGCCACCGCGGCGCCCAGCAGATCAGGATTCAGCGGCGCGGCGTGCAGTTGTTGCAACAGCCGAATCGCCGCCGCCGGTTCCGGCTCTTTCTCTGCTGCAGCGACGACCTGAGCGATTCTCTCCTCGACGTCGGCGTGCCTGCCGATCAGGCCTTCGCCGTTGAGCACCCCGAGGCCGCCGAGACGGCCCATCTCGATGGCGAACTCCGGCGATACCAGCGCGTCGGTGGGGTGTGCCACGACCGGGATCTCGAACCGGTAGGCATCCAGTTGCCAGGCAGTCGAAACATCTTGGGACGACCTGGTTCTGCGGGACGGGACGATGTTGATCTCGTCGAGTTCGTAGGTGCGGCGGGCGGTTCGGCCCATGCCGATTTCAACTGTGTCACGCACGGCGTCATCTCCCCTTCGAGCACGCTGTCAGCGGGTGTAATAGTTCGGGGCCTCGACAGTCATCGCGATGTCGTGCGGGTGGCTCTCCTTCAATCCCGCTGCGGTGATCTGTACGAACTGCGCCTGCTGCAGGTGCTCGATGGTGGCCGAGCCCGTGTAACCCATCGCGGCGCGCAACCCGCCCGTGAGTTGATGAATCACTGTCGACAGCGGACCGCGGAACGGCACCCGACCCTCGATGCCCTCGGGCACCAGCTTGTCCTCGGACAGCGCGTCGTCCTGGAAATAGCGGTCCTTGGAGTACGACCGCGCCCCCGCGCGCCCGGCCATCGCGCCGAGTGAGCCCATGCCGCGGTAGCTCTTGAACTGCTTGCCGTTGACGAAGATCAGCTCGCCCGGCGACTCGGCGGTGCCTGCCAGCAGCGAGCCGAGCATGGCCGTGGACGCGCCGGCCGCCAAAGCCTTGGCGATGTCTCCGGAGTACTGCAGGCCGCCGTCGGCGATGACGGGAATGCCCTTGGGCGCGCACGCTGCGACAGCCTCGAGGATCGCGGTGATCTGTGGGGCTCCGACGCCGGCCACCACCCGCGTGGTGCAGATCGAGCCGGGGCCGACACCGACCTTGACCGCATCGGCGCCCGCGTCGACCAGCGCGGCCGCGGCGGCGCGGGTGGCGACGTTGCCGCCGATCACCTCGACGCGGTCGCCGACCGCCGCCTTCAGGCGATGCACCATGTCCAGCACACCGCGGTTGTGGGCGTGCGCCGTGTCCACGATGAGCACGTCGACTCCGGCATCCACCAGCGTCATCGACCGCGTCCACGCGTCGTCACCGACACCGACCGCGGCGCCGACGAGCAACCGGCCGTCACTGTCCTTGGTAGCGAAGGGGAATTGCTCGGTCTTGACGAAATCCTTGACGGTGATCAGCCCGGTCAGCTTGCCGTTGCCGTCGACGATCGGCAGCTTCTCAATCTTGTGGCGGCGCAACAGCCCCAGCGCCGCTTCGGCCGAAACACCTTCCTGCGCAGTGATCAACGGAGCCTTGGTCATCACCTCCGACACCGGCTTCGACTGGTCGACCTCGAAGCGCATGTCGCGGTTGGTGATGATCCCGACGAGAGAGCCTTGTGAATCCACGACCGGCAGCCCCGAGATGCGGAACCGCGCGCACATCGCGTCGACCTCGGCCAGCGTGTTGTCCGGTGAGCAGGTGACGGGGTCGGTAACCATGCCGGCCTCCGAACGCTTGACCGTCTCGACCTGGCCGGCTTGTTCGGCGACGGGCAGGTTCCGGTGCAGCACCCCCATGCCGCCGGCGCGGGCCATCGCGATGGCCATCCGCGATTCGGTAACGGTATCCATCGCCGAGCTGACGAGCGGGACCCGCAGCCGGATCCGCTTGGTCAGCTGGCTGGAGGTGTCCGCTGTGGCGGGCACCACATCTGAGGCGGCCGGGAGCAGCAGTACGTCGTCGAACGTGAGGCCGAGCATTGCGATCTTCGTCGGATCGTCGCCGCCGGTGGGTACCGGAACAGCGAGGGGAAGGCTGCTTTCGGCAATCGACATGGATGGGGCCTCCCGGGACAGACGAGCTAGATTCCCCATCTTATCGGCATTGACGTCGCCGGTTCGGCGCCACGCTCCCGGTGGCGCCATGCCGAGCGACGGCTGGCGCGAAATGTGGGCGGCTGCGTAATGTGGGAGTCGTGCGCGACCACCTTCCGCCGGGTTTGCCGCCCGATCCGTTCGCTGACGACCCGTGCGACCCGTCGGCCGCGCTCGACGCCCTGGAGCCGGGCCAGCCGCTGGACCCCCAGGAGCGGACTGCGGTCGAGGCCGATCTCGCCGACTTGGCTGTGTATGAGGCGTTGTTGGCGCACAAGGGAATTCGCGGTTTGGTCGTGTGCTGCGACGAATGCCAGCAGGACCACTATCATGACTGGGACATGTTGCGGGCGAACCTGCTGCAGCTGCTGGTCGACGGTACGGTCCGCCCGCACGAGCCGGCCTTCGACCCCGAACCCGACGCCTACGTCACCTGGGATTACTGCCGCGGTTACGCCGACGCCTCCCTCAACGAGGCCACGACGGACACCGACGGGTATCGCTGACGGCGCAACCGCTGGTTAGCTGCCGTCGCCGCCGGAGCCGGACTCCGGTTCGGGAACCACGAACGTCGTCGTAACCGGCGCTCGCCGTTGTACAGGCGGCTCCTCAACGGTCACGGGAGGTGCCTCAACCGTTGCAGGCGGCCCTTCGACGGGCGGCGCCTCCTCGGCGGCCTCAGAGACAGTCGATGAGGGCGCAGCAGGCTGCTGGGTCCTCGTGGTAGCTGCAACGGTGGTCGTGGTCGTAGCCGCCGTTGTCGGCGGGGCGGAAGTCGCCGGAGGCGGTTCGTCCTCCGGCGTCGCCGATGGAGGCGGCGTGCTGGGTGGCAACGATGTCGGCTCAGTCACCGGCAACTGCGTAACCGGCGCCGGCGTGGACGGAGTCGGCAACGGTCCCGACGGAGACGGCAACGGTCCGGACGGCGTGGGCAACGGTCCCGATGGGGTCGGCAACGGAGACGTGGGTGGCGTGGTCTCCGACGACGGCGAGGTCGGCGATGTGGTCTCCGACGAGGTGCCGTCCGTCGAGGTCGGGGTGTCGAGCACGACCACCGGCACATCCGGGAAGACCGGCGGCGGCATGTCGGGCGGCAGCACCGCGGCGGCGTCCTGCGCCTCGACCTTGACCGTCAGTTCTTGCCACTCGGAGACCAGTTCCTGTTTGCGCACATCGTCGTTGACCGTCGCAACCGTGGTGGTCAGCGTCTCCAGCTTCTGCTGCGCGGCGTCCCACTGCCCCTGGTCGACGAGCTGCTGCACCTCGGCGAGTTGCTGCGAGGCAAGCATCACGGCGTCATCCCGCGGAGCCGGCGCCTCGCCGAAGATCATCGTGCGCAGGCCGTAGAGCGAGTCACCCGGTCCCGCGCCCGCCACAACGCTGGCGAAGCCACCGAGACACAGCACCGCCGCGGCGGTCGACCCGATCAGAGCCAGCGTCCGGCGGGACCGCTTGCGCGTGCGCTGGGCGGTGTCGAGTGCGATCACCGCGTCGCGTGGCGTCACCGGCACCGTCATCGGCGCATCACGAATGTCGTCGCGCCAACCGGACAACAGGCTGATCAGCTCAACGTCGCCGCGATCGGTTGCATATGCCGGCTGCTCGTACGCCAGCGCGTCGAGCAACTGGTCAGTGCGGTTGATCTCGTTGAGCGACGGATCGCCCCCGTTGGAAGTCCAGCGTCCGAAGTCAGGCATGGTCGTGCCCCGTCGAGATGATCTGTTCCTTCAGCCGGGCCAGTGCACGGTGCTGGGCGACGCGGACCGCGCCCGCAGTACTCCCGACCGCCTCGGCGGTCTCTTCGGCGCTCATGCCGACGACCACGCGCAGGATCAGAATTTCGCGTTGCTTCTCGGGCAATATCGCCAGCAGCTTCTTCATCTGGGCTGATGACTCGGAATCCAGCGCCATCTGCTCGGGGCCGGCGTCCAGCGACAAGCGTTCCGGCACGACTTCCGTCGGGTCGGAGCGGTTCCTGCCCGCTGCGCGATGAGCGTCAGCGACCTTGTGCGCTGCAATGCCGTACACAAAGGCCAGGAACGGTCGTCCCTGATCCTTGTAGCGCGGCAGCGCCGTAATGGCGGCCAAGCACACCTCCTGCGCGACGTCATCAGCTGAGAGGCCACTTCGCTCAGTCGACCCCACCCTCGCCCGGACGTACCGGATGACGATGGGACGAATGGTCTCCAGCACCCTCCGGAGTGCGTCCCGATTGCCCGCTACAGCCTCAGCGACGACATCATCGAGACGTTCTCCCGAAATTGTCATCGTGGGCGATCTCTCCAGCGTTACGTAGCGGACACTTACCGGTGGGCTTGGCTCAGCTAAACAATAACTTTCAGGATGGAGTGCTCCCGTCTCAGCGGACGGCCCACACGCCGCCTCGTGACCTGACTGTGTCGGCAGAACCGTCGCGGATCGCCACCACCTCTACTTCTGAACGCGCCGCGCTACCGATGCCGGCCAGCAAGGAGGCCAACGCCCAGCGCAGCGGGACCATTCCGTGTTGTTCCGTGTCCGCGAGCGCGGCATCGGCCACCCGCCGGGACCCGTCGAGGTCACCGACGCAGCACAGCGCGGCGGCCATGACGACCTCGGTCTTGACGGTGTGCCGTACCGAACCGACCGTGGCGGCGGCCGCCCTGGCCGTCTCCGCATGATGCACCGCGGACGAACCCTGTCCGCGGGCCATCGCCAGCTCTGCGGACACCCAGGCGATCCGCACATGCAGCCGCGCAGGCACCGGGCCGTCGAGAAGGTCGGCGGCGCGGTGCAACGCCCGCTCCGACGCCGCGAACCGTCCCGTACCGAGCGCATCGGCGGCCAGCCCGATCAGCGCGTCGCCGCCCGCTTCCCGATCGGCACCCGCAAGTGCGGACGCCCTGCCGTCCCAGGTGCGAGCCCGGTCGTGCCAGCCCAGCTGGCGCAGAAACGACGCGCGGGTGCTGTGGGCCAGCGACACCAGCGGGCCGGCGGGCTGACGTCGCAATGTGCAGAGGTCGGCCAGCGCGCTGCTGTAGCGGCCCTGACCGCCGGCCACCACTGCCCGCAGCCACAGCTGCTGCGGACTGGTCGCGGCGGGAAGCGGCCAGCGTCCCGGATCGTCTCCAAACGCTGCGTTCGCCAGGTCTGCGGTGGAAGTGATCATCAGTGCCGCGACGGTATCAACGCGCAGCAATGGGCCAGTGCAATACCCGGTACCGGTGGACTCGTATTTCAAAGGGGTCAAAATCACTTTGGTTAACAGTTGGTGCTGCGAAAGTTAATTCCATGTAAGACGGCGCGGGATTGCAAAAAATTGCCGAAGTCGCATGTATCGACGCGATCAGGACAAATACGCCTTGCCGGCCTCCGCAGCACGATTGCTTAAACACCGATCTCAACGGCGAAGTGTCCCAAGATGAACGTGACGTAAATTCTGGACCTGCTGTTATGTCAATTAGCACATGTTCAGGCTATTGACGGAATTTCGTGAGCCCCCCTAGTTTGTGTGCACGAGTAGTCATCGGCGACTTGCGCTCGGATCGGTTCCGTAACTCACGCACTTGTGTAGTTGGCGAAATGAGTGTGTAGAGAGGGGTTTTCCAATGCCACAGCCGCAACAGCTTCCCGGACCCAACGCAGATATCTGGGATTGGCAGATCGCCGGCCTTTGCCGAGGCGTCGACTCGTCCATGTTCTTTCACCCCGACGGCGAACGTGGCCGGGCGCGGGCGCAGCGCGAGTTGCGCGCCAAGGAGATGTGCCGCAGCTGCCCGGTGATCACGCAGTGTCGTTCGCACGCGCTCGCCGTCGGAGAGCCCTATGGCATCTGGGGGGGCCTGTCCGAGTCCGAGCGCGAACTGTTGTTGAAGCGGGGCATCCGCCGCGCCTCATAGTCACGAACCGAATAGAGAAAGCCCCGCCTCGGCCTACCGGGACGGGGCTTTTTCACGGCTGCCTCGACCGGCTCGAGGGGCGCCCTCTTGACCAGCCAATTGATGCCCGGCCACACCGTCAGGCTGTGTACGACGAGGCTCAACGAGACCGTGATTCCGACCACTTGCGTGATCCAGTGCTCCAGGTGCGGCTCACTTTGTTCGATCATCAGCAGGCCCAAGACGATGGTGCCGAGGCCCCGCGGGCCGAACCAACCGATGAACACCCGATCTCTTGCGGGCAAGTCCCGATACCGGAGGGGCCCAAGGCCATTCCGCACACCGCGAATATCAACGCGGGAGCCACGTACCACCGTTTGACCAACGCCGAGATCACCGCGTAGCAAAGCACCATGACGGTCAGGGTGAACAAGGTCGTGTTATCCATCTGTGGTCAGACCCCGTGCGACCGAGCCCGGCACCGTCTGTGTCATCAACGTATAGTGCCCGCCACGTTCAGCCAACCGTCGAAAATCCATAAATCCCAAGGGAAATTGCCGCGTCGTGCCTATGCTCTCCAAGAGGCGGCCACAGCCCGCCCCGTTCGCCAAAATGGTTGGAGCGCGTGTGCCAGAACCCCCGAGCACACGACGATCGACGTGGCTGCTGCTCTCAGCCACGCCCCTGATCCTCCTCGTTACCTACTACGTGTCCTTCATGACGCACGAATACGGCCACTCCTTCGCCGCTTGGATCCTGGGCATCAAATCGAGCCCATGGCCAATCACCTGGGGCAGCAACAGCATTGGCAACTTCTTGTTTCTCTCCGAGGTTGACGAGCACGTCGACTACCGGACTGCGATGGCTTCCGGCAAGAATCTGGCAGTCGCTGTGGTAGCCCTTTCCGGCATTGCGGTCAATGCTCTGCTGTACCTCGTTTTTCGTTTAGTCGCGCCGCTGTGGCGCACCAGTACGCGCCGCTTCGTCGCCTACTCGACATTCTGGTTGCTGTGCATGGAGGTCGGGAATTTCTTCTGTTACGTCCCCATCCGAGTCGCCTCGCCGAGTGGTGACATGCACAACTGGACCGTGGGGACCCACCTGTCCTGGTGGTGGCTTTACGTCATCATCGGATACCTGACGCTATGGGCAATGATCGATTTCTACCGAACCGTACTGCCGGAGTCGCTCGACACGAGTGGCATCCGCGCCCGGATTGGCCGGGCGCTGGTGTTGGTGACGGCCACACTCCTGCTCTTCGGCTACTTCGCCGGACCCGGTTTGATGAAGGACGACCAACTGACGCAATTCATCTCGCGAACGTCATTGCTGCTGATTCCCGTCGTCATGTTGATCAGCTGGCAACGGGTTGTGAGACCCGGTTTGCGCGACGTCCGCGTCTGAGCTACCGGCGGACCGGTCCACTACCACGTTCCCCGGTCGGCCTCCCCCGGCCAACCGGACGACGAAGTAAACGATGGCGACGGCAACGGCCAGCACGACCAGCCACGGCAGCAAGAGACCGAACAGCAGCACCAGGTTACCGACGACGAAAACCAAGTTGTCCCAGCCACGTTCGACCTGACCCGCAAAACCCTGGTACTCCTTGGGCGCTGGGCCGCCGATCGTCTGTGCGACGAACGTGACGTCGACGGTGCTGTATTGGATCTGGTCACCGAGCGCTTCACGCTGCGCACGCAGGCTGTCCAAATCCGCCTGCCGTTGCGAGAGCGCGTCCTCGGCGGCGATGAGTGCTTCGGGGTCGCGGGCATCACGCATGATCGCCAGCAGGCGGTCCACCGAGGTCTGCAGCGCCTTGATGCGGGCGTCGAGATCGACCCGCTGCGCCGTCACATCCTCGGAGCTGGTTTCGGCGGTCTGCACGGTTCCCAGCGTCTTGAGATCGCGCACCACACCGTCGAGCTTGTCCACCGGAACGCGCAGCACGACCGACGTGCGCGCCAATCCCGAGGCGGACCCCGCGTTCTCGCTGCGGCTGTCGACGCGACCGTCGGCATCCTCGACCATGACGGCCGCCTTGTCCGCGGCCTCGGAGGTGTTGGCCACCGTGATGGTCATCGACGCGGTCTTGACGACGTCGCGCTGGACGTCTTCCACCGGCGTGGGCTCCTGAGGCGGTGGGGCCTCCGGCGCGCCTGCGGCGGTGTCATCGGGGGTGAAGTTGGACGCGGGCGCGTCATTGTCCCGGAGCGACGGACCCGATCCGGCGCACGCCGTCACAAGAGCCAGCGTCGCTATTCCGGTAATCGCCACCGTCAGCCATTTGCGGTACAACCTGCAGGAAGTGCTGCTCATGGCAGCCACCATGCCATTAGCTGTGAAGTTCGACCATTTTCGCTGGTTGGATAGGCGATCGACGAGGTCACACGTCGATCACGCGGATGACGGCCTTACCCCGGCCACGGTGGGTCGGGTCAAACGCGGCAGCGGCGTCGTCGAGGGATCGAATCTTTGCGACACGTGGCTCGATGCGCCCGTCCCGCACCCTGAGCTCCAATTCGGCGAGTCCCGCACGATCGGGCTCCACGACGAAGAAGATGGCCCGGATGTTGTCGGGCGGGCTGGGCGGCGGTTCGGCGATGCTGACCAGTGCACCGTCAGGTCGGACCAACGCGGCCGAGCGGCGGAGGATCTCACCGCCGATCACATCGAAGACCATGTCCACTTCGCCGACGTCTTCAAGCCGATCTTCATCCAAGTCGGCGAAAACTTCTGCGCCTAGCCCCAGGGCCACTTCACGATCGGCCGCGCGTCCCGTACCGATCACCCGTGCCCCCGCGTCGAGCGCCAGTTGTACCGCCATCGAACCGACACCGCCGGCAGCGCCGTGAATCAGCACCGTCTGCCCGGCGGAGAGCCGCCCGTGAATGAACAGTCCCTGCCACGCGGTGAGGCCCGAAATCGGCAGTGCCGCAGCCACGATGTGATCGACTCCGGTCGACAGCGGCGCAAGATTACGAGCCTCGACTGCCACGAATTCGGCCAGCGTGCCATTGCGGCACCAGTCGGTGATCCCGAAGACTCGTTGGCCGACAGTCAAACCTGTCGTCCCGTAGCCGAGTTCGGCGACGACCCCGGAAACCTCGTGCCCGGGGATGGTCGGTGTCCTATCACGTCCGGCCCTGTCGGTCCAGGTGCCCGGCCAGTCGAGCTCACCCGGCGTGAACCCCGCCGCGTGCACTCGGACGACGACATCGTTCTCAGCGGCGTGCGGGTACGGCATCTCCCCCAGTGCTAGGCCGTGCAATCCGGCAGCGCGGTCGCGCGCGATGATCGCTCGCATCAATTCAGGGTCGAGATATGAAGCCGGGACTAGTCTTTCGACTCGTCAGAGTCCTCGGACTTGTCGTCATCCTCCTCAGAGTCGTCATCCTCAGAGTCGTCATCCTCCGAGTCTTCGTCCGTGGTGTCGTCGTCCACGGTGTCCGCACCCGATTCGCTGATGCCATCGGCATGCTTGGTCAGCAGCCGGGCCAGTTGACGCGCCTCCTCCGGCGCCAACGAGTCGTCGATGAGCCGCTCGCCATCCTCGGATACCCGCTCGAGATAGACCGTGTTCTTTTTCGTGGCGACGTTCCACTGGCCGCCTTCATGCTCCGCCATTGGGCCGGGATACCCCGGCGACCGGCTTGTCATTCACTTTCAGGGCACCCGGGTCCAGGGTTGGCAGTTCCGCGATTCGAAGGCCTTCACTTCCGCGTTGATATTCGCGAACATCGGACCGATCGACATATTCGTGGCGACCACGTGGTCTTTGTTGGTGTCGGGCGTGCTGTACGCGAACCACGCGCACATCGAATCCACGGTCGGCACATCGTTGATCCATACGCCAAACGTCGAGGCTGAACCGGCGGTTTGGTAGAGACCCGGCGCGATATCAGGACCGACGAGAAAGAAGCCGTTCCCCGGGATCGGGTCGAGCGGGGCGGCACTGGCAGGTGACACGAACGTGACCGCCGCCAATGTGGCGACAAGTCCGGCCACTGCGTACCGCCCGATCACCTCGGCAGCGTAACTCTTCAGGTCAGCGCACCGAATACATTCTTGTGACGCCTGAAAGGATCGGCGCGGCAATGTCCGTCTTGGCATTGTCTGCCGCCCTGAACATCGCCCCGGCCCACGCTGACCCGCTGCCCGGATTCTGTGTGCCGCCGAGCGTCGTCGACAACGTGTGCACCGTGCGGCTGACGTCGGCGACTGCCGATGCCGTCAATGGAACGATCACCGGAACACCCGTCGGGGGCGGAACCGCGATTACCGTTGCGGGACAAGGGGATGCCTACCTCAAGTCGGCGGGCTTCGGCGACACCCGGCCGGACCCGATACAACGCTGGGACGAGACGATCGACAGCGTGAACGCCCTCAGCGTCGATCCGTCCGACCCGAACTGGTACGGCAATGCTAAGGCCCAGGCGTTCCTGCCCAGGACCCTGAATGACCTGGCCAGCCAGTTTCCGCCAGACGTCCTGGTGGTCCGCTTCACTGCGGACGACGTCCAGCCGGGAGTCTTCCGCCTCGTCTCCGTCCAGCCCACGGCCTGACAGCGAAAACACCCCCGGCCGAACGGGACCGGGGATGTTTTCAGTGCTGATCAGTCGAAACGACGACTTGTCGTCTCAGCTTTCGGTGTAGGTATATGTGGTCGTGGTGCACACGTCGATGCCGGTGCGCACCAGTTCCTCGCCGTCGTCGAACACAGCCTTGAAGTCGTACAAGCACGCCCCGCTGCCGTCATCGATATTGATGTTCACCGACTGGCCGACCGGCAGTACGTCCTCGCCCAGAATGTCTTCCTCCCAGGTGCCGCGGTCGACGTTAGATGCGTAGAACTGCACGATTGAGTGCTGCGTTTCGTTGATGACTTCCACGTGGCGATCTTGTGCGTTTGCCGGGGCGGCGGCCAGGCCGATCAAGGCGACCACCGCCGTCACGATGCTGATCGTGAGTTTCCTCAACATCCTGATCATCTGTTGACCCTCCTCGCGAATTGAATGTGGCTCTGCTCCCCGAGCGGCAAACTTATCGCGTTTCCATAGCCTCAGAGGTCGATATGGCCAATTTGCGAAACAGGCGTTGTTAGTCCGCTGTCAAGGCCTACTGGGCGACATAATTCGTCGGCCCCGACTCTTCGGCTCTGCAACCATCTGACCCGGGACAGCAAACACCCCCGACCCGTTGGGTCGAGGGTGTTCCATGCTGATTCTCAGTGGTGGTGGTGGGCCGGCTGTCGACGATGGCGGTTTCGGTGGTGCTGGATGTAAGCCGTTCATCCGGACCAATGCAACCGAGTCACTCCGTTGGGTCGAGCCCGAAGACCTGCACCAGGGCTGACTTACCTTTTAGGGCGTGGGCGCCCCGATCGATGAGTGCGGGCGGCCGAGACGCCAGGGCATCGACGGTTTGATTGGTGAGGAGGATCGCGTCGCCGCTGGTCTTGGTGAGCTGCTCGACGCGGGCCGCGACATTTACGGTATCGCCGATCAGCGTGAATTCGAGCTTGCCGCCGCCGCCGATGGTGCCCACGATCACCACACCGGTGTTGATGCCGATACCAATTCGAAGGGTGCCGCCGAACCGCTCGACAACACGGCGATGAATCAGCAGCGCAGCGGTCAACGCAGCGTCACCATGATCGGCGAGTTCGTTGGGTGCGCCGAAGACGGCCAACGCGCCGTCGCCGAGGAACTTGTTCACGTGCCCACCGCCGTCGACTACGGCCGGCACCACAATCTCGAACAAGGCATTGAGCCGCGCCACGGTGTCCTCGGCGCTGTTGGCCTCAGCGAACGGGGTGAAGTCGCGTACATCGATGAACATCACCGTGACCTGGCGGCGCTCACCGGTAAAAACATCATCACCCTGCTCAAGCAGTCGCGCCGCCAAGGAAGGATCGACGTAAGTCCCAAAAGCCGCCTGCAGCCGTTGCCGCTCGGTCAGACCCGCCTGCATACGGTTGAACGACGCCGCAAGCGCGCCGAGGTCGTCGTCTTGCACCACCGGCAGGCGCTGGCTGAAATCACCGGCCGCAACACGCTCAGTTCCTGCGGCGAGATCGCGAATAGGTTGCAGCAGTGGCGAGTACGCGGCCCACAGCGACGGCCCGATGATGAGCACCAGTACACCGCCGATCACCATCGCGAGCGCAGGGCCGTTCCTGGCCACGTCTAACACTGCTCCCAGAATCGCGCCCGCAACGGCAAACGCGAACCCCACCGCAAGCATGGCCACGTTGGTCCACGTGGCGAACGCCGGGCGAGAGCGAGGCAGGGAATCGCCGATCTCCGAATCCGAGGCGATCGCAGCCCTGGCGGGCCGCAACGTTGCTTCGACGTAGCTGTGCACGGTGATCAGCTGGCCGGCAGTTCTGATCGCGCTCATCGAAATTCCCCAGGTGTGCTCGTTGAAATTCCTCACCTGTGAGCAGCGGTCAGTGTAGTGGTT
>JAIEPH010000061.1 GCA_019749805.1 Mycobacteriaceae bacterium | reverse complement strand
AGCGCTCCAACATCCGGGCCCGCCACCAACCACCCTACGAGCCAGCACGTCGCTTGACATCCATTAGGAACTCAAGTTCGGACAGCCGAGTTGGCCAGGCCTCACCACCCCGTGGCGATCCGACACGCCTCGAACACATGTTTGATTAATCGTCGGCCGCGGGCTACATTCGCGCCATGGACTCCAGCAGCGATACCCCGGGTGGCACAGGCGGCACCGGCGTGCGCGGTGGGCTCGACACCGGGCTCACCGAGCGTCAACGCACCATCCTCGATGTGATCCGCGCCTCGGTGACCAGTCGCGGCTATCCCCCGAGCATCAGAGAGATCGGCGACGCGGTCGGGCTGACGTCGACGTCGTCGGTGGCCCACCAGTTGCGCACTTTGGAGCGTAAGGGCTATCTGCGCCGCGACCCCAACCGGCCACGCGCCGTGGATGTGCGCGGGTCGGACAGCGGCCCCCCGGTCGTCGCCACCGACGTCGCAGGATCGGATGCGCTACCGGAGCCGACGTTCGTCCCGGTGTTGGGCCGCATCGCCGCCGGCGGTCCCATTCTGGCCGAAGAGGCCGTCGAGGACGTTTTCCCGCTACCGCGCGAATTGGTCGGCGAGGGCTCGCTGTTCCTGCTGAAGGTGGTCGGCGACTCCATGGTCGACGCGGCGATCTGCGATGGCGACTGGGTGGTCGTGCGTCAGCAGAACGTTGCGGACAACGGCGACATCGTCGCAGCGATGATCGACGGAGAGGCGACTGTGAAGACGTTCAAGCGCACACGCGGTCAGGTATGGCTGATGCCGCACAACCCGGCGTTCGATCCGATTCCCGGCAACGACGCCGCCGTGCTGGGCAAGGTCGTGACGGTGATCCGTAAGATCTAGCGCGTCTCGCCGTCGGTGACGAAGCCGTTCACGCGCGCGAGTTCCTCACTGGCAAACCAGATTTCGGCGCTGGCATCGTCATACAACGGACTGCTGGGTGTCCAATACACACCAGTCTTGGTATTCGCTTTGACCGGGTAGCCCTCGGGTGCCTCGTTCGGGTCGTCGAGCGGCACGAGGAAGGCGACGCGCTGCGTCGGCGGGTCGTCGTCGACGTCGATCCGGGCATGGCGTCCGGTATCGATGAGGGGGTCGCGCTTGACCGCGGCGGCCGCCGCCGCGGCGGCAATCGCCGCTTCGGCGGTCTGAATACGAGTCGGTGCCGTGTCGACCGCGTCCGGGTCGTCGTCATCGTCAGGCTCGTCATCGGGGGCGGGTGGCTCGTCCTCGTCCTCGGTGTCCCCGGCGTCCTCGGCGTCCTGCGCGGTCTCCTCAACCCTCGATGCCGACGAGGGCGCACCCCAAAGGTCTTCCTCCTCGGGCACGACCTCCGGTGTCATATCTTCGCCTCGGCGCGGTAGTGAGCCTAATCCCCCGCCGGCGTAGCGATCGCCGAACATCGCCGCGGCGTACTCCTCGTCGGTGGTCACCTGATCCGGAGCGGCCGCGGTGCTGTACCCGGCATCGGCGTCACCGCTGAACCGGACGTCTTGCATCCCAAAGGATTCGTCGGGCGCAAAGGGATCGGTCTTGTTGCGGCGTCGCAGCGCGATCGCGAGCACGACGGCTCCGATCACTGCCACCAACGGCACGAGCGCCAGCAGCCACCACACATTCGGTTTCAACCACTTGTTGGTGTCGTTGGAATCCGACGCCTGCGGGCTGCCCGGCGTCTCGGGCGCCGACTGCTGGCCCGGCACCTCGAGTCCGGCCAATTCGGCGGCCAGATTGGCAGGTTCGGTGCTGAAGGTGTTTTTTGCTCGGTCCCATGAGATGACGCCACCGGTGAAGCGCTGCGTGACGACGTCGCCGGCCTCCGTCTGGTCGGCCATCGGTGCGCCCAGCTCGCCCTTGGCCCCGCCGAGCCGATCCCAGGCTGCCGCCATCGCACCCCGCACGATCACCGCACCGTGATCCGGCGTCCAGAAGATGACCGGCTTGTCCTCGGCCGCGAAGCGGGACATGCGGCTGGCAGTGGGCAGGCCGCCGTCGACCTCACTGGTGAGCGGGAACCCGAGGTCACCTTCGGGTCCGCCGACGCTCTCGTACTTGGCCAGCACCTGTCCGGTCACGACGTTCGCACCGGTGGCAGGTGTATAGAAGATCGCGCCACCGGCGAAGTTCTGCCTCAGTCCGTCCTTGCCGACCGGGTAGGGCGCTCCGTCGGCGGCGCCCAGCGGCCCCAACGGTCCTCCGGCGGCGCGCCGGGCGGCATTGATCGCCGCGGTCGGATCCTCGGGAAACTGCAGGTCACCCAACTGAGCGGCAAGTTCCGGCGGCACGGTGGTGAAGGTCTTCTTGCGAATGTCAAACGACAATTCGCCGCCGGTGAACTTCTGCGAGACGACGTCGCCCTTGTAGACCTCGTCCTCCGCCGGTACGCCGAGTGTGCCCGACGAACCACCGAGCTTGTCCCACGCGGCGTTGATCGGCCCACGGACCACGCGCGCGCCGGTGGCAGGTGTGAAGAAGATGACCGGCTTGTCCGTCGCGCTGAACGTGACGTTTCGGCTGTCCGGCGCCCGCCCGGGCCCCTCATCGATGGTGGGGAAACCGAGATCGCTGTCGGCTGGACCGCCGAGCGACTCGTACTTCTCCAGGATGGCACCCTGTACGAAGTGTGCGCCGGTCGCAGGCGTGAAGAACATCTTGCCGCCAGCGAAGTTCTGGCCGAAACCGGCGCCGGCCGGGTAGACGCCGCCGTTTCTTGGTCCTAGCGTGCCGCCGTCACCGCCACTGGCCTCCCACGCCGCCGTGATCGCTGCGTTCGCGTCGGCGTCCGGTTGCGCCGCCGTGATCGGTGCCAGCAAGACAGCCATCGACACTGTCAGCAAACTGATTCCGAGCCGATTGCGCCCCATGCGGCGCCGACTCTTCTGCCCGCTCATTGACCCTCCCACAGTCGGCGCAAATTCCATGAAACGTATCGCGCCCGTCAACTGTCCGTCAGAAGACGTTAATAACCAAGGAACACACGCAAACTCTGGGAGAGAAACTACCCCGGAAATGCACAGAAGCTTCGGATCTCGCGCCGCGGCGCCGAATCGCGTTGCCGCGGCTGGTCACGCACGGTCCTAAACTCGGGATACATGGCGCCCACCACGACCAGCTTCGCGCACTGTGGCGCATTCACCGATAGCGTCGAATCCGGCGAAATCGCCTCCGTCACCCCGTTTGACACCGACATCGACTCCTCTCCTCGATTGGGGAATCGGCCCGGCTCGGTCCGCCACCGATCCCACATCGGCACCCCGGCCGTTCGGCGGGGCTGGTTGCGTGACGGCCCGGGTGCCACCGCCTTGCGCCGCGCCGACGAATTCGTCGATGTGTCATGGGATGAACTGACCGAGTTGCTCGCCTGCGAACTTCGGCGCGACGTCGATACCTACGTCAACGAGGCAATATACGTCGGCTCAAGCGGGTGGCCCAGCGCGGGCAGATTCCACCACGTCCGGAGCCAGGTGCACCGCTTCCTGAAATTTCCTGGCGGGTATACCTTTTCGCGACATTCCTACAGCCTGGCTGCGACAGTTGTGATCATGCCGCGGGTGGTGGGGGCCCACGATGATCTGTTCAAACGCTCCACCGAGTGGCAGGTCGCCGTTGAACACACCGATCTACTCGTGTGTTTCAGCGGGCTTGCGCCGGTAACGGGCAGCGATGTCGCGATCATGCTGGCACTTGCGCATGTGCTGGCCACCAGCTCGACGGCGGTGCGATTAGCCAAGCGTCGGAAGCGCGAGCCCATCCGGATGCACCCGATCGATGCGGCGCGTCGCGGGTGGGCTGACGGCGATGTCGTGCAACTGTCAACCGGTGCGGGGTTCAACCCGCAGAACCCTTCCCACCCGAATGCGATGTGCGTCCACGGAAACCCTGACGTGCTCACCGACGACGTCGGGACGTCATCGCTGGCCCATGGGCGGCGCTCATGACCGAAAAGCTGATCGTCGAAGAGCGCGGCCGAACGATCGAGTTCACGTTCGACGACATGATCCGGTACCACGGACCGCACTCCCCCGCCGGCGTTGCGGTGGCATTCAAGGCCATGCTGTGTGCTTTCCCATTGCTCTCAACTGAGGCGCCCATACCGCGGCGATCCGTTGTGGTACGAACGGCCTTTCGCGGTCCGGGCGCGCGCGACGGATTCGAAGCGGTGACCCGCGCCGTGTCTGACGACCGCTACACCGTGGATCGCTCACTGGTGCACTCAGATCGCGGCCGATTGGTCGAGGATTTCGTTTTCGTTGTCTCCCTGGGGGATCGGGAGGTGACTGTGCTGCTGCGCGACGGCTTCGTCACACCAGAGTTCATCGACCTCGCCCGGACTGAGAACCGCACCATTGAGCAGGAGTGCCAACTAGATGCGCTGAAGGCGCGGCTCGCATATCGCGTGCTCAGTAGCCGCACTCAAGACGTGTTCGACGCCGTTTCAGCGTGACCTGGCCCACCAACGGTTTGCCGGGACGCTCTTCGGGGCAAACCCCAGGCACCAACGAAGCGAGGAGGAACCTGCGCATGTCCGAGAAGAACAGCGGACCCGAAGAAGCCGTCAAGGGCGTCGTCGAAGGCGTGAAGGGCAAGGTCAAGGAAGTTGCCGGTGCCGTCGCCGGACGCGATGACCTCTACCGCGAGGGCCAGGCCCAGCAGGACAAGGCCGACGCGCAGCGCAATGCCGCGCAGAAGGAAGCCGAAGCCGAAGGTGCGCGTGCAGCGGCCAAGACCGCCGAGGAGCGTCAGAAGGCTGAGCAGGAGTAATCCGCAGCCGGAAAGGTCCCGAACCCGTGGGGTCGGGACCTTTCCGCGTGTCTGGGTCAGGCCAAGGCTTCGGCCCGGGGCTCTTCAAAATGAGTCGGTTGACGAGTTCCGGTGCGTGCACCGCACACAGCGCGGTCAGCCGGCCGCCGTAAGACAACCCCGCGACGCGCGCGTTCTCGATGCCGAGCGCAGCGAAAGTCTCTCGGAACCAGATGACGCGCTTCGTCGCCACGCTCTTGGGACCGGCCACGTGCGCATGACAGCGTCGTACTCATCGATCAACTGCGCTCGAACCTGCGGGTTGCGGAATGGATCCCGGCTTCCACTCACGGATGCTAGCGCGAACCCCTCAGAACGTCGCGAACTCGCTCAGGCTCGCAGCCAATGGAATCGGCACGCGTGCCTTGATTCTCGTGCCGTCGGCGGTGTGCTCGGTGGCATCCACCCGACCCTCGGCATGCACCTTGTTGACCAGATCGCCGCGGTGATAGGGAATCGTCACGTCCACCACGGTATCTGTCGGAGCGATGAGTTCTGCCATCCGCTGCTGCAGCCGTTCGAGACCGTCACCCGTGCGCGCGGAGACGAACACCGCGTCCGGGAGGGCCCGCCGAAGCTGCGCCAGCGCGAGGTCGTCCGCTGAGTCGATCTTGTTGACCACCACCAACTCTGGTACAGAGCGGACGTCATGGGCTGTGCCTGATGTCGCCGCCGTGGCGGCTCCGGTAACCACCTCGTTGACCACTTGGCGCACCGCATTGATCTGCGCCAGCGGGCTGACATCGGAGCCGTCTACGACATGCACGAGCAGGTCGGCGTCGACGACCTCCTCCAGCGTGGACCGAAACGCCTCGACCAACTGGGTCGGCAGGTGCCGGACGAACCCCACCGTGTCGGTCAGGACGAACGGTCGGCCGTCGGCGAATTCCCCACGGCGCGTTGTCGGTTCGAGGGTGGCGAACAACGCGTTCTCCACGAGGACACCGGCGCCGGTCAGTGCGTTGAGAAGACTCGACTTGCCCGCGTTGGTGTAACCGACGATCGCGATCGAGGCCACGTCGCTGGCCAACCGGCGGCTGCGCTGGGTGTCGCGGATCTTCTTCATGTCCTTGATTTCGCGGCGCAGCTTGGACATTCGCTCGCGGATGCGCCTGCGGTCCGTCTCGATTTTCGTCTCGCCCGGTCCGCGGGTACCCACACCGCCACCGGCTCCGCCGGCCCGGCCACCGGCCTGCCGAGACATCGACTCACCCCAGCCGCGCAGCCTGGGCAGCATGTACTCCATCTGGGCGTACGCCACCTGCGCTTTGCCTTCGCGGCTCGTGGCGTGCTGGGCGAAGATGTCGAGGATCAGCGCGGTCCGGTCGATCACCTTGACCTTGACGGCCTTCTCCAGCGCGTTGAGCTGCGCAGGACTCAGCTCTCCGTCGCAGATCACCGTGTCGGCCCCGGTCGCAAGCACCACTTCACGCAGTTCCTGCGCCTTGCCCGAGCCGATATACGTGGATGGGTCCGGCTTGTCGCGACGCTGCACAAGACCTTCGAGCACCTGTGAGCCGGCGGTCTCGGCGAGCGCAGCGAGCTCGGCCATGCTGGCGTCGACGTCCGCGGCGCTGCCCTCGGTCCACACGCCGACCAGCACGACGCGTTCCAGCCGAAGCTGGCGGTACTCGACCTCGGAGACGTCGGAGAGTTCGGTCGACAAACCCGCCACGCGGCGCAGCGCCGCGCGGTCTTCGAGGGCGAGCTCACCCGCGCTGGGTGTCTCGTTGACTGGGAATTTGGGATACGTCATAAGCGGACACAGACTGGCACGGCCGATGCCGGCGATGCACATGAATTAACGCTGGGCGGCACGCCACCATTCCTCGGATAGTTCGCCCTCGGCCACCAGGACGGACGGGCCACGAAGGTAGCTGGACGCGTCGGTGATCGTGACAGTAACGGCACCGCCGGGGATGTGCACCCGCAGTGTGCCGGTGCCCGCACCTCCGTACGCCAGCGCCGCGACGGCAGCAGCGACGGTTCCGGTGCCACAGGACCGCGTCTCGCCGACACCACGCTCGTGCACCCGCATGGACACCGCCCCGTCCACCGGAGCCGTCAGCACCTCGATGTTGACACCTTCGGGAAATTGCGCACGGTCGAACGACACCGGCGCCGCGACGTCGAGCGCCGCCAGTTCGCCGAACGTCATGACGGGGTCGATGCACGCCAGATGCGGATTGCCGACATCGATCGCCAGGCCCGCGAACGGTCTGCCGCCCACGATCGCCTCGCCGGCACCCAGTTGGTTCGTCTTGCCCATCTCGACGGTGACGTCCGCGCCCGTGGCATCCCAGTCGTGCAGCACGACGGGCCGCGGTCCCGCCAGCGATCCGACGACGAACTCGTCGCGGCTCTCGAACCCAGAGACGCGCAGGTAGTGCGCGAACACCCGGACCCCGTTGCCGCACATCTGCGCGATCGACCCGTCGGCGTTGCGGTAGTCCATGTACCAGTCGTCCGGGGCCACACCCTCGGGAATCCGGTCGAAGACGCCCGCCGAATGCGCCGCGGCCGCCCTGGTGACCCGCAGGACGCCGTCGGCGCCGAGACCCTGGCGGCGGTCGCACAGCGCAACCACCGCGGCGGGCGGCAGCGTCAATTCGCCCTCGGGGTCGGGCAACACCACAAAGTCATTCTGGGTGCCGTGCCCTTTGGCGAACTTCACCTGTTCAGGATACGTCCCGCCAGATGCGCAGCGTTTCCTCGACGGTGCCACCCGCTGCACCGTCGAGCCAGCTGATGCGGTGGTCGCGGCGAAACCACGACCGCTGCCTGCGCACATAACGGCGGGTTCCGACGAACGTCGGTTCGCGCGCCGCCGTCCCGTCGCCGCCGGCATCGAGATCGGCGATCACCTGGGCATACCCGAGTGCCCTGGCGGCTGTCACACCGTCGCGCAGGCCGCGGTCCAGAAGTGCGCGGACCTCCTCCACCAGTCCATCGCGGAACATCTTGTCGGTGCGCTGCGTCAGACGTTCATCGAGAACCTCTGTCTCCCAATCGAGTCCGACAATCGCGGTGTCCCACCGAGGAGCACCGATCGCCGGGAAGGATGCGGCGAACGGCTGACCCGTCAACTCGACCACCTCCAGCGCGCGCACGATGCGGCGTCCGTCGGTCGGCAGGATCGACGCGGCGGCGTCGACGTCCACCGCGGCCAGCTCAGCGTGCAGGGCGCTGACACCGACCTCGGCGAGGCGTTGCTCGTACTTGGCGCGCACGCCCGGGTCTGTCGCGGGGAAGGTCCATTCGTCGAGCAGCGATTGGACGTACATCATCGATCCGCCGACGACGACCGGTACCGCGCCACGGTTCGCGATGGCCTCGATGTCCGCGGCGGCGGCCTGCTGGTAGCGGGCCACGCTCGCGGTTTCGGTCACTTCGAGGACATCGAGCTGATGATGCGGGATGCCGCGCCGCTCGGCGACCGTCAGTTTCGCGGTTCCGATGTCCATGCCGCGGTAGAGCTGCATGGCGTCGGCATTCACGATCTCGCCGCCGAGGCGTTCGGCCACCGCCAGCGCAAGCTCGGATTTCCCGGTGCCGGTCGGGCCGACGATCGCGATCGGTCGTGTCATGGAAGCCAGACGCCGGCGAAGTATCCGACCCCATAGGGCGCGCCACGGTAAAGCTCCTTGACCGACCGCGGCTCAGGTTCGAGTCCTGCCAGCACCTGGTAGGCCACCCGGCCGACGATCGTGGCCGGCAGCCGAGCGAGCGCCGCGGCATCGCCCGTGGCCAGTGCGTCATCGAGGGCGGCCTGTACGGGCGTCGAGTCCGGGTCGTAACCGCCGGGCGCGGGCTGGGTCAGGGTGTTCGCGCCGTCGGCGACGACGAGAACCCCGACGGGATCGGCGGCTTCGTCGATCTCGGCGCGCAGCCGCCGACCGAGGTCCAGCGCCGCGTCGGCGCTGTGATCGTCGGCGTAGATCCGCACCTCAGTGGTCGCGTCGGGGTTGACCTGCCCGCGCAGCCAGCCGGCCACCAACGCGCACAGCGGCAGTTCCGTCGGCGCGCCGGAGTCGTCGGCCGACAACGCGACCCGCACGTCGACGCCGTAGCCGGCGAACGTCCCGGTCTGCGGGGGTGTCACGTCGCCGTCGGCGCGTCCGGCTCCGACGGCGATCCACCGTGCGGGCAGTGCCGCCGCGGAGGTGAACAGTGCCTCACGCAGGCCGGCCAGCTCGGCAGCGGCGCCTGAGGCCAGTTCGGGCACCATGACGGGCGCCGACGGGACGATCGCGATGGCGCTCAGCACGTGACCACGCTAATGCCGCGTCGCGCGCTGCCCTGCGTCGGCCGCTTCGCCGCGGGCGAGCGCACCGGTCGCGACGACCATCACCGCGAAGGCAGCGATCAGGGTGAACCAGCCCGCATCTCCCGGGCGCAGCGACTCGCCGAGGATCACCACGCCAAGGGCCGACGCCACCACCGGCTCGGTGACGGTCATGGTCGGCAGCGACGCGGTCAGCGAGCCCGCCCGGAAGGAGAACTGCTGCCACGCGGTGCCCGCGACCGCGACAATGGCCCACGCGTAAAGCTCCGGCGTGCTCAGCAGCGCGAGAAGGCCGTCATCGAGCCGATCCACCACGCCCTTGGTCAGTACCGCGAACACGCCCCACAACGCGCCGGACACCACCGCCAACAGCACGGCACTGATCGGCCCGTTGAGCATGCTGCCGGCGATCACGCACAGCACCAGCACCGGCCCGAGCACCGCGACCACCGCTCCCCAGGTTTCGAACGAGGCGCGGGAATGGCCCGCGGTCGGATTGCCGACGATGACGATGACCGCGACCGAGGCGGCCAGCAGCGCCGCCCACGTCCACTCCCACCTCGTCACCCGGCGGTGTGACAGCCGCGCGTTGATCGGCAGGGCGAACAGCAGCGAGGTCACCAGCAGTGCCTGCACCAACAGCACGGAACCGAGGCCCAGCGCCGCGGCCTGCAAGGTGAAGCCGACCGCCGCGACCGCGCTGCCCAACCACCACCGGCGATCGCGCAACAACTGCAGAAACAGTGCCGCGTGACTGACCTGCTCCTCGGTCACCTCGTGCGCCTGACGTTGGTGCATGACGTCGCCGATCGCGATGAACAAGGCAGCGCCGAGGGCGAGCAGAACGGCGAAATCCACCTTGACCATCGGGCTCCTTTCGTCGTCGTCGATCAGAGCGTAGGCAGATGCATGGTGAAAGCCGTGCGCACACGGCGGGGCGACCTGTTTGAATAGCGTGCGGAAGAGACAGCTATTGGGCGCCGCGTCGCGCGGCAGGTGCGCGGAACACCGCGCGGAGGGTACGAGAAACGAATATGACGATCAGCGAGCCAGGAGGCCAGGCCTCCTCCCCCGAACCCGCGTCCGGGCCGCCCAAACCCACGCCCGGGGCTCCCCCGCCCAAACCGCGCCCGACCCCGCGCCCCGGCAAGCCGGCACCGACGATCGCAGCGCCCGCCACCAGCGACCCGCACCGGTTCGGCAGGGTCGACCCCGACGGCACGGTATGGCTGATCACCGGTTCGGGTGAACGCGTGATCGGCTCGTGGCAGGCGGGCGACACCGAAGCGGCATTCGCGCATTTCGGCAGGCGCTTCGACGATCTGCACACCGAAGTCGCTCTCATGGAGAGCCGGCTCGAGTCCGGTACCGGCGACGCCCGCAAGATCAAGGCGGCGGCGGCCGCGCTGGCCGAGACGCTGGCCGACGCCCACGTGCTGGGCGATGTCGACGCCGTCGCCGCGAGGCTGGCCGCCATCGTCGAACATGCCGACGAAACCGCACAGGCCGACAAGGCCAAGCGCGAGGAGCATCGTGCCGCCCAGATCGCGCGCAAGGAAGCGTTGGCGGCGGAGGCCGAGGAGCTGGCGGCCAACTCCACCCAATGGAAGGTCGCCGGCGACCGCTTGCGCGAGATTCTCGACGAGTGGCGCACCATCACCGGTCTGGACCGCAAATCCGACGACGCGCTGTGGAAGCGCTACTCCGCGGCCCGTGAGGCGTTCAACCGCAGGCGCGGCTCGCATTTCGCCGACCTCGACCGCGAACGTGCCGGCGCCCGGCAGGCCAAGGAAGCGCTCTGCGAACGCGCCGAGGCATTGGCCGACTCCACCGACTGGGGTCCGACGGCTGCGGCGTTCCGCGACCTGCTGACCGAGTGGAAAGCGTCAGGTCGGGCGGCCAAGGACGTCGACGACGCGTTGTGGCAGCGGCTCAAAGCGGCCCAGGACACATTCTTCTCGGCGCGTAACGCCGCCAACGCCGAGCGCGACACCGAGTTCCGCGCAAACGCCGAGGCGAAGGAAAAGCTGCTCGCCGAAGCCGAGAAGATCGACACCAGTGACCTCGAGGCGGCCAGGGCTGCGCTGCGGACCATCGGCGACAAGTGGGACGCGATCGGCAAGGTGCCGCGCGAGCGGGGCGCCGACCTGGAACGCCGACTGCGCGCGATCGAGAAGAAGGTGCGCGACGCCCCCACCGGCGGTGTGGACCCCGAAGCAAAGGCGCGCGCCGATCAATTCCGGGCTCGCGCAGAACAATACGAGCGTCAGGCCGAGAAGGCTGCGGCTGCCGGGCGCGAGAAGGATGCCGACGAGGCGCGGGCCAACGCCGAGCAGTGGCGGCAGTGGGCCGACGCCGCGGCCGAAGCCCTGGGCAAGCGCTAACTCACTCCGGCCCGCGTCACGGCCTGTTGCGGTATCACCCTCCGAAACAGAATTGGTTGTGCTGCAACACCGTTCGACTCGAAGGTGGCCAGTACGAAACGTCGGAACGACGGGCGCAGGATCAGGTGCGGCAGGAATGTCCGGAAGTTCGGCCAGCTCGCGTGGTTGATGATGCCGTAGTCGTCGCATTCGCCGGGTAGCGGCTCGAAGACGGTCGAGTCGGGCAAGGCGGTCTTGGCGACGAACCATCCTGCCGTGTCCTCCCACACGCGGAGGAGCCGGCGCGGATCATCAGCGTAAAAGAAGTTGAACAGGAACACCGACGACTTGTCATGGTCGACATCGGCGATTCGTCGGACGTTGTGAGCGGCGAGCTCGTAGGTCCTGACCGCCACCGAATCCAGCCGATCCTTCAACCGCCGGTAAGAGTCACCGCCTTTCAGTGTCACCGCGGTTTCAGGGTCGACGGTCTCGATGAGCACCACCACGTCGAATCGCGCCGGCGTGATCGCACGCGCACGAAGAAGGTCGTGGCCCATCCCGGGCGCAACCAATCGCGCGTCGAACAGGAGCGCCTGCGTGACGCCGTGCCCCTGCTCGAGCTGGGCGATGTCCTCGGACAGCGCGGACAGCACCACGGCCTTGCGTCGGCTGTTCGGCAAGAGCGGCAGCCGACGATCCACGGTCGCCGCCAGCATCAGGTATCCGTGATCGGTCGGTGGCACCAGCCGAGCCCGCATCGTTTCCGCGCGAACAGGCATTTCCAGTCCCTTCGTCAGTTATTCAACGCTGATGAATTGAGATTAGATCAGTTCCGCCTACAATTCAACTGTGATGAATAAAGGGGCTCTGCGCCGCGGTCCCGGGCGTCGCGCAGGCGGCCCCGACACCAGAGCGCAGATTCTCAACGCCGCCCGGGCACGCTTCGTCGAGATCGGATACCGCGCGGCGACGATGCGCATGATCGCCGCCGACGCGGGCGTGGACCCCGCCCTGATCAGTTACTTCTTCGGGTCCAAGCAAGAACTTTTCGGTGAGGCGTTCGCACTTCGGGCCAACCCGGTGACTGTCATCGAAGAGCAGATCGCCGGCCCGGTCGCCGATCTGGCGCGTCGGCTGTTGACCGCTCTGGTGCTGACGTGGGACGACCCCGAGAACCGCGCGACTCTGGTGGCCATCGCGCACGCCGGCGGCGGCGGGGAAAGCCCGGCACTCACAAGGGGTTTCGTCGAAGCTGGACTCGATGCGCCGGTCGTGGCGCGGTTGACCGAGGAAGGCATGCCCATCGCCGAGGCGCAACGCCGCTCTGCCGTCCTCATCACACAATTGGTCGGCGTGATCTATGCGCGCTACGTGCTGGAGGTGGCGTCAGTCGCCGCACTGTCGACCGAGGAGTTCATCGACGCATACTCGCCCGCGGTGTCCGCCGCGCTGGACGGCCAACTGCCGCGACGCGACTGACGCTCGTCCAGCCAGTGGCCGCTCGGCGGCTAGGGGGCGGGGTCGTCATCGAGGCCGTCGAGCAGACCTTTGCGCTGCTGTTCGGCGACATAGCGGCGGCGCTCCTCCTCGGCGGCGAGGTGAACCGCCGTGCGCACCCACACCGCGCGCGCCCAATGGTATGTCACCACGATGACCGCCAGCCAGCCGACGATCAGCCCGATACCGGGACCGGGATAGCCGTCGGGCGCGGTCTGGCGGGACCACACCGCCAACAGGCCGACTAGTGAGGCCACCGTCGACCCCGCCAGGGCGATCCACGCCAGCGCCCACCGGCGCGTCAGCAGCGCCAGCATGGAGAACCCGACGCCGAACACCAGTGCCAGCCAAGTGAACACCCGCGATGGCAGGGTGATCCCTTCGCGAACCGCCACATCGCTGCTGATCAGCACATCGAGTCCCTTGGCGCCGCCGGTGTGCGGCAGGACGAACGACAGCAGCAGCACGAACACGCCGATGGCGATGACCAACGCCCTTGCGCCGGGGTCGATTTCACGCGCCACACGGCGCTCGGCCGCCTCGATGTCGCCCTTGAAACTGTCGAACTCGCCGTTGTCTGGCTTGCTCACCGGCTGCACCCGGTCGACATCTGAGGCTCGGCCGGAGCGCCGATACCGGGCATTCCGAGGCCGACGCCGGTGCGCGGCCGTCCCCACGCAGGCGGGGGGCCCACACCGGCGGCGTGGGCGTCACCCGCCCTGGTGCGCCGATGGGCGGCGATGGCGGAGTCCGCGATGAGGTGATGCGGCGCGGCGCCGGTGATCGTCGTCGTGACGACGTCTCCGGGCCGAATCGGCAGACCGTCGGGGTGGAAGTGCACCAGCCGGCCGTCGCGAGCCCGCCCTGACATTCGCGCGGTGGCGGCGTCCTTGCGTCCCTCTCCCGTGGCGACCAGCAGCTCGACGGTACTCCCAATCATCGCGGTGTTCTCCTCGAGTGAGATCCGCTCCTGCAGTTCGATCAACCGCTGATACCGCTCGGCCACAACATGTTTGGGTACCTGTTCGTCGAGTTCGGCCGCCGGTGTGCCGGGCCGCTTGGAGTATTGGAAGGTGAACGCGCTGGCGAACCGAGCCCGCTCGACGACGTCGAGCGTGGCCTGGAAATCCTGCTCGGTCTCGCCGGGGAAGCCGACGATGAGGTCGGTGGTGATCGCGGCGTGCGGGATGGCGGCGCGCACCCGGTCGATGATGCCGAGGTAGCGCTCGGCGCGATACGAGCGGCGCATCGCCTTCAATATTCGGTCGGAACCCGACTGCAGCGGCATGTGCAGTGTGGGGCAGACATTCGGCGTCTCGGCCATCGCCCCGATCACGTCGTCGGTGAACTCGGCGGGGTGCGGCGACGTGAACCGCACCCGTTCCAGTCCGTCGATACATCCGCAGGCGCGCAGCAGTTTGGCGAAGGCTCCCCTGTCGCGCGGCTGATCAGGGTCGGCGAAGGAGACGCCGTAGGCGTTGACGTTCTGGCCGAGCAGGGTGATCTCCAGGACGCCCTGGTCGACGAGCGAGGTCACCTCGGCGAGCACGTCGCCGGGGCTGCGGTCGACCTCCTTGCCGCGCAACGCGGGGACGATGCAGAACGTGCAGGTGTTGTTGCAGCCGACGGACACCGACACCCATGCGGCATAGGCGGACTCGCGCGCCGCGGGCAACGCGGACGGGAACTCCTCCAGCGCATCGACGATTTCGACCTGGGCCACCCTGTTATGGCGCGCGCGGTCCAGCAACGCGGGCAGCGAGCCGATGTTGTGGGTGCCGAACACGACGTCGACCCACGGCGCCCGCTTCAGCACCGCGTCGCGGTCCTTCTGAGCCAGGCAGCCGCCCACAGCGATCTGCATATCGGGGTCGGCGTTCTTGCGCGGCGCGAGATGGCTGAGATTGCCGTACAACTTGTTGTCGGCGTTTTCTCGGACCGCACAGGTGTTGAACACGACGATGTCGGCGTCCGAGCCGTCGGCCGCCTTGCGATATCCGGCCGCCTCCAGCAACCCCGCCAGCCGCTCGGAGTCGTGGACGTTCATCTGGCAGCCGTAGGTGCGGACCTGATACGTGCGCGCCGACGAGCGTCCACGCGTGGCGGTGAGCGCGTCCGTCTGGCGAACGGCACTGTCGGCCATCGCCTGTTGCGTCACCGTCGAAGTCACGCGCCCCATGGTACGGACTGGTCAGCATGGCGATCTGAGCGGATCGACCAGTTCTGAGCACGCCCGGCCTTACCTGGGTAAGGTCTGCACCCATGGAAGCCAGCGGGCCGGAGGTGAAAGAGGTCGATCCGGGTCCGAGCGGCGTGCCGATGGTTTCGATGGAGGCCGTCAACAAGCACTTCGGCAGCCTCCATGTGCTCAAGGACATCAACCTCACGGTGGACCGCGGACAGGTGATCGTCGTGCTGGGACCGTCGGGCTCTGGAAAGTCGACGTTGTGTCGCACGATCAACCGGCTCGAGACCATCGACTCCGGCACCATCGCGATCGACGGCGAGGTGTTGCCCTCCGAGGGCAAGAAGTTGGCGCAGCTGCGTTCCGACGTGGGCATGGTCTTCCAGTCCTTCAACCTGTTCGCGCACAAGACAATCCTCGAGAACGTGACGTTGGCGCCGATGAAGGTGCGCCGTGCGTCCAAGGCGAAGGCCCGCGAGGCCGCCATGGCGCTGCTGGAGCGCGTCGGAGTGGCCAATCAGGCCGACAAGTACCCGGCGCAGCTGTCGGGCGGTCAACAACAGCGGGTCGCGATCGCGCGGTCGCTGGCGATGAACCCGAAGGTCATGCTGTTCGACGAGCCGACCAGCGCGCTGGATCCCGAAATGATCAACGAAGTCCTCAACGTCATGACCACCCTGGCCAAAGATGGGATGACGATGATCGTCGTGACCCACGAGATGGGTTTCGCACGGGGCGCGGCCAACCGCGTCGTGTTCATGGCCGACGGCGCGATCGTCGAAGCGGCCGAGCCGATCGAGTTCTTCACCAATCCGAAGTCCGACCGCGCCAAAGACTTTCTCGGCAAGATCCTCAAGCACTGACTCGAAAGGAACGACGAATGCCATCCATTTCGAAGCGAATCCTGGGGGCGATCGCGCTCGCCGTCACCATCCCCGTATCTCTGAGCGCCTGCGGCGGTGGCGATTCCGGCGGCAGCGCCGCATCGGGCGACAAGGAGAAGATCGCCATCGGGATCAAGTTCGATCAGCCAGGTCTGGGTCTGAAGAACCCGGACGGCACCTACAGCGGATTCGACGTCGACGTAGCGACGTTCGTCGCCGAGCAGCTGGGTTACACACCCGACAAGATCGAGTGGAAGGAAGCGGTCTCCGCCCAGCGCGAGAACCTCATCGACAACAACCAGGTCGACTACATCGTCGCCACCTACTCGATCACCGACGAGCGTAAGAAGCGCGTCGACTTCGCGGGTCCCTACCTCGTCACCGGGCAGAGCCTGTTGGTGCAGGCGAACAACACCGACATCACCGGCAAGGATTCGCTGGCCGGCAAGATCCTCTGCTCCGTGAAGGGCTCGACCCCGGCGCAGAAGATCAAGGACGAGTTCCCCACGGTGCAACTGCAGGAATATCCGAACTACTCGGCGTGCGTTGAGGCGCTCAAGACGGGCAAGGTTGCGGCAGTGACCACCGACGAGGTCATCCTCGCCGGTTACGCCGCGCAATCCCCCGGCGCGTTCAAGCTGGTAGGCGGCACGTTCTCCGAGGAGAACTACGGCATCGGCCTCAAGAAAGGCGACACCGAACTGCTGAACAAGATCAACGACGCACTGAAGAAGATGGAGGCCGACGGAGCCTGGGCGGCCGCGTTCGAAAAGAACCTCGGCCCAGCCGGTGTCGAGACGCCGGCGCCGCCGGCCATCGCCGCCACCAACTGACCGGCGGTCTGCCAGCGGAGCGAGTATGGAGGTCTTCAGAGCCGACGCGTTCTTGAACGCGTTCTGGGTCACCATCCAGTTGACGGTGTTCTCGGCGCTGTGGGCGCTGGTCATCGGCACGGCGCTGGCGGCGATGCGGTTGTCGCCGGTGCCGGTGCTGCGCTGGATCGGCACCACGTATGTCAACATCGTGCGCAACACGCCCTTGACGCTGATCATCCTGTTCACCTCGCTGGGGCTCTACACATCGCTCGGTCTGGACTTGGCCAATCCTGATTCGCCGACATTCCTGGTGGACAACAACTTCCGGCTGGCGGTGCTTGGCTTGTCCGTGTACACGGCATCGTTCGTGTGCGAGACGCTGCGGTCGGGGATCAACACGATCCCGTTGGGACAGGCCGAGGCCGCCCGGTCGCTGGGATTCACGTTCAGTCAGAACCTGAGGGTGGTCCTGCTGCCTCAGGCCTTTCGGGCGACGATCATTCCGTTGGGGTCAGTGCTCATCGCGCTGACCAAGAACACGACGATCGCCTCGGTGATCGGCGTCGCGGAAGCGTCGCTGCTGATGTCGGAGTGGGTGGAGAATTCGTCGGCACTGCTACTCATCGGCAGCCTGTTCGCCGCCGGCTTCGTGGTGCTGACCCTGCCGATGGGTCTGTTGTTCGGATGGCTGGGTAAGCGATTGGCGGTTGCGCGATGACTGGATCGTCCGTCCTCTTCGACGCGCCCGGTCCGCGTGCGAGAGTCCGCAATCACATCGCGACCGCCGTCACCGTGCTCGTCGTCATCCTCGTGCTCCTCTTCGTCGGTCTTGAACTCTGGGCCAAAGACCAACTGCAGTGGGCGAAGTGGGAACCGTTCATCACGCCCAACGTCTGGGAGAACTACATCCTTCCTGGTATCGAGGGCACGTTGAAGGCCGCCGGGCTGTCGATCGTGCTGGCGGGAATCCTCGGCGTCGCACTCGGAGTCGGACGTCTGTCCCCGCACAAGTGGATCAGTTCGCCATGCGCGGTGTTTGTCGAGTTCTTCCGGGCAGTGCCCGTGCTGATCATGATGATCTTCGCGTACTTCTTCTACTCGAGGTACGACGTTTTCGCCTCCGAGTACTCGACCCTGGCCGGCGTCGTGACCGGCTTGACGCTGTACAACGGTGCTGTCATCGCGGAGATCGTCCGCGCGGGTGTCAACGCGCTGCCCCGCGGACAGTCGGAGGCCGCGTCCTCACTCGGCATGCGGTGGGGTCAAACCATGCGGTCGATCCTGTTGCCACAAGCGATTACGTCGATGCTGCCGGTGCTGATATCGCAGTTGGTCGTCGTCCTCAAGGACACCGCGCTGGGTGTGGCCATCACGTACCCCGAACTGGTGTCGCAGGGCACGAACATCGGCGCGGCATTCACGAATCTGTTGCCGGCGCTCGTCGTCATCGCACTACTGATGATTGTCGTCAACTTCGCGCTGTCGTCGTTCGCGACATGGCTGGAGGCAAGGTTGCGCCGATCACGCCGCGGCACGAAGCCGCTGGACCCGGAGACGATCGAGCAGGAGGGTGCGCCCGGCGCGACGGTGAAGGTGGCAGAACCCGGCGCCGGCTAGATCAATTCTGCGCACCGCTCCAGCTGTACCGACGACGGCGGTTGGTAGAACGAAAGCACCGCATGGTCGCAGCCGCGGTCGGCCAGCTCCGGAAGACGGGCCAGCTGCTCCTCGAGGTGGCCGCGCTTGGCGGGTAGGACGAACAGTTGAATCGAGCGGCGGATCTGGGCGGGATCGCGGCCGACCTCGACGCACGCCTCGTCGAGTAGGGCGCTGGTCTTCGCCCACGTCTCCACGTCACCGTGGCTGGGAACGTTCCACTCGTCTGCGTGACGGGCGATGACGCGCAACATTTTCGGCTTCTCACCGCCGACGACGATCGGCGGGTGCGGATTCTGCAGCGGTTTCGGATTGGCCAGCGCGTCGGTCAGCTGATAATGGCGGCCCTCGAAGGTGACCGCGTCCTCGGTCCACAGTCGTCGAACGATGGTCAGTGCCTCGTCGAGCATCTCCACGCGCACGCCCGCACGGGGGAACTCGATCCCGTATCCGCGGTGTTCTACTTCATGCCAGCCCGCGCCGAGGCCGAAATCCAGTCTGCCGCCGCTGATGTGGTCAACCGTCACCGCCATCTTCGCCAGGATGGCCGGGTTGCGGTAGGTCACACCGGAGACCATGCAGCCGATGCGGGCCCGCGACACCACGCCGGCCATGGCGGCCAGCGACGTCCACCCCTCGTACGTGGGCTCCGAGATATCCGACAGCCCGTAGAAATGGTCGTAGTTGGCGACCGAGTGAAAGCCCAGCTCGTCGGCCTGCGACCAAAACTCCTGGAGCACGGGATAGTCGAACGTCGGGGCGATCTTCGCCGATAGCAGCATGTGCGCAACGTACCCGGCGCGGCACACCGCCTTCGACGTCTACACCCGCCGGCGCTCCCGCTCGCTGGCCAACTCGACACTGACCACGTCGAACGCCATCGTCTGGGGGTAACCACGGCGGGCCAGCATCCCAACCAGCCGGCGCGTCAGCTTGGTGTCGTCCTCGTCGCCGAACTTTTCGCGACGCAGCTTGTCACGGACCAACTGCTCGGCGCGCTGACGTTCCGCACCCGCGTCGATGTCGGCCAGCGCAGCGGTGATCACCTCGTTGTCCACACCCTTGTTGCGTAACTCGGCGGCCAAGGCCCGCTTGCCTTTTCCGGCGTTCACGCGTCGCGAACGGATCCACTGCTCGGCGAAGCCCACGTCATCGACCAATCCGACTCGGGCCAGCCGGTCAAGCACCGTGGCGCTGACGTCGTCGGGGTAGCCCCGCTTGGTCAGTTGCGCCTCTAGCTCGGCGCGCGTGCGTGCCCTCGCGGTGAGCAGGCGCAGACACAGTGCTCGCGCCTGCTCCTCGCGAGAGGCCTCAGAAGTCGACTGGGGCGGGTAGGACGTCATCAATCGAGCCATCGGACAAGTCCGCGGTCACGTCGGCACCGATACCGAGCTTCTCCTTGATCTTCTTCTCGATCTCGTTGGCCACGTCGGCGTTCTCCAGCAGGAAGTTGCGCGCGTTCTCCTTGCCCTGGCCGAGCTGCTCACCCTCGTAGGTGAACCAGGAACCGGACTTGCGGACGAAGCCATGCTCGACGCCCATGTCGATGAGCGAACCCTCCTTGGAGATGCCCTTGCCGTAGAGGATGTCGAACTCGGCCTGCTTGAACGGCGGCGATACCTTGTTCTTGACGACCTTCACCCGGGTGCGGTTGCCGACCGCGTCGGTACCGTCCTTGAGGGTTTCGATCCGCCTGACGTCCAACCGGACCGAAGCGTAGAACTTCAACGCCTTTCCGCCCGTTGTCGTTTCGGGCGAACCGAACATCACGCCGATCTTTTCTCGGAGCTGGTTGATGAAGATCGCGGTGGTGCCCGAGTTGCTCAGGGCGCCGGTGATCTTGCGCAGTGCCTGGCTCATCAGCCGGGCCTGTAGGCCGACGTGGCTGTCCCCCATCTCGCCTTCGATTTCGGCCCGCGGCACCAGCGCCGCCACCGAGTCGATGACCAGGATGTCCAGCGCTCCGGAGCGGATCAGCATGTCGGCGATCTCCAGCGCCTGCTCGCCGGTGTCCGGCTGAGAGACCAGCAGTGAATCGGTGTCCACGCCCAGCTTCTTGGCGTAGTCGGGATCCAGCGCGTGCTCGGCGTCGATGAACGCCGCGATGCCGCCTGCAGCCTGCGCGTTGGCGACCGCGTGCAACGCGACGGTGGTCTTACCCGAGGATTCCGGGCCGTAGATCTCGATGACCCGCCCGCGCGGCAGCCCGCCGATGCCGAGCGCCACATCCAGGGCGATCGAGCCGGTGGGGATGACGGAAATCGGCTGGCGGACGTCCTCGCCGAGCCGCATCACCGAGCCTTTACCGTGGTTCTTCTCAATCTGTGCGAGCGCCAGTTCGAGGGCTTTCTCGCGGTCAGGGGCCTGCGCCATGGGGTTGGTCTCCATCCTCGTCCGTGATCGATTTTCGATCGGTTGGCCGTGACGCTAGAGGTCCGTACCGACAAGTCGGCGTGACCAGCATCCCGCGCTGCCACCACAGTAGACGAACACCTGTTCGATTCAAGCTGACACGCCGGGTTCTGATCAGTTGTGCCGAGTCGAGGATTCTGCATCTCCTCGCCGGAAGACGCACGCGCGCCTATGGTGGGGTCATCCCGGCTGAAACGGGGCAATCTTGCACGAAATGGCGATCACCCAGAGCGTCGTCGAGGCGGTGTGTGAGCACGCTGCGGGCCGTCGAGTGCACAGCGTCAAACTCGAAGTCGGTGCGCTGTGCGCTGTAGTCCCCGACGCGATGATGTTCTGTTTCGAACTCGCCACGGAGGGCACCGCCGCCGAAGGCGCCAGCCTCGAGGTCGAATTGCGTTCAGGCGAGGCACGATGCCGTACCTGCGACACCGATTTCGCACTGAACGACTTGATCTTGTTGTGTCCCTGCGGAAGTGCCGATGTCGACGTGGTCGCCGGCCGCGAACTGAAGATCCTGTCGATGGAAGTGAGCTGATCATGTGTGCAACCTGTGGGTGCGGAGACGACGGAGCAACCATCACGGCGATGTGGGGGTACCGCCCGCCCGATGGGCCCACGCGCGGAGCGCAGGGGAGGCAGGGGGACGCTCGCGCGAAGAGCAGACAGACAGAGCCGGGACACAACCATCCCCATGACCACCCCCACGATCACGATCACCCGCACACCGAGACCATCTCGCTGGAGCAGAAGGTACTTGCGAAGAACGACGAGCTGGCCGCACACAACCGACAGTGGCTGGCCGACCGCAGGATTCTGGCGTTCAACGTCACCAGTTCACCGGGCGCCGGGAAGACCACCCTGCTCGAGCGCACCATCCGCCACCTGGGCTCGCAGCATCAGGTTTCGGTGATCGAAGGTGATCAGGAGACGCTGCTCGACGCCGATCGGATCACCGCCGCCGGGGCACGTGCGGTGCAGGTCAACACCGGCGCGGGGTGCCACCTTGACGCCGAGATGATCGACCGTGCGCTTCATACCCTCGAACCCGAGAGCGGTTCGCTGCTGTTCATCGAGAACGTCGGAAACCTGGTCTGCCCGGCGCTCTTCGACCTCGGCGAGCACAGCAAGATCGTGGTCATCTCGGTGACCGAGGGGACCGACAAACCGCTGAAGTATCCCCACATGTTCGCCGCGGCGGGACTTGTCCTCATAAACAAGATCGACCTGCTGCCGTACGTCGAATTCGATCTCGATCTTTGTGCGCGGCATGCGCGTTCGGTCAATCCGGACGTCGAGATCCTACCCGTCTCGGCTACCAAAGGTGACGGAATGGACGCCTGGTTCCAGTGGATTGACGCGCGCGCAAACGAACTGCGTATGACCGTCGCTTAGATGTGATTGACAACACACTTTCGCGGGAGTAGACCGAGAACTAGCGACGCGCAAGTGGGCCGAAGGGCGACTCCTGCGCCGCAGGGACCCCAGCCCGGTCCCGGAAAGCCGCAAGCATGCTAAGTGAAGCTGCCAGGAAAGCGGAAGACACCTTGATCCATGTTCTGTGGATCAACGCCGGCCTCAGTTGTGACGGCGATTCCGTGGCATTGACAGGCGCCACCCAACCAAGCATCGAGGAGATCGCGCTCGGAGCACTTCCCGGTTTACCCCAAATCGCAGTGCACTGGCCGTTGATCGACTTCGAGTGCGGACCGACGGGTGGCGCGGACGATTTCCTCGAATGGTTCTTCAAGGCCGACCGCGGCGAGTTGGAACCATTCGTGCTGGTCGTCGAGGGGTCCATTCCCAACGAGGACCTGCATCAGGAGGGATATTGGTGCGGGTTCGGCAACGACCCGGCGACCGATCAGCCGATCACCACCAGCGAGTGGCTCGACCGGTTGGCGCCCAAGGCGACCGCGATCGTGGCCGTCGGCACGTGCGCGACATACGGCGGCATTCACGCGATGGCAGGCAATCCGACCGGCGCGATGGGTGTGCCGGACTACCTCGGCTGGGACTGGAAGAGCAAGGCGGACATTCCCATCGTGTGCGTGCCGGGCTGCCCGATCCAAGGCGACAACCTCTCCGAGACGTTGACCTACCTGTTGTACATGGCCACCGGACAGGCGCCGATGATCCCGCTCGACGACGCGCTGCGGCCCCAATGGCTGTTCGGCAACACGGTGCACGAGGGGTGCGACCGCGCTGGGTATTACGAGCAGGGCGATTTCGCAACCGAGTACGGCTCGCCGAAATGCATTGTGAAGCTCGGCTGTTGGGGGCCGGTCGTCAAATGCAACGTGCCCAAGCGCGGTTGGATCAACGGCGTCGGCGGCTGCCCGAACGTCGGCGGCATATGCATCGGATGCACGATGCCGGGCTTCCCTGACAAGTTCATGCCCTTCATGGACGAGCCCCCTGGCGGAAAGCTCTCGACCACCGCGTCCGGCCTGTACGGCTCGGTCATTCGCAATCTGCGCCACGTCACCGGCAAGACCGTCGACAAAGAACCGAAGTGGCGGCACCGGGGCAAGGAACTGACCACAGGAGCGAAGCGCACCTGGTAGGTGCGCCACGCAAGAAAGGCAAAACTCAATGACAACCACGGTTCCCGGCCCTCAGCACACCAAGAAGGACCCGAGCACGCTCGTCGACATGTCGTGGGATCCGATCACCCGCATCGTCGGCAGCCTCGGCATCTACACCAAGATCGACTTCGAGAATCGCGAGGTCGCCGAGTGTCACAGCACGTCCTCGATCTTCCGCGGCTACTCGATCTTCATGAAAGGCAAGGATCCCCGCGACGCCCACTTCATCACGAGCCGCATCTGCGGCATCTGCGGCGACAACCACGCCACCTGTTCGTGCTACACGCAGAACATGGCCTACGGCGTCAAACCGCCCAACCTCGGCGAGTGGATCGTCAACCTCGGCGAGGCCGCGGAATACATGTTCGACCACAACATCTTCCAAGAGAACCTGGTCGGCGTCGACTACTGCGAGAAGATGGTCTCCGAAACCAACCCGGGTGTGTTGGCCAAGGCCGAGAACACGTTGGCGCCGAACTCCGACGCACACGGTTACCGCACGATCGCCGACATCATGCGGGCGCTGAACCCGTTCACGGGCGAGTTCTACCGCGAGGCCCTCGTCGTCAGCCGCTGGACGCGAGAGATGTTCTGCCTCATGGAGGGCAGGCATGTCCATCCCTCCACGCTGTATCCCGGTGGAGTGGGCACTGTGGCCACCATTCAGCTGATGACCGACTACATGACCCGGCTGATGCGCTACGTCGAGTTCATGAAGAAGGTCGTGCCGATGCACGACGATCTGTTCGACTTCTTCTACGAGGCGCTTCCCGGCTACGAGCAGGTCGGCCTGCGGCGGACACTGCTGGGCTGCTGGGGTTCCTTCCAGGATCCGGAGGTCTGCAACTTCGCCTACAAGGACATGGAGCGCTGGGGTGACGCGATGTTCGTCACCCCCGGTGTCGTCGTCGACGGAAAACTGGTCACCCACTCGCTGGTGGACATCAATCTCGGCATCCGAATCCTTTTGGGCAGTTCGTATTACGACGACTGGACCGAACAGGAGATGTTCGTCCGCAACGATCCGCTGGGCAATCCGGTCGATCGCCGGCACCCGTGGAATCAGCACACCAACCCACGGCCCCAGAAGCGCGACATGGACGACAAGTACAGCTGGGTCATGTCGCCGCGCTGGTTCGACGGCAAGGATCATCTCGCGCTCGACACCGGTGGCGGTCCGCTGGCCCGGTTGTGGAGTACCGCGCTGGCCGGGCTCGTCGATATCGGTTACGTGAAGGCGACCGGCGGCAGCGTGCAGATCAATCTGCCCAAAACGGCGCTCAAGGGCCCGGTTTCGCTGGAGTGGAAGATCCCCGAACACGGGAGCAACACCCTGGAACGCAACCGGGCGCGGACCTACTTCCAGGCCTACGCCGCGGCGTGCGCGCTGCACTTCGCCGAGCAGGCACTGATCGAGATCAGGGCGGGCCGAACGAAGACGTGGGAGAAGTTCACGGTGCCGGACGAGGCCATCGGCTGTGGCTTCACCGAGGCGGTGCGTGGTGTGCTCAGCCACCACATGGTGATTCGGGACGGCAAGATCGCAAATTACCATCCCTATCCCCCGACGCCGTGGAACGCCAACCCACGCGACAGCTACGGCACCCCTGGACCGTATGAAGACGCCGTTCAGGGTCAGCCGATCTTCGAAGAGAACGATCGGGAGAACTTCAAGGGCATCGACATCATGCGTACGGTGCGCAGCTTCGATCCGTGTCTGCCGTGCGGGGTGCACATGTATCTCGGTGAGGGCAAGACGCTCGAGAAACTGCACTCACCGACCCAGTCCGTTACTGGGGAGTGATATATGGCCTCGACTGGACAACAGAGCCCGGAGGCACTCGACGACGAAACGCGATGGCGTTCAGCAGGTGATCGGATTCAGACCCTGCTGGACGCCAGTGCGGGCAGCGGAACGGTCGTGCGGGAGCGGACCGAACAGCTCGCCGCCGAGCTGACCGACCTCTACGGGGCCGCGCTCGAGCGGATCGTCGCCATGACATCCGAATCGGCACCGGAGCTGGTCGAACGGTTCGCCGCCGACGAACTCGTCGCCAGCCTCATGCTCGTGCACGGGCTCCACCCCCACGGCGTCGAGCGCAGGATCGAGGATGCCCTGGACAGTGTTCGACCGTATCTGGGTTCGCACGGCGGCGACGTCACGCTGCTCGATGTGGTCGACGGCCAGGACGGGCCCGTGGTTCGCCTGCAGTTCGCGGGCAGCTGCAAAAGCTGCCCGTCATCGGCGGTCACCCTCGAGTTCGCCGTCGAGGACGCGGTGCGTGCCGCCGCCCCCGAGATCGCCGCGATCGAAGTCGTGGCTGCGCAACCGGACTCGACGACGTCGGGCCTCATCTCGGTGGATTCGGTGATGAGCCGCGTCCACACCATGGACGAGGACAGCGCGGGCGCCGCCTGGCACCCACTTCCCGAGATCGCGGATCTCGATCCCGGCGAGGTCGGCGGCTTCCTGGTCGCCGGCGTGCCGATCCTGGCCTGCCGAATCGGCGACGACCTGTTCGCGTACCACGACCGGTGCGGTCGGTGTGAGGACTCGATGGCCGGCGCTGCGCTGCATCGCCCGATGGGCGCACCCATCGGCCAGGCGGTACTGCGCTGTCCGCGCTGTCACGCACATTTCGATGTGGTGCACGCAGGCGCGGGCTTGGACGACACCGCCGAACCCTCCGCTCGAACACATCTCGATCCGATTCCCCTGCTCCCCCGCGATGGCGTCCTGTCGGTCGCGGTGCTCGCCGAGGCGACCGGGGTGACGTGATGGCAGACTCCAGCGCTTTCGACGTGCTCACGCGCATCCGGGCCAACAAGCCTTCCACACAGCCGGCCGGTGAACGATGCGAGATGTGCGCCGAACCGATCGCCGACGAGCACCAGCACGTCGTCAATGTCTCAGCGCGCCAACTGATGTGCACGTGCCGCGGCTGCTATCTGTTGTTCACCGACCCACACGCCAAACTCCGGTACCGGGCGGTGCCCGATCGATACCTCAGCTTCGCCGATTTCTCGCTGGACCGTCGCGCATGGGAAGCGCTCCAGATCCCCGTCGGCTTGGCGTTCTTCTTCCACAACTCCGACATGGACAAGACCGTGGCCTTCTACCCGGGCCCGGCCGGAGCCACCGAGTCGGAACTGGACCTCGACGCCTGGAGCTCCATCAGCGGCGCTGACAGCCGACTGGACATGCTCGCCGACGATGTCGAAGCCCTGCTGGTGCGGGTGCCCGATCGAGACCATGTGGATCCGGAACTCAACGCCCCCGCCGAGTGCTACCTGGTCCCCATCGACGCATGCTATGAGTTCGTCGGCAGACTGCGAATGTTGTGGCGGGGCTTCGACGGTGGCCACGAGGTCCGAGAGTTCGTCGACGAGTTCTTCGAGCGGGTCAAAGCCCGGAGCAAGGTGACGTCCGCGTGAGCAATTTGACGTTCACCGTCGTGGACGTGGTCGCAGAACAGTTCTCGGTCACGCCACGACTGACCGCGCGCATCGGTATCACGGCCGGCGACACCGAGCCGATTCAGGCGATCGCCCTGCGATGCCAGATCCGCATCGAACCGCTGCGCCGGCCCTACTCCGACGAAGAAGCCGCTGGCCTGGTCGATCTGTTCGGGCCGCGCGAGCGATGGGTCAACACTCAACGCACGTTCCTCTGGCAACACAGCACCGCGATGGTCCAAGGCTTCACCGGCGTCACCGAGGTGTCTCTGCCACTGGAGTGCACATACGACTTCGAGGTCGCGGCGTCGAAATACCTGCACGCATTGCGCGAGGGTGCCATTCCCCTGCTCTTCCTGTTCAGCGGAACGGTGTTCGTGCCAGGCGAACGTGGCTTCTCGGTTCGTCAGGTGTCCTGGGAATGCGAAGCCCAACACGAGATGCCGGTCGCGGTGTGGAACGACCTCGTCCGGATCCACTATCCCAACGCGGGGTGGGTGCGACTCGGGCACGACACCGTATCCGCGCTGGCCGCTTACAAGTCGGCCCGTGGGATGCTCGACTTCGAGGACGCCGTAACCACCTTGCTCGCCGAAGCCCCGCAGCTGACCCCACCGACCCCTGCGTCCGAGGAGGTCCGGTGAAACCCACCTGGGATCGAGCGCGTGCCATCGCCGACGCGGTGCTCTACGAGGGGTACCTGCTCTACCCCTACCGGGCGACGTCGTCCAAGAACCAATCCCGCTGGCAGTTCGGCGTGGTCGGACCACCTGGTGCGTCGGAGGCGGGCATCGGCGAGGACGACTGCATGTCCGCGCAATTCCTGGTCGACGGTGACAGCGAATTGACGCTGGTGGTGCGTTTCCTGCAGCTGCAGCACCGCCGCGCCGAACGCGATATCGGCGGCGGAACATTCGAACCGGTCGACGAATTGACCAGCGGCTTGCAGACCTGGGTCACGTGGGACGAGGCGGTGGAGCGCGAACTGTCGTTCGGCCCCTTTGATCTCACCGGCCTCGTGCAACCGCGCACCCTGTCCATCGAGGTCGGTGAGGGCAGTGAGGCCGAGAACGTGGACGGCGGTCGACTGGTCCGCACCAGATCCGCCATCCGGGCCGACCTGACCGTCGCCGTCGACCGCGACGCCGCCGACCTCTACCGCGTCAGCGTGACGGTGCGCAATGCCGGCGCGATCCCGGCCGACAAGGACGAAGCCATTGCCACGTCGTTGATCGGCACCCACATCATCGCCGAAGTGCTTGGTGGAGAGTTCATCTCACTGCTCGAACCACCGGATTCCGCGACGGACGCAGTGTCGCGCCTCAACCAGCACCGCTGCTTCCCGGTGCTCGCCGGGCGACCTGGGGAACGTGACCTACTGCTGATTTCGCCGATCATTCTCTACGACCACCCGGAGATCGCCGAACAGAGCGAGGGCGCGCTTTACGACTCCACCGAGATCGACGAAATCCTCACCCTCCGCGTGATGACGATGACCGATGAGGAGAAGGCGCAAGCACGCGCCACTGACCCACTGGCCGCGGCGATCATCGACAGGTGCGATTCGATGTCGCCGGAGGCCCTGCAGCAATTGCACGGCATCCTGCGCAACCCGCACGCGCAAGAACCCGGGCTCCCGCCGGGACTCGATGCCCTGGATGAGCAGATGAGGTCGGCCGGGCTGATCCCGGAGATCCCAGAAGGCGTCGATTGGTGGGATCCGGTGGCCGACACCGCCGTCCGTCCCGACGTCGATGCCGTACTGGTGAACGGCGTGCGGGTGTCCGCGGGCAGCAGAGTCCGCCTGCGGCCGTGTCGCCGCGCCGACGCGCAGGACATCTTCTTCGCGGGCAAGAGTGCCCGCGTCACTTCCGTCCATGAGGACGTCGACGGCCAGCAGTACGTCGGCGTCATCGTGGAGGACGATCCAGACGTCGAGATGCCCGACTCGTACGGCCGATACCTGTACTTCACGCCGGACGAGGTCGAACCGATCGATGCAAGAGTAGTCAGCCCAGATAGGAGTTCATGATGGATGTAATTGGTTGGTTAGCCACCGGTGTCGTGGCCGTCGTCGTTGTGGGCGGGGTCGTGATCGGGCTCCGCTCCATCCCAGATGTGCGACGGTACATGAAGATACGCAACATGTAGTTGGGAGTTCGTCAACCAGATGACAGCCCGCATCCTGGTCGCCGGTATCGGCAACATCTTCCTCGGAGACGACGGGTTCGGACCCGAGGTGATGCGCCATGTCGTCGGTCGGGGCCTGGGCGCCGACGTGCACCCGGTGGACTATGGAATCAGGGGCATGCACCTCGCCTACGACCTCCTCGAGGAGTGGCACGCGCTCGTCCTCGTCGATGCCCTGCCCGATCGCGGGGCACCCGGGACACTTCACATCTTCGAGGCTGACCACGAAACCCTTTCGTCCACCGCCGGTCTCGAAGCACACAGCATGGACCCGGCGGCCGTGTTCGCCACACTCACTGCACTGGGCGGGACTGCACCCAAGACGATCGTCATCGGCTGCGAAGTCGAGAACATCGATGAGGGCATGGGCCTGTCGGAGTCGGTCGCCGCGGCGGTGCCGGCGGCGGTCGCGGCCATCAACGACGTGCTGTCCGTCCTTGCCGTCCGCTCGCCGGCACGTGCGGAGGGCTGAAACGATGTGTCTCGGGATCCCAGGACAGGTGGTGCGAATGCTGGAGGGCTACGGTGATCAGCTGGCCCTGGTCAACGTCGCGGGCGAGAACCGCAAGGTGAACATCGGCATGCTGCCCGAGGAGACATTCGACGCCGGCGACTGGGTGATCATCCACATGGGATTCGTCGTCGAGAAAACCGACAAAGCGGGTGCCGACGCCGCGATGGCCGGCCTGGAGATGATGGGCAGGGGCGGCGAAACAGGAGACGTCCCCAGCCGGATAGACAGGGCGTTCCCATGACCGGCCGACGCAGGCTCCGTGTCTGCGTGCACGGCGTCGTTCAAGGAGTCGGGTTCCGGCCGTTCGTCTACGCGTGCGCGGCCGCGTTCGGCCTGTCCGGATCCGTACGCAATGACAGTTCCGGCGCCGTGATCGAGGTGGAGGGTGGCGCCGATCAGATCGACGCCTTCCTCACCCGCCTACGGGACCGACCGCCGCCACTGGCCGTGATCGAATCGATCGAGACCGCCGATGTCGCGGTCGTCGGCGGAACCGGTTTCACCATCGCGGATACGTCCCGATCAGCTACGGGCCGCACGCTGGCCTCCCCCGACGTCGCCATGTGTGCCGAATGCGCTGCTGAGCAGAGCGATCCGAGCAACAGGCGTTACCGGCACTCATTCATCAACTGCACCAACTGCGGCCCGCGATTCACCATCATCGCGTCGCTACCCTACGACCGCGCGTCCACGAGCATGGCGCCCTTCATGATGTGCGCCGACTGTGCGGCCGAATACCACGATCCAGCTGATCGACGATTCCACGCCCAACCCGTGTGCTGTCCGAAATGCGGACCCGCGCTGCACTACCAGGCCCGCGACGGCCGGTCTGCCGAATCCGAAGGCGCGCTGCGACAGGCGCGGCGACTGCTGAGCGACGGCGGCATCGTCGCCGTCAAGGGCATCGGCGGATACCACCTTGCCTGCGATGCCGCCAACGAGCGTGCGGTAGCCGAGCTACGCACGCGAAAGCGACGCGGGGACAAGCCGTTCGCGGTGATGGTCTCGGACGTGGCGACCGCACGCACCATCGCCGAGATCGATGACGAATCGGCGCGACTGCTGTCCGGTGCGCAACGGCCGATCGTGCTGATCCCGCGCCGGGAGGATGCCGCCGTCGCCGACGCCGTGGCCCCGCACAATCCGGACCTTGGCGTCATGCTCGCCTACACGCCACTGCATGCGCTGCTGTTCGGCCTCCCCGGCGACGAACCGGGCCCCGTCGCACTCGTGATGACATCGGGCAACCTGGGCGGAGAGCCGATCTGCTACGCAGACGGCGATGCGCTGGAACGACTTTCGCAGCTGGCCGATGCATGGCTGATGCACGACCGGACGATCCTGGTTCCGTGTGACGACTCCGTCGTGCGGGTCGTCGACCAAGGCGAATTGCCGATCAGGCGCTCCCGCGGATACGCACCGCTGCCCGTCGCGCTGCCGGTTGCGCTGCCGCCCACCCTCGCGGTCGGCGCCGACCTCAAGAACACACTGGCAGTCGCCGAGGGAAAGTACGCGTGGCTCAGCCAGCACATCGGCGATATGGACGACCTGTCGACGTTGGCGGCCTTCGACTCGGCACGAGACCACCTGCAGGCACTCACCGGTGTCGAACCGGAAGTGCTTGTCGCCGACGCCCATCCGCTGTACCGGTCAACCGCATGGGCGCACCGAAACGCTGCGGGCCGGCCCATCCGGACGGTTCAGCACCACCACGCTCATATCGCCTCGGTCATGACCGAACACGGCCTGGACGGGTCGCAGCCGGTACTCGGATTCGCCTTCGACGGAACCGGCTACGGGCCCGACAACGCCGTGTGGGGCGGCGAACTGCTGCTCGCCGATTACAAGGGCTACCGGCGGCTTTCACACCTGCGGTACGTACCGTTGCCCGGCGGGGACGTGAGCGTCCTGCGGCCGTATCGGATGGCGCTGGCGCACATGTGGGCGGCGGGAATGGCCTGGGATGAGGACCTCGCGCCCGTGCGGGCCTGCCCGACGGATGAGCGGCGCGTATTGGCTCATCAGCTCGAGACCGGGCTGGGTTGCGCACCCACGTCCAGCATGGGACGGCTGTTCGACGCCGTGGCCGCGCTGGTCGACGTGCGCCAAACTGTCGCCTACGAAGCACAGGCGGCGATCGAGCTGGAGGGGATTTCCCGCGACGCGGCCTGCGGCGCAGCCACGTACCAATTCTCCATCGACCTCACCCAATCACCTGCGTTGATCGATCCGACACCTGTCATCGAGGCGGTTGTCACCGACATCCGATCCGGAGTGGCCGCAGGTGTGGTCGGCGCGCGGTTCCACCGCGCAGTGGCGGATGTGATCGTTCGCCTGGCCACCGCTGCGGTGCCAGATACGCCGACCGTCGCGCTGTCGGGTGGAGTCTTTCAGAACGCATTGCTGTTACGCCTGGCCGTACGCGGCCTGCAGGCCGAGGGATTCAACGTGATCACTCACCGTTTGGTGCCGCCGAACGACGGCGGAATCGCATTGGGACAACTGATGGTGGGGAATTCCTCATGAGGAAGGGAGGCCGCTGATGTGCTTGGCGGTACCGGGCAAAATTGTCAGCATCGACGACCGTGACGGCACCCTGATGTCGGTCGTCGATTTCGGCGGAATCAAGAAGGACGTCTGCCTTGAATACATCCCTGATGCGGAGGTCGGCCAATACGTCGTCGTCCATGTCGGTTTCGCGCTTCAACGGCTCGACGAGGAATCAGCGATGCGGACACTCGCCGAATTCGAACACCTCGGGGTGCTCAAGGAGGAGTTCACCGATGGTTTCGAACTGGCCGCCAAACAGGCAGGCGTCGACAATCCCAACTCACCACCAAACGGAAATTCTGGAGTGAAGCCATGAAGTACCTGGATGAGTTCAGCGACCCCCAGCTCGCCCGCCGCCTCGTCGACGAGATCAAGGCTGCCACCAGTCAACGTTGGTCGATCATGGAAGTATGCGGCGGACAGACACATTCGATCATCCGGCACGGCATCGACCAGCTACTGCCGGACACCATCGAGATGATCCACGGCCCCGGATGCCCGGTCTGCGTGACTCCGTTGGAGATCATCGACAAGGCGCTGGAGATCGCGTCACGTCCCGATGTGATCTTCTGTTCGTTCGGCGACATGCTGCGCGTGCCCGGCAGCGAAAATGACCTGTTCCAGGTCAAGAGCCGCGGAGGCGACGTGCGGGTGGTCTACTCACCGTTGGACGCGCTGAAGATCGCGAAGGAGAACCCCGCAAAACAGGTGGTGTTCTTCGGAATCGGCTTCGAGACCACCGCGCCGGCCAACGCGATGACGGTCTACCAAGCCAAGCGGCTTGGCATCGAGAACTTCTCACTACTGGTATCCCACGTTCTCGTACCCCCGGCGATCTCGGCGATCATGGAGTCGCCGACCTGTCGAGTGCAGGCGTTCCTGGCAGCCGGTCATGTCTGCACAGTGATGGGAACAGACGAATATCCGCCGCTGTGCGACAAGTACAACATTCCGATCGTCGTCACAGGATTCGAGCCGCTGGACATCCTCGAGGGAATTCGGCGCACAGTGCTGCAGCTGGAATCGGGTCGCCACGAGCTGGAGAACGCCTACCCGCGTGCCGTTCAATCCGACGGGAATTCCGCGGCCAAAGCCATGCTCCTCGACGTCTTCGAGGTGACCGACCGGGCATGGCGCGGGATCGGCACGATCCCCAGTAGCGGTTGGCGGCTCTCGTATGCGTACCGCGACTACGACGCGGAGCACCGTTTCTCCGTCACCGATATTCACACCGAGGAATCACCGGTATGCCGGTCAGGCGAAGTGCTCCAGGGCCTGATCAAGCCGCACGAATGCGAGGCGTTCGGCACGCTGTGCACTCCGCGTAATCCCCTTGGCGCCACGATGGTCTCGTCGGAGGGGGCGTGCGCCGCCTACTACCTGTACCGGCGGCTGGAGGTGACGAGTGCCTGATACGCCTGCGGATACCGGCGCCAATATCGACATGGAATCGTGGGTTTGTCCCGCCCCCCTGCGGAACTCGCCCAACATCGTGATGGGACACGGCGGCGGTGGGGCGATGTCGGCCGAACTCATCGAGCACCTGTTCCTGCCGGCGTTCGGGCCCGCAGCCGATGCGGCAATGGGCGATTCCGCAGTGCTGGAGGTCGGCAATGTGCGGCTGGCATTCTCGACCGATTCTTTCGTCGTCAAACCCCTGGCCTTTCCGGGCGGCACGATCGGTGATCTCGCAGTGAACGGCACCGTCAACGATCTGGCGATGGCTGGAGCACGGCCGATGGTGCTCTCCACTGCGTTCATTCTCGAAGAGGGCACTTCCCTGGATGAGCTTGCACATGTCGCCCAGGCGGTCGGAACTGCGGCGATGGCGGCAGGTGTCAAGCTGGTCACCGGTGATACCAAAGTGGTCGATGCCGGCCACGGGGACGGCGTCTACCTCAACACCGCGGGCATCGGTCTGATCGACGAGCGCGCGGACATCCGGCCGCAGCGCGCCACGGAGGGTGACGTCGTGATCGTCAGCGGCGACATCGGAGTACACGGTGTCGCGGTGATGAGCTGTCGAGAAGGATTGGAGTTCGGTACCACCGTCGCGAGCGACACCGCCCCACTGCACGGACTGGTCGCCGCGATGATCGACACCGGTGCCGACATCCACGTGCTGCGCGATCCGACCAGAGGTGGCGTCGCGGCGACGCTGAATGAGATCGCCAAGGCGGCCCGCGTCGGAATCTCGCTGGACGAACGGGCATTCCCGATTCCGGCCGAGGTGCGCGACGCTTGCGGCCTGCTGGGTCTCGACCCGCTCTACGTGGCCAACGAAGGCAAGCTGCTCGCATTCGTTCCACCGGCCGACGCCGATCGAGTGCTCGCCGCCATGCGAACACATCCGCTCGGCGGCCGTGCCACGGTGATCGGTCGCTGTGTCGCCGAGCACCCCGGAATGGTGTCCGCCAAGACAGCATTGGGCGGCACCCGCGTCGTCGACCTGCCCATCGGCGAACAACTACCGCGGATCTGCTGAATGAGCGGGCACGAGACCTTCGCCTGCTACGCCTTCCCGCCGAACGAACTGGGCTATTGCGGACCCGTCGATGTTGCTCATACCGAGTTGGCCTCACATGCGCACGAATTCGACGGCGCGTGGCCGTATCTACAGGCCATTGCCGATGCAGCGGGGATCGCCGATCCGCTCGATGACGACGTCGTGCGCAGCTATTGGATCGGCGGGCCCTTACTGGACAAGGTTGACCCCGCCGAGTTGTTGTCACGCCTGCGTAGTGCCTTCGCCGGCCAAGTCACCGGACTGCTGAACGATCTTCCTGAGAACTCAGATGCATTGGCGCACCACAGTTTTCACGTGTTAGTCGTCTACCCCTGGATCCGTTTCCTTGATCGCGATCCGGCGACGCCGGTGCGGGTCATGCAGGATTGCCGGATCCGCTGGGGCATTGTCGACTCCGTCGCGGGCGAGCAAGCCGAGATAGTCTGTCGCCCCTTGTCGTTCGATACCGGCGAGCTGGCGCTGGCCGATCCGCGCGTCGAATCGGTGCGCTGGAGCAAAAACGGCGAATCGTTGGGCCCCCCGCCGGCTCCCGGCGACACGGTATCGGCGCACTGGGACTGGGTGTGCGGGTCGCTGAGCGACGCCGACGCGAACGCGCTGGGCGTAGCGACACAGTCGACACTCGACCTGGTCAACGCTGCCAGACGGACCTGAGGGTCACCACTGGTCGCGCGGGACGTCGAAGTCCGCGCACAGCGCGCGCCAGACATCACGCGGGTCGACGCCATCCTCGATGGCTTGCGCGGGGGTGCGCCCGCCGATACCAGTCAAAACGTGATCAACGAGCAACGAAGCGCCGCGCACCGACCCGAACTGTCCCTCGACGAGTTCGTTGAATTCCGTCAACCGCACGTCGCCCAACCTACGCCGTCGGACCGACCGCTTCATGGCACACCCGTACCGGATCGTCGACGTCGGCCAGGGTCGCGGCTGCGTCTCGCGCGGCCGCACGATACGACGGTGACGACAGCACCTCACGCACCGCGGCCGCCAACCCCTCCGCGGTCAATGGGCGGACCAGGACCCCACTACCTTGGCGCACAACACGATTGGCGATCTCCCATTGATCGCCACCGCCGGGCACCGCCACCAGTGGTACGCCCGCGAGCAGTGACTTGGACACGATGCCGTGCCCGCCACCGCAGATCACCACGTCGGCGCTGGACAACAGTACGTCCTGGCGTCCCAGCCCGACCGCGGCCCACGGCGGCACCGGCGCAGCGGAACCGCCCAGCCGCGACACCACGACCCGCGACCCGTCGGGGAGGGCCTCGCCGGGGACCAGCGTGTCCAGGGCAAGTTCGGCCAGACCGTGGGCACCGGTCGTCGCCGTCGACGGCGCGACGACCACCACCGGGCCGGAGCCGGGCGGAATCGGCAGTTCTGACGACGTGGGTTCGAAGTGCAGGGGCCCGACGATCACCGCCTCGGACGGCCAGTCGGGGCGCGGCATCTCCAGGGCGGGCAGCGTGGCTATCAGCCGTCGCTGTGGACCCGGGTCGACTGCGGGCAAACCGATCTCAGCCCGCGCCGCCTGCCGCTGCCGCAGTCCCTCGCGCCATGACCGCGCGGACATCGCCCGTAAGACGGTGTCGCGGACCTTGCCGCGGATGCCGACGCCGGGCGCCAGCCCGCTGCCGATCGGCGGAAGGCCCTTCGAGGGTCGATACAGCGGCTGGGGGTTCAGTTCGACCCAGGGCAGGCCAAGGAGGTCGGCGGCGAACGCGCCGGCGACGGTGATGACATCCGACACCACAAGGTCCGGTGCCAGCTCCGTCAGCTGCGGTCCGTTGAGCACCGCCATCCGAGCCGCCCGCTGGTTGATCTTGGCGCCTGCGTCGGCGTCGTCGTCGGCGTCGGTCGCGTCCAGGCCCACGAGTTCTACCGCGTCGACGCCTGCCGCGGTGGCCACGGCCAGCCGCTGTGTGCCGGTCAAAAGCGTCGGGGAATCGCCGTTGGCCAGGAAGCGAAGGCACAGCGCAATGGCCGGAAAGGCGTGCCCGGGATCGGGTCCGGCAACGACCGCGACGCGCATTGGGCCTACCATGCCACAGCGCTGCCCCATAGTCTGAAGACATGACTGACCAGGCATCTGGAGTAAGACCCGACCTCGACAATGTCCGTGTCGTCGAGACGTTCCTCTACGCCCTTCAGGACGAGGACTTCGACACCGTCGACCGCTCGCTGGCGGACACCATCGAATGGCAGAACGTCGGATTCCCTACGATCAGGGGCCGCGAACGCATCGTCGGCATGATGAGACGGGGCGAAGGCCGCATGGGCTTCGAGGTGAAGATTCACCGGATCGCCGCCGAGGGCAATGCGGTGTTGACCGAGCGCACCGACGCGATTGTGTTCGGACCGCTGCGCATCCAGTTCTGGGTGTGCGGGGTGTTCGAGGTGCATGCGGGGCGGATCACCCTGTGGCGAGACTATTTCGACACGCTGGACTTCCTGAAGGGGACCGTCCGGGGAGTCGCCGCGACGGTGTTCCCGTCCTTGCGTGCGACCATGTAGCCTGCCGCATTGCTATCATTCGGGCTCGATATGAACACCGAACCCGCGCGCACGCGGCCGAACTTCGTTGAATACATCGGCTACTGCTACGGCAGAGCGCTGCCGGCCGCCATGCACGACTGGGTGCGCAACGACCTGGCCGGCAAGGGCGCTACGGTCCGCATGATGATTCGCGTCTTCATTCCGGCGTTCGTCATCCTGATCCCGTTCTGGTTCATCCCGACCACGTTGGACGTGCACCTGTCGATGACGCTGCCGATCCTGATTCCATTCGTGTTCTTCTCACACGCACTCAACAAGGTCTGGCGACGGCACATGCTGCGAAAGCACGGTCTGGACCCGAACCTCGTCGACGCACTCTCCCGCCAGAAGAACGCCCACGTCCACGAGGCGTATATCGAGCGCTACGGGCCGCGCTCAGGACCGTCGAGCTCGCACGACGTCTAGGCCCGGCGCAGGTGGCCGAGTTCGTCGAAGGCCTGCGCCCATCCGAGCAGCCGATCGGTCGCGTTCGACAGCTCGTTGCGGTAGCGCTGTTGGGCCATCGGTGAGCTCGACATCGATCCGGTGTTGGCCGCCGACACCAATTGCGCTGCCGCGGTCACCATTTCGTTGTACTGACGGCTACCTTGCTGCAGCTGAGCGGTGAAGGCCTGAATCGTCGGCGCCAAATGCGCGCGCGACTGCGGTGCGGAGCTGATCGTGCGCTCCATCGACACCACCTCGTTCGCGGTCGCGGTCATCGTGGCGGCGGTCTGGTTGGCCGCGGCCGTCAGCTCACGAAGCTCGTCGGCGGGCAGCAGCCGACCGCGCTCCATCACCCCGAGAAGCGAGAACAGACCACGTTCTGAGGCCGCCAGCGCGGCCATCGGCTGACGGGCGGCCGAACCCCACGCCGGCAGCCGTCGAGCGGTACGGGACCGCTGCGGCGGCAACGGTTCACCGCGCAGCCAGCGGTAGCGGAGGAACGACAGCGTCGCCAGGAATGCGGCGCCGACCGCGATGGGAGCCGGGATGAACAGTGCCCAGAACGGGGTTTCCCACGCCGACAGCAGTCCGGTGACACCGATCCAGAACAGCGACGACACCGTGAAGAACACGCCGAGCCGCAGGGCCCAGCGTCGCTTGCGCAACAGTTTGGCGCGCGGATCCGCTGCGGCGTTCAGCTTTTCGGCCAGCACATCGGACCACTCCGCGGCGGTGTCCACACCGCGCTGCGCCAACGAGCGCCACGCCTCCGGTCTACTGGCTCGCGAATTCACACCTGTTCCTCACGAAGTTACTGCGACAGCGGGTTTTCCGGTGCCGCCTGGGGGTTGGCAGCCGGCGCGGCAGGCGCGGCTGCGGCGTTACCGCCCGCCGGCAACTGCTCACCGCGCATTGACGCACGGATCTGTTCGAGCCGCGAGTGTCCGGCCATCTGCACGCTGGCCGACTGCACCTCCATCATCCGGCCCTGCACGGAGTTCTGGGCCAGCTCGGCGGAGCCGATCGCGTTGGCGTAGCGCCGTTCGATCTTGTCGCGGACCTCATCGAGGCTCGGCGTGCTGCCGGGCGCGGCGAGCTCGCTCATCGACCGCAGCGATGCACTGACCTGCTCCTGCATCTTGGCCTGCTCGAGTTGGCTGAGCAGCTTGGTGCGCTCTGCGATCTTCTGCTGCAGCATCATCGCGTTCTGCTCCACCGCCTTCTTGGCCTGCCCGGCGGCCTGCAGCGCCTGATCGTGCAGGGACTTGAGGTCCTCGACGCTCTGCTCCGACGTCACCAGCTGCGCGGCAAACGCCTCGGCGGCATTGGTGTACTCGGTGGCTTTCGCGGCATCGCCGGCGGCGGTCGCCTGGTCGGCCAGCGTCAGGGCCTGGCGGACGTTGACTTGAAGCTTTTCGATATCGGCGAGCTGGCGGTTGAGCCGCATCTCCAGCTGACGCTGATTGCCGATGACCTGGGCGGCCTGCTGGGTCAGCGCCTGGTGCTGGCGCTGGGCCTCCTCGATGGCCTGCTGGATCTGCACCTTCGGATCGGCGTACTCATCGACCTTGGAGCTGAAGAGCGCCATCAGGTACTTCCACGCCTTGGTGAACGGATTGGCCATCGGTTCATTCCGCCTTCGTGTCTGTCGTTGTCTCGGCCCTGGGCCGCCGGCTTACCGTGCTGCCCAATCTATCGGGTCGGCGACCGTTGTCGCACCTACACCGGCTTCAGCGTTTTAGGCGACCGCCATGGACACGACCTGCGGAATGACGACCTTCGTCGAGGCGTCGATGTTGGCCGAACCGATCGATTCGCGCTCGAACGCCGCAAGTTCCTGCCGACCCATCTCGTCACCCGCTTCGGACAGCACCCGCGACAGCGGCACGTCCAACGCGCTACAGATGGCGCTGAGCAACTCGCTCGAGGCCTCCTTGCGGCCGCGCTCGACCTCGGAGAGGTAACCGAGGCTGACCCGGGCGGAGTCGGACACCTCGCGCAGGGTGCGGCCCTGCTCGGTGCGGGCGCGGCGCAGCACGTCGCCGATCACCTCGCGCAGCAATGCCGTCATGCGTGCTCCCCTTTCGAGAGATCCGTCGCTGGGGCTTTGTATTAGGGCAACGCCGCGGGCAACCGGGTGGTTCCCGGATCGCGCAAATAGCCGCCGTTCGAGGCGAAACCGCTGTACAACGGGCTGAACTCAGTGCGCGGCGGGGCGTGCGCGCGAATCGCGAATGGCCGAGACGACGTAGTCGATGCCGGTGACCACCGTCAGGATGACGGCCGCCCCCATCACCACCCAGGCCCCGGTGAGCCAAGGGCCCGACAGGGGCAATACGAACAGGCCGATCGCCACGCCCTGGACGAGGGTTTTCAGCTTCCCGCCCCGGCTGGCGGGGATGACGCCGTGGCGCAGCACCGCGAACCGCAGAACTGTGATGCCGATCTCGCGTGTCATGATCACGATGGTCACCCACCACGGCATCTCGCCGAGGATCGACAGACCGATCAACGCCGCACCGATGAGGGCTTTGTCGGCGATCGGGTCGATCAGGGTGCCGAATTCGGTGACCATCCCATAGCTGCGCGCCAGTGCACCGTCGAACCGATCCGTGATCACCGCAACCGTGAATACGATGAATGCGCCTATCCGCCAGAATGTTTCGTGGCCGTCAGCGACAAACAGGACGACCAGGAACACCGGGACCAACGCCAGCCGGACGCCGGTGAGCACGTTGGCGATGTTCGCGACACGGGCGCGCGGCACCACGGGATCGGTCGTGGGTTCGCCCGGCACCGCAACAGAATATCGGTTGCTGTGACGGATACTCTCCACGTGTGAGCGCAGATCCCGGATCGGTCGCCATCCGGCGGGCCAGAACGTCGGATGTGCCTGCGATCAAGGCTCTGGTCGACATCTACTCCGGCAAGATCCTGCTGGAGAAGAACCTGGTGACTCTCTACGAGGCCGTGCAGGAGTTCTGGGTCGCCGAGCTCGACGGCGAACTGATCGGGTGTGGCGCCCTGCACGTGCTGTGGTCGGACCTTGGCGAAGTGCGCACAGTCGCAGTGCACCCGAAGGTCAGGGGTCATGGGGTCGGGCACGCGATCGTCGACCGGCTGCTGGACGTCGCCAGGGATCTGCACCTGGAGCGCATCTTCGTCCTGACGTTCGAAGTCGCATTCTTCAGCCGACACGGGTTCCAGGAGATCGACGGCACGCCGGTCACGGCAGAGGTCTTCGAGGAGATGTGCCGCTCGTATGACACCGGTGTGGCCGAGTTCCTCGACCTGTCCTACGTCAAGCCGAACATCCTCGGCAACACCCGAATGCTGCTCACTCTGTAGCGAATTGGGTGCGCTTGCGATCGCTGAGCGATTGTTTGCGCACCGAAATCGCTACTCCTCGTCGCCGCCGCGGATCAACATCAGCGTGCCCGCCAGCTCGTCGGGCTTGACCAACACCTCCCGAGCCTTGGATCCCTCGCTGGGGCCGACGATGTTGCGTGTCTCCATCAGGTCCATCAGCCGGCCCGCCTTGGCGAAGCCCACACGCAACTTGCGCTGCAGCATCGACGTCGAACCGAACTGACTGGACACGACCAGCTCGACCGCCTGCAGGAACACGTCCATGTCGTCGCCGATGTCCGGGTCGACGTCGGTGCGCTCGCTGGTGGTCTTCGCGGCGGTGACGCCCTCGGTGTATTCCGGCTCGGCCTGGGACTTCGTGGCTTCGACGACGGCGTGGATCTCCTCGTCGGTGATGAACGCGCCCTGTAGACGGATCGGCTTGTTCGAGCCCATCGGCAGGAACAGCCCGTCACCCATACCGATGAGCTTCTCGGCGCCCTGCTGGTCGAGGATCACGCGGCTGTCGGTCAGCGACGACGTGGCGAACGCCAGTCGCGACGGAACGTTGGTTTTGATGAGCCCGGTGACGACGTCCACCGACGGCCGCTGAGTGGCGAGCACCAGGTGGATGCCCGCGGCGCGGGCCTTCTGCGTGATACGGACGATGGCGTCCTCCACATCACGTGGTGCGGTCATCATCAGGTCGGCGAGCTCGTCGACGATCGCGAGGATGTAGGGGTACGGCTTGTACTCACGCTGGCTGCCCAGCGGCGTGCTGATCTCCCCCGACCGAACCTTCTTGTTGAAGTCGTCGATGTGGCGCACCCGCGACGCCTGCATGTCCTGGTAGCGCTGCTCCATCTCCTCGACCAGCCACGCCAGCGCCGCGGCCGCCTTCTTCGGCTGCGTGATGATGGGCGTGATCAGATGCGGAATACCTTCGTAGGGCGTCAGCTCCACCATCTTCGGGTCGATCAGGATCATCCTGACTTCCTCGGGAGTCGCGCGCGCCAGCAGCGACACGAGCATCGAGTTGACGAAGCTCGACTTGCCCGAGCCGGTCGACCCGGCCACCAGCAGGTGGGGCATCTTCGCGAGGTTGGCCGAGATGTATTCGCCCTCGATGTCCTTTCCGAGGCCGATCACCAAGGGGTGGTGGTCGCTACGGGTACCCGGGTCGGTCAAAACGTCTGCCAGCCGGACCATCTCCCGGTCGGTGTTGGGCACCTCGATGCCCACGGCGGACTTGCCCGGTATCGGCGCGAGCATCCGGACGCTCTCGGTCGCGACGGCGTAGGCGATATTGCGTTGTAGCGCGGTGATCTTCTCGACCTTGACGCCCGGGCCCAGCTCGACCTCATAGCGGGTGACGGTCGGCCCGCGCGTGCAGCCGGTCACCGTGGCGTTCACCTTGAACTGCTCGAGCACCTCGGTGATCGCCTCGATCATCCGGTCGTTGCCCGCGCTGCGCCGCTTCGGCGGATCTCCCGCGATCAGCAGGTCGAGCGACGGCAGCGTGTACGGCCCCTCGACGACGCGGTCGACGATCTTGGGCTTGGCCGTCTTCTTCTTGCGCGCCCTGGCGGCGGGCTCGGGAATGGTCGGTGTCTCGTCCTCGATCGGGTAGTTCTCCATCGGCGTGCCGCCGTTGAAAGTCGCCGGGCCCCCGGTTCCGGAAGGCCAGGCCGTCGCCTCGTCGTCGCCGTAGCCGGCGGGGTCGTCGTAGTACCCGTCGGAGAAATCGTCGGAGCCGGCGGCGACGGCGGGATCTTCATCCTCGTAATACTCGTCATCGTCGTAGTACTCACCGCGCAGCGAACGCGTGGACAGCATGCCCCGAACCGCTTCGGGCACTTCGCGAATCGTCGTGCCGGTCACCAACAGCAGACCGAACAGTGCACCGATCACGAGCAGCGGCATCGCGATCCATACGGTCAGCCCGTCGGACAACGGGCCGCCGATGGCGAAACCGATGAAGCCCGCGGCGTGCTGTCGCGCGACGGGGTCGGCAGGCGCTCCCGCCCACAGATGCCACAGCCCCAGGACGGGCAGCACGATCATCGCCGTGCCGAGGATCAGGCGCGGCCGGGAGTCGGGGTTGGGCTCGGTGCGCATCAGCACGACGGCGGCAGCGGCCAGTGCGATCGGCACCAATGCGACCGAGGAGCCGATGAGCACCCGCAGGAAGGTGTCGATCCACGCGCCGACCGGTCGGGCCGCGTCGAACCATGAGCTCGCGGCGATCACCACGGCGATGCCGAGCAGGGCCAGTGCGATGCCGTCGCGGCGGTGACCGGGCTCGAGCTCGCGGGCCCGGCCGACGGACCGCGCCGTCGACCCGGCGCCCTTGGCCAGCATCAGCCAGCCCGCACGCACCCCACGGCCTACGGTGGCGCCTGCCGACGACACCGGCGACGGACCGCGCCGCGGCGCCGGCTTGCGCTTCTGGGTGGTCCGCGCGCCGGACTTTGACCTGCTAGAGCGGCTGCCGGAACGCGCGGCGGTCTTACTTGGCATGCCTGTAAGACTAGTCGCAATAGCCCCATAATCACCATGTGCCACACGGGTCACAGAACGGTATCGATCAGTGACCTGGACCGACATCGCATATCGCCTGCTCAGGTACCCCGCACCTAGTCGGGCAGATCTGCGCACCGGGTAGGCGCGATTTAGTTAGGTTCGCTGAGTAGGGTGATCACACATCTGGCCAGCACTCACCGAGGAGTTCACCGCCCATGCCCATCGTCGTCGTCGCAACCATGAAGGCAAAACCCGAGTCGGTGGACGCCGTCCGGGACGCATGCAAGCAGGCCATCGAGGCGGTGCATTCCGAACCCGGCTGTGACCTCTACGCACTGCACGAGACCGACGGCACCTTCGTCTTCGTCGAGCAGTGGGCCGACACCGATGCGTTGACGGCCCACAGCCAGGCGCCGGCCGTCGCGACGCTGTTCGGCACCGTCGGCGAGCTCCTCGACGGCGCACCCGACATCAAAATGCTGCAGCCGGTCGTCGCCGGCGATCCCTCGAAGGGTGCACTGCGTCCGTAATGCGTGCCCTCGACGGCAAGGTCGCGTTCATCACCGGTGCCGCCCGAGGTCAGGGCCGCGCCGAGGCGGTCAGGCTGGCCGCCGACGGCGCGGGCATCATCGCCGTAGACATCTGCGCCCAGATCGCGTCGGTGCCCTATCCCTTGGCGACGCCTGACGATCTCGCGCTGACGGTGGAGCTCGTCGAGGAGACCGGCGCGCGAATCGTGGCGCGCCAAGCCGATGTTCGCGATCAGGCTGCCCTCGAGTCCGCGCTGCAGGCCGGTGTCGACGAACTGGGCCGGCTGGACATCGTCGTCGCGAATGCCGGTATCGCGCCGATGCAATCGGGGCCGCAGGGGTGGCAGGACGTCATCGACGTCAACCTGACGGGCGTGTACCACACTGTCGAAGTGGCGATCCCGACGATGGTCGAGCAGGGCGACGGCGGGTCGATCGTGCTCACCAGTTCGGTCGTGGGTCTTGTCGGGATGGGCAGCGACGACCCCGGCGCCATCGGATACGTCGCGGCCAAACACGGCATCGTCGGATTGATGCGCCTCTATGCCAATCTGCTTGCCCCGCACAGTATTCGGGTCAACTCGGTACATCCGGCGGGTGTCGACACCCCGATGATCAACAACGAGGCCACCCGGCAGTGGCTTGGCAGCATCGCCGAGAAGAGCCCACAGGATATGGGTAACGCGCTGCCAGTTCAGGTGCTGCAGCCGGAGGACATCGCCAACGCCGTGGCGTGGCTGGTTTCCGACGAAGCTCGCTACATCACCGGCGTGGCGCTGCCCGTGGACGCCGGATCGGTCAACAAGCGCTGATGGCCGACAACGGGCCCGCACAAACGGCTTTCGGCCCTATGGTGCTGGCCGCCGTCGAACAGTACGAGGCACCAAAACGCCGGCTCGTCGACGACGACCTGGCTCTTGCGTTCCTGCCCGCCGGCCTGCGCAGTCTCGTGAGTGCGACGCGGCTCGCTCCGCTGCGGCGGCTGATGATCGGCGCCACGGAGCGAGCTGGCCAGGGGTTGTGGGCCAATCTGGCGTGTCGCAAGCGATACATCGACGAGACCCTCGACGACGCGCTGCCCGATATCGATGCGGTGGTCATCCTGGGCGCCGGTATGGACACCAGGCCGTATCGCCTCGCCCGGCGATCCGATGTCCCGGTGTACGAAGTCGACCTGCCTGTGAACATCGAGCGCAAGAAGGCGGCCGTCCGCCGGGTGTTGGGTGAGGCGCCTCCTTCGATCCGGTTGGTGCCGGTGGATTTTGAGCGCGACGATCTGGCCGCCGAACTGACCAGGGCGGGACACCGCACCGGCGATCGGGCCTTCTTCGTGTGGGAGGGCGTGACGCAGTACCTGACCGCAGATGCGGTGCATGCCACGTTCGAGTACCTGCGGAGCGCCGCGCCGTCGAGCCGGCTGGTGTTCACCTACGTGCGACGGGACTTCATCGACGGCACGAACCTGTACGGCGCGCGGTCGGCGTATCGCCGGTTCCGCGAGCGACAGCAGCTGTGGAAGTTCGGATTGGATACCGACGACATCGGGGCGTTCGTCGCGCAGTACGGATGGCGGCTGATCGAACAGGCGGGGCCGGACTACTTTCTAAGCCACTACGTCGAACCGTCGGGCCGCAAGCTCACGGCGTCGCAACTCGAGTGGACGGCGTACGCCGAGAAGCAATGAGCTGATCACCTCGGCCCTGTTCCGACGTCATCCCGTCTGGAGCCCGCGAGTCGCTCACTCGCGCCACCGTCGTTTCGTCCTGGACGTTTTCATGATTGGCTGATGCGATGGCAAAGATCGAAATCGGCGACGTCGTCACCGCACATGAACTCTCCGACATCCACGACAAGCCGGTGCGGATACCCGATCCCGATCGGCTGATCCACCTCCAATTCCGCCGCTTCGCCGGTTGCCCGATCTGCAATCTGCACATGCGGTCGATCAGTCGTCGACACGACGAGATCGTCGCTGCCGGAGTCCGCGAGGTGGTGGTATTCCACTCGAGTGCCGAGGCGATGCGTGAATTCCAGGCGGACCTGCCGTTCACGACGATCGCCGATCCGGACAAGGTGCTCTACCGTGAGTTCGGCGTCGAGGCCTCACCGAAGGCCTTGCTCAATCTGCGCGCTTGGTCGGCGGGTATGCGAGGCATGAAAGGCCAGTCACTGCGCGGTGCAGCAGGGCTCGGCGAGAAGCATCTGGGCTTGCCCGCGGACCTCCTCATCGGCGCCGACGGTCGGGTGCTCGCAGCCAAGTACGGAAGCCACGCAGACGATCAGTGGTCGGTGGACCAACTGCTGGACCTCGCCCGCACCGCTTCCGGCTAGCGACCCCGCACAGACTCAGCGCGCTGACCTTCCGGCCCGTCACGCACAGGGGAACAGTTGCGCCGCGCTGGCTGCACGGGCGCACTGTTCGGCGAAGGCCAACATCCATTCGATCCCCGATGTCGCTGGACTCGCGTATGCACAGGGCGGCAAATGGATTCGTCGAGCCTTCGCAGCCATCGAGTCCTACCCCGCGTGCCCGCCAGTCGGTGTCACCCAATTCGCGACAAGGCGGTGCCAGCACGGTTTCGATGGAGCTCGACGAAGAGACTGTAGTTGCCGGCAGCTCTGCGTGGACGTATAGCGCGGAGTGACGCAGCAGACGTTCGGCGACAGTTTCGGCCGTGTAGCCGCGCGGATTGCGCTTATAGGTCTCGCCACCGACCTCGTGGCCGGCCGCCTCAACCCCGCTCACGATCTTCGCCAACGCGGCGCCCGTCGTCACGTCCACGGCGGCGTCGCGGAATGTGGCGAGTTGCCGCTTCCCCCGCCAAACGGGAAACTCGAATTCGACGCGAAAGCCTAGATCTCGATGACCGTCGGCACGATCATCGGCTGGCGGCGATAGACTTCGCCGACCCATTTGCCGACCGCCCGCCGTACCGCCTGCGCGATGCGGTTGATATCGGTCACCCGTTCGGCGGCAAGGGCTTCCAGCGCTTCCTCGACCTTGCGCGTGGCGGGTTCCAGCGACTTCGGGTCCTCCGAGAAACCGCGCGAGTGCAGTTGCGGCGCCGCCGCCAGCTTACCGGTGCCGCTTCGCAACACGACGGTGATACCGATGAAACCCGAAGACAGCGTGAGCCGTTCGCCGATCACCGTCTCACCGACATCCCCGAGGACGAGTCCGTCAACGAACATCTTGCCCGTCGACACCGCACCGGAGACCGAGGCCCGACCCGCCACCAGATCGACGCTGACACCGTTCTCGGCGAGCACGATGTTTTCTTCGGGCACCCCGGTGCGCGTCGCCAGCGCCGCGTTGGCCCGAAGCATCCGCCAGGTTCCGTGCACCGGCATCACGTTGCGCGGCCGCACGCCGTTGTAGAGGAAGAGCAGTTCCCCGGCGTAGGCGTGTCCGGTGACATGTACGCGCACATGGGCATTCGTCACCACGCGGGCGCCGATCTTGGCCAGGGCATCCAGGACACCGAAGATCGCTTCCTCATTGCCCGGTATCTGCGATGACGACATGATGATGAGGTCGCCGGCCGTCAGCGTGATGCTGCGATGCTCACCGCGCGACATCCGCGACAGCGCGGCCATCGTTTCGCCCTGCGTGCCCGTGGTCACGAGCACCACGCGCTCAGGAGCCAGCATCTCCGCGGCGCCGATGTCGATGATGTCGTCATCGTTTTCGAGCGTGAGGTAGCCCAGCTCCTTGGCGATCCCCATGTTGCGGACCATCGAGCGGCCCACGAACGACACCTTGCGGCCCAGCGCGACCGCCGCATCGATGATCTGTTGCACGCGACCGACATTCGATGCGAAGCAGGCCACGATGACGCGTCCCTGTGCCCCGCGCATCAGCCGGTGGATGTTCGGGCCGATCTCGCTCTCCGAGGGCCCGACTCCGGGGATCTCGGCGTTGGTCGAGTCGCACAGGAACAGGTCCACTCCGGAATCACCGAGCCGTGACATGCCCGGCAGATCGGTCGGCTTACCGTCGGGCGGTGACTGGTCGAGCTTGATGTCACCGGTGTGCAGCACGGTGCCCGCACCGGTGTGGATCGCGATGGCCAGACAGCCCGGGATGGAGTGGTTGACGGCGAAGTACTCGCATTCGAACACGCCGTGCCTCGAACTCTGACCCTCGTCCACCTCCTCGAACACCGGCTTGATGCGGTGTTCGCGGCATTTTTCGTTCACCAGCGCCAGCGTGAACTTCGAGCCGACCACCGGTATGTCGGGGCGCAGCTTGAGCAAGAACGGGATGGCACCGATGTGGTCCTCGTGCGCGTGGGTGAGCACCAGTGCCTCGACGTCTTCCAGACGATCCTGAATGAGGCGAAGATCGGGCAGGATCAGATCGACCCCGGGCTCGTCGTGCGTCGGGAACAGGACACCGCAGTCGACGATCAGCAGCCGGCCCAGATGCTCGAAAACCGTCATGTTACGGCCGATTTCGCTGATGCCGCCCAGCGCGGTGACCCGCAGTCCCCCCGGGGCCAGTGGCCCCGGCGGTGCGAATTCTCCGTTCACTAGCGCAGCACCGTGGCGGCCCGCATATCTGCGGCCAGTTCGTCGATCTGGTCCGGTGTCGCCGGTATCTGCGGCAGCCGCGGGTTGCCCGCCTCGAAACCCTGCAGTCTCAGCCCCTCCTTGGCCAGCGTCACACCCCCCAGACGGGCCTGTGCGCCGGCCAGCGGTCCGAGCGTGACGTTGATCTTGCGTGCCGTCGCGACATCGCCGGAGTTGAACGCCGACAACATGTCCCGCAGCTGACTCGCGGCCACATGGCCCCATACGCTGATGAACCCGACAGCGCCCATCGCCAGCCACGGCAGGTTCAGCGCGTCGTCACCGGAGTAGTAAGCCAGCCCCGTCTCGGCGATGATCTGCCCGCCGCCGTGCAGATCTCCCTTGGCATCCTTGATCGCCACGATGTTGGGATGGGTGGCCAGCGTCCGGATGGTGTCCCATTCGATGGGGATGGCGGAACGCGGCGGAATGTCGTACAGCACCACCGGCAGTGGCGTGGCGTCGGCGACCGCGGTGAAATGCGCGACCAGCCCGGCCTGCGGCGGACGCGAGTAATACGGCGTCACGACCAGCAAGCCGTGCGCACCCTCGCCGTGGCAGGCCCGGGCGAGCTCGATGCTGTGCTCGGTGTCGTACGTTCCGGCGCCGGCGATGATGCGGGCACGATCCCCGACCGCCTCGAGTACCGCCCGCAGCAACGTCAGCTTCTCGCCGTCCGTCGTCGTCGGCGACTCACCGGTGGTGCCGGACAGCACCAGGCCATCGCAGCCCGCGTCGATCAGGCGGGTGGCCAGCCGGACGGCGGTGTCGGTGTCCAGGGTTCCGTCGGGCTTGAACGGGGTAGCCATCGCGGTCAGCACGGTGCCCAACTGGGCTGTCACGTCGAATCCGCCGGTACTCACGAACAGTGAGATTACTCGCTCGGAGTCACGCCTCTGTGGCTAGCGGGCTGGTTGCCACCTCCGTGCCGTCAGCCAGCGCATAGATCTCGAAGTCCGAGAACGCCTGCGGCGCGACCTCGATCAGTTGGCGCAGACACTCGATGGCCAGCCGGCGAATCTCGATATCGGCGTGCTCGCTGGCGCGCATCGCGATGAAATGCCGCCACGCGCGGTAATTGCCGGTGACGACGATGCGGGTTTCGGTGGCGTTGGGCAGCACCGCCCGGGCAGCCTGTCGGGCCTGCTTACGTCGAAGCACGGCGTTCGGCTCCTCCGCGAACCGAGCCTCCAGCCTGCCCAGCAGTTCGATGTACGTCGCGCGGCTGGCGTCGGCGGCGGCGGTGAGGATCTCTTCGAGTTCGGGATCGTTCTCGATACCGGGTGGCAGGACGACCTGCGCCTCGTGCTCGGGGACATAGCGCTGCGACAGTTGCGAATAGGAGAAATGGCGGTGCCGAATCAGCTCGTGGGTGCACGACCGCGAGACCCCGGTGATGTAGAAGGACACCGACGCATGTTCAAGCACCGAGAAGTGACCGACATCGATGATGTGCCGCAGATAGGCGGCGTTGGTCGCGGTCCGCGGATTGGGCTTTGACCAGCTCTGATAGCACGCACGGCCGGCGAACTCCACCAGCGCGGGCCCGCCGTCGGCGTCCGTACTCCACGGCACGTCAGGTGGCGCCGTGAACTCCGTCTTGGCGATCAGCTGTACGCGCAACGGCGCGATCTCGGCCACGGCTCACCCTAGCGCGAGTGCCTCGTCACGGTTGGGACTGACGTGCGCGTTTGGGCTGCGGATAGGAGGGGAATTATGCGGTCCTCGGTCAGCGTTTAACGCAGCACCGGACTTGGAGGGAGAGTGGCCAATGCCCACTGATTACGACGCACCCCGTACCCAGAACACCGACGAAGGCGACCAGTCTCTGGAGGAGATCGCCGCGCGCCGGCGCGACAAGGTCGACGTGGCGGTGCTCGATGTCGATGACGGTGATGCAGTCGACGCGATCGACCTGCCCGACATCGATCTGTCGGGTGAAGAGCTCACCGTCCGGGTGATCCCGAAGCAGGCCAACGAATTCACCTGCTCCAGTTGCTTCCTGGTACAGCACCGCAACAGGCTCGCGCTGCAATCTGGCGACAGACTGGTGTGCGCGGACTGCGTCTGACCTTCTGGCGCCGCCATCGGCGCTAGGGTGACGTCATGGCAGGGCCGACCGCGGCATCGCGTCTTCTCGATGTGATGGAGCGCGACATCCTGCCGATGACCGAGCGTGGTGTCGAGGCGGGCAACAAAGTGTTCGGCGCCGCGTTGCTCCGGAAATCCGATATGTCGCTGGTGCTGTGCGGCACGAACAGCGAGACCGACAACCCCCTGCTGCACGGCGAGATCAGCACCCTCAACCAGTTCTACGAATTGCCCAACCGGCCGGCCACGCGCGACCTGATGTTTTTATCCACCCATGAACCCTGCCCCCTGTGCCTGTCGGCCATCACATGGGCGGGGTTCGACAATTTCTACTACTTCTTCACCTATCAGGATTCGCGCGACGCATTCGGCATCCCCCACGACCTGACGATCCTTCAAGAGGTGTTCGGCGTCGAGGACGGCAACTACCGGCACACCAACGCGTTCTGGACCGGCCGTTCGATCCGCGACCTCGTCGAGGCCGAACCCGAACCGCTGCGCAGCCGATTGCTCGAGCAGGATCGGGGCATCCGCGATGTGTACGCCGGACTGTCGCAGCAGTATCAAGACTCCAAAGCGGGCAACGACATTCCGTTCAACTGACGGCACCTAGGCTCGAGCGTCGGATTGTGTCACGCCGTCGGGGCTGACAGCGTGACATTACCCGACAGTCGATCAGCGCAGCGCCTTCGCCAGGGGCGTCACCAGGTCACCCCGGTTGCCCACCGTGACGTCGGTCAGCCCCAGCCACGCCGCCATGGTCTGCAATTCCGCCGCCAACGCCGCCGCCAGGCGTGCCGGCTGCTCCCCCGCTTCGGCGAATGCACCGACGACGTTCAGCGTCCCCTGCGTACGATCGGCCTTCAGGTCGACGCGGCCGACTAGCCTGCCGTCGAGCAGAAACGGCCATACGTAGTATCCGAACTGGCGCTTGGGAGCGGGCGTGTAAATCTCGATGCGGTAATGGAATTGCCACAGCCGCTCCACGCGCGGCCGGAAGAAGATCAACGGGTCGAACGGGCACAGCAGCGCCGTGCCACGGTCGCGCCGGGGCACGATCTGACCCGCACGCAGGTACGCTGGCGCCGCCCAACCGTCGACCTCGACCTGCTCCACTTCCCCGTCGGCGACGAGCTTGGCGAGCGCCGGTTTGGACAGTTTCGGCGACAGCCGGAAGTAGTCTCGGATGTCGGTTTCCGTGCCGATGCCGAGCGCACCGGCGGCCCGCCGCATCAGCTCTCGCAGCGCCTCCTCGTCATCGACCTCCCTCGCCACGACCTCCGGCGGCAACACCCGCTCGGTGAGGTCGTAGTGGCGGGCGAACCCGATGCGGGTGGCGGTGGTCAGCACGCCGGCCGACCACAACGCCTCCGTCACCCACTTCGTGTCGCTGCGGTCCCACCACGGGCCCTTCTTGCCGGGACGTTCTTCACCGACGTAGGTCTCGATCTGTCCCGCCGTCGACGGGCCGTGCTTGGCCACCGCGACGATGATGTCGTCGGCCAAGCGCTGACGCTTCTTGACGATCTCCTTGCCCCAGCGGCCATGCGTGTACTCGCGCATGCGCCACCGCATCAGCGGCCAGTCGTCCACCGCCATCAGGGCGGCCTCATGCGCCCAATATTCGACGAGCAGGCGTGGCGAGCGGGTGCTGTGGTTCCACGCCGCACGATCCAGCACGTCGCGGTCGTAGGGGCCGAGCCTGCTGAACACCGGCGCGTAGTGGGCGCGCACCGCCACCGACACCGAATCCAGTTGCAGCACTTGGATTCGCGAGATCAGCCGGCGCAGGTGTGCGCGCGTCACCGCACCGCTCGGTCGCGGTTCGGCGAAGCCCTGGGCCGCGACGGCGATCCTGCGCGCCTGCGCCGAGGTCAGCGTGCTCACGGGCGAACGTAGCTGAAGAACCGATAGCGCAGACCGGAGGAACTGGTGAGCCACTCCCCTCCGGTGCCTATCCACTGTTCGTCCAGCGTGGGCGCCACCGCGTCACCGTCGTCGCGGGGCAGGTCGATCTCCACCTCGGTGACCTCGCACCGCGTCGCGAGCGGGAGCGCCAGCGTGTAGATCTGTTCACCGCCGATCACCCAGGTCATGTCGTCGGTCAGAGCGTCCTGAAGCAGGGGAACCACGTGCGCACCGTCGGCCATGTAGTCAGCTTGCCGGGTCAGTACGACATTTCTGCGGCCCGGCAGCGGCCGCACCTTCGCGGGCAGCGACTCCCAGGTCAGTCTGCCCATCACGACGGTGCGCCCCATCGTGAGCTCTTTGAAGCGGGCCTGGTCCTCGGGCAGCCGCCACGGAATACCTCCCCGGCGACCGATGACACCGGAAGTCGACTGGGCCCAGATCAGCCCCACCGTCGTCATACAGCGACGGGCGCCTTGATCGCCGGGTGCGGGTCGTAGTTCTTGATCACGACGTCGTCGTAGGTGTAGTCGAAGATCGAATCACGCGGTGCGAGAACGAGTTCCGGATAGGGCCGCGCCTCGCGGCTCAGCTGTTCGGTGACCTGCTCGACGTGATTGTCGTAGATGTGGCAGTCACCGCCGGTCCAGATGAACTCCCCCACCTCGAGCCCGGCCTGGGCGGCCATCATGTGGGTGAGCAGCGCGTAGCTGGCGATATTGAAGGGAACGCCGAGGAACAGGTCGGCGCTGCGCTGGTAGAGCTGACAGCTCAGCCGGCCGTCGGCCACGTAGAACTGAAAGAACGCGTGACAAGGAGGCAGGGCCATCTGCGGGATCTCGCCGACATTCCAGGCCGACACGATGTTGCGGCGCGAATCCGGATCCGACTTTAGCAGCTCGAGCGCCGCGCTGATCTGGTCGATGTGCTCACCAGACGGGGTGGGCCACGATCGCCACTGCACGCCGTATACAGGCCCCAGATCGCCTGTCGGAGAAGCCCATTCATCCCAGATCGTGACGCCGTGCTCCTGTAGCCAGCGCACATTCGAGTCGCCGCGCAGGAACCACAACAGCTCGTAGATGATCGATTTGGTGTGCACTTTCTTGGTGGTGAGCAGCGGGAAGCCAGCCGTCAGGTCGTAGCGCATCTGGTGGCCGAACAGGCTGCGGGTGCCGGTGCCGGTGCGGTCCGATTTCGCTGTCCCACGCTCGAAAACCAGGCGAAGAAGGTCCTCGTACGGCGTGCTTATAGACCCAGTGACCGGCACTCGGTCAGCTTACGTCCAGAGGGCAGGAGTAGAACCGAAGGCATGCCGACAATCACCGACTCCATCACTACCGCCGACGGGACCTGCCCGGTGACGCTGCACACTCCCGAGGGCTCGGATTTTGCTGGCCCGTGGCCGGGAATCGTCATGTACCCCGACGCCGGCGGGGCGCGCCAAACCTTCCGCGAGATGGGCGATCAGCTGGCCGCCTACGGCTACGCCGTCCTGGTGCCCGATATGTACTACCGCGACGGCGACTGGGCCCCGTTCCAGATGGCGTCGGTGTTCAGCGACGAGAACGAGCGCAAGCGGCTGTTCTCGATGATCTCGAAGGTGACGCCGGACATCATGGCCGCCGACGCAGAGGCCTTCTTCGACTACCTGTCCGCACGGCCGGAGGTCAGCGGCGAGGCGTATGGCACGACCGGTTACTGCATGGGCGGGCGGACGTCGCTCGTGGTGGCGGGTCGTGTGCCGGAGCGTGTCGCCGCGGCGATGTCATTCCACGGCGGCGGGCTGGCGGCCGACGACCCCGGCAGCCCGCACCTGCTCGCCGATCAGATGAAAGCGGCCGTCTACGTCGGCGGCGCGGAGAACGACGCGTCCTTCACCCCGGAAGCAGCTGAAACCCTGGACAAGGCGCTCACCGCCGCCGACGTCGAGCACACGATCGAGTGGTACGCGGCCGGGCACGGCTTCGCCGTACCTGACAACGGGCCGTATGACGCGGCGGCGGCCAAACGTCACTGGGACGCCATGGAGTCGTTCTTCGGCACGCACCTGGGCTGACCCCCGTAGCGCCGGTGGGTGCGGGTGCGCCACGATGAACGCATGGACCAGGCGACGGCAGAGCACTCGGATTCCGGCGACGGAACGCGCATCGATCCGGTACTGGCCCGCAGTTGGCTGTTGGTCAACGGCGCGCAGTACGACCGCTTCGCACCCGCGGCGGCGTCGCGCGCCGACATCGTCGTCCTCGACATCGAGGATGCGGTCGCCCCGAAGGACAAGCTGGGCGCCCGGGAGAATGTCATCCGGTGGCTCAGCGAGGGCAACAGTGACTGGGTCCGCGTCAACGGGTTCGGCACGCCGTGGTGGGCCGACGATCTCGACGCGTTGGGCAAGTTGTCGCCGGGCGGGGTGATGCTCGCGATGGTGGAGTCCGTCGACCACGTGACCGAAACCGCCAAGCGACTGCCGAACGTGCCGATCGTGGCGCTGGTGGAGACGGCGCGCGGTCTCGAGCGCATCACCGAGATCGCCGCCACCAAGGGCACATTCCGGCTGGCGTTCGGCATCGGTGATTTTCGACGGGATACCGGCTTCGGGGACAACCCGACGACGCTGGCGTATGCGCGTTCGCGGTTCACGATCGCGGCCAAGGCGGCGCATCTCCCGAGTGCGATTGACGGGCCGACGGTCGGTTCGAGTGCGCTCAAGCTCAGTGAGGCGACGGCGGTGTCCGCCGAGTTCGGGATGACGGGCAAGATCTGCCTGACACCCGATCAGTGTCCGACGGTGAACGAGGGACTATCACCGTCGGCAGAGGAAATCAGTTGGGCCAAGGAGTTTTTCACCGAGTTCGAACGTGACGGCGGCGAGATCCGCAACGGCTCCGACCTGCCGCGTATCGCGCGGGCCAACAAGATCCTCGACCTCGCTCGGTCCTACGGCATTCACGAATCGGAGTTCGACGACGTCGACGACCCGGCGCACATTCCCGCGCCGTCGGACACCTACCACTACTGAGCTTTTCCTTTGTCTCTGGGCGGCAGAACTTGTCGGAGCCTTCTGTTTTGATGGGGTTATGTCCTCGATCGCAGCACCTGATGCGCCGGTCGTGCGTCCTAAAGACCGGCTGGAGGTGTTGTTCGCCGAGGTAGGTGAGCTGATGGGTCAGCGCAATGCCATCGACGGGCGCCTCGTGGAGATCGTCGCGGAGATGGATCACGACAACCTGGTCGGCATGACCGGCTGTCGCTCGATCTCCGCCTTGGTGGCCTGGAAGACCGGGAGCTCGGCCAGAAATGCCGAGAAGATCGCCGCGATTGCACACCGGGCCAAACAGTTTCCGCTGTGCATGGCGGGCCTGCGCGAAGGCCGGTTGTCGCTGGACCAAGTCGGCATCATCGCCGAGAAGGCCGGCGAGGGATCTGATGAGCACTACGCGGCCCTGGCCCAGGCCGCCAC
>JAIEPH010000037.1 GCA_019749805.1 Mycobacteriaceae bacterium | reverse complement strand
CGCTTCGATGACTTCGTTCCCACGTGCCCATCCTTCCCAACAGAAGAACTCTCCGGACACGCCGGGGCGGATCACGGCGGCTCAATCACAGCACGCAGCCAAGGACCGGGCACCGGGGCCACGTTCACCATCACACTTCCGGTAGCCACCTCCGAGCGCCGCCGACCAGACTCACCGAGGGCAGCGTCTCAACACCTGCACGTCCGACCGTAAGGGACGATTACCCACGTCCGCGGACAGGGGTCCCGCCCCGGCTCTTGACCTTGCCCAAGGTCGAGGTAGCGCCTGGCCATGCGCTCGGGGACGGCCCCTGGTCAACTTCGCAAAGTCGACCCGCACCGCACTCCGCGCGCACTGCCGAGGTGATGACGTGGTTGGCCAGCGGTCCCGAGCGGCTCGATTCGTCGTTGTCTGCCTTCGTCAAATGCCAGGCTGTGTCGTCAGCGGCGTGTCCTGTCAGATCGGTCGGTCTCCGGAGGTTACCGGCGTCTGGCAACAGAGGGCCAGGCGTTGGCGCGTAGAAGTCGTAACCCGTTGAGGCCGACGAGGATAGTGGAACCTTCATGGCCCGCCACACCAAGCGGCAGCGGGAGATGACCGACGAGGTCCCAGGTGACGAGGACCGCGATGAAGGTGGCGGCAATGACCAGGTTTGCGGCCACGACACGGCGGGCGCGGCGCGCCAACGCGACGACGGCGGGAAGGCTGGCCAGGTCGTCGCGAGTGATGACGGCGTCGGAGGTTTCCAGCGCGAGGTCGGAGCCGCTGCGCCCCATGGCGACGGCGATGTGGGCGGCGGCCATCGCCGGGGCGTCGTTGACCCCGTCGCCGACCAGCATGACTTTGGCGCCGCTGGCCTCCAGCTCGCGGACGGCGCTGACTTTGTCCTGGGGTAGGAGCCCGGCCCGGACTTCGGTGATGCCCAGATCGGTGGCGAGTCGGACCGCCGCGCGGGGGTTGTCGCCTGTGAGCAGGATCGGCTGGGCGCCGGTGAGCGTGGCGAGGTGAGCAACGGCGTCGGCCGCCTCGTCGCGGGGACGATCGGATAATCCGAGGACACCGGCGAGGGCCTCGTTGATGCGCACGATCACGGCGGTATGGCCCGTGTCTTCCAATTCGCGGGCGGTGGCATGGGCGGCGGTGTCGTGCTCTTCGAGTAGGGCCGGGCTGCCGACTTCGACGATGTCTTCACCGATGCGGGCACGCACTCCGCGCCCGGGGGTGGATGTGAAGTCGGCGGCCGAGACCATGGTGAGCCCTGCGTGGCGGGCGGCGGCCACGATGGCGCAGGCCAGCGGATGCTCGGAGGGGTGTTCGGCGGAGGCAGCCAACGCCAGCAGTGCGGCGTCGTCGAGGTGACCCGTGGGCAGGGGGCGGATCTGGGTGAGCCGCGGCGTTCCCTCAGTGAGGGTGCCGGTCTTGTCGAAGGCGACATGGGTGATGCCGGCGAGTTTTTCCAGTACGACGGCGGATTTGATCAGCACGCCGTGGCGGCCGGCGTTGGCGATCGCGGCCAGCAGTGGCGGCATGGTCGAAAGCACCAGGGCGCACGGTGAGGCCACGATCATGAACGTCATGGCCCGAAGCAGCGCTGATTGCAGGTCGGAGCCCACCAGCATGGGGATGACGAACAATGCCATCGTGGCGATCACCATGACGACCGAGTAGCGCTGTTCGACCTTTTCGATGTACAGCTGGGTGCGGGCCTTGCTGGCGCTGGCCTGTTCGACCATGGCCACGATGCGGGCGATGACGGTGTCGGCGGCCGGGCGCCAAACCCGCACCCGCAGGCTGCCGGTGCCGTTGACGGTGCCGGCGAACACCTCGTCGTCGACGGTCTTGTCGACGGGCAGGGGTTCACCGGTGATGGTGGCCTGGTCGACCTCGCTGGCACCCTCGAGGACCACGCCGTCGCCGCCGATGCGTTCACCGGGGCGGATCAACAGCACGTCGCCGACATCGAGGGTCGCAGTATCAACAATCTCCTCGGCGCCCGAATCGGTGAGGCGCGTGGCGGTTTCGGGCGCCAGGTCGAGCAGTCCGCGCACGGAGTCTTCGGTGCGTTTGGTCGCCACCGCCTCCAGCGCCCCGGAGGTGGCGAAGATGACGATGAGCAGGGCGCCGTCGAAGACCTGGCCGATGGCGGCTGCGCCGATGGCCGCCATCACCATCAGCAGATCGACGTCAAGGGTCTTGTCCCGCAGGGCTTTCAGCCCTGCCAGGCCGGGTTCCCACCCGCCGGCGGCATAACAGGCCAGATACAGCGCCCAGTACAGCCAGACCGGCCCGCCGGCCAGCTGCGCCAGCGATCCCAGCCCGAACAGCGCGGTGGCAGTCACTGCCCACCGCACCTGCGGTAACGACCAGGCACTAGATCGGCGAGCCCGCCAGGAGCCGATTGGTGAGCGCGCCAGCGCGACGGTGGTGTCCTGCACTTCGGTGGCCACCACCGCAATATACCTGCATATACGTGCATATACGCAAATGCACTCTCAGATGAGTAGATGTTCACGCAGGTCAGCGCTATACTCGCGCTGTGCACTCGTCCATCGCGGGCTTCTCGATGCCCACCGAGGAGCAGGTCACCCGGGCCGCGGAGACATTCCGCATGCTCAGCGACCCGACCCGGGTCAAGGTGTTGTGGGCGCTGCTGCAGGGCGAAACGTCGGTGGCGTGTCTGGCCGATCTCGCCGATGCCGCGCCCACAGTGGTCAGCCAGCACCTGGCCAAGCTGCGGCTGGCCGGCCTGGTGAAAAGCCGCCGCGAAGGAACGTTCGTCTACTACTCGCCTGCCGACACCGACGTACTGCGAGTGCTCAGCCAAGCTCTCTTCGGAGCCGACACCATCACCGCCGACCCCGCCACCACAAAAATCGGTTAGCCGACGCCGCCGGTCGTGACTTCAGGGGTAGGTCATCCACATCGATGCATAACGGTGACATGGACTTTCGCGATCAAAGGGACTGAAGGGGGGCTGCAGTCAATTTGTGCTGCGGATCGCTGCAAGGACCCCCGTGCCAGCAGAAATCCCCGGCACGGGGACATCGAGGAGACCTCGACACTCCCAGCTTTCTGGCACCCCCCTACAGCGAGCCGAGGATCTGCTCCATGGTCTCGATCTCTTTTTGTTGCGAGGCGATGATCGAACGTGCCATCTCGATCGCCGGTGTGAACTGGCCGTTGTCGACCTCAGTCTGCGCCATCGCGATGGCACCTCGGTGATGCTCGATCATCTGCGTCAAGAAAAGCCTGCTCGCCTCGAGACCCTGCGCGTTGCGAAGCGCATTCATGTCTTGCTCGGTCATCATGCCGCCGCCGCCCATAGTCCCCGTGTCATGGCCCGGCATGCCCGGCATACCAGCGCCCGGAGACGTCGTGGAAGGCGCGCCCCATTCTGATAGCCAGCCTTGCAATTGCTCGATTTCTGGGCCCTGAGCCGACTTGATTTCGTTGGCCAACGACACCACGCGCGGGTCGATGCCCTGCTTTCCCAGCAGCATGTCGCTCATCTCAATTGCCTGCTGATGGTGCGGGATCATCCCTTGCGCGAAGGTGACATCGGCGTCGTTGTGCGCTTGAGCCTGCGCGCCCTCGCCTGCAGAAGCGGATGACGACGGGGTGGCCACAGCCGAGGTAGTCATCGACATGTCTTGTTCGCTTTGTGAGCTGTTACTGCAGGCGCTCAATGCGAGCGCTGCCGCCACTGCAGCGGCGGCGATGCCAATTAACCGGTTCATTTGCACGCGAATTCCTTTCGTTGCGCAGCTAGCCAGCCTGCAGGCAGAACCTAAAGGGCCGGTTCCATATTCGATGAAGAATCGGTAAAGACCCTGACCGCCGGACCTAGTGTTTCTGTCGCCCCTCCCTAGTCGTGATGGCCCGCCATGCATCCGGAGGCAAACGTATGCACCCCTGTCCAGGACTCGGCCGACCCTCAGATCGAGAAACGAATCGAGCCAGGTGGCTTCATGGTGTATTAAACCTCTCCAACATAGTGACATAACGACGGACGAAGGCTTCAACGATCATGTCGACCGGCATAGCCATCCGGTTGGTGGCGTGCATTGCGCCAAGGCCACCCACTCGAGCGGCTGGACCTTCAGCGGCTCGGGCGTGTTCAACAGCCGTAGGGCGCGCGTCAAGTCGTGTACTAGGAGTAACAAGACAGCATCGACCTCGTTGGTAAGCAGGACCACCGCAGCATCTCGGACCACGACCTCAAGTCTCCCACTACTTCATGACAGCCCAAGCGTCGCGACAATCGGCCGCGATCCCGGCTCTGCGCCCGCCACAACCGGGTACCGAAGCGACTCTGCGAGCGTCAGGCTGCACCCGCACGCCGCGGCGCCGGCGGTTTGCAAAGGCACGATCGCCGGCTGACCTCACTACATACGTAGCAACTACGCGTACTCCGTAGCAGCTGAGGATTTGTACCTGACGCGCCAGAACCCTCCCATCGCCGAGTGTGAATTGTGGCAGGTGCCCTCGGCCCGCACGCGCCGCAGAGTCAACCCGACCTTTGCGCCGACGGGTAGTTACGATGTACGTACCGATGCAGTAGCCGCTTCGGTAGCACGCAACGCGCGCGATGTTAGGTCAATGGCGACTTTTGAACCTTTACCGAACCTTTAGCGAAGGGCTAGGTAAGCCAAACACCGAGCGGCGACCATCGAAGGGTGGTCACCTGTGCAGCGTGGCGCGGGGGCGCTTGACATCGAGGCTTGCAGCCGTCGCATCTGCGTTGAGACGACGGTAGAGAAGGGGTAGCCATGCTGCTGCTGCGGCGGACTTCACGGATCGGTCGGCCGAACACTCGGCTCGGGCTCATCGCCGGGGCCGTGGCGGCTTTGGCGGTGCTGCTCGTCGGGTGCAGCAGCAACGCGGCCGCGCCGCCACCTCAGGTGATTGCAGACAAGGGCGACCCGTATAGCGAATTACTGGTACCGACGCTGCAATCCTCAGTCGCAGACGGTGCCGTCGGCGTCGCGGTGGACTCTCCTGTCACGGTGACCGCCGGCGACGGCGTCCTCGGCCCGGTCACCATGGTCAATGCAGACGGCATTCCGGTCGACGGGCAGATCAGCCCAGACGGAGTGACGTGGGCGACGACCAAGCCACTGGGCTACAACAAGCAGTACACGTTGCAGGCCGAAGCGCTCGGACTCGGCGGCATCACACGCAACAGCATGACATTCCAAACGCAGTCGCCGGAGAACCTGACGATGCCTTACGTCATGCCTAACAACGGCGAAGTCGTCGGCGTCGGCCAACCCATCGCCGTCCGCTTCGACGAGGACATCCCAAACCGTCTGGCTGCCCAGAACGTGATTAGGGTCGTCACTAGTCCCCCGGTAGACGGAGCGTTCTACTGGCTCAGCAGCCGCGAGGTCCGCTGGCGTCCGGCCGAGTACTGGAAACCTGGCACTACCGTTGAGGTTTCGGTCAAGACGTATGGTGTCGACCTCGGGAACGGCTTGTTCGGCCAGGACGACGTCAGCACCCGCTTCACCATCGGTGATCAGGTCATCGCCACCGCCGACGACAACACCAAGACGCTGAGCGTCAGGCGCAACGGCGAACTGATCAAGACCATGCCGCTGTCCATGGGAAAAGACAGCACACCTACTGACAACGGCGCCTACATCATCGGCGACAGGTACCCGAATCTGATCATGGACTCGTCGACCTACGGCGTTCCGGTCAATTCGCCAGACGGTTACCGGCTCGACGTCGATTGGGCGACCCAGATGTCTTACAGCGGCATCTATGTGCATTCAGCACCATGGTCGGTCAACAGTCAGGGTCGTGCCAACGTGAGCCACGGCTGCCTCAACGTCAGCCCCGCGAATGCCGTTTGGTTCTACGAGAACACCAAGCGCGGCGACATCGTCGAAGTCGTCAACACCGTGGGTTCAACACTGTCCGGTACCGACGGTCTCGGCGATTGGAACATCCCGTGGGAACAGTGGCGAGCAGGAAATGCGAACCTCTGAGCACGTCGAACAGCACCGGTCAACGCTGCACTCAGCATTGATCATCTTCTCTGCGGTTGCCGCATTGCTGAGCGGCGCATGCTCAAGTGCTGATAGCCCCTCTGGCCGATCCAACCCCAGCGGTCTTGCGCACATCCACGGGATGGGCTTGGATTCCGACGGCGTGTTGTATGCCGGCACGCACTACGGCGTGTACCGACTCGCCCGCGAGCGCAACCCCGAACTAGTCGGCGACGTCGTGCACGACTTCATGGGATTCACCGTGGTAGGGCCGAATCATTTCATGGGCAGTGGGCATCCCGGCGCAGACAGCGATGACACTCCACCGAATCTTGGTTTGATCGAAAGTACCGACGGCGGCCAAACCTGGCACTCACTCTCGATGACCGGCGAGGCCGACTTCCATTCCCTCGACTACCGCCACGGGCTGGTCTTCGGCCTCGACAGCGGCACCCGATCGGTGATGGTGACCGCAGATAAGAAGACGTGGTATCGACGTGCGGAGATCAGCGCCGTCGACATCGCGGTGTCACCCACCGACCCGAATGGCGTCCTCGCCACGACCGGCACTGGCTTGCTGCGCAGCGTAGACCAGGCTAAAACCTTCACACCTGTCGCCGACACACCCCCTCTGATCTTGTTGAGTTGGCCAGACGAAGGACCCTTGATCGGGATTACCCCGACCGGGATGGTGTATGCCAGCCAAGATGCGGGGACTACGTGGCAAGCGCGGCGAGATCTGGGTGAGCGCCCGCAGGCTGTTGAGGCGGCGGGACGGGGCCTGGTGTTTGTTGCGACCGATCGGGGCATCCACCGCTCGACCGACAATGGAACCACCTTCGAAGCGTTCTACACCTTCGACGCATGAACAGACTTCCTCGAACCCCCGGTGCGACGGCGACGAAGCTAAGCATGGCAACAGAAGAGATGCACATGAAGCACATCGGCAGAACGCAGCACGGGATCCGATTCGCACTACTATCCACATACGTACGCAGTAGCGCTGTAATTGATGCGTTGACGAGCGTGAACCGCACGAAGGGTCGATGATGCTGACCTGACGGGACCGGTCGCGGGTGGCCCGCCACTGCCAGCCCGGCTATGGGGTGGGAGTCGCTGCGCTCGCGAGTGCGCCAGTGACCGCGCTCGCTGAAATTCCCCACTGACGCTCATCGAATTCCCCACCTGTGTGGCTCCGCCGAGAAGGGCGGGCCTCCTTCGAAGCTGCTGGTGTCTAACGCCAGTTCCTCATCGAAGGAGGCCCGCTTTCTCATGCTCACATGGGAGGACGACTTGGAAGTACACGCTCTGCGCAAGCGTGGTTGGACGATCTCGGCGATCGCCCGCCACACCGGATTCGACCGCAAGACGGTCCACAAGTATCTCGCCGGTGACGGCACACCCGGGGTGCGTGCCCGCCCCGGCCCGGACCCGTTCGAGCCGTTCGTCGACTACGTCACCGCCCGGTTGACCGAGGACCCGCACCTGTGGGCCCGAACCCTGCTCGACGAGCTCGAGGACTTGGGATTCGGGCTGTCGTATCAGAGCCTGACCCGCAACATCCGCGCCCGCGGCCTACGCTCGGTCTGCCAAGCATGCCGGACCGCCACGCAGCGGCCCAATGCGGTGATACCGCACGCCTCGGGTGATGAAACCCAATGGGACTGGCTGGAATTGCCGGATCCGCCCGGATTCTGGGGGTGGGGTAAAACGGCACATCTGTTGGTCGGCTCGCTGGCCCATTCGGCCAAATGGCGGCCCGCGTTGTCACCCTCGCAGGATCAGCCGCACTTGGTGGCCGGCCTTGACCGGGTGACCCGCGGGCTCGGTGGCCTCACCCGGGTGTGGCGGTTCGACCGGATGGCCACGGTTTGTGACCCCGGCAGCGGCAGGGTGACCGCCTCGTTCGCCGGGGTGGCCAAGCACTACGGGGTGGCGGTGGCGATCTGCCCGCCGCGGCGTGGCAACCGCGAGGGCGTGGTGGAGAAGGTCAATCACACCGCAGCGCAACGCTGGTGGCGCACTCTGGCCGACGACATGACCGTCGAGGCGGCTCAGGTGAGTCTGGACCGTTTCGCCCGAGTGCGTGGCAACACCCGCATCCGCACCACTCCGACGGCCGGTCCTCGGTCGCTGTGGTGGCCAAGACCGAACCGCTGACCCCCGTGCCGGTGCTGCCGTATCCAGTCATCTTCTCCGAGACCCGCACGGCATCGCGGCAGGCGCTGGTGTCCTACCGCGGCAACCGCTACTCGGTGCCCCCGGGAACTGGCCACCACCCAGGTCGTGGTGTCCCACCCGGTCGGCGGTGAGTTTGTCGACATCGCCACTGCGAGCGGGATAGTGATCGCCCGGCACCGGATGGCCGTCGACGGGCTCGGTGTGATGGTCCGCGACAGCGGCCATGTCATCGCCCTTGACACCGCCGCGCTGGCCACCGCCACGACCGGACGTCCGCACCGTCGCAAGGACCGCATCCCACCGGGCCCGGCCGCCAAAGCCGCGGCCGCACAACTACTTAAGATGAAATCGCTCCGCACCTTCGAATCTGAATCATCAAATCCGTCAACCGATTCCACTGTCATCGACCTATCCGCCTACGAGCGGGCCGCCGAGAACAGGACCATCCAATGACCCCTACCCCACGGACCCCGAAGACCACCACGACCACCACCGAGGAATCGCCTTCGGCAGCCGCGAGCCGCTATCAACAGTTGCGCTCGCACTGGCCGAACTCAAACTGGCCGCCGCAGCCGAAGCCCTGCCGGCCGTCTTGGACCAGCCCAGCGCCGAGGGGCTCTCACTGACGGTGGCCTTGGAGCGGCTGCTTGGTATCGAAGTCGAAGCCAGCACCGCCCGCCGGCTGGCCGGTCGATTGCGGTTCGCCTGCCTGCCCACCCCGGCCACGCTGGCCGACTTCGACGTCGACGCCGCCGCCGGAATCGACCGCAAGCTGATCGACGAGTTGGGCACCTGCCAGCTACCTCGAAACTGCGACCAACATCCTGCTCATCGGCCCACGCGGCACCGAGAAAACCCACCTATCCGTGGGACTGGCGCGGGCCGCCGCACACGCCGGCTACCGCACCTACTTCCCCACCGCCGCCGACCTGGTCGCCCGCTGCCACCGCGCCGCGATCGAGGTGACGCTGGGCCACCACCATGCGCTTCTACGCCGGCCCGACGCTGCTGGTGATCGACGAGTTCGGGTATCTGCCGTTGCCCGCTGAGGCCGCCTCAGCGCTGTTTCAGGTTGTCTCTCAACGATACTTGAAGACCAGCATCGTCATCACCACCACCGCGGAGTGGGCGCCTGGGGCGAGATCCTTGGCGACACCACCGTCGCCGCCGCCATGCTCGACCGGCTGCTGCACCGCTCGGTTGTCATCAACCTCGACGGCGAATCCTACCGCCTGCGAGACCACCAGGCCGCCGCCGAAACCCTGCGCCGAACCACCACCGGCACCCGCCAACAACTACACTGACTGCTGCTCACGGGTGAGGAATTTCAGCGAGCACACCTGAGGCCTTTCGACGAGCGCGATCACCAGGCCGACATCGACGACGGGTATTCATCCGCGGTGACGACAGCTGAGTCTGCGAAGGTGAAAAGAGCAGGAGATCCGAGAGCGCAAGCATGCCAGCGAAATGCCGAAAGACATTGCCCGCTCGATATGTCACTCAGGCGCCGGATCTCAATCCTCCTCTATCCGCGACAGCGAACGGCTTGCTGATATCGATGCCGTGCCCTCGATCGGCACCATCGGCAGTAGCTACGACAACGCCCTGGCCGAGACGGTCAACGGCTACTATACGGCCGACCTGATCTACGGGCCTGCCCACCGGTGTGGCGGCGAGCCTAATTCTCGGTACAGCTAGTCGGGGGAGCGCCCAGCCCGTCAGTTAACCGTACGTCGACGAGACCGCGACCTGAGCTGAGCGGCGTCACGCCTCGCCGGCGGCGGTGCCGGCATTCGTATTGCTCCGAGGAACGATCCGCACGAGTGACTCATCACCTTGCATCACCAAGCTTCGCGCGAAGGGTCATCCGGAGCGGTTCGGTGTCAGCGGCTGTCCCATCTATGGATGAGATTGGGCGGCGCCCTCGTGTCCAAACTTGGCGTGCGGCACGGGCTGCGGGGCCGAGATGCCGGGCTTTCGGCCCAGACGGGTGCACTCTGGCTCGGTGGTGCATGGCACCCCGCGGATTGCAGGGACGTCCGGATTGCCCGGGATGGGCTGCAACGCCGAGCGCGGTGCAAGGTGCGGTGTGCACGACAAGCTGAACACGTCGACTTCTTCACCGTTAGGGCAGGGAGCCGCCGACGTGATCGGATCACTACTTATTACGGCGAATGTCGGCATCGCCGTGACCGCAGTGAGGACTGCACCGGCCAAGGCAAGCCGAAGCCAGTGGTCGCGGCCCCCGGTAGTCGAAGGTCCAGTATCGGGTGCATTCTGACGCTTCATTTTTCGGCCACTTTCTCTACGGCTCTATTACGTACGTGCTAACTCAATAGTACTGGGTCGTTAATTGTTTGTGTCACATCCGAAGGTCACTACGGCCGGGACTTCACCACCTGGTCGGGGAATGTGAACGCCGCGCCATCGGGTCGGTAGGTTCCCCCCTCGGGGAAGTAGCCCTCGGGGTCTGCGACGACCTACGCCAAACCAGAGAAACCGTCCGCCGCCCACTCGCAATGCGTGAAACTGGCGTATCGCGCTATCGCGGTGAGCAAGACAGCGCGAGGGAACTCTGGCGTGCTAACGCAAGACGAACAGCTTTAGCCTACGTCTCCGAGTCTTACCGGCTCGCCACGGAATGCACTTTCCCTTCCTTGAGCTTGAAGACGGCGCTTCGATCCCGGGACGGTTGATCCCGCCCCTTCGACATCAGGCCGGGACACGATTAGGAATCATCGATCCCTGGCATGGTGGATCGCGCCGAGGCGAATAATCCATCGCGCTATACGCGGGTGTCGCTAGTTCCTAAAAGCACGGCAGGAACGGCACGCAGACATGGTGCGGGGGTCGGGGTGCGAAATGGTGCGGCGGTGGTGGCGCCACGAAGTGACCGCCACCGTGGCCGCCGTTCCCACCGTGGCCGACACCACCGTGGCCGCCGTGTCCATGCCTGGTGGGCACAGGTCCGGGGGCCGCGTCAGCTTCGGCAGGGGCGAGATTGGCGGCACCGATCATCAGCCCACCCGCAATGGCGGCAGCCCCGACCAGCGCCGTGGCAGGTCGGCGCAGCTTCCCGCGCCGAATCCGCACGCCGTCCGGTGAGTCGTTGATGTCTGGCGAGTGCGTGCGCTGCGAGCTATCCATGACTTTTGACATGATTCTCCTTGAAGAGTTAGGCGATTCCTGTTGCGGAGTCGGGTGACTCCTGCACCGGATTGACGACGTTGGTGCACCGTGTCCAGGACTGCACCACCGTCTCGGTGGGGTGATCGATGACCGCTGGTTCGGTCGGCGCGCCGACGTCCAGCAGGCCGTGTTGACGGCAGTAGTCGTCGTTGTAGATGGTGTCGAAGTAGCGTTGTGGTCCGTCGGGGAAGACCGCCGCGATGCGCGTGCCCGGCGGATGAGTGCGCGCCGCCCAGCCGGCGACAAGCGCCACCGCGCCCACACTCCAGCCTCCACTTGTGTAGTAGGTGCTAGCCAGGGTGCGGCAGGCCCATACCGCTTCGGCGGGCGCGACCCAGTGCGCCTCGGAGAAGCCTTCGTAATCGACGTTGTGTGGATAGATACTGGACCCGAGGCCGCGCATCAACCGCGACGAGGCTGGCTGACCGAAGATCGTCGACCCGACGGTGTCCACACCGATCAACTTGAGGTTCGGGTTGGCTTCCCGCAGTACCCGCGCCACCCCGGCCGAATGCCCACCGGTGCCCACCGAACACACCAAGACATCGATCTGACCGAGTTGAGCGAGTAATTCAAGGCCCAGCGGCCGGTACGCCTCGACGTTGTCAGGGTTGTTGTACTGGTCGGGGCACCAGGCGTGCGGATCATCAGCCATTAGCTCCGCTACTCGATCGCGTCGGGCCTGCTGCCATCCACCAGAAGGATGAGGCTCGGTGACCAAATCCACCTGCGCCCCATAAGCCGCTAGCAGGCGCTGAATGATGGGTTCCATGCCGGGATCGGTTACCAGCGTGACCGGATGACCATGTACACGCCCCGCCAAGGCCAGACCCAAACCCAACGTGCCGCTGGTCGACTCGACGATCTGCGCCCCAGGGGACAACTGCCCGCGCGCTCGGGCGCGCTCGACCATGTGCAACCCGGGCCGATCCTTTATTCCGCCGGGGTTGAAGCCTTCCAGCTTGGCCCAGAAGCCGCGCTCACCGTCGCCGAATGGCGACGATACCCACAGCACAGGAGTGTTGCCCACCAGCGAAGCCGGGTTTCGGGCCGCCATTGGTGCTGAACGAAGCCATCTGGTCGCGTCGCGACGCCGTACTGAACGATGAGTAGAAGAATGAATAGGAACAACAGAGTTCATGGGTGACTTCATTTCTGCATCGGTGCCCCATCTTGAGGGCAAGGTTGATGACGGAATAGCGATCACCGGCCCCGTAGTGCAGACAGCACTGGGCCTGGCGCTAACCGATCAACGACGCGCGATGCACAACCGGGTCAAAACTTCACGACCCGTCGAAGAAATAGCCGACGACGAGCGCGGTGGACCCCGCACTCCCGACCGTTTAAAACCTGCGAACGCGATCCCGGCGAATACCGCAGCGATGACACCGATAGCCAGCAGAGCCGACACTTCGCCGCGCATCACAGCCGGCACGCTCAGATTGGCCGCCTGGTCCCAGAAACAATCGGGGGAAGCGTGATCGTGATCGCCGATCACACCGAACTCTGTGGCAAGCGACGCTGCAAGCGGATGCGGGTCATGTGCTTGGTGATGTTCCGGTCCCGCGAGAAACTTGCTGCTGCTCAGCAACGCTAAGGCCGCGACCGCTATCACAATAGCGGACCGCAACGTCACCTTACGCGCTTCAGCCGTTCGCATAACGCCTTCGAGGATAGCAGCCCGACTACTGGGTGACAGCACCGAAACTTCGGTCGATGCGACACCCGCCTTCCGCCTTGTGCAGCCCGCCTGTGCCGTTTTGCGCGAGCCATTTTCGGCAGTTCCGACGGCCTATCTCAATTGAGCTGCCCGCGATCTTCGCCGTGCGAGGAGAGTCGGCGACGGTCGACGTCTGATACGAAGTCTCACTGCACTGTGGGTGTCGTAGCCTCGTTGGGCGTTGCGGCGAGCACCTCCCATGCCACGCCAGCAGCGATGCCCAGAGCGAGGCTCAGGCCGGCGGTAAGTATCGCGCTGACGGTCGACCACCGTGCAGGCGCGCGTCCCTCGGCGGGTCCGTCGAGTGGGCGAAACGACGGTACGATCCAGCGCAGGTAATAAAAGAGGCTCACCAATGTGTTGATGAAAACGACCACGGCCAGCCAGGCGAGGCCGCCATCCCACGCCGCCGTTGCGGTGGTGAGCTTGCCGACGAACACGGCGGTCGGCGGCGTCCCGACCAGCCCTAACAGGGCGACGACCAGTGCGCCGGCCAACCAAGGCTGGACCCGGGCCGATCCCTTATATGAGGTGATATCCCGCCGGTCAGGCAGCGCCGTAGTGACCGCGAACGCTGCGCTGTTGGTCACGGTGTATCCGGCCAAATAGAACAACAACGAGGGCAGCGCCAGATCGCTGCGGCCGGCCACGGCAACCGGAACGAGCAGGTATCCAACCTGGCTCACGGTCGGCAACCCAACAGCCGGCGCGGATCTTTCTGCCAGTAGGCCGCCAAATTGCCCAGGGTCATACTGACGACGGCGGACACCGCAATCAACAGCGGCCAAGCCACCGCCTCAGGCAGCACCGTCACGAACCGATACAGCGCTATCAGAGCTCCGATCTTGGGCACTGTGGTCAAGAACATGGCGACTGTTCCGTTGGCGCCTTCGGCGTCGGGAATCCAGAAATGCGCCGGCACTCCGCCGGCCCTTGAACATGAGACCAGCGATAACCGCCACCAGGCCGGCGGCGACGGTCGTCGTCGGGCCTCGCCCAGCCGAGAAAGTCAGGTCGTCGTAACGCGCACTGCCAGCGACCCCGTAGAGAACGCTCACCCCCAGCATCAGCACGATGCCGAACAGCGCGCCTATCAGGTAAGCCTTCAACACTGCTTCTGCGGCCACCGGCCCGCGCTGCAGCCCGATCAGCCCGTACAGCGGAATACTGGCCAACAGATACCCAGTCACCAGCACCAACAAGTCATCGGCGCCGGCCAAAATCAGCACCCCGGTGGTCGCGAACAGCAGCAAAGCATAGGTCTCGCTTTCGCGGGCCGAGCCGGACATTTCGTCGCCTGCCACCGCAAGCACGACCAACAATCCGGCCCCGGCGAGGATGCGCGCTACCGCGGTGGTGTTGTACACAGCGAAGGCGCCATCGAACGCAGTCTGGTCCGCTGCGGTCATGCCGACCGCCGCTAACACCACCGCACAGCGCACCACCACGGCGGCGACGCCCCGAGTTCACCACTGCCGTCGGCGAGGCAGGAACGATCCGCCAATGAACACCACCAGGCCGCCGCCGAACAGCAGCATCTCCGGCAGCATGAGCAGCGGGCGCATATTCATTTCGGGGTTCACGGGTTATCTTCCAACCACCTCGACAAGCGCGTCGTTGGCAGGCTCGATGAGATCGAGCAGAGGCCGGGGAACAGTTCGATCACGATCGACAGCACGAGCAGGCTCCCCGCCGAATAACCCTCCGCGGAGCGCAAATCGAGGAACTCGGTCGAGTGTCCCCGGGTTGCACCGGTGAAGTCGCGCTGCAGCGCTCGTAGGAAAAGCGCGGCGGTGATCAGGATGCCCGGCAGCGCGATCGCGGTAACTGGTGTCGCGGCGATGCTGCCGGCCAAAATCTGGAATTCGGCAATGAAACCAGAGAATCCCGGTAAGCCCAGCGAGGCGAAGGCGCCGATTGCGAACAGCGTAGCGAGTTTGGGCGCCGGACCCGCCAGACCGCCGTAGCCGTTGATGTCGTAAGTTGCGGCCCGTTCGTAGAAGACCCCTGCAAGCAGGAAGAGCGCCCCGGTGATGAGTCCGTGGCTGACCATTTGCGTCACCGCGCCGGTGATGGCGACCGCACGGGCCTCGGTAGTGCCCGCACCGACCAGTCCGGCCGCTCCGAGGGCCACGACGACGTAACCCATGTGGTTGACCGACGTGTAGGCGATCATGCGTTTGAGGTCGTCCTGGGCCAACGCCACCAAGGCTCCGTAGAGCACCGAAACCACGCCGACGGCGATGATCACCCACGCCCAGCTGCGCCAAGCCTGAGGGAGCATCGGCATCGCGATCCGTACGAATCCGTAGGTGCCCATCTTGAGCAGGACCCCCGGCGAGCACCGCAGAACCGATGGCCGACGCGTCCGTATGTGCCGGCGGTAACCACGTATGAAAAGGAACGGTCGGCGTCTTGACCGCCAGGCCGACCAGTACCGCCGCCAGCACCAGCCCCCCAGCCAGTGGGTTGCCGTCCAGCGGTGTCGCGGCGGTCAGCTCCGCCATGTCGAATGTGTGTGGATCGGCTGCGATGTACAGACCGATGAAATCGACCAGCAGCGCCAACGAACCAAGAAAGGTGTAGAGGAAGAACTTCATCGCCGATCGACCGGCATCGCCGTGGCCCCAGCCGGCAATGACGAAGTACATCGCCACGATCGACAAGTCGAAGAAGAGAAAGAACAGGATCAGATCGGCAGAGACGACCAACCCGAGGCTGACCGTCTGCAGGAAAAGGAATAATGCCGCCTGCAGGCGAATACGGTCCCGGCTGCCGAGTCCGTAAAGCGCACACGCCAAGAAAATGACCGCGGTCATGACCGGGAGAACACTGGATCCATTTGAGAACGACGATCCTGGTCGAGTCAACGGACACCATCGTGCGGTTGCGGACCGAGGTGACCCAGGAGCAAGATCACGGGCGGCCGGAAATGACGATGGCCTTAGGGCTGATCGACTGCTCAAGCCCGCTGGCGGGCCCTCAACGCGCCACCGACATCACCGCACTGCACCCGCTCTCAGACGGCGGTGAGCAAGCCGGGACGAAGGGCGCCGGAGACAGGGCGATCCGCAAGTATTCGCAAATCCCCACTGGCCGCGGGGCGCGACGCCCATAGAGCTTGGTCAATGTCGAGCGCATCCACGAATACAGCATCGCCCGTTTCCTCGCGATCTTGCCGACTTTGGTACACAAACCCTGGTAAGAAATCAAGGTTAGGTGTAGTAGATGAACGTCGCCATTCCCGATTCCAGGTGATAAGTATTGTGGCAGTGGATAAGCCATCGCCCCGCGTTGTTGGTGTCGAAGATGGTTTCGACGGTTTGCATCGGCGGTACAAGGACTGTGTCTTTGCGGGTCGCGGAGCCACCGGGGCCCTTCACCTGGAATGTGTGGCCGTGTAAATGCATGGGGTGAAACATCATTGATTCATTGATGTATCGGATACGCAGTCGCTGTCCTGGTGCTACGGGATAGCCGTCATTCGGTGGGTTGTACAACTTACCGGTGATCGGCCAGTTGTATCCGTTCACCGGCCCGGCCAACCGCAGGTCAATCGTATGGTCCGGATCACGTTGCGCGAGCCGGACACCCGGCGAAGCGGGTAATTGGGCAGTATCCAAGGTCGTCGAGTTGCGCAGCGCTGCCACGAAATTGGCAACGTTCACGCGGCTCCGCGCACCCTCCACACGAATATTCAACTGCGCGTAGCCGTTCTTGCCTTCGGCGGCGGCGATCAATGGAACAGATGAGCCGATTGTAATCGTCGCGTCCACCCGCTCACCCATGCCGATGATCACCGAATTCGTTTGCCGAGCAACGACCGGGTACCCGTCCGTATGGGTGACCGTCAGTGGGGTGTTTGCTACCCCCACACGGAAAGCGGTGTCAGATCCAGCATTAATGATCCGTAGCCGAACCCTCTGTCCAGCACGGTAATTCACAACCTGCGGATCTGCGTTCACCCGACCGTTGACAAGATAGTACGGGTACACCTTGACGTCGCCGCCGTCGGCACCCAGCGGTGAGGTCGGTGTGACGCCGGCGTCCTGACCCATCATCGGCATGTCGTCCATGCCGCTCTTCTTGAGGTCCGTCAGCACCTGGTCGGGATTGGTGCCGGTGCCGTCGATCCAGTCATCGAGCATCACTATCAGTTCGTCGTCATAGTCGGCGCGCTCGTCCGGGTCCTCGACGATCAGCGCACCGTACAGCCCGCGGTCAAGCTGGGTGCCGACGTGCGAATGGTAGAAGTATGTGCCGGCGTCAGGCACGACGAAGTCGTAGACGAACTGCTGACCGGACAAGATCGGCGGTTGGGTGAGCACGGGCACGCCGTCCATGTCATTGCGAAGCGCTATCCCATGCCAGTGGATCGTGGTGTCAGTCGGCAGTTTGTTGGCGACCTCCGCGCGAAGCCTCTCACCTTTGCGCAGGCGGATCTCTTTACCTGGGACCTGATTACCATAGGCCCAGGTGCGAACCGTGCGACCGCCGAGGTCGATGTCGCTTTCAATCGCCTCTAAGGCAAAATCTGCGGCCTTGCGCCTGTCCTGTTGCGGAGACGAGGGCGAGCAGGCGACTCCAAGACCGAGCGCCGCACCGGCCGCAGACAACCGCAGAAATTCCCGCCGGTCAATCATTTTCACGAGCCTACCGCACGAGTTGATATCTGGACCGGACCGGACGCCAGCCTCCTTTCCAGGCGATCCGGCATGTTCGGCCCGTTGCCAAATGGCGGCGGCAATGCGGCAGAAGCACTGGCCTGTGTGGAACGAGCAGCGATGCTCACGGGCCGGGGAGAATCACATTCGGTTGACCCCTGGCGACAGGGCGGTTTCTAAAGGTTGGGTTCGTGAACCGTCCCGCGTTTAATGCGCACCTCCTTTCTTGGGAAGGTGCATTCATGCCGCGACGGTCAAGGTGATGTCCCCGCATAGTTGTTGCGACGCTTTCAGTGGCGTCTCGGTTCGAATCATCCGAGAATTCACCGAGCACCCGGGGGCACGCCGGCCCCCGAGGGCGGGTCTGCGACCTACCGTGAATGTGATCCGTAACGTTAGCGGCGGATTCCCTTAGATGTCGATGTCTTACGCTAATGCCGAAAGGGGTGCGGATTGCCTGCCGCTACCTACCCTGTCGACACGCGATTCGCCTTCCGGCCGGGTGTCACCTGTCTGACCACGCCGGCTGGCGCCGTGCTGTTGAGCCCACCGCGCAGCCAGAAGCTATCCCGTCTGACCGCGGTTCGCCAGCAGGCGCTCAAGACGCTGAACGCGGGGCCCGCGACGGTTTTGGAACTATCCGAACCCGCCGAGCGCAGCGAGGTCGACGGCCTGATCGGTGATCTTACTGCCGGCGGCTGGCTGAGCGTGACGGTCCGCGACGGCGGCAGCGACCTGTATTGCATCCAGCCGTTCGGACAGCCGCCGTTACCGCCCTCGACGCCAGACCGGCCGGTATTGTCGAAATTCGCTGTACTGCATCGTGATTCCGGCGGATTAGTGCTTGAGCACCCGTTGGGCTGGTGCGATGTGCGCATCATCGATCCGCGTCTGCTCGTCCTTCTCGGGGGTTCGGTGACGGTGGCCGACCTGCCAATCGCGGTCGCATCGCGATTGATTGACGACCTGTGCTGGGCGGGGATCTTGGTCGCCGACGGCGCCGAGGATGACTTCGACGCGCTCAGCTGGAGTGTTTCAGATCTGTGGTTTCACCGTCGCAGTAGCCTCGGTGAGCGCACCGCGGCATGGGAGCATTTCGGCCCGACCAAGTGGGCCAAGGACCGTTTCTCGCAACCGTCGGCACGCAGACCGGCTTATCCGGGCCCTCCGCTGGCCCTCCCCATTCCCGACCTGGACGCGGCACGGGTCGAGGACCCGACTTTGACTGCCGTTCTTGAAGACCGGGTTTCGACACGGGCCTTCGACGCCGCTCGCCCGATCAGTATCGACCAACTTGCCGAACTGCTATATCGCACAGCGCGGACTCGAAACGTTCAGTCGGTGGGGCCGGGCGAGGAACTGCTGTCGCGGCCGTACCCGTCCAGCGGCGGCGTCTATGAACTTGAGGTGTACCCGGTGGTGCGCGAGGTCACCGGGCTCGAACGCGGCATGTACCATTACGATTCGTTCGAGCATCTATTGCGTCCAGTGGCCGCCGGGGATGAGAAATCAGTTGCGCGCCTGATTGAACCTGCGGCGGCCACGTTGGCCGGGGGCGCCGAGCCGCAGGTGGTGCTGGTCATCGCCGCCCGCTGTGGTCGGGTGATGTGGACCTACGAGCAGGTCAGCTATGCCCTCATCCTCAAAGACGTCGGCGTCCTGATCCAGACGATCTACCTTGCCGCCACCGCAATGGGCCTGGGCGCCTGCGCCCAAGGGTTTAGTGACACCGCCGCGTTCGTCGCAGCCACCGGCGTCGACGAACGTCAGGAGAGCAGCGTCGGCAGCATTGTCATCGGCTCACCGAGACAACCTTGAAGCCCTCGACTAGTACCACTACACCGGTTGGCGGTGCAATTCCTAGGTAGTGATGCGGGGAATCGCCCGATGGTCCAGTGCCCCGTCCTGTTCCTTCCTGTGCGGGCCGTTACACCGAATCCGTCTGTAAGGCTGCCGTCAGTACGGCGATGCTGCGCTGCCACAGGTCTGTTAGCCGGTCGATGTCGCACGCTGTGAACAGCGCGTCACTCCACAGCCAGGTGCTCATCAGTTGTGGACCGTCGGTCGTGGACCGAATCCATGCACTCAGGTACAGCGCAAAACGCAGCGGCAGATCAGGTTCGGGGTCGACCGGCAAAGCCTGGGATTCGAACTCGCTCAGCAGCGCCCATGGTTGATCCGTGACGCCGCTGAGGTCCAACCGGCCCATGTAGCTGAACATGATCTGCGGCTCGGGCGCTTGCGTCAGCTCGGGAACGCGGTTGACGTAACGCAGCAGACCGTGGTCCAGGCCGTCGTAGGGAATAGCTCCAATGTACGACGATACGGAGTCGAGCAGCGCCCTGGCCCTACTCGAATCTTCCTGGGCTGCCTCAATATCCACCGCGTGCGCACCGGAGCCCAGTCGTACCGGAAACGCGCTGGTGAACCAGCCAATTGTCCCGGTGGTGTCGGCTCCCAGGACCGCGTCGGCGCGGCCGTGACTGTCCAGCGCGATCAGGGTGCCGACCGACGGATCCTGCGCCCGCTCACGTCGCCAACTCGCCACGGTCATCGCGGTCGCCGCCAACAGGAATTCGCGGACGCCCTCCGCGCGGGTGACAGAGGTCAGGATCTGCGCTGTGACGGCGACGGGAGTTAGAACGGGTGCCTTCTGCAGCGTCGACCAGGTGTCGCGGGTCGGATCCGGCTGCCGCTCACCTATCGCCGGATCCGGACCGCGGACCTGCGCGACCCAGTAATCGTGCTGATCGCTGACGTCCGGTGTGGCGGCCCGCTCCCTGAGCAGTTGGGACCAGCGCCGGTAGGAGGTGAACTCCGGAAGCGCCGTCGGCGTTGCGCCGGCGGTAAGAGAACGCCACGCCCCAGCGAGTTCGGTGAGGATGATCTGCCAGGACACGACATCCACAACCAAGTGGTGGATGGTCAGCAGCAGCGCCGGTTGACGGTCAGTGCTGCGGAGCCAGGCGGCGCGCACCATCGCGCCCGCAGCCGGATCGATCTCGTCGATAATCTGGCGTGCGGCCGCCGCTATCGGCGCGTCGACCTCAGTGATGACATCGGCAGCCCGGACCACACCGGGTTCTCGGGTCACCAGGCGGGGGCCCTCGGTGGTTTCCATCAGAATCGCGCGCAGCGACTCATGCCCGTCGAGGAGCAGCTGCAACATGACCTCGATCGACGAGCGTTCGACGTCGTCTGGCAACCGGATCAGCACGCTATTACTGAAGCGGCGGTAGTTGCCGTGCTCGAACAGCCAGGACATCATCGGCAGCGGCGAAACCTCTCCGTAGCCGACACTTTCGGTCGGGCTGGCCTCGGCGGCGGTGTCGATTGCTGCGGCGAGCCGTCGAATCGTCGATGCGGTGAATACCATCCGTGGACTCACGGTGAGGCCACGCGCACGCGCCTTGTGCACGAGGGAGATTGCGACGATGCTGTCCATGCCGATCTCGAAGAAGTCGTCGTCGATGTCGGGGACCGCTCCGTTGAATTGTTCGGCGAAGACCTCGAACAGCGATCTCTCGGTGTCGGTGGATGCCTGCGGGGCATCGCCTCTCACAGCTAGAGCCTCGAGCGCCAGGCGCTCCAGTACCTGGCCGTCCAGCTTGCCGTTGGAGTTCACCGGCAGTTGGGGCAGCGACACTATGCGGGTCGGAACGAGGTATGCGGGAAGCTGTTTCGCGAGAGCGGCGCGCAACCGCGTCGGCTCGCCATCGATGTCGCCACCCCACACCACGGCGCCCACCAAGCAGACCCCGCCCGCACGTGACACCACGCACACCGCCGCGTCCTGCACCTCGGGCCGACTGCGCAGCGCGGCTTCGACCTCACCGATCTCGATCCGGTAGCCCCGGATTTTCACCTGGGTATCGCCGCGGCCAACGTAGGCGTATCCGCCGTGCGCCAGCTGTCGCACCAAATCACCGGTGCGGTACATGCGTTGACCGGGCCGAAATGGGTCCGCGACGAACCGTTCCGAGGTCATCCCCGACCGACCCACGTAACCACGGGTCAATTGTGCGCCAGACAAGTACAGCTCGCCCACTACGCCAGTGGGCACTTTTCGAAACGCCGAATCCAGTACGTAACTCAGCGTTCCAGCATTGGGCGTCCCGATCGTGGGCGTCGGGTACTGCTTGACGGGGGCCACCACGGCTTCGACCGTCGCCTCGGTTGGCCCGTAGCAGTTGTAGACCGCCGTCGACGGCAACGCACTTAGCCGCTGCCATAGCCCACCATCAATCGCCTCACCGCCTAGGGCGAGCACCGTCATGGGGTGATCGGTCAACCCGGTGGCGGCGAGTTGAACGAACATTGTTGGTGTCGTGTCGATCATGTCGACCCCATGGGCGAGTATGCCTTTCACCAGTTGATCGGTGTCGCGCATCTCCTCGGCGTTGAACAAGTGCAGGCTGTGCCCGTCGAGTAGTCCCACCAGGGGCTGCCAGGAGGCATCGAAACCGAATGACCACGCGTGTGCGATGCGCAGCGGCCGGCCTAACCGTGACACAGCGTCGCGGTAGACACGATCGCAGTGATCGGAGAAATAACTCAACAGCGCACCGTTGGTGCCGATCACGCCTTTCGGCTCTCCGGTCGAACCGGAGGTAAAGATCACATACGCGGCGTGATCGGCGTGACGGCAGACGTCCGGGAAGGTTGCGGCACAGTCGACCGGATCGTCAGTGACCAGGGTGCTCCACTCGCCGGCTGGCGGCGAGTAGCCGTTCTCGGTGATGACCAATGCCGGGTTGGCTTGGCGCAGCATGGATTCGATGCGTGTCGCCGGCATCGTGATGTCGACCGGGAGGTAGGCGCCGCCGGCACCGAGCACCGCCAGGATGGCGACAACGGTGCGTGAGGAACGCGGTAGTGCCAGCGCGACGATCGTTTCCGGCCCGATGCCCCGGCCGGCCAGCACTCCGGCAAGTCGGCACGCCTGCGCGTGGAGTTCGGCGTAGGTGTAGCGCTCACCGCTGCTGGTACTCAGCGCCAAGGCATCCGGCGTGGCGTCAACCTGCCGCTCGAAGGCGTCCCATACGGTGCCCTCCGGTACTGGAACAATGTTCCGCGCAACTTCTGCGCGTTCGGCTGCGGTGCGGACGTCGAGCGCGTCCGGTCCGGCATCGCCGATATCGGGGAGTTGACGCAGCAGACCGGCTAACCGTTCGCAGAGGTCGTCCGGTGACATGTGTGGCAACGTGCCGCGGATCATCTCGACCACCACGACGAGCGCGTCGTCGACCAGATGTGACACCACGGTCAGCGGGTAGTGGGTCAAGCTCTCCATCTCGATCGGGTGGAAGGCAGCTCCGTCGGGTGCGGTAACGGTGCGGATGGCGTCCCCGATCGGCGCGTTCTCGAACACGAACAGCGTGTCGAACATCGGTCCGTGGCCGTGCTCGCGCTGCAACTGCGACAGGCTGAGGTAGCCGATGTCGCGCATCACCGATGATTGCTGCTGCAACCGCAGGCATTGCGCGAGTACCGACGCGCTGGCGCTTATCTGGTGCACCACCGGGACGGTGTTGATGAACAACCCCACCATGCTCTCGACGCCAGGCAGCTGCTCTGGCCGACCGGAGACGACGGTGCCGAAAACGACATCACGACGGTCGGTGAGCCGGCCGAGCAGCACCGCCCAGGCGAACAGCACCGCGGTGTTGAGGGTGAACCCGTTGCTGCCGGCCCACTGTCGCAGTCGCGCTGTGTCGGCTGCCGACAGAAGCAGCCGTGCGGTCTCCGGCACGCCGGCGCCCGCCGCGACGGGCGCCTCGGCCACCATGAGCGGACCGGACACTGCGCTCAGGTACTCGGTCCATCTGGTAACGGCGGCCTCGTTGTTCTGCTTGGCAAGCCAGACGATGTAATCGCGGTAAGGCGGGGCCGGCGCCAACCCGTCCAGCGATCCTCCGGCGCTGTACACGGCGAGCATCTCTGCGAAGAACACCGCCAGCGACCAGCCGTCGACCAGGATGTGGTGGACGGTCAGGATCATCCGGCGGCGAGTCTGCCCGGGCACCGACAGTAGAACGACGCGCAGCGCCGGGCCCCGACTCAGGTCGAACGGCAGCCGCCGTTGTGACTGTGCGATCGCCTCGAATTCTTCCGGTTCCGCGATTCGTTCTGACCAGGGCAGGTCGGCGTGCGTCGGCACGATCTGCACCGGCATGGGCACGTCGCGATCCCAGAACGCGGCACGCAGGTTGGAGTGGCGGTCCAGCAGGGCTTGGGCACTGCAGCGCAGCAGGGCCACGTCGACCGGCCCATCGATGTCGACGATGAACTGCATGCTGTAGAGGTCGACGTCGTCCTCGGCCAGCCGGTGCAGCGCGAAGAGCCCCTCCTGCAACGGACTCAGTGCGAGGACGTCCTCGATTTGTGCAGTCACGGCTGTTGCTGCCAGGCCGCGGTGAGCGCCGCCAGCGCGTCGGCGTCTAGGCCCGAAGCGCTCATGGGTGTGTAGTCCTGGTTCGTCTGCATGTCCGTCGGCTCTTGTTCGGTGTCGGCGGCCCGGTCGACCGCCGCGGCCAATCCGGCGATGGTCATGTGCTCGAACACCATGGCCGGGGTGAGGACTAGTCCGCGTGCGCTGGCTTGGGCCGACCATTTGATCGAGATGATGCTGTCCCCGCCGAGTGCGAAGAAATTGTCCTCGCGTTCGACGTCGGTGATTTCAAGCAGTTCTTCGAGCAGGTCGATGAGGATCCGTTCGGTTTCCGCCGAACCCGCGACAGCCGGTCCCGACGAGCCGGCGTCAGTCGGTATGGCCGGTGCCAGCAGTGCGGTCAACTGATCGTCGGGCAGCACCGTCAGTTCTGATATCGGGCGGTCAGGCGTTTCAGCGAATCCATCCAGTACGGCGCGCAGCGCATCGGCGATCAGGCCGACGGTAGCGGCCTCGTACAGATCGGCGTTCGCGACCACCCGCACTTCCAGTCCGCCCGCCGCGGTCACATTCATGCCGATGTCCAGGTCCAGCAGCGCGATGTCGAAATCGATCGGACGCGGCACGACGCTGGTTTCACCTGTGAGGTCGCGCGGCTGCAGCCCCCAGTCCGGGCCGCGGAAGTGGACCATGTGCTGGAACAACGGATTCCGGGACAGCGACCGGGACGGGTTGATCGCCTCCACCAGACGCTCGATCGGGAGCTCCTGGTGCGCCACTGCGTCGAGCACCGTGTCGCGTCCGCGACGCAGGACGGTGCGCAGGCTCGGGGTGCCCGACAGGTCGTTGCGCAGCACCACCACATTTGCGAACAGACCTACCAGGTTCGAGGTGGCGGCGTCGACGCGGGATGCAACCGTGCTGCCCAGGGCCAGCTCGGTTCCAGCTCCGAGTTTGTGAAGCAGCACCGCGACCGCGGCTTGATACACCATGAATTCAGAGGCGCCGGTGTCCTCCGCGAGCTGAACCAGGCTGGCGCGGCGGGCGGAGGAGACAGGGAAATGCACGCTGTGTCCTCGCTTGCCGATGACCGGTGGACGCGGGTGGTCGGTGGCGACGCAGGTTTCTTGGGGCAGTCCGGCCAGTGTGGCACGCCAATGCGCCACCTGCTGTTGACCCCAGGCGTTGGCCGGGTCGAAAGCGTTCAGTTGCCACAGCGCGTAGTCGGCGAACTGGACCGGCAAATCCGCCCACTGCGGCGAGGAGCCGGCGCGGCGAGCCTGATAGGCGCTCGTCAGGTCATCGAAGATGATGCCCAGCGAGGTGTGGTCGCTGACGATGTGGTGGACGTTCAGCAACAGAACGTGGGTGCTCGGGTCTACCGCCAACAGCGTGGCGCGGATCAGCGGTGCGGTCTCCGGTGTCATTACCTCCCGGCGCAACCTCTCGATCGCGGCGTCGACCATATCGGCCGCCACCGGCTCGATTGCCAGCTCGATCGTCAGCTCCGGCGCGACGACTTGATAAGGAACACCGTCGTGTTCGATGAATCGGGTCCGCAGCGCCTCGTGCCGGGCGACGACGTCGTTGAGCGCCACGCTCAGCAGCGCGGTGTCCAGCGGGCCGTGAAAATGCAGTGCGAGTGGCAGGTTGAAGCCGTCGTGCGGGCCTTCCAGCCGGTACTGGAACCATGCGGCCAGCTGCGAGTACGACAGCGGCAGCTGGTCGGGGCGTGCCGACACGGCCAGGTCGGGACGTTGCGGGCCGCCCGGCTCGGCAGCGGTGTCGTCAAGGTCTCCTTCGGCATCCATCTCATCGAGGTCAATATCGAACTCGTCACGAAATCGGGTGACCAGTGTGGCAGCCAGTCCGGCCGGTGTCGGCGTGTCGAACACCGCACGCACGGCCAGGTCCACACCGAAATCAGCCCGGATCTGCGCAACCAGCCTCGCAGCCAGCAACGAGTGACCACCCAGCTCGAAGAACGAGTCGTCGGCACCGACTCGTTCCTCGCCGAACAGGCGAGCGAAGATTTCACAGACCCGGTGCTCCGTCGTGGTCGCCGGCACCCGGTAGCCTCCGGCCGCAATCCGCGTTGTCGCGGGCAGCGCCCTTTTGTCGAGCTTACCCGCGGGGGTCAGCGGAATCTCGGTGAGTACGGCAAACGACTTGGGCACCATGTAATTCGGCAGCAGCGACGCGACATGCGTCTGAATCTCATCGAGATCCAGCTCGGCATCGGATAGCAAGTAAGCCGCCAACTTCGGTCCGCTGTCGGCTTCTTCGACAACGACTACACATTGCCGCACTGCCGCATGCGTCGCGATCGCCGACCCGACCTCTCCGAGTTCAATTCGGAAGCCGCGGATCTTGACCTGCTCATCGGCGCGACCTACGAACTCCAACTCCCCGGTGAGGCTGCGCCGAACCAGATCACCGGATCGAAACAACCGCATTCCGGGGTTGAATGGGTCGGCGACGAATCGTTCCGCGGTCATCGCCGGCCGGCCCAGATATCCACGCGCCAGCTGAACACCGCCGAGATACAACTCGCCAACCACCTCGGCGGGTACCGGCTGCAACTGGTCGTCCAAGACGTATGCAAAGACGTTGCAGTTCGGCACACCGATGGGCACCACACGCGATCCATACGAACCCTTCACCGGCATGTGCGTGGCACACACCACGGCCTCGGTCGGGCCGTAGTGGTTGCGCAGCTCGGCATCAAAGTGGCCGGCAAACCGGTCGATCAACTCGCCGGGCAGCGCTTCGCCGCCCACCGGCAGGTGACGCAGCTGCCGCCACTGAGGTAGTGGCGGCAGATCGAGCACCGAGCGCAGCGCCGACGGCACCAGCTGGACCACGGTGACCCTGTGCCGCTCGATCACCTCGGCGAGATAACTGAAATCTGTTGCGCCCGTTAGCTTAGGCACCACCAGCGTGGCCCCCAATGTCAACGTGAGCAGGATTTCCGCCACTGATGCATCAAAGCTCACCGATGTAGACTGCAGCAGCCGGTCCTCGGCGGTCATGCTCCACTGCGCGCCGAACCCCTCGAGATGCTCGGCAATCGCGCGGTGCGACACCGCGACGCCTTTGGGCCGGCCGGTGGAGCCGGAGGTGTAGATGATGTAAGCCAGGTTTTCTGGGTGCAGCGGCCGGTTCCGGTCGGCGTCGCTGACTGCGTCGTCGGGCAACTCGGCCGCGGCACGTTCAGCCGCATCGAAATCTTCGGTGCCAATGACCAAACGCGGCCCGCTGTCGGCGATCATGTACTCGATCCGCTCGAGCGGGTATGCGGGGTCGATCGGCACATACGCCGCACCGGATTTCAGCACGGCGAGCATCGCGACGACGAATTCCACCGAGCCGGCGATCTGCAGACCGACAACGTCCTCGGTGCCGATCCCCTGCCCAATCATCCAGCGCGCTAGACGGTTAACTCTGGCATTTAGGTCCTGGTAGCTCAACTCGGTGTCATCGGAGACCACCGCGGTCGCCCCGCGTCCGGGGACCGCGGCGTCGAGCAGCGCAACGACTGTGGTGGCGGAGGTCGGGACAGGCTCACCGCGCGATTGCGTGAGCAGCTCTTCGGTCCCGAACAAGTTCAGGGCGGCGAGCCGGTGTCCGGGTTCGCTCACCGCATGGTCCAGCAACCGAAGGTAGTGGCCCAGCATCTGGTCGACCAGTTCGATACCGAAAAGGTCGGTATGATAGGCGAATTCGACTATCCCGGCGTCGGGCACCACCGCCAGGGCGAGCGGCACCTGTGTACTGTTGGCGCCTAACGCCAGTTGACATGTCGCGACGTCGTCCAGCGTGAAACCACTCGCATCCTTTCGCACGCTGAAGCCCAGCTGGACCACAGAGCTGCCGTCCCGGCCGCTGGACCGAGATGGATTCGCCTCCCGGATCACCCGATCGATGCCTACCGATTGATGGGCGAAGCCGTCGAGGCACGTCTTGCGCACCTCGTCGACCAACGAGGTGAAGGTGTGGTGCGCTGCGGGCGTGAGCCGCAGCAGCAGCGTGTTTCCGAAGTACCCGAGAGCATTCTCGGCAGCCGCTTTTCGGTCGGTCACCGGAACCGCCACCAGTAGATCTGATGTGCCGCTGTAGCGGCGCATCAGCGCGCCGAACCCAGCCAGCAAAACCATGAACGGTGTCGCGGAACGTTGCCGAGCGAATTCCTTGACACGGCTGAGCAATTCGGCGGGCATCGCGCGGCTGCGACGCTGCGCCTGGCGCGAGGGATACATGGCGGCCGGACCGGGCAGGTCCGGCGGGTCGGGCAGCGGCTGCAGCGTGCGCCGCCAGTAATCGACGTCGGCATTGGTGGGCTCAACCGCAGGCTTCAACGCCTCGACGGCGACAAACTGCGGCGCCGGGGCAGTTCGCGGGCGGCCGTTGTAAGCCGCACTAAGCTCGCCGAAGAACGGCGCCCAGCAGTCGTCGTCCCAGCAGATGTGATGCACAGTGAGCAACAGCACGAATTCTTCTGCGCCGCAGTGCAACAGCGTGACCCGCATAGGCATCTGGACGGTCAAGTCGAAGGGCCTGCCGAACTCCCACTGCGCTAGGGCCTCGAGCCGCGGGCTCCTCTCGTGCTCTGACAGCCCGCTCAGGTCCTGCTCTTGCCAAGCAATTTCGACTTCGTCGCAGAATTCCTGATACGGCTCCCCTTCCGCGTCCACACCATAGGTTGTTCGCAGGATCGCGTGCCTGGCGACAACCTGGTTGAACGCTTCACGGAATCGCTGTGGATCAAGCGGCCCGGTCAGTCGATAGGCGAGGCAGATGTTCAACGTCGTATCGGCCGCGTCTAGCGCCTGCATAAACCACATCCGGCGCTGCCCCATCGACAATCGGTACCGCTCGCCAGCCCGGATCGCCGGCTGGTCGATGCGCGCCGGAGCCGCCCCCAGACCGCGTTCGGCAATGCGCCGTCTCAGCAGCTCCAGACGTCGTTCCTGCATCTCGGCTTCATCGGTCACGTGCGCGCAAACCTCCAGTTCGGCTTCCGTGGGTTATGTTAGCCTCCACTAAGTTATGGGTGTGCGGGAGGCGAGGATGCATACACGGGGCCCGGCCTCCCATAGGACGGCACTGGACCTGGATGGGGTAATCCGCGAGTTCGTGCTGCGGCCACTGGCTCTGGACAACGATCTTGACGCCGTGCACTTCTGGATGAACGACCCGGAAGTAGCCCGATTCTGGAACAAGCCGTGGTCGAAGGACCGGATCGCGTCCTATCTGCGGGAGCAACAAAACTCCCCGCATTCTGACCCCTACCTGGGGGTGCTGGACGGCGTCGCGATGAGCTACTGGGAGCTCTACCGCGCCGACCTCGACTGCCTGGCCCAGTACTACCCGGCTCAGGAACACGACGCTGGGGTGCATATGCTGCTGGGGCCGGCAGAAAGCCGCGGCCAGGGGCTTGCCATAGCGCTGCTGCGTGCCGTATCCGACTTTCAATTCCAGATAGATCCCCACGCTACCCGGGTGGTGGGCGAACCCGACCTGGAGAACATCCGGTGTATCCGGGTGGCCGAGCGCGCCGGTTTTCAGCACGTCACCAACCTTGACCTACCGCACAAGCGAGCCGCTCTGCTGATCCGCGACCGGGAGCGGCTATGACATCGGAAAGTATGAGTGCAAATGCCGCAACCGTTAGGTTGGATCCGCCAGTTCCACCGGTCGAAGTCGCCCGACAATCCGCTGCTGCTTGTCTTCCCGCACGCCGGTTCCGGCGCATCCGCCTACCGTGACTTCTCCAAGTGTCTCGGTAGCCGGTGCAACGTGTTGGTGTTCCAATACCCGGGACGCCAGGACCGGGCCTCCGAAGCCCCGTTGAACTCACTGGCAGCGATGGCCGCCGGGGCGTTCGACGACTTCTGCACCTCGGGACACCATCGCGGTCGCTCAATTCTGACCTTCGGTCACAGCATGGGCGCGTTGGTGGCATTCGAGTTCGTCCGAATTGCCGAAGCTGTCGGGATGGAGGTGCGTGCACTGACCGCGTCCGCGGCCGTCGCACCTTCGCAAGTCGCGGCCAAACCGCCCCATCCCAGCTCCGAGGAGGACATCCTCGTCCATCTGGCCTCATTGGAAGGCACCGACGCTGACGTCTTCGCCCACCGGGAGGTGATGCGACTGTCTTTGCCCGTCATCAAGGCTGATTATCGGGCATTCGACGCCTACACCTGTTCCGACGACGTCAAGATCGCCGCTCCGGTCCACGCCATTGGCGGCGACCAGGATCCGTATGTCACCTTGGGTGATCTGTACGGATGGGGTAAACACTCCGAGAGTCTCGATGTCACCGTCTTCGACGGGGGGCACTTCTATCTCAATGATCACCTCGACGCAGTCGCCGAGTTGGTGACCAGGTGACAGTCGAGGGTTCTGACCCGATCGTCATCTCCGGGATGGCGGTCGAGGCCCCCGGCGGCATCGCCAGTCCAGCCCAGTTGTGGATGGCGCTGAGCGAATCCCGGGAACTGCTCACCGAATTCCCTCGAGATCGCGGCTGGCCAATCGATGAGCTGCTGTCGGTCCCCCAGCTCGACGGCTGGGGTCAGGTTTGCGACACCGGCGGCTTTCTGGCCAACTCAGCACAGTTCGATCCCACGTTCTTTGGCATCACGCACCGGGAGGCACTGGTACTGAACCCCCAGCAACGTGTGGCCCTGCGCGTCGCGTGGCGGGTGCTGGAGAATGCCGGCATCAATCCCGGTACGGTCGCCGGCGCGGAGGGCGGCTGTTTCGTCGGAATGTCTCCAATGGAGTACGGTCCCCGCGCCGCCACGGCCGACGCCTACAGCGGGCATCGAATCGCGAGTCTAGGACAATTGGGAGCTGCCGGGCGTATATCGCACAGCCTCGGTCTGGTCGGACCATCTATCTGCGTCGATTCGGCTTGCGCGTCCTCGCTCACCGCCCTGCAACTGGCCGTCAACGCGGTCCGCAACGACGAGTGCGACTGGGCGTTGGCCGGCGGCGCGTGCGTAATGGGCTCTCCAGCAGCATTTTTCGAATTCGCCCGACTCAACGCGCTCTCCGACGACGGCCATTGCCGCGCCTACGCCGACGATGCCTCGGGCACTGTCTGGGGCGAGGGCGCAGGCATGGTCTTGGTCGAGCGCGAATCCCGCGCCCAGCAATTGGGGCATCCGGTCCTGGGGCGCATCCTTGCTGCGCGCACCAACCACAACGGTAAGGGCAAGCCGCTGTTGGTGCCTCGGGTGCGCGCACAGGAGCGGCTCATCTCCAAAACCCTGGACGCGGCCGGCATCGACCCCGCCGACATCGGGATGATTGAAGGTCACGGCACAGCGACCCGCGCCGGCGACCCGGTCGAATTGCTGGCGATGTTCAAAACCTACGGCGCGGCCGGATGCACGGCGCTGCTGGGCTCCATTAAGTCCAATGCCGGACACGCGCAGGCGGCGTCGGGCATCCTCGGGCTGATCAAGCTGCTGCTCGCCGGCCAGCACGGCCAGATTCCGCCGACCCTGTTCGCTGACAACCCAACCAAAAAATTGGACTGGGACATGACAGGCTTGCGGTTGGCAACCAAACTGCACCGGTGGCCGGCCAACGATGGCTATCGATACGGCGCCACCTCGTCCTTCGGCGCCGGCGGTTCCAACGCACACGCCATCATCGCTATGCCAGCCGGTGTTCGATGACCGTTTACACCTACCAGCTCCCAGACGGCACCATCCCGGTGCTGGTCACCTCGGACACTGCCGATCTCCTACGGGCCGAGTCCGCCGCGCTCCACACGTACGTGGCAACCCATCCCGCAGTGACCGCCCAGCAGATCGCCGGGATGCTGTTCCGAAGCCGGATGGCACGTCCATACCGGGCGCTGGCCATGGTCCGTGGCCGCAGCGAGTTACTCCAAGCTTTGCGGGCAGTGGCGGACGGCAATGTACACCCCGCGGTGGTTTGCAGCAGCGGTCCTGCCACCGCCCGTCGTGTCGGCTATGTCTTTCCCGGGCAGGGCGGTCAGCGCCCCGGCATGGGCCGCTACTACTACGAGCAGGTGCCCGCCTACCGCGAAGAGGTACACCGCTGCCTAGAGGCATTCCGCGAACACATCGGCGATACCACCGCGGAGTACCTTCTGCACGAAAACCATCCGTCCTCCGACAGCGCCAGTATCATCCAGCCTGCACTTTTTGTTCATATGGCGGGACTCGCCGCGATGTGGCGTGCGGTCGGGATCGCGCCAAATGTTACCGTCGGGCACAGCCAAGGCGAGATTGCCGCAGCGTATGTCAGCGGAGCCATCACACTGGCCGACGCCGTCAGCATCGTCGCGATTCGGGCGCGAGCTGCCGACGAGTACACAGCCGGTGACTACGCTTTGGCCGTTATCGCCGCCGACCGCGACAGTTGCGACGCGCTGCTGGCCCGCTGCCCAGGCTGGGCGCAGCTTTCGGTGATCAACTCACCGAACATGACCGCAGTCTCGGGTCACCGCGCAGCGGTGCAGGACATCGTCGACATCTGCACCGACCGCGGCACGTTCGCGCGCATCATCAGCGTGCATTATCCCGCGCACACCAGCGTCATCAACGAGCTCGGCGACAGGGTCAAGGCGAGCCTGCGCGAACACCTGCAGCAATCGGCGTTTTTCGACACCGAGATCGACTGTCTCGGAAGCACCCTCGGTGAACCCCTCACGACGGACCTTCCGTTCGTGGAGTACTGGTTCTGGAACCTGCGCAACACAGTTCGCTTCGACAAGGCCATCGCAACGGCGGCAGTAACTTCGGGCGTCGACACTTTTGTCGAACTCGCCGACCATCCGACGCTGCTGTTGGCGATCGAGGAGAACCTCGCCGCGCTCGATAACGGGCCTGCGGCTACGGTGGTTGGCACGTCGATCCGCACCGCAGCCGGTCTCGAAGAGTTCACCCGCAATGTCACGCGGGTTGCCGTGCAAGACTTGAACTACCGGTGGGACATATTGCGCACCGAATCCGAGGGCCCCACTTCCCTGCCGCTGCCCGATTTCCCCAACACCTTGATGGCCGAGGTCCGGCTGTGGCTTCCCTGTGCAGAGCCCGAGTTCTCGCCAGTCCGGGAGACACCCACCGTCGTACCAGCAGCAAGAGCCCAGTTGCTAACCGAACAGTGGGTTCGGCTCTCGCAACGCAAACTGGTTCCTCCGCGCACGATGGGCATCATCGATCACACCGGTAGTTGCCCGAATTTGGCTGCGGCCCTGTGCAACGCCGCAGCAGACATCGGTGCCACCGCCCAGGTGATCGACGCTGCCCGCAGCGGCCTCGACACCCACATCATCCTGCTTCCCCCGACACCGAACCTGGATGGCGTCACCGCGGCGGCCGACATTGCGGCGTTCTTCACCGACCCCATATGGTGGCCCCGGGTCTCCGACAATCTGACCGAGTGCTGGCTGGTCACCACGGGCGCTGAAGCGGTAGTTGCCGGTGACACTCAACTCGACCTAGTGCACGCAGCGGTCAGCGCCGGCTTCCGGTGTGTCGGCGCTGAGTACCCGCGCGTGCGGTTTCGGCACCTCGATCTGCCGGCCGACCTCGCAACGGTTTCTGCGGCCGGCATCGTCTCCGCACTGCACTGCGCCGAGGAACCCGAACTGGCGCTGCGCAACGGCGCCCTGTACGTCAAGCGGATCGTGGCCAGTGACACCGGTATCGGCGAATCTTCTGCCGTACCTGAGCATGTCCTCATTCTCGGCGGAACCGGAAACTTAGGCTTGGAGTTTTGTGCTCACTTCGCGCGCTGCGGCGCTCGGCGCATCACATTGATCAGCAGATCGGGTGAAACAGATGCCGTCGCGCGACGGATACGTCCCCTCCGTTCCGCCGAAGTGCAGATTGATGTGCTCGGCTGTGATATCGGCGATGCAGCGGCGGTATCGCGTTTGGCACAACAACTCGGCGAAGCGCCGACAGACCTGATCATCCAGGCGGCGATGGCGCATTCAGATGGCGAACTCGCCGACATCACCACCGAGCACGCCTTCCAAGCGTTGCGCGCCAAGGCAATCGGCACGTCACGAATACTTGGGTCGGTCCCCCGCACCCAAAGCTGTCGCGTGGTGCTGTGCTCGTCCGTGGCATCGACGATCGGCGGCCGCGGTCAGATCCTTTACGCGGCGGCCAACCGGGTGCTCGACGCCATGGCGCACCGGTTGCGCGCAGAGGGCCTGAACTGCGTCGCCGTACAATGGGGCCAATGGACAACCCTTGATCTCGATCCCGCCGGGCGGGCGAAGCTGGCCGTCACGGGTGTGCTGCCCATGGCGCCCGCTGACGCCATAGCGGTAGGCACGGCACCACTGCAGCGGAATGCCATTGTCGCGGCATTCGACCTCGACCGAGTCATCCCGGTGCTGGGCAGCTACGGATATGGCCCGCTGCTATCCGAATTGCGTGAGCCCTCCCCGCTCGCCGAAGCGCCTCTCCTGACGGAGGATGTGTCACAACGGCTGACCGGCATGTTGGCGAAGACGATCGGCGTTGAGGACATCGGTGCCATCAACCCCGGCACACCGATGGTCGCCATCGGTCTGGATTCGCTGCAGGCACTCGAGTTACAGCGTCGAGTCAAGGCGGAGTTCGGTTATGAACTGGACATCACAGATCTCTTGGGTGGGGCCACAATGGCCGATCTTCTCGCAAAGCTCGGTGCGTAGTATCCCTTGCCTGGGCTGTGAACCAACGGGGATGCGGCCCTGGCATTCGACCTCGGCTTTGGCTAGTTGCCGGCCGAGGTTATCCCGCCGATTATGGTGATCGCGAACCTGGCCGCCTATTGCTGCATGGCGGTGAGACAAATTGGCTCGACGGCCCGCTGGGCCGCGCGGTGCGCGAGGCAGCATGCATCTGATCATCGAACTTGGATGCCCCACAACGAATGCGGAGAAGACCATCCTTGACACCGAAGCGGCGATCGGCCACGAACGCGCGGCCTGGTCAAAAATGATCGACGTTTACCCGGCGGAGGCAGCCTGCACGTGGTGATCGTCGTTGCTGAAAATGCGTGGTTGATTTCAGAACAGGCATGCAGACCGGTTCCGACGCCAAAGCGATTCAGTCCGCAGTAGGACGACAGCTATGGACGAATCAGCGACAAGCCAACTTGGGTAGTGTCGAAGGCACTGCCGTGACAGTCAGTTCGCCACAGAGACTAGGAACAGCATGACAGCTACTTTGGGTCGCAGTCAGTTCGTGCGCCTGCACGACGGGCGCAAGCTGCACTACATGGTGGCAGGCGCCGGCGGGCCCACCGTGGTATTCGAATCCGGTTTAGGCGCCTCACGATCGGAGTGGGGACTAGTGCAGCCGCTGGTGGCGAGCCGATTCCGGACGGTCGTCTACGATCGGGCCAATCTAGGGCGCAGTGACGACGACGCTGAACCACGCACGCTGGAACGCCTCACCGGTGACATGACCCAGCTGCTGGCAGCTCTGGATGCGGGCCCTTACATCCTGGCCGGGCACAGTTACGGCGGAACGATCGCCCTAGCCGCTGCCGCCGCGAATCCGGATCAAGTTGTCGGCCTGGTGCTTATCGATCACGCGGACGAACATGTCAACATCTGCTGCGGGTCTCCGCTCAAGCGTCTACGGCACATCGTGATAGCTGGGCGGTCGGTAATCGGCATGCTACGACGCCTTCACCTGCTATCGGTGGCCGTCCGCTGGGTGATGCCGGGCATGCCTGCCGACGTGGTGCAGGATTTGGTCAACGAAGACCTCAGTCTGCGCGCCGCCCGGGCGGCCGATGATGAGGAACGGTTCTTCATCGAAGGACTGCGAAGTCTGCGGCGTCACCCGCCGGCCGTCGACGACACGCCAGTCACCGTCATTTCAGGGATGAAGTCGACGATTTTCGACAGGTCCATCCGTAAGGCTTTCGTGGCGGCGCATCGCCGGACCGCAGTGCGGTTGAATGCGCGTCACGTCGAGGCGGTGCGGTCGAATCATCAAGTGGTTCTTACCGAGCCACAACTGGTCGCCGAGGAGATCCGCCGAATCGCCGGCCACCGGCGCGGATTGACGGTTCCACAACCAGTTCGACGATGAGTAACTACTTGTCGATCAACCAGCAAGCCCACCCGACAGTCGACCACTTCTTTGTCCAGCATGCTTTAGCGCAATACTCGCTGAAACGGCGCGAAATAAAACCGCCTGAGTTGATGGATAACATTCGTTATCCATGAAGACTGCCGGTGAAACGCGTCCTTCTGGTCCTCCGATCCCAGCCGGATAATCGTCGATCACGTTTTCGCGACGCTGTTGCAAGCTCCTGAGCTACAGCGACCCGCTGCGCATCTACATCAGCGGTCATGGAAACCGCAAAACGATCGGTCAGCACCGCATCTGCTGGGCCCGCACAGCCGGCGTCTCTGCGGTGCCCGCGTGGTTCGACGCCAGCACTGTGCCGCCGCCGCGCGACGCGGTGCTCCTGCAGCGCGGCTAAGCGCCCGCGCGCAACCGCCACTGCCGCACCCCGTCTCAGCGCCTCCAGCTCGCCGCTGCGACACCGCACCCCACACCGCCTAGCTCGCCACGCCCGGCCATATGCTCACCGAATCTCAACGGGCACTGGGGACTCACCACAATGTGGGCTGGTCACCCAGCAGCGCCGCCTGCACCGCAGCGTCATCCCAGCCGTGGCGCACCGCTTCGCGCAACGCCACCGACCGTTCGCGCCGCAGGCCCCGACTGTCGACGCGTCGCACCGCATATCGGCCGCCGCCGCGGCGCATCCGCGCCATGCGGTCCATGTTGTCGCCCTGCGAGCCCGAAACGACGTGCTGGTGGGGATCTGTCGCCGCCGCGACCTTGACGCACCGGGTTGTCGCACTCGTGTAGTCCGAGCACCCCAGCGGCCACTACACCGGACACGATCGCCAACGGGTAGCGGTGCGGGCGAACGCACAACCCCGCCCCCTCTCGGGTGAGGTAGAAGCGGCCGTAGTCATCGGCGCCGATCGCGCCGGCCCAGATGTTGCAGTCTGAAGCCGTTGGCCCGCAGACGACGTGGCTGTGAAAGCGGGCGATCTCCGCAGCGTGCAGACGCCGATCAACGATCAACTGCTCGGCGCTTTCTCATGGCCGTTGAACCTAACCGTCCAAACTGACATTCAGAGCGCCCAGCGCGGCCAGTTTCCACCGACGTTGTGAACGCACTCCCAAGCCCCCTGTGTGGTCCTGCAACCGCCGCCACACCGAGCATCCTGAGTAGAGCTGGCCAGACGCCTTGCAGGCGCGCCCGTCGAGCGCCTCACCGCCTGATGCTGAACAGGTCTTGTGCGCCCACGTCCCCGACCTGCGTAGCGGTGGGCTGGCATGACACCGCGCGCACGGGCCGACCAACGCCGCGCGGCACCACTGATCCCGCACACCGGCGACCACGCCTCAACGCCCGCCGCACATCACGCCGACGCCGCGTGGGCCGGCGGCTCACCGCTGTACGGGTCAACAACTCCCATCGGTCCACCGGCCACGCCACCCCCACCTAGTGCATGCGAATCATCACTGGCCGTGGGCTTCTCAGTCCTCGGTCCGTGCCGCAGCATGGTACGAACTACTCCGATCCCCAGGTCGGTGCGCGCGGCGATCGTCGTCAGCGTCTCGCCACGGCTCTGCATACGCACGACCGCCGCGCCGCCCCTGGCGCGCTGCGCATCCACCCTCTTGGCGACTTCGACGTCGAGCTGCCGGCGCAGCTGGGCCAGGCGCTCCTTCTTCCAGGTCTCGACTTCGGCGATCTTGCCGACCGCGACGAGAATCTCCGCGGCATCGTCGATGTTCGCCTTCTCCTTCGCGGCGCGGGCCTCGTTGGCCCGACGGGACGCTTCATGGGCGCGCTTGCGGGCCTCAAGCTTCGATATCCGTGGTGTTGTCATGGTCGGGACCTTAGAAGCCTGCGGGCCGACCGGGCCACCACCACAGCCACATTCGCTGTCCACCAATTTTTCGCCGTCACTCCTGCCGCACCACCGTCGCGCACTCACCACACCGCTGCCCACTCCTCTCACACCGCGCACAGCTCCCTGCCGCACGACCCCCTTTCGTAGCCCAACGACAGACCACACACCTCTTGCACTCAGGAGAACCCGCCGTCTAAGACTTTTCTAAGAACCTCCGGTTTGGTGGTGGCTTCGCCAACCGCTCAGTTCGTAGCGTGCGGCGCATGCGGACGCCTGCGTGCGCGTCATGGTGATGACGCTGCACAAGCTGACCGCCGGGGACGGATACCTGTACCTGGTGCGGCAGGTCGCTGCCGCCGACAGCACTGAGCGGGGCCGCTCCACGCTGGCCGACTACTACTCGGCCAAGGGCGAATCGCCGGGCCGATGGATGGGCCGCGGCTTGGCCGCTCTGTCTGACACCGGCCGCTGCGAGGTCAGTCCGCAAGCCCGCGAAGAGATTTGGACGGTTGACGAAGGCTCAGAGGTCGGTGAGGCGCAGATGCGCGCCGTCTACGGATTGGGTCTGCACCCCAATGCCGAGCGCATCGAGACCTACGTCATCGGTCGCAGCATGGGCTCGGGGCGGGCGGCCAGCCGACTCGGGCGTGAGTTCCTGGTACGCGACGGCGAACCGGAGTACGCGCGGCGTTTGGCGGTGGCCTTCCGCGACCACAACGCTGAGAACGGCGCACACTGGAACGCCACCATCGCCCCGCAGATCCGCGCACAGATCCGCACCCGCGTGGCCTTGGAGCTGTTCGCCGAGGAGTACGGCCGCCCACCCGCCGATGACCGCGAACTGTCCGGATTCATCGCCCGCAACACCCGCGCCCGCACGACCGCCGTCGCCGGATACGACCTGACGTTCTCGCCGGTGAAATCAGTTTCGGCGCTGTGGGCCATCGCCCCGCTCTCGGTGGCCGCGCAGATTGAAGCGGCCCATGATGCGGCCGTCGCCGACGTATTGGAGTGGCTGCAAGATCAAGCCACTTTCACCCGTACCGGCGCCGGCGGCGTCGCCCAGGTCGACACCGAAGGACTCATCGCCGCAGCGTTCACCCACCGCGACTCTCGCGCCGGCGACCCCGACTTACACACCCACGTCGCGATCTCCAACAAGGTGTCCCACGTGGACGCCAACGGCGTGCGCCGATGGCTCGCCCTGGACGGTCAATCGCTGCACCGGGTGACGGTCGCGGCCTCGGAGTTGTACAACACCCGCCTCGAAGCTCACATGATCGACAGACTCGCGGTGCCGTTCGTCGAGCAGTCCCGCGGACGCGGGAAACGGCCGGTGCGCGAGATCGACGGAATGTCACCAGAATTGATGTCACGGTGGTCGAGTCGGCGGGCTGCGATCAAGGCGCGCACCGCCGAGCTGGCCAAGCAGTTTCAGGCCGATCACGGACGCGAACCAACCAACACCGAGATCATCGCTTTGGCTCAGCAGGCGACGCTGGAATCGCGTGAAGCCAAGCACGAGCCGCGTTCGCTGGCCGAGCAGCGCCACGTGTGGCGCACCCAAGCCGTGGAAGTCCTTGGGCGAGACGGTCTGCACCGCATGTTGGCCGGTGTCCTGGCTGGTCCCAACCGAGCCCGCACCGCCCCCGTCATCGACGAGGAATGGGTTGCGTCGCGTGCTGGCGAACTCATCGCCACCGTGTCTGAATCCCGCGCCACATGGCAGCGTCACCACGTGCGCGCCGAGGCGCTGCGAATCGCTCGATCCCACGGCGTGGCGCACGATGTCGCATTGGTCGAACGTCTCACCGATACCGCGCTCGGAGACGCGTTTTCGGTGCCGCACGCTCGCATCGCCGACGCCGAGTTGGGCGAGCCTGTCGCTTTGCGTCGCCGCGACGGTGCCAGCGTCTACTCCCGCCACGGCGTGGCGCTCTACACCAGTCGCGACACGGTGGCTGCCGAGCGGCGCATTTTGGACGCGGTGCATCGCTGCGACGGGCGCGCCGCCACAGTCGCCGATGTCGAACTGGCGCTCGCAGATTCGGCCGCGCGGGGACGCACGCTCAACCCCGGCCAGGCGGCATTGGTCTCGGAGATGGCGACCTCCGGGCGCCGTGTTGCATTGGCGCTGGCGCCCGCTGGAACCGGCAAGACCACGGCCATGGCGGCGTTGGCCCATGCGTGGCGCAGCTCGGGCGGACATGTGATCGGTTTGGCCCCGACCGCCGACGCGGCGATCGTGCTCGGAGCGGACCTGGGCGCCACCACTGACACCCTCGACAAGTACGGCTGGTCAGCCGATCCAAACAAGGCCGCGATCTCCGGTGTCCCTGACTGGTTCGAGCAAGTCGGCCCCGACACCCTCATCGTCGTTGACGAGGCCGGCAAGGCCGCCACCGCCGGACTGGACGTGATGATCACCGACGCACTACGCAAAGGCGCCAGCGTGCGACTGGTCGGCGACGACGGCCAGTTGTCATCCATCTCAGCCGGCGGCGTTCTGCGCGACATCGCCGAAGCCACCGACGCGCTCACCCTGAGCGAAGTCGTGCGGTTCAAGTCACCGGCCGAAGCCGCCGCCGGACTCGCGCTACACGACGCCGACCCGGCCGGCATCGGCTTCTACATCGACCACCACCGCATCCACGTCGGCACCGACGAGACCGCCGCCGACATGGCCTATCAGGCATGGCGGGCCGACCTGGCCGCCGGCGCAGACTCCATCCTGCTCGCGCCCACCAACGACGTCATCAACGAGCTCAACGCCCGCGCCCGCGCCGACCGGCTGGCCGCCGATCCCGGAGCCGCCCGGGCGGCCACCGTGGTGCTGGCCGATCAGCTCCACGCCAGCGTCGGCGACACCATCCGCACCCGCAAAAACAACCGCCGAATCACGCTCGGGCGCAATGATTTCGTTCGCAACGGCTACCGCTACACCATCACCGAAGTCCTCACCGATGGCGGTGTGAAAGCCCGCCATCTGCGCAGCGGGCGCATCGTCACGCTGCCCGCCGACTACATCGCCGAACACGTCACGCTGGGCTACGCGGCCACCATCGACTCCGCTCAGGGGCTCACCGCAGGACGGCGTGACACCAAGGGCACCTGCTACATCGTCGGCTCAGACATGCTGACCCGCCAACACCTCTACGTCGCGATGACCCGCGCCACCGACGAAAACCACCTGTACCTGTCCACCGCCGAAGGCGATCCGCACCGGCTGCTCTCCCCCAAGGCCACCCACCCCGACACCGCCGTCGATGTCTTGACCCGCACCTTGGCCCGCGACGGCGCCCAGGTGTCGGCCACCACCGAAGCCCGACGCGCCGAGGATCCGGCGACACGACTACAGGCCGCCGCCGACATGTTCTACGACGCCTTGGGCGTGGCGGCCGAGAATCGGCTGGGACCCGGTGCTCGCGATCGGTTGGACATCATCGCTGATGACGTGATCCCTCGGCTGAGCCAGCGCGAAGCCTGGCCGGTGCTGCGACGCAACCTCTCTGTCTTGGCGATCGGTGGTGCCGATCCCCGAGAGCTGCTCACCGAAGCGCTGGCCAAGGGCAGCATCGACGACGCAGCCGACCCCGCCGCGGTCCTGGATCACCGCATCGATCCCGCCGGCACCCATTCCGCCGGCATCGGGGTGCTGCGCTGGCTTCCGGCCATCCCGCAGGCACTCGCCGACGATCCGCAATGGGGTGCCTACCTGGCCCGCCGCGAGCAACTGGTGGAAGGCTTGGCCGACCAGATCCGCGAGCGCGCGCGGGCCTGGACCAACGCGACCGCCCCCGCCTGGGCGCGGCCGTTGATCACCGTAAATCCGGCACTGACCGCCGAAATCGCGGTGTTCCGCGCCGCCACCGGCGTCGAGGACGCCGATACCCGTCTCACCGGCGCGCGCCAGTACCCCGTGCGGACCTGCGCCGTCCAGGCGACCCTGCAGCGCTACGCCGCTGCCGACATCGGGCGGCGCAGTGCCGACACCACCCGGTGGAACGACCTCATCGACGCCATCGACCCGCGCCTGCGCGCCGATGCCTACTGGCCACAGCTGGCCGCCCAACTCGCCCAGGCCACCCGCAGCACCGCCGACCTGCGACAGATCATCACCACCGCAGCCCGGCAAGGACCGCTGCCCGACGAACTGCCCGCCGCCGCGCTGTGGTGGCGCATCGCCGGCGCTCTGTCTCCGACCGCCACCCTGGCCACCACCCATTCGCGGCTACGGCCGGCCTGGATCGCCGACGTCGACGCCGTGTTCGGGGCCGCGCTGACCGAAACCATCACCTCCGACCCGGCCTGGCCCGGCCTCGTCGCTGCCATCAGCGCCGCCGACCCGACCACGTGGAGGCCGCGCGACCTGCTCCATGTCGCCGCTGAACACCTCGCCGACGCTGCTGATGCCGACCACCCGATCCCGCCGGGCGACTATGCCCGCTTGATCACCTACACCGTCGACGCCTTCACCCATCGCCTCCAAGCTCGTCTCGGCATCGACATCGACCTGCCCACCCCCGAGCACGCCCCGCCACACCCCGACGAGGAAGCACTCTTTCCGCCCGACCCGCAAAGCCCCTTCGAGGACTTCGACGATTACTTCGACATCGCCACGCCCGACGAATCATTTGAATTCGGGTCCGAAGAAATCGGAGATTTGCAATTTGAAGACCTGTCAGCAAACCGACCTTTACCGGAATTGGGCATCACTATGGAATTGGTCACCACACTGCAGCAGGAATACCGCGAGGTCTGCAAGGCAATTAAAACCTTGGACGCAGAAATTCGCGCCGGAAATGGCCCGGCGATGCGTGCTGCCGCCGACGAGCTGTTGCGGATGCGCCGCCAGGTCGACGCCGACCGTCCCTACAGCCATGCCGTCACTGCGGTGATGGAGCAGTGGGCCGACGCCGACGCCGCCTACAACGACACCCTGCGCCTCATCGAGCACGCCCGCACCCAGCTCGACCTTCTGCGCGCCGCCCCCGATGCCGACGAGCTCGACATCGTATCGGCGCGCCGAGACGTCGCGTTCTACACCGCGCTGCTGCCCGATCAGCCGCCCTCGCTGCAGTTCCAGCAGGCCCTCGCCGACGCTCAAGCTGCGCGCGCTGCGGCCGCTGGCGGCCAGAAGATCGTCACCGAGCACGACATCGTCACGGCGCGCGGCCGCGCCGAACACGCCGACCTGACCGCCCGAGCCGAACTGCGCGAGCGGCGTCGAGTACTGCGCCGCGAGCTGGAATGGGCCGACCGGAACGTGGCCGCTGCGTTCGCCGCCGCCCAGACCGCCACCTCCGACACCCTCGAACAGCTGCTCGACTCGGCGCGCAACGAGGTCGCCCTCCTCGAGGTCGCCGGCCACCTCGACCTCACACGCACTCCCCTACTCATCCCTGCCGCGGCATTGTCGGCACACGAGCCGCACACCGCCGAGCAGCTCAAATCATTGGCGGCTCAGCCGTATCGGCTCAGCTTCGTCCGAGCCGACGCCACAGACCGCGAAACCGCCGCGGCGCTGTACACCCTGCGCAGCACCGCCAACGCCAACGAGCGCAAAGTGCTCTGGCTTTCGACCACCGACACCAGCGCCGCACCAGCACGCGACGCCGAGCTGGCCGACACCATCACCACCATCGGTCACGCCCACCGCCAAGTCAACGATCAGCAGTGGGCCTTGCCGCCCCGAGCCATCGTCATCATCGACAACCCCGCGATCGCCGAGCCCGACCAGCTCGCCGACATCGCCCGCCACGCCGCGGCCGCAGATGCACGGGTCATCCTCCTCGACCCCGGCACCACCAGTCGCGGGGCCAGCTCATCGGCGCTGCGGCTCACCCACGCCCTGCCATGGAGCACCACCCTCACCCCCAAGCCGTCCGCTCCCACAGATCCGCTGCTTGAGACGCTGCCGGCCGTCACCTTGGCCGACCGCCTCGGCCGCACCCACCTCAGCGAGCCGTGGCGCCAACTGCTCACCCAATACGACGCCGCAGGCCGCGCAGTGCGCTCGGCCCAGCGCCGCCACGTTGCCCAGCGATGGCGGGCGCCTCAAGTCGTGGTCGAAGATCCCGAACACACCCCTTGTGCCAGCATCGATGACTGACAGGCGCCTGCAACGTCTGAGCTGGCCGCTTGTCATGGTCGCGAGCGAAGGTTTGCGAGCCGCGTCTAAGCGACACGTTCGCTCCAACCGGAAGGACTACACACTGCCCACCGATGCGGCGCGTAAGAACAGATCGCAGCTGCCCAAGAAGAGACCTGCGGTGCGCAGTGAGCCGAACGCTTCGCGCAGCCCGGCGAACCGTCCCCGCGCGCACGGAGTGCACGTTCCCAGCAGGGCTCCGGCGACCTATCGTTGGAGACATGGCGTCACCTTCACCCAACGAGTCCCGACCGGTCGCGGCGCAGCCGGGGGCGAATGACGTGGATTTCCTTGACGCTGAGTACGCCCGATTGGCCATCGCGTTCAACAGCGAGGTCGCTGACGCCGAGCGACACACGGCACGCGACACTTACATCAGCCGCCGTGAACCCTAGACTGCTTGCCCTCAGCCTTGCTCGCACTCGTGCTGCTACCGTCAGCGCCGGATCATTTCGACAGCGCTGGCTAATTGCATCTGCTAATTGCGCGCTGCGCCAACGCTCGCGTGCTCGGCTGCCCGCCGAGCACCTGGGCATCGCCGACCTCGCTGAGGTGATGATGTACACCTCCGCCGCCGTCCGCAACCATCGCTGACGTTCTTGGTCATCAAGACAGTTCTCCGCCTCGGCGAACACGTCGGTGATCCAGGCGTTGCCGCGGCCATCAAGATGGGCGTGCGCGGCGGCGTACTCGATGTCGGTTATCTGCAAACTCAGCAGGCCCGCTGTCAGGTTCACATGAAGCGCTGTCCCGCCCGCACCGTACGGTTGCGCCGAGTCAACGCCTGCACAGCCGAATCCATGCCACCCGGCGTCGAGCCCGCGATCCGGCACGCCGTCCAGACGGTCTACACCTCATCGTCGTGCTTCTTACTGGCCGCCCCTCAGTCGATCGTCGTCTCAGTATTCACATCAGTATCACCAGCTCCGGCGTATCTGCCAAGCGTTATCTCAGGTGAGCGTGCCGCATGCCAAGCTCTAAGTCTTAGTAGTCCGCGCTCACATGCCAGTGATCACCGATCGTCATCGTGGTGCCAAGTCGTCTTCGACGCTGGCAAGCGCATTCATGATCAGGTCCCGAAGATGCGTATTGCCGATGGCGGCTGCGGCGTAACACATGTCTGGCAGTGGCAGCGGGCGCGTGGCCCACCCCCCGATGTGCTCGGCGGTACGGGCTACCAGCCAATGCGCCCGGTAGCGCGCAAGCTCTTCGACTGTCTCGCTTGGATCAGTTTGTCCAACGAAGCCAGGCCGGAAGATCGAGGTCACTGTGTTGAAGTCCTGGGCCGCCGCGGCGTACTCAGCCCACTGCTGGCAACTCGGATCACGGTCGCCGCCGCGAGTCAGCCAAATCTGGCGAACGGGATCGGGGATGCCGCCGTCGACCGCCTGGGCCTGGGTGGTCGCCGAATTCGTCAACGCCGCGCTTGCCGCCGAGACGATTCGATCCTGGAAAATCGGGTCGGCGTCCATCACGCGCAGCAGTCGCGGATACACGTCGGGCCACAGCGCCGCCAGCCGGTGCACGTGCATGCTGTCCAGCGCGGGAGCGGCGACCTGGGCACCAGGCTGCAACTGCGGGTTGGTCTGCCGGGTACATGAGGGCGGGTGCTCTACCCCGGCATCACGCAGCACACTCACCCCGACTGTGCTCGCGGCCGCGACCAGGCGCCAGCCCATCTCGGAGCGCAGCTGCGCGTACTCTATGAGGACACGCGCCGGATCGGCCCAGCCGAACCAGAGTTGTCGAAAATGGTCGTCCGTCAACGGATCTGTGGAAAGGACGCGCACCGAGCGCGGGACGAAGACGCCAGCGGGGATATAGCTCGCTCCGTCATTTGAGGTGATGACGGTTTCCGTTCCGCTGGATGACCGGAACACCCCTACCGCCCATTCAATGGGGTAGCTGACTGTTTGAGCGGCGTGCTGAAGCTTCCACGCCAACTCCTTGGCGGCCGCCGCGTCCGCTGATTCGCGGCGCTCACGTGCTGCGGCGGTTTGACCCGCGGCCACCACGCTCGCCGGAATCAGCGTCGCGCCCGCTCCCGCACCCGATGGCGGCGGGGAAGCCGACGGGGCATTGCTGCCAGCGCCAAGCGTTCCCGCGGGCACGGTCGCCGCTGGCGGCATAGCCCCCGCTGGCGGTCCCATCGAACCGGGCGGCAGCATCATCGGCGCGCCACCGCCGCCGGTGCCCATCCCGGCCCCGGTAGGAGCCGCGGCGGGGTCCGCCATGCCTGACTGAGCAGCAGTCGGCGAAACGCCACCACCGCCTGCGGCGGCGGCCGAAGCCGGAGTTGCATGTCCTCCCGCCGACAAGGCCGGTGACGGACTCGCCGGAGCTGGCGGCAGTACTGCGGGCATCCCACCACCCATACTCGCCGAAGTCGACAACCCCTGATTGAACGCAGACGATAAAGGCGACCCTGCTCCTGACCCGGGTACGCCGCCACCATTCGGTAACCCGCTTGCAGCACCGGGCATTTGGCCCACGCCACCACTCAGCGGATTGGACCCTGTACTCGGCAGGCCGCCACTTCCCAGGCCGCTGGGCATCTTCGGCACCCCACCGGAACCCAAGCCACCACCACCGCTGCCCATGCCGCCCATCGACGGCACACCGCTACCGCCCAGGGGCGAGGCCGCCGATCGGGGCGGGGCTACTCCAGGAGTCGCCTGCGTCACCGGGCCGGTCGCTGTATCGATCCCTTCATCGGCTGTGGCCGTTTCGATTCCAGAATTGACCCCAGACTGCGCGGTTGGTGTACCTGCAGAGTCGGTCGGCGCATCGGCTGGAGGCTTAGGGGCGTCAGCCCCGGCCTGCGGCTTCTCAGCGTCACTGTAAGGATCTTCGTCCTGTTCGATGCCGGCCGACGTGTGGTGGTCGACGTGCTGTATTGCCGGGGCCGAGGGAGCATCGCCCCACTTCGTCAAAAGACTTAGAGCCCTTGTGTTTTCACTGCTCTTCTGAAATGCGGCATGGGCCGCCATTGCAGCAGCAACGCCAGCTTCAGTCTGGTACCGGGCAAGGCCGTGGTAAGTGGTTACGAGGGCTTCTGCTTCGCCTGGAAGTTTCGCGCTCGCGATCTTCGCGTCAGCGTCCCGCACCAATTGCTCTTGACCCGCGCGCGTATCGCGCAGCACGGCGGCAATATCAGCGCATTTGTCGGCGACTTTCGCGTGCCATTCGGCTACCGTCTTGGCCTCCTCGGCCAGCACTGCTCCTGCACGGTGAGCCTCGTCGAACCCCCGCGAATCGGCGGCCTCGCGAAACGCTGCATTGTTACGGACGATCTCCTGGTGGATCCCGTCCCACGATGTAGCGCCAGCTCGGTAGCTCTGCTCCTGCGCATCCCAGTGCGTAGCGTCTGGCGGCTCCATGTCCGGCGTAACGATAAGTGGCCCATACGATCCGGCAGACCCTCCCACAGCAGCCATCAGCGCAACCCGCACTCGGATCTGATGACCTCGATCAGATCGTTGCCGCGCTTTTGCTCGCGATCTGCCTCGTCCCAGTGCCGCATGTTTAACGCATGCAGCATGTCGATCCTGGCGGCCATCCATTCGTATAGCGGCATCGCGGTCGAAGCTGGTGTGGCGTCAGTCAACTGAGTACGTAAGTACGACACCGCAGTCATACCGGTGAGTTTCTCCTTGTCCAATGCCGCACTGGTTCCCGTACTGACCCAGCTCTGATTCAGCGCCTCGGCGCTATCTCTACTGGCCAGTGCCGTCGACCGCGCCACCCGATCCCATGCGCTGCACGCGGCCGCGCGGGCGGCTTGAGTTTCGCTGCTGCTGTATGCGGGCGGCGGGGGCGGCACCACATTCACTGTGTGCCGGGTGGGTTGGACTGGATGGGCGAGGGCCAGGCCGCTGGTCACCACGGCACCGGCCGCGACCAGGAAGGCCGCCGCAGCGGCGGCGAGCCTAGGGCGGCCATGCCGCCGGCCAATCATGGTCATGAAACGACGGTATCGCGAAGCGACGACACTGAGCCACTACAGCGAGCACATCTCAACCCCCAGTTTCCGCAGCTCATGTGGCTTAAAGGCAACATCGAGCAATTCAGCGGGGGCGATGCGCCATGTGTCTAAAATGGCCGAAAAAGCTACACAAACGAGCGAAGGTGCCCCACCGGCACGGATGCGTTCGGTTCGGTGTCCCGAATTGTGTCCCCAACCGGGGGGAGCGGAGACACCCTTAAAGACACAAGATGGCTCCCTCCGGTGCGCAAGCGGCCCGGTTGGGTCTGAAAATCTGTACCCGACTGATCTGCGAGGACTACCGGTGGCGCTGCTCGGATATGCCCGCGTTTCGACGCTGCAGCAGCCTTCCGACATGCAGACAAAGGCACTGACGGAGGCCGGAGCCGAAAGAATCTGGACCGACCGAATGTCTGGTACTCGCGACGATCGCCCCGAGCTGGCCGCTCTGCTCGACTACGCCCCCAGCGGTGACGTGCTCATGGTGTGGCGGTTGGACCGCCTCGGCCACTCGCTGACGCACCTGCTCGCGGTCGCCCGTGACCTCCAGGACCGCGGCGTCGAACTCCGCTCCGTCACCGAAGCCATCGACACCACCACGCCCGGCGGCCGGCTGATCTTCCACGTCTTCGGCGCCGTCGCAAAATTCGAGCGAGCCATCGCCGCCGAGCGCACCGCCGCCTGAGTCGCAGCGGCCCGGCCGCCGGCCGCCACTCCGGCCGCCCAGGCCTCACGGCCGACAGCATCCCCGCTGCCCAAGCCCTCGACCAGGCCGGCACCCCCAGCGCCCGGATCGCCCGCGCCCTCGACATATACCGATCTAGCGTCTACCGCTGCCTCGACTGCCCTCCCGCAAAGCGGCGCCACGTGGCGGCTCGCGTCACCCCCAGATGAGTCGGCCTGGCGGTGTCTGGGCATGAAAAAGCCTCGCGCGTCGAAAATCGAGATTCGACGACTGCGAGGCAAAAGCCAGCGTGGTGTGCGCGTGCGGGGCCGCTGACGGTGGAAGTCCGGGGCGCAGGCGGTTACGGCGGCATCGGCAGGGTTCTCCTGGCGGGAAGAGTGCTCATCAGAAGAGGGCTAACGCCGCCACTCGCGAAGCGCGAGCGCCGCAGCGCCGACTACCTCGGCCAGCCCCTTCAGGAAGGCGATGATGCGTTCCATCGGCTCATCGCGCCGGCAGAACACCGCCCGGTTGACCATCACCAGTACAAGCAGAATCCAGACCAGATTCCACCCGTCCGAGACGACCATATCGACCTCCTTGCGAGGTGTACCAACAGAAAGTGCCCGACCGATGGCCGGGCACAAGAAGCCGGGAAGGCCCGGCTTCGACGCGCAAATAAGCGCGCCCTTTCATGGGCGAACCATGAAAAGATCAGTCCAGCACTACATTTGGATGACTGGACAACTTACGGAACTGGCTGTGTGCGCAGTTGTTCGGTGAACCGCCAGCAAGGGCGGGAGAGAAGATTTCGCGGTAGCGACTGGATGTGGGCACAGTCGTGCTGCTGCATCTGTGCGGCAAGCTTACCTATCGAGGCAGCGCAAGGGAGAGGACGTCTCACTGGTTGGCGTGTCGGCGCGCTAACCGGATTTTGGGCGCATTAACGGCACCTCATTCACTGTACTCGCAGGTAGCTGCGCCAGAATGGAAGCAAACACCTGGGCGTGTCGCCCTGCTGGGAATAACCGCCCAGTTCCTGTCCAGGGCGTTCGATCTGGCCGCCCCTCCCAGGACGAAGGCGTGGAACGCGGACAGTGAGATACCCCTGCGTCTAGATCAGGCGGGGGTCACCGTCTTCGTCGAGGATGATCTGCCGATCGCCGCGCTGGAGCGCATCGAGCGCGAGATCTATCTCGTGTACGGCGAAATCGGTGATGCGGCTAGGGCCGAGGACGATGATCTGGTCGGCCTAGTCAGCACCTCCGCCGACCGCCAGGCCGACGTACTCCGAGTTCGGTGCGACGACGAACTGCAGATCCCAGCCGATGACGCCTCCCACCTCGCGCGCGCGTCGGTCGAGAGTTCGCACGTCGTCATCGGTCAGCACGCGATGGCCCTCCCCCGCCATCAGGCGTTGTCGGAGTTTTTGCGGCGCAGCGCGTTCAGCTCGTCGAGCAGCTGCTCATAGCGCTGGAGGGACATGACGACGGCGGCGGGCTTGCCGCGGGTGTCGGCCAGGACGACGTTGCCTGCGCCGGTGGCCACCTGATCGATCAGGTGCTGATGAAGTTCGCGGGCAGGGATCAGCTCACCCGGGACGGCTTGCGCGCCGCCGAGGGCTTCAACAGTGGTACGGATCATGGGATTGCCTTTCAGAAGTGGTCGGGCTGGTGTCCCCTCGTTCCAACTGCCGGGCCGAGGGGACACCGCCGATTCGGTTGGTGCTCAACCGTTTTCGGTGACCGTGGTGTTTGGGGTGACGTGCGGCCGTGGAGCCCTTCCCGAACTTGCCGGTGATGGCACTGCGGTGATGGGTTCCACTGCTGCGGTTGGCGCCCCGTTCGGTGACGGTGATCTTGGGGTTGCGCGCGGCGGTGGACGCCTTGACGTAGCGACCGGTGGCCGCGCTGCGGTGATGTCCTTTGGCCATTGTTTTGTCCTTTCGTGTTGTCCGGCCCGGTGTTGAGCCGGATACCGGTCTATAAGTGCGCTGGTCGACCCGGCCCCTGAATTTCTGGGAGTCGTCGTGCCCGTGGCCGCCCTCGGCGGCACGCCGGGCCAGTGCGTCGCCTTCGGCGGCGGTCACCGACGTGCGTGCTGCGCGCGCGGTGCGGGTGCCCAACGAGCTGGCGTTGATGAGTGCGGTGAGGTGTTTGATGGTGGTCACGACTCCTCTTTCGGAGTTGGCGGAGTTACCTCGGAAGTACCGGCCGGATCACCGCATTCCGTCACCTTGCAGGCGACTTTTTGGCGTCGCCGCCGGCTGCGACCTTCATCTTGTCGAGGAATTCGGTCAAGGCGGCATCCACGATGTCGGTCACGGTGTAGCCGCCATGGGCGCGCAACCATTCGACTCTCTGCTGGGTCAGCGGCGGCAAATAGGTGTTGAACGGAACCTTCGTATTGCGCTTGCGGGCTTACAGCGTTGTGCCAGCCGCCTCCGTCCCAGCCGCCCAGGACAACAGCAGTGCACCCGAAGAACTCGCAGACTGGCCCGTCGACGTCGCAGACCTTCGCGAATCGCTACTGGAGACGGAAGCCGACTTCCAAGCAAACGCACAATCAGCGGGGACGAGATCCGCGCCCGCTACGGCTTGCCGCGACGAGCCACAGACCGACCCTCTCGGTTTTCTCGCTCGCGGTGGTCGACACTCGGTGCGATTCACCGAGAAGCTGATGAGCGCGTCGATGATATGGGCCACCGCGCCAACACGCTCAGTGAAAGGTCGCCCGTCGCATCTGCGCGATAGGTCCCCGATGATGTTCGGCTAGTACCTTTCCTCAGCGCGCATACGTTGCAGCAGCACGCCGGCGGAATCAGCTCCGTCAACCATCGGAATCGTTGGCCGCGGCGCGAGCCCGTGCGTCTCCGCAGGGTGCAACTTGCCAATGCGCATGAGTGCAGTGAGAGCGGCGATCTCATCGTCGTGCTTCATACTGGAAGCTCCCTCAATCGATCGTCGTTTCAGTATTCCATGTATCCCCAGCTCTGGCGTGTCCTGATGCTGGATCGATACTCAAGGTTACCGTCAACGAGCGCAACGGACTGGATGGTCAGCAGCGCGCTGTAGCCGAGAGGGATTTTTCGGTGAACACCCGCTCAAGGACTATCCGGCTCAAGGTTGCCGTCTTCGTCCTGATTTGCGGTTGTCATCGCCAGGTGAATGCGCGCTCGCTTGACGAGTTCTATGACCGCGGGGTTCAAGAGGTCTGCGACAGTGACGTTCAGGCTCTTGGCATATGCGGTCACGACTTCGTGATCATCTTCCGTGACGCGCTTCGCTAGGAACTTCGGACTCGCGCGATTCTCGCGATGGCGCCAGTTCCGCCGACGACTAGAGGAATCGTCTGACATTGGACTCCGCTGTCGAACTCAGCACTTGTGTTCACCCCAGCTGCGCGGCCTACTCACGGGCGATTGGCTAGGTCGTCTTTTGCGCTGACGACAGGGGGGGTCTGCGGCGAAAGCCGCTCACGAACGCAGGCCCGTGAATCGAGATTATGTCGTCGAGTTCCAGGGGTTCTCTGTTGTATTCCGCCCATTGCAGAATGCTGGGAGCACAGCCACAGCCGCAAGGTATCCAACTCGGGCGGACGGAATCAAGGATGCCACCATCGAATCTCTGAGCCTGCGTTGTTGCCGAGTTCTCCAGCTGAGCGCTCACAGCCGAGATGGACTCGTCGTGACTGTCGAGGGGACAACTTCCAACCAGCTGAATCGGCGGATCCAGGGAAAGACTTGCTTTCCTCCGCAGGACATCGCGCGAATTCTGGCCCGTATTTATCATTCTCTGCAACGCCAAACACCCTTGTTAGCAAGGCAATACGACACGGCATCGGGCGAGACAACCTTGAAATCGCTCAATACCACCGAACATTCGTCGGCAGTGAACCCCACATCCGCTAGCGCCTTCATCCATGCGATCAGAGCCCGCCCCCTCCCATTCGCGTCCAAAGCCAGCGCCCAAACACGACCGAAAGTCGCCGCGGCCGAACGCGCATAAGCATCGCGGACCACAGCTGCAGCGTCGTCGAATAGTGCCTGAGAAGTCGAAGCGTACCGTTCCAACTCATCAGTTCTGATACCAGCGACACTGAGATAGAGCAGTGCGTTGGCAACTTCCGTACGCCAAAGATCCTGCAGTGTGGTGCGTTGCACGCATCGTGGTTGAAGGACGTGTACATAGTCGGCGCCTTCCGTGTATGTCGTCGGCAGACCCATGTTCCTGTGAATGGGTGGCATGGCTGATGCGCTTCGTGTTCCTTCGCCTTCAGCAAGTGAAGCAGCGAGGTCAATGCACGCGCCCCCAAGCCGAGTCCACACTGCGTGCAGACGATCAGCATGCAGCGCGAGCGGATAGGTCACAAATGCTGACCCATCCGGTAACACGTGGGAAGTTACGACGCAAAATGAACGCGCCCACTGGGCCGCCTGTCCGACGACTTCCGCGATTGCAGCGTGCCGTCGACCGAGCTCAAACCCCCGGCTATTGGCTTGACTGAGTTCGTCGTTCACATCCTGCCTCCAACCCGGACCATGAACGGCTCCGATATTTCTAGCGCGCTCGCGAAGCAGGTAATTCGTGGAGATGCCATGTACGCGGCGCCGATTGCTCGATCGTCTGTGCAGTCCCGGCAACCACGCGACTTGGCATCCATGCGATCAGCAACACTCGCGGCCTGACGACGCATCTGCGTGTATCTGGCGGCAAGCTCAGGCGATTGCCAACGGCCGCAGCCACCAGCCAACCCGTTGACAGAGTCGGATTCTTCGCGTACGAGACCAACAAAGTGCGCAAACATCGGCACGGTCATCAAAGCAGCAGCGCATGTCGTTGGAGCGAGCTGATCTGCCTGTTGTTGAAAACTCAAAGCCGATGTGTCGCGGTGCACGCTCCTACGGTACCGCTAGCTGGCAATGGCTGGCTAGCAGCGGAAACACATTCTCTAAGAATAGATTCTGCCGAACACCCATGCGGCGCTTCCCCGAAGACGATTAGGTATCAACTCATGCTCATCTTATGCACAACTGGTAACCCACTAAGGCCCAATTAGTACCCATTTACTGCTCCACTAGTACCCATGATCCGCCCCGGCGTGTCCGGAGAGTTCTTCTGTTGGGAAGGATTGATCCGCCCCGGCGTGTCCGGAGAGTTCTTCTGTTGGGAAGGATGGGCACGTGGGAACGAAGTCATCGAAGCGGTA
>JAIEPH010000047.1 GCA_019749805.1 Mycobacteriaceae bacterium | reverse complement strand
AGCGCTCCAACATCCGGGCCCGCCACCAACCACCCTACGAGCCAGCACGTCGCTTGACATCCATTAGGAACTCAAGTCATCCGCACCGACTGGCTGGCAGCATCACTGCTGTGAGTGAACTACTGCACCTGAACCGCTACGGCCCGACGGGCCCGGCACAGGTCCTCGCCATTCACGGCTTGACCGGGCACGGGCAACGGTGGCAAACCCTGGCCACGCGGTACCTGGCCCAATTCGCGGTCACCGCACCGGACCTGCTGGGCCACGGACGCTCGTCATGGGCCGCACCCTGGACCATCGACGCCAACGTCGCCGCACTGGCAGCGCTGCTCGACACTCCAACCGTGGTCGTCGGGCATTCGTTCGGCGGCGCGGTGGCACTGGCCCTGGCTGCGTCCCGTCCGGATCTGGTGTCCGCGCTGGTGCTGCTCGACCCCGCGGTGGGCCTGGACGGCGGCTGGATGCGCGACATCGCCGACGACATGCTGGCCTCGCCGGACTACACTGACCGCGCCGAGGCGCGCGCAGAGAAGGCCTACGGCTCATGGGCTGATGTCCACGCCGAGGAGTTGGATCGCGAACTCGACGAGCACCTCGTCGATCAGGTCAACGGGCGCGTCGGCTGGCGCATCAGCATCCCGGCGATGATGTCGTACTGGAGCGAGCTGGCCCGGCCAATCACGTTACCGCCCAGCACTATTCCCACCACGCTGGTCCGGGCGAGCGGAACCAGCCCGCCGTACGTCACCGAAGAGCTGCTCGCGGGACTCGAGGTCGAACGGGACTTCACTCTGATGGACTTCGACTGCGACCACATGGTCGCCCAAGCGCTCCCCGTCGAGACGGCGGCGGTGATCCGCAAGGCTCTCGGGTAGATGGCGGCCATCACCGACGAACAGGTCGAGACCGTGCGCGCCCTCGTGGCGTCCATCCCGCCGGGACGCGTATCGACCTACGGCGACATCGCTGACGTCGCGGGCCTTTCCAGCCCCCGGATCGTCGGCTGGATCATGCGCACCGATTCGTCGGATCTGCCCTGGCATCGCGTGATTCGCGCCTCGGGACGCCCGGCACCACACCTGACCACCCAGCAGTTGGAGTTGCTACGGGCCGAAGGTGTGCTGGCCGAGGACGGTCGAATCCCGCTGCGCGACGTGCGTCACGAGTTCTAGGCGCGAACGTGCGATTTCATACGCCCGCATCCGCGTGTCGCGGATAAAACCGCACACTCGGCACCAATGGAAGACTAGAGGACCAGGCGCACCAACGCGGCTGTGCGTGCCAGGCCTGGAAACGCCGCGGCCGTCGACCGCGGATGCAGCGCGTGGACCGCGAGACGGAACATCAACGCGCGCAACAACATCTGCGGCCATTCCGGCAGGGGACTCCACCGTTCGATGAGCCCGTCGTCGGCCTCGCCCCATGACAACGCGTCGACGACCACCACTCCGGCAGCCCACGATGCCGGCCGCCAATACGGCGTGATGTCGGTGATTCCCGGGGCCGCCGTGCCGGCGAAAAGCACTGTGCCGTAGAGGTCTCCGTGGACCAGCTGGCTGGGACTCTTGGTCGGCCTGCGCAGCGCGGCCAACTGACCGATCAGCTCGACGGACTTCTGACCGTCCGCAGACCCGGGCGACACCCGCGCGCCCGGCGGCAGCGAGTGCAGGGGACGCTCTTCCCATGCGGCCCGGTCAGCGGCGATGAACACGTCGACGTCGGCCCACGGTGCCACCGGCGGCTGAGTCAGGAAGCGCGGACGCTCGAGCTTGGCCGTCGCCTCGTGCAACCGCACGGCCGCAGACACCACTTCGTCATGACGCGGTTCCGGGGTTCCCGCGACGAAGGTGTCGGCGCGCCAGCCCGCCACCACGTACCGGCCGTCGGTCGAGCGCACGGGCCTGGCCAGGCGCACACCGTCGACGAACAGGGTCTCGCGCACCTTCGCCGACCATGCTGCACGCGCGTGGTCGGCGACCATCGACAGCACGACCTCGCCGCAGCGCCAGCCGCCCTCCCAGCTCGACCCGAGCGGCACAGGTTGAACTCCGCTCAACCCGAACCCCGCCAGCACATGATCAGGCGGTTGCTCGACACTCACCGCATCAGCGTAAGCGCAGGTCGGGCAAACGGGTCGTTAGTACATCACCATGTCGGGTTCGAGTTGCTTTCCCCAGGCGACGATGCCGCCCTGCACGTGCTTCGCATCGGAGAAGCCGGCTTTCTTGACGATGGCGAGCACCTCGGCCGAGCGCACGCCGGTCTTGCAGTAGAACACCGGGGTACGGTCCACCTGCAGTTTGGAAAGCGCTTCACCCGTTTCGAACGCGCCCTTGGGGATCAGCTCGGCGCCCTCGATGTGGTTGATGTCCCACTCAACGGGTTCCCGCACGTCGATCAGCGCCAGCGGTTTGCCCGTGTCCAACAGCTCACGCAGTTCACGCGGGGTGATCGCGGAGTCGAGAGCTGCCTGGGAAGCCTCGTCCGATAGGACACCGCAGAATTCCTCGTAGTCGATGAGCTCCGTGATCTTCGGGATGGCCGGATCCTTGCGGATCTTGATCGTGCGATACGTCATGTCCAGTGCGTCGTAAACCATCAGCCGGCCAAGCAACGGCTCACCGATGCCCGTGATCAGCTTGATGGCCTCGGTGCCCATCACCGATGCGATGGACGCGCACAGAATGCCCAGCACGCCGCCCTCCGCGCAGGACGGCACCATCCCCGGCGGCGGCGGCTCGGGGTACAGGTCGCGGTAATTCAGGCCCCGTTTTTCGCCGGCTGCGCCGTCTGGTGCCGCCTCCCAGAAGACCGACACCTGACCCTCGAAACGGTAGATCGAGCCCCACACGTACGGCTTGCCCGCCAGTACCGCGGCATCGTTGACCAGGTAGCGGGTGGCGAAGTTGTCGGTGCCGTCGAGGATCAGGTCGTACTGCTCGAAGAGTTCAACGGCGTTGTCCGGCTCGAGCCGAAACTCGTGCAGTTGCACCCCGACCAGCGGGTTGACCTCGAGGATGGAATCGCGCGCACTCTCGGCCTTCGACCGGCCGATATCGGACTGGCCGTGGATGATCTGACGTTGCAGGTTCGATTCGTCCACCACGTCGAACTCGACGATCCCGATCTTTCCCACCCCGGCGGCGGCCAGGTACAGCAGGGTCGGCGAACCCAGCCCGCCCGCGCCGATGACAAGCACCCTGGCGTTCTTGAGCCGTTTCTGCCCGTCCAGACCGAGGTCCGGAATGATGAGGTGGCGGCTGTAGCGCTGCACCTCTTCGCGCGTGAGTTCGGCCGCCGGTTCTACCAGCGGCGGCAACGCTGTCGTCACCGAATGCTCCTTGATTGGCTGTGCTGCCCCAACAATAGGCACATTCCACAACAGCGAATGCACCGTGAGGCTTCCCGGGAAGCGCCAGACGATCGATACTCAGGCGATCGGATAGGGCCAGGGGTTGAACCGGCAGGTCTTGCCGTCCGGGTTGATGGTGCCCGGGTCGAAACGGGCGGCATCGTTGTTGTTGGTAGAGAACGTCTGCTGCATCATGATCGGCGCCAGTTCGCCGTTGGCTCCACACGCCTCGTGTCGCTGATAGCCGATCGCGTGGCCCACCTCGTGGTTTATCAGATACTGCCGATACGAGCCGACGTCGCCCTGGAACGGCACCGCGCCGCGTACCCAGCGCGCCTCGTTGATGAACACACGCGGCTGCCCGTCGAGGTAGGACGGGTTATAGCAGGACGCCTCCAGCTGGATGTCGTAACCGCATCCCTCGCGGACGGTCATCGGCGAGCTGAGCGATATCCGGAAATCGGGTTCGACTTGAGCGGTCCCGTCGATGCGTTGGAAGGCGAACTGCGGATTGTGGGTCCAACTCTTCGGATTCGCCAGCGTTTCGCTCACCATCCGAGCGAAGCCCTCGTCACCGCCGAACGTCGTGGTGTCGATGCCGTCTTCGACCTCGACGGTGTAGGTGAAGACTTTGGCCGTCCCCTCGCCGACCTGCGACGACGCGCCGGGAACGAGGTGCCACGTTTTGGCCGCCGCCTCGGTGAACGGACCGCCTTCGGGCAGTATGCCCGTCGGCAGATTGGCGTCGAACTGCGTCAAACCCCTCGGCGGGGCGCCGATGATCGCCGTACTCGCGACACCGATGGTCGGCGGGCCTTGCACCGGCCCCTGGGATTCGTCGATCGCGGGCTCGGTGGCACCGGCGAAGGTCACGTAGAGGGCAACGGCGGTCCAGACGACGAGCAGGGGTAGCGCGTAGGCCCGCCAGCCGTAGGTGTGCACGAAACGGCCCAGCTTGCTCTGCTTACGGGCGTTGCGGTGCTCTTCGCGATTGGACCTGGGTCGCCCGGAGTCATTCGACAACGGGTCGCGCTGCGCGCGCAGTGGCTCGCGCCACTCGTTGCGCAACGCAGGTACACCTCCCCCGCGACGCTCCGAGTCGTAGGTCACGGAAACAGGATGACACAGGCCAGAGTGCTGATACCTCCGGCGCGCCACCCGGCAGTGGTGGGGTCGCGCCGCGCCGCGCCGACCGCGTCGCGACCTCGACTTTGCGCGGTGGCTTTGCCAACGGTAGTAACCTCGTTGCGAAACCACGCAGAAGAAGCCACATAAAGGATGTAATGAGCGATCTCGCCAACCCCGCCGCTAGGCGGGTCGCGCAGTCAGGCTCCGGTGAGGGAATGACCCGACGCGGTAACCGGCTGCCCCGTGACGAGCGGCGCGGGCAGTTACTCGTCGCTGCTAGTGAGGTTTTCGTCGACCGCGGGTATCACGCCGCCGGTATGGACGAGATCGCCGACCGGGCCGGAGTAAGCAAACCTGTTCTCTATCAACACTTCTCATCGAAGTTGGAGTTGTACCTCGCGGTGCTGCAACGCCACGTCGAGAACCTGGTTTCCGGTGTGCGTCAAGCCTTGCGCACCACCACGGACAACCGGCAGCGGTTGCGCGCCGCGGTCCACGCGTTTTTCGATTTCATCGAGCACGACAGCCAGGGCTACCGGCTGATATTCGAGAACGACTACGTGACGGAACCGCAGGTCGCAGCGCAGGTCAAAGTGGCGACCGAGGCATGCACTGACGCGGTGTTCGACCTGATCAGCCGCGATTCTGGACTGGAGGCGCACCGGGCGAGGATGATCGCCGTCGGCCTGGTGGCGATCAGCGTCGACTCGGCGCGTTATTGGCTGAACAACGATCGGCCGATCACTAAGGACGATGCGGTGGACAGCACGGTGTTATTCGCCTGGGGCGGTCTGTCGCACGTGCCGCTTACGCGTTCTTGACGGCCTCTGAGCCGACCACGCCAAAGCCGACACGCCGAACGTCGGCGGCACCGATCTCGACATAGGCGATCTTCGACGTCTGGACCAGGAATCGCCGGCCCTTCTCGTCGGTCAGGGCCAACACGCCTGAGCTCTCGCCGAGCGCATCGGTGATCAGCTTCTCCACCTCGGTGGGCGTTTGCGCACTGTTGAACACGAGTTCGCGCGCGCTGTCCGTGACACCGATCTTGACCTCCACGCTGTGAACCCTTTCCGTCTTTCATAACTTCCGTGTTGCTCGAGAAACCCTCGAAGAACCTTGACGTAAGGCTAGTGGACGCGTCCACGCTGATGCCGCGCCGGTGAGTTCGCGGTCAGCGAAGCGCATTTCGCGCCGGAGTCGGACCGCATGCAGAACGGCGACCCAACCGAGTCCGGACCGTGACCGTACACACCGGCGCGAAACCTCATCTGCCACTTGTGCCTCGATAGCATCGGCCCGGTACATGAACGAGACAACCTGGGAACTCCATATGAACAGGCCTTATACCGCCCATTCTCCGTATTCTCTGACACCCACCGAGCAGATCCCCGTCTACGCCGGCGACGAGGCCGGCGATTTCGATTACAACGGGCTGCTGGAGTACCCGGACGATGACGACTACACCGACGTCGTCGAGTACGACGAGGAGAGCATCGACCGGAAGTGGATGTGGGTCGCCGGCATCGCCGGGTTGATCCTGTTCATCGCGATCGGCACGACGGGCATCATCCTCGGCGGCGGCGACAGCGGTCCGGTATCGGCCACCGGAACGTCATCGGCCCCGACCGCCACCTCGGCTGCGGCCACGTCAGCGCCCGCGGTCGCGGCACCGTCGCTGCCTGCCGAGACGGTCACGACGGTGAGCCCGACCGCGGCTGCCACCGTTGCGGCCCCACAGCCCGAGATCGCCGCCCCCGTCGCGCCGCCGCCGGCGGCCGCTCCGGCGGTCTCGCCGCGCACGATCACCTACCGCGTGACGGGCAACCGCCCCCTACTGGATCTCGTCACCGTCATCTACACCGATCAGCAGGGCGCGCTGCAGACCGAGGTCAACGTTGCGCTGCCGTGGGCGAAGACCGTCGTGTTGGACCCGGGTGTCGAGCTGAAGTCGGTCACCGCGACCAGCGTGGGCGGCCAGCTCAACTGCGGCATCTACGACGCGTCGGGCGCCCTGGTCGCTGTGCAGAGCAACAACACGATGATCGCCAACTGCACCCAGTAGCGGTCAGGCCAGGCCCAACTCCTGCATCCGGGACATATGGGTGCGCTGGAGGCGGTCGAAGAACTCGGTCATCTGGGTCAGACCCTCGCCGCTCGTCATGACGAGGTCAACGAGTTCGTCGTGATCGGCCAGCACATACTGAGCCTGGGTGATCGCCTCGCCGAGCAACCGGCGCGACCACAAAGCCAGCCGGTGGCGCTGCTTCTGGCTCGCCGTCACGGCGGCCTGCACCTCGGCGACGACGAACTGCGAATGGCCGGTCTCCGACAGCACCGCGCGCACCACGTCGGCGACCTCGGTGGGTAACGACGTCGCGATCTCGAGATAGAAATCGGCGGCCAGCGCGTCGGCGACATATGTCTTGACGAGCGCTTCCAGCCACGTGCTGGGAGTGGTCAACCGGTGGTAATTCTCAAGGGCCGATGCGTATTTCGTCATCGCGGGCACGACGTCGACTCCCCGGCGCTCCAGCGAGTCGCGCAGTACCTCGTAGTGGTTCATCTCCGCGGCGGCCATGCTGGCCATGTTGATGCGGCCCCGCAGGTTGGGCGCCATCCTCGCTTCGTCGGTCAGTCGGTAGAACGCCGCCACCTCGCCATATGCCAGCAGCGCGAACAGCTCGTTGACACCAGGATGGTCGGCCGACACACCCGAGCTCACTGAGTCCGTCAACTGCTCGGAAGAGGCCGCAGGTGGTGCCGGAGACTTGGGGGCAGTCATGGCCCAACTCTAATCGCCGGCCGCCAGGCGCTCTCGCGGCGAACCCGGCCAGCTATCATGGATGCAGGCAGCGGCATCGTCAGGGTCGAAAAGACCACGTCGTTACCTAAGAAATGTGCGTGCACGCAGTCGGCCCGCCTACCTCAGCGCAGGGCCCCGGCAAAGCTTCGTCGAACTCGTGCGCGCGTGGACGCCATGAGGAATCGATAATCGAAAGGCTGAGCCCCCAGCGTATGACACATCTCAATCCAACCTTTGCTGAGCTCGGAGTCCGCGACGAAATCGTGCGCGCGCTTTCCGAGGACGGCAAGGAACACCCGTTTGCTATCCAAGAACTCACCATGCCGATGGCGCTGGCAGGCGATGATCTCATCGGCCAAGCCCGCACCGGTATGGGCAAAACGCTTGCGTTCGGCGTCCCGCTGCTGCAGCGGATCACCACCGACCCCGACCGCGAGTTGTCCGGCATTCCGCGCGCACTGGTCGTTGTCCCCACCCGCGAGCTCTGCCTGCAGGTGTTCAGCGACCTCGAAACCGCGGCCAAATACCTCACCGTCGGCGACCGCAAGCTGACCGTCACCTCCATCTACGGCGGCAGGCCCTACGAACCCCAGATCGAGGCCCTGCAGAAGGGCGTCGACGTGGTGGTGGGCACGCCGGGCCGTCTGCTCGACCTCGCGCAGCAGGGTCACCTGCAGCTGGGCGGGCTTTCGATGCTGGTGCTCGATGAGGCCGACGAGATGCTGGACCTGGGCTTCCTGCCCGACATCGAGCGCATCCTGCGTCAGATCCCGAGCGAACGGCAAGCCATGCTGTTCTCGGCGACCATGCCGGACCCGATCATCACGCTGGCACGCACGTTCATGAACCAGCCGACCCACATCCGGGCCGAGGCCCCGCATTCGGCGGCCACCCACGACACCACCGAGCAGTTCGCCTACCGCGCCCACGCGCTGGACAAGATAGAGATGGTCGCCCGCATCCTGCAGGCCGACGGCCGCGGCGCCACAATGATCTTCACCAGGACCAAGCGCACCGCCCAGAAGGTGTCCGACGAACTCGCCGAGCGCGGCTTCAAGGTCGGCGCAGTGCACGGCGATCTGGGCCAGGGTGCCCGCGAAAAGTCGCTCAAGGCGTTCCGCACCGGTGACGTCGACGTTCTCGTCGCCACCGATGTCGCCGCCCGCGGTATCGACATCGACGACATCACCCACGTGATCAACTACCAGATCCCCGAGGACGAGCAGGCCTACGTGCACCGCATCGGCCGTACCGGCCGCGCGGGCAAGACGGGTATCGCGGTCACGCTGGTCGACTGGGACGAGTTGCCCCGCTGGACGATGATCGACAAGGCGCTCGGACTGAACACCCCCGATCCGGCCGAGACCTACTCGAGCTCGCCGCACCTGTACGAAGAGCTGAACATCCCCGCCGAGGCCGCCGGCACTATCGGCGGACCGCGCAAGGATCGTGCTGCCAAGCGCCCGCCCGCCGAGAAGAAGGCCGATCGTCCGGTCCGCAACCGCAACCGTCGGCGCACCCGCGGCGGGGAGCCGGTCGCCGGACACTCCCCTGCGGCGCCTGCCGACACAGGCTCGCCCGAGGCCGAGGCGGGCAGCGATGGTGCGCCACGGCGCAGGCGTCGTCGGCGTCCCAGCAAGGCTGCGGCCAGCACGGGCTAGCAGCCCTCGAGAAGACGTCGAAAAGACACCACCGCCGCCCGATGGTCAAACCTGAACGCCGCACGCGCGCCGACGTGGTGGCGGCCGTCGCGATCGCGGTGGCCGTCGCCGTCACGGCCGGCGTGGTGTGGTGGGTCAGCGATGCCAGGGCGACGATCAGCCGCCCCGCGGCCAATCCGGTTCCTACCCTGGGCACCGCCAAGGTGGTGCCGTCGGCCCTGCGCCAGCTGTGGACCGCCCCCAGCCCCAAGACCACGGCACCCCTGGTGGTCGCAGGCAGCGTCGTCACCGGGGACGGCCACACCGTGCAGGGCCGCGACCCGGCGTCCGGCAGCCCGGTGTGGAGCTATGCGCGAACCAACCTCGAGCTGTGCGGAGTCAGCTGGGTATACCAGTACGCCGTCGCGGTCTACCCGGACAGCCGGGGCTGCGGCCAGGTCAGCACCATCGACGCGAAGACGGGCCGACGCGGTCCCGCCCGCACCGCCTACGCGGATCCTGAGGTGAGCCTGTCCTCGGATGGCACCGCCGTGCTGTCGGCCGGGGACAGCCGACTGGAGCTGTGGCGCTCGGACATGGTCAGGATGCTGAGCTACGGCTCTCTGGACGCGAAGATCAAACCCGGCACCCCGGCGTCGCCGCTGTGCAGGCTGGTGTCGGCGGCCGCCAGTTCGACGGCAGTCTCGGTGCTCGAGTCCTGCCCCAAGCAGGAGGATCTGCGCCTGACCCTGTTGCGGCCTGCCGACGACGAGGACACCCCCGAACTGAAGTACGTGACTCAGTCCGGGGTGAGCGTGGATTCCGATGCACAAGTGGTCGCCGTCTCCGACACGACAACGGCGGTGTACCTGCCCACGCCGAAGCCGGTCGTGAACATCGTCGACGAAACCGGCGCCACGATCGCGAGCACGCCGCTGCCCAAGCCTGCGACGCCGAAGGCGACGATGAACCGCGCGGGCGACTTGTTCACCTGGTGGACCGGCGACAGCGTAATGGTGTTCTCGGCCAAGGGACTTCAGTACAAGTACACCGTCTCGCCCGCGGGCGCCAACGTTCCGCTTGGACCCGCGACGGTGATGGCAGGAAAGCTCCTCGTTCCGGTCACCGGCGGTTACGACGTGTTCGACGCCGATAGCGGAAAAGGCGACCGGCATATCCCGGTGCCCCGCCCGCCGAGTTCAGATCCCGTTGTTCCCGCGGTGGCGGGGTCGACGGTGGTGGAGCAGCGGGGCAGCGAACTGGTGGCGCTGGGCTGATCGCGATTTGGGTGCGCAAACGATCGCTCTGCGACTGTTTGGGCACCGAAATCGCTAGACGTCGGGCGTGTAGGTCGCCAACGCCTTGCCTTGCTTCCAATGCTTGAGCAACGCATTGGCCAGCTCACGATAGGCGCTCGCACCCTTGTTCTTTCGACCTGCGAGCACCGATGCTCCCGACGCGGTGGCCTCGGCGAAACGGACGGTTCGAGGTATCGGCGGCGCGAGCACCGGCAGGTCGTATCGATCGGCGACGTCGAGGAGCACGTCGCGGCTGTGGGTGGTGCGCGAGTCGTACAGCGTCGGCAGCGCACCCAGCAACTGCAGGTCGCTGTTGGTGATCTGCTGGACGTCGGTGATGGTCCGAAGGAACTGGCCGACGCCGCGGTGTGCCAGAGTTTCGCATTGCAGCGGCACGATCACGTCGTCGGCAGCCGTCAGCCCGTTGAGGGTGAGCACGCCCAGCGACGGCGGGCAGTCGATGATCACGACGTCGAATTGGTCACTGACCTTGGCCAGCGCACGCTTGAGGGCGTATTCGCGGCCGGCCCGCATCAACAGCATCGCCTCGGCCCCGGCCAGGTCGATATTGGCCGGCAGCAGCGTCATGCCCTCCGACGTCTCGACGAGCGCCGCCTCCGTCTCGACCTCGCCGAGGAGCACCTCGTGGATCGACATCGGCAGCTTGTCAGGGTCCTGGCCCAGCGAGAACGTCAAACACCCTTGGGGATCCAGGTCGACGAGCAGCACCCGTCGCCCCTTCTCCACCATCGCCGCACCCAGCGATGCCACTGTCGTTGTTTTGGCGACCCCACCCTTTTGATTGGCGACCGCAAGTACCCGCGTCACCCTCTCATCCTGGCACGGCCGCGAACACCACGACCCAACGTGGGGCAGAATCGCCAGAGTGTCGGCCGACAGCGAAGCTAGGGGATGTCAGCAGCACCGCCTGCTACTGCTCCGGCATGGGGAGACGGAATGGTCACTCTCTGGTCGGCACACCGGCCGCACTGAACTCGAGCTCACCGAAACCGGCCGCCAGCAGGCCAAGCTGGCCGCCGACGCGCTGGACGTGCTCAGCCTGGCCAACCCTCTGGTGGTGTCCAGCCCGCGGCAACGCGCACTCGTGACCGCTGAGCTCGCCGGATTGACGGTCGATGAGGTCTCCCCTGTTCTTGCCGAATGGGATTACGGCGACTACGAAGGACTGACCACCAAGGAGATTCAACAATCCGTGCCCGACTGGCTGGTGTGGACGCACGGATGCCCCGGTGGTGAATCCACCCAGCAGGTCAGCGACCGCGCCGACCGCGCGATCGCGTTCGCGCTGGAGCAGATGAAGTCGCGTGACGTCCTGTTCGTCGGCCACGGCCACTTCTCCCGGGCGGTCCTGACGCGCTGGGCGCAGCTCGAGATCTCCGAGGGCATCAGGTTCGCGATGGTGGCCGCGTCGATAGCGGTGTGCGGACACGAGCACGGCGTGCGCCAGATCAGCGCACTGGGACTGACGGGCCATCGCCACCCGTGCCTGCCCTCATGACCCGCGAACCGTCGTTCGTCCTCGCCTCGGGCGGCAGCGCCGTCATCGCCGACGGCGTGCACACCGCGTTCCCGAGAGTCGCGGAGGCGCGGGCCGCACTGGCCTCGCACAGTACTCCAATCATTTTGGGCGCCTTACCTTTTGACATGTCGAAGCCGGCAGCGCTCATCCGGCCGCAGGGAGTCCAGTTCCTCGATGCACTGCCGGAGTGGCCGTTACGCACGCTGCCGTCAGTGCACATCGCCGAGACGCTGCCGGAGCCGGAAGAACACCGTTCCCGCATCGCGTCTGCGCTGGAACGCCTACGCGATCCCGACAGCGGACTGCACAAGGTCGTGCTGGCTCGCGCGTTGCGCCTGGTCGCCGATGGTCCGTTGGATGCCCGCACGATCCTGGACCGCATCGTCGCCCAGGACTCCGCGGCCAATGCGTTTCTGGCGGATCTGACCGCGGCCGGCGGCGGGTACTCGGGCAGTGCGCTCATCGGTGCGAGTCCGGAGCTGCTGGTGGCACGTAAGGGCGACCGGATGCTGTGCGCACCGTTCGCCGGGTCGGCGCCACGCGTGGCCGACCCCGAGGCCGACGAGGCGAGCGGGGCGGCGCTGGTGGCCTCGGCGAAGAACCGGCACGAGCACCAGCTTGTCGTCGACGCGGTGCGCACGGCACTGGAGCCGCTGTGCACCGAATTGGACATCTCGGCAGAACCGAAGCTCAACAAGACCGCCGCCGTCTGGCATCTCTACACCCCAATCAGTGGGCGACTACGCGAAAACGCCACCACAGCACTGGATTTGGCGATTGCCCTACACCCGACGCCCGCGGTGGGCGGAGTGCCCACCGATGCGGCCGAACAGCTCATCAACGAACTCGAGGGTGATCGCGGGTTCTATGCGGGCGCGGTGGGCTGGTGCGATCAGCGCGGCGACGGCCGGTGGGTGGTGTCGATCCGCTGTGCACAACTGTCCGCCGACCGTCGCACCGCATACGCCTACGCCGGTGGCGGGATCGTCGCCGAATCCGAGCCCGACGACGAAGTCGACGAAACGACAACGAAATTCAAGACGATATTGGCAGCCCTTGGAGTGCAGCAGTGAGCGAGCTGATCCGTCTTGCCCGGCCGGGCGACGAGCCGGAACTGACCGCCATGGTCTATGAGCTCGCCGAGTTCGAGCATTCCGTGGAGCAGTGCACGCTCACCGAGGATCGGCTGACGGCCGCGTTGTTCGGTGATGTGCCGACCGCGTGGGCACACCTCGCGGAGGTCGACGGCAAGGCCGCCGCGTGCGCCATTTGGTACCGCACCTTCTCGACATGGGAGGGCGTGGCCGGCATCTATCTCGAAGATCTGTTCGTGCGCCCCGACTTTCGCAGGCTGGGACTGGCGCGAAAACTGCTCGCCGCACTCGCGCGCCAATGCATCGACACCGAAGGCGCCCGGCTGGAGTGGGCTGTGCTGGACTGGAACGTCAACGCGATCGCGCTCTACGACGCCGTCGGCGGCAAGCCGCAGAACGAGTGGATCACCTACCGGGTGTCCGGCCCGGACTTGTCTGCGCTCGCCGCGTCGTCGGCGGCGGGCGAGCCCTGAGCCGTCGCCCACTGCAGGGCCGACGGGCTGAACAGCAGTGCCAGCACGGCCAGCACCATGACCGCAACCGCGACGCCGGGCACCCACTGGCCCGATCCGACACCGACATACCAGGCCACCCCCAGCAGGATCAGCTGGGCGAACACTGCCAGGCCGCGTCCCCACTGCCGGCCCGTCCACAGCGCCCATCCTGCGGCAAGGACGGCCGAACCCATGACGACGAACCATCCCGCGGTGCCGAACAGGTTCATGCCGGGCTCACGGGTCCCGAGCAGGCCGCTCACCACGTACCAGATCGCCGCACTCACGCCGGCAACGCCTTCCAGCGATACCACGATGGCTGCCTGACGCACGGATGCCGGGGAAGGAACGGTCACGACCTCGAGGGTAGAGGTTCGGCTTGCCCCTTTAGATAGGGTCGTCCTCTGTGCGCGCCGTGCTGATCGTGAACCCCAATGCGACGTCGACGACTCCGGCTACGCGTGATCTGCTCGCTCACGCCCTCGAAAGCCGGGTGAAGCTCACCGTCATCCACACCGACCACCGCGGCCACGCGGTCGAGATCGGCCGCGAGGCCGCCGCCGACGGTGTTGAGGTGCTGATCGTGCATGGCGGCGACGGCACGGTGAACGAGGTGGTGAACGGCATTCTCGAGGTCGGCGGACCTGGTGTGGCGAAGCCGGCCGTCGGGGTCGTGCCGGGCGGCTCGGCGAACGTGTTTGCGCGCGCACTCGGGATCAGCCCGGACCCCATCGAGGCCACGAATCAACTCGTCGACCTGCTGTCCGCCTACCGCCGTCGCAAGACGTGGCGGCGCATCGGCCTGATGGACTGCGGCGAACGCTGGGCGGTGTTCACCGCGGGCATGGGTGTGGATGGTGACGTCGTGGCGGCCGTCGAGGCGCAGCGCGCCAAGGGCCGCAAGGTCACGGCCTCGCGCTACATCCGCGTGGCGATCCGCGAAATGCTGTCCAGCGCCCGTAAGGATCCCTCGCTGACATTGCACATCCCCGGCCGCGACCCCGTGGCGGGCGTGCATTTCGCCTTCGTGTCGAACTCCAGTCCCTGGACGTACGCCAACACCAGACCCGTGTGGACAAACCCGACGACCTCGTTCGAGACCGGCCTGGGTGTCTTCGCGATCACCAGCATGAACGTGTGGGCCAATCTGCGGCTGGTGCGCAAGATGCTGGCGAGACGCCCGCGCATAGACGGAGCGCACTTGATCCGGGAAGACGACCTACCACAGCTGCGAGTGACGAGTGACACACCGGTCGCCTGCCAGATCGACGGTGATTACCTCGGGCTGCGCGACACGATGACGTTCACGTCGGTGCCAAACGCCCTGGGTGTCGTAGCGCCGTCGGCAAACACCTAGTCTGAGCAGGGATAACGCCGACGGATGAGCCGATTCAGGGCGCAGATGGACCGAGTGTAGTACAAACGAGTGAGGGCTTGAAAATGCGGGCCTGCTAGTGAGGTTGCCCACTTGTTAACTCATCAGTATTGACATCTGTTCAGCCTGTGAAAAACTCGGATGCAACAGTGCAGAAACATTTCATGCGCATGCGTAACAGCCGAGAAAACGTCAGTGCGCTGTGCTGCGCACACGATAAGGAGTTATAGCTATGGATTGGCGCCACAAGGCGGTCTGTCGCGACGAGGATCCGGAACTGTTCTTCCCGGTGGGAAACAGTGGCCCGGCCCTCGCTCAGATCGCTGACGCGAAGCTTGTCTGCAACCGCTGTCCGGTGACTACAGACTGCCTCACCTGGGCATTGGAGTCTGGACAGGACGCAGGCGTCTGGGGCGGAATGAGCGAAGACGAGCGGCGCGCGCTGAAGCGGCGCAATGCCCGCACCAAGGCCCGCAGCGGGGTCTAAGCTCTCGGCCCTCATCAGACATTTACGGCCCCGACGAAAGTCGGGGCCGTAATTTTTTTCAATCAGAAATTCACGAAAAATGGCGTCAGCCGATGTCAATTTTCATCGGTCGACACAACTTGCCTACTGCGCCAGACGGGCACGGCGCCCGATCGGCACCCGCAACACCACATCCGTGCCGCCGGAGTCCACCTCGTGCATGCCGAGCGAACCGTCCAGCTCCGCTGACACCAACGTCCGCACGATCTGCAGTCCGAGCCGATCGGACTTCTCCAGGCTGAAGCCTTCGGGCAGTCCGCGGCCGTCGTCGTGTACCACCACATCGAGCCAACGAGCCGAACGTTCGGCGCGGATCGTCACGCACCCCTGTTGAGTGGACCTGTCGAAGGCGTGCTCGATGGCGTTCTGCACCAGTTCGGTGATCACCATGATCAAGGCCGTGGCCCGGTCGGCGTCCAGGACACCGAGTTCGCCGACCCGGTTGATCCGGATCGGGTTGTCCGAATCAACTGGAGCCGCAACGTCATTCATAATCGGCAGGATTCGGTCGATGACCTCGTCGAGGTTCACCTCTTCGTCCACCGACATCGACAGCGCGTCGTGCACCAACGCGATCGAGGACACCCGGCGCACCGACTCGATCAGCGCCTCACGACCCTCGGCGTTGTTGGTGCGCCGCGCCTGCAGTCGCAGCAGGGCGGCGACCGTCTGCAGATTGTTCTTCACCCGATGGTGGATCTCGCGGATCGTCGCGTCCTTGGACAGCAGCGCGCGGTCGCGGCGCTTGACTTCGGTCACGTCGCGGATCAACACGGCGGCCCCAACAGCGTTGCCGTGCACCACAAGTGGCAGCGTGCGCAGCAATACCGCGGCGCCGCCGGCGTCGACTTCCATTCGCATGCTCGAACCGCCGGCCAGTGAGTCACGGACGTGGTCGGCCAGTTCCTGGGCTTCGAACGGGTCCGAGATCAGCGGCCGGGTCACGGTGACCAGGTTGTGCCCCTCGAGCTCGGCCGCAAGGCCCATCCGGTGGTAGGCCGAGATGGCGTTCGGGCTGGCGAACGTGACGATGCCGGTTCCGTTGAGGCGGATGAAGCCGTCTCCGACACGTGGGCTCGAGCGCGACATGGCGACGTCACCGACATTCGGAAAGGTGCCTTCGGACAACATCAGCAGCAGGTCGTCGGCGCAGTCGAGGTACGCGCTTTCCAGCGGACTCGCTTTGCGCGCCGCCAGTGCGGTCTGATGCGTCAGCACCGCAACCACGTTGTTGTTGTAGCGCACCGGAACAGCCTCCACGTTGAGGCTGGGGGGATCCTCCTGCAAATCCTTGTAGCCCGACGGGTTTTGCCTGCCGATGGCACCCGAGTCGAACGCATCGGTCACGACGGGCATCTCATGTGGCTGGTTCAGGGTGCCGACGGCGTCGGCGAGTAGCACCGTCGGCGCGGTGTTCGGTCGGACCTGCGCCACGCACACCAGCGCACCGTCATCGCGACGCACCCACATCAGGAAGTCACCGAATGAGAGGTCGGCCAGTAGCTGCCACTCACCGACCACCGCATGCAGATGGTCGACGGCGTTGCCGGGCAGCATGGTGTGCTCGGCGAGTAGGTCACCGAGGGTCGACATCGGGCCTCACTCTTGTGGGCGTCGAACCCGCATCAGCTGATCACTGCGATGAGGTCGCCGGCCTGGATCACGTCGCCAACCGAAACACTCACCTTGCTGACGGTGCCTGCGATCTCGGCCAGGACCGGGATCTCCATCTTCATCGACTCCAGCAGCACCAGGGTGTCGCCCTCGCCGATCTGATCGCCCTCGTTCACCACGACCTCGAGCACACTGGCCACGATCTCGGCGCGAACATCCTCGGCCATCTTCACCCCTTCGGAGTCCTATGTCGTCGGCACCCGGCTCCGCGTACCTGACGCTCATATCGAACCACACCACCGGCCCGACAGAGTTGTCGCCAGGCCGTGAGAGGATAGCTACGAGCACCCGCTGGATGCGGGCTCCATAATCCCCTGTATCGAATGGAGGACGACCATGGCCAAGCGTGGCCGTAAGAAGCGCGACCGCAAGCACTCGAAGGCCAACCACGGAAAGCGGCCCAATGCCGGCTCGAAGGCCGTCAAGTAGCGACTAACCGCGCCGGATGATGGTGGTGCGGCTGATCTCGATGCGCAGCCGCTCACGCAGGCTGTCGGGAGCTTTCTCCCCGCCGCACTTATTCGCAATCAGACTCTTCACGCGCTCCTCCACGCCGTAGTGGCGTAAGCACGCAGGGCACTCTTCGAGGTGATGGCGCAGCTTGTCGCGGGTTTCGGCGGTGCATTCACCGTCGAGCAGCGTCCACACCTCGGCGATCACCGCAGCACACTCCGGATGCTCCGGGTCGACTGGACCGACCGGCGGCTGCCAGCGCTCTTCGTCGTGGGTCGAGCTCATGACGAAACCTCCTCAGGTGCCTCGACCTGCTCACCGCGAATGAAGCCGCGGTCGCGGGCCACGTCGGCGAGCAATTCGCGCAGCTGACGCCTGCCTCGGTGGAGTCGGGACATGACGGTGCCGATCGGGGTATCCATGATCTGGGCGATCTCCTTGTACGGGAACCCTTCCACGTCGGCGTAGTACACCGCCATCCGGAACTCCTCGGGCAGCGCCTGCAGCGCATCCTTGATCTCGCTGTCCGGAAGGGCCTCCAAAGCCTCCACCTCGGCCGATCGCAACCCCGTCGACGAATGCTCGGCGTTTGCCGCAAGCTGCCAGTCGGTGATCTCCTCGGTCGGATACTCCGCGGGCTGGCGCTGCTTCTTGCGGTAGCTGTTGATGTAAGTGTTGGTCAGGATCCGGTACAGCCACGCCTTGAGGTTCGTACCCTCACGAAACGAGCGAAAGCCGGCATAGGCCTTCACCATGGTTTCCTGCAGCAGGTCCTCGGCGTCCGCCGGATTGCGCGTCATGCGCAGCGCGCCGCCGTACAGCTGGTCGAGCAAGGGTATCGCGTCACGCTCGAACCGGGCGGTCAGCTCGGCGTCTGACTCGTCCGATCTTGCGGCCGCCGACCCGTCAATGTCGGTCATCGCGGGAAGCACCGTCCCTTCTGTTGCGGCGCCACCAAACAGGCCCGGCAGGTCCACCGGACGCTCTATGGCAAGTGCTGGCACCTTGACCCCTCCTTCGATCGTAGAGGTTGAGACGGACATCTTTCCCGGCTGCCGCTGCTGGCAGACCTGACTGCCGTCAACAACAGCGCCACCGGGTGGGCTTGTTCCCGCACTACGCTCAAGCCCGTGACGCGTGCGGCAACTCGTGCGATCGCGGTCCTGGTGGCAGCCGGGGTGCCCCACGAGGTTCTCCAGTACCACCACGACCCCCGCAATTCGTCGTTCGGTGAGGAGGCCGCGCAGGCGCTGGCCCACACCGAGGGCGTCGAGCCCGAGCAGGTGTTCAAAACGCTGGTGGTGGCAATGCCGGCGGGGCCCCGGAGCCCCGGCCGCGACATCAGACTCGGCGTCGCCGTGCTGCCGGTGCCCGCCAAGCTCGCGCTCAAGGCGACCGCCACCGCGCTGGGCGTGCCGAAGGTCACGATGGCTGAGCGCGCGGCCGCCGAACGTTCGACCGGATACGTGATCGGTGGGATCTCGCCGTTCGGCCAGCGCCGGGCCCTGCCCACAGTTGTCGACGAGTCGGCGCTGACCTGGGATCGCGTGCTGTGCAGCGCGGGCAGGCGAGGCTGGGACGTCGCGGTGCATCCGCGGGATCTGATCGCGCTGACCAACGCGACCATCGCCGCCATCCGCGCCTGAGTTTCGCGCCGAACGTGGGTTACCCGCACGCTTTCGGGGCCAAAGGTGTGCGGGTAACCCACGTTCGCGCCGGGGCTCAACCGAGGAGTCATAGGGTGAGGCCATGTCGCTCTCAGGGAAGACCATGTTCATCTCCGGAGCCAGCCGCGGTATCGGGCTGGCGATCGCCAAGCGGGCGGCCGCCGACGGCGCGAACATCGCGCTGGTCGCAAAGACGGCCGAACCACACCCCAAGCTCGAAGGCACCGTCTACACCGCGGCCAAGGAGATCGAGCAGGCGGGCGGCCAGGCGCTGCCGATCGTCGGCGACATCCGCGACGGCGACTCGGTCGCATCGGCGGTGGAGGCGGCGGTCGCGCAGTTCGGCGCGATCGACATCTGTGTCAACAACGCCTCGGCGATCAACCTGGGTTCGGTGACCGAGGTCCCGCTCAAGCGGTTCGACCTGATGAACGGGATCCAGGTGCGTGGCACGTATTCGGTGTCGCAGGCGTGCATCCCCCACATGATGGGACGCGAGAATCCGCACATCCTGACGCTGTCGCCGCCGATCCGGTTGGAGCCCAAGTGGCTCAAGCCCACGGCCTACATGATGGCCAAATACGGGATGACACTGTGCGCCTTGGGAATTGCCGAGGAGATGCGCGATGCGGGCATCGCCTCCAATACGCTGTGGCCCCGCACGATGGTGGCGACGGCGGCGGTACAGAACTTGCTCGGCGGCGACGAGGCCATGGGCCGGGCCCGCAAGCCGGAGGTGTACTCCGATGCCGCGTACGTGATCCTCAACAAGCCGGCCCGCCAGTACACCGGCAACACCGTGCTGTGCGAGGACGTATTGCTGGAGTCCGGGGTCACCGATCTATCGGTCTACGACTGCGTGCCCGGTGCCGAACTCGGTGTCGATCTGTGGGTGGACACGCCGAACCCGCCCGGCTACACCGGCCCCTAGACCACCTGCGAGGGTCTTCCGAACCGCGCGTGCACACCCGGGGAGAACAGCGCACGTAGGCGTCGGCCCGCGACCTCCACTCCCGCCGCGGTCAGCAGATCGTCCTCGAGGTCGAGGATTTCGGCCTCGTGCAGCGGCCACTCGCCGTGTTCGTTGGGCACCCACCACGTACGTCCGGCCTTACGGGTGTGCCCGCCCCAGCGCGCCGTGAGCCACACCTCCAGCGGCGTGGGCGTCACCGGATCGCCGATCCGCACTCGGAGCCTGCTGCGAAGTCCCCTCGTCGGCAAGCGCCGCACGCTTGAATACGTGATTTCACCGTCGCGCTGGATGACGCGCATCTTCGCCCAGGCGTACGGAACTCCCATCAGCGCTCGCGTGAGCCCCACGACGGCCAGTCGCTCGGTCTCCAGTGATCTGAAGAGCACCCCGTGGCGGCCGGCGTCGTCGACCGAGTACAGCCGGATGTTGGTCTCGGCGAAGCATCCGAAGTACGGTAGTCGCAGCGACGTGCCCAATGCGCTGTGGCGCATCACGAAAGGCACCAGCGCCACATAGGTGAGGCCGTCGGAGAACACGTCCGGGCGGGTGCCCGAAGGGAACAGGTGCGCGACGCGCTGCGGCTGCACCGGCCAGTGGACGAAGGTGAGGTCGCCCCAGAACTGGTCGAACAGCACGGGCCGCGGCAGCGGCGGCGCGGTGACCTGAAAGCTCACCGCGCCATCGTGGCACGCGCGGAGGTCATGTCTTCGCGCTACGACGATGTCCGTTGACGACCGAGCATGCCGTGCACGTTGTCCGCGAAGGCCGCGGTGGTGAAGCACGTCGGTTCGGCGAACTCCTCCAAGGTGAGCGCGTCATTCCAGCTCGCGTCGGCGGCGGCACGCAGCAGCGGCTTCGTCATCGCCATCGCATGCGGCGGCATGTCAGCGATGCGCGAACACCATTCGTCGGCCGCGTTCATCAGCTCGCCGTGAGCGACCACCTGCTGCACCAGCCCAAGACGCAGTGCAGTCTCAGCGTCGATGTGCTCGCCACACAGGTAGAACGCCAACGCTCCCTGATAGCCCAGCCGTCGGGTCAGCGCCCAACTGGTTCCGACCTCAGGAATGAGTCCCAGCCGACCGAAAGCGGGCACGATCACGGCCCGTTCACTGGCGATGACGAGGTCGCACGTCATCGCCCACGCCAATCCGACACCGGCAGCCGGACCGTTGAGTGCGGCGACGAACAGGGTGTCCGAACCTGCGATGAGACGGGCGATGCCGCCGAATTCGCGTCTGATCCACCGCCATACGTCGGCACCGCCCTCCGGGGCACCGCGGTTCTCGATTGCTGCGCCCATCATCTCCAGGTCGCCACCGGCGCTGAATCCCGGATCGGAACCGGTGATGACGATGGATCGCACGTCGGGGTCGGCATCCAGGACGGTCAGCGCCCGACGCAGCTGTCGTACCAGCGGCGCGGAGAGCACGTTGAGCCGCTGCGGCTCGTCGAGTGTGACGACCGCTCGGTCACCGCGACGGTCCACCCGTACCCGTTCCGGAGCGTCCGTGGCGTCGCCTTCGGCCAGCAACCGCCGGTACAGGGAATCGGTTTCGCTTTTCATGGTGATTCACTCCTCAGTTTCTTTGGCGCGCAACGCCGTCCAGGCGGCATCAGCGAACGTATCGACGGCCCCGCGCGGAAGCTTGGCCGCTGAGCCGGCCACCCAATAGCGCGAGAACTCCTGCGCAGGCCCGAGCCACAGCGCGGCGGTGATCCCGATATCCAGCGGTCCTAGCGCCCCGTAAGCCTGGTGCGGGCGCCACCAGTCCCGGACCGCCGCGAAAAACACGCTGTTGCTATGCCGCAACTCGTCACTGTCCAGCCGGGAACCCAGCAACAGCGCGGCCTCGCCGCGGTGTGCGGTCACCCATCGCAGGTGATACCTCACACCGCCCCGGATACCTCCCTCGGCCGTATCGTGTTCGCGCAGCATCGTGATGAACCCCGTCTGGTACTCGCTCATCAACTGCGCGTAGACGGCGGTGGCCAGCGACAATTTGTTGGGAAAGTGGTGATAGAGCGCGCCGACGCTCACCTCGGCCTCGCGCCGCACCTCGTCCAAGGTCGCCGAGAGTGCCCCATCGATCGCGAACCGTCGGCGTGCCACGTCCAACAATCGGCCCCGTGCGTCCACGCCTGTTCGAGGCACGAGCAATACTCTATCAATACCGAGGATTTCTCGGTACTTGTCGGCGGCGCGGGCTCGCCCTTTTCACGGCGCGCAGACGTCGGCGCCGAGCATGAGCTGAGGCCACATGGCCGCAGTCTGGACGTAGGCCAGGATCTCGAAGCCCGCGGGCAACCGGATGCGGAACGCGGTGTCGAACAGTTGCACCTGCTCGGCGTCGAAGAAGGCCCACACGAACCCAATGAGCAGGTACGGAATCGCAAGCCACAGCGCGAATTCGATCATCGCCGCCACACTCACCTTCCGGCTCAGCACCCGGCGCAGAATGCTCACACCAACGCGCGTTCTCGGCGCACCCGACGCCGCACATCTGCCAACAGGACATAACTGCCGCCCTGACGGACGAACACCGGCAGGAATCGGTTCGCCAAAGCGACTACCAGGAAAAGACTTTCGAAGAGCCACTGCCGGAAATCACCCCACTGCACACCCATGGCATCACGGAACACCGGTGCCAGAAATCCGATGGTGAGGAACCTGAGCAACGGCCGGAATGGCAGGCCCAGCACGGGGTTGATCATGTGCAGGTTCAGCAGGTCGAACAGATAACCGCGGACGCGATCATCGATGGCGACCTGAGCGCACGCCGTGGCCCAGTACGCATCGAATTCCACTCGGGTGGGCGGCCATTGGTCCTCGGTCACCTGCAGCGTCGTGCCCAGGGTCCATGCCGACCGGTAGAACTGCTCGGACTGTTCAGCGGTCATCTCACCACGCAGTAGTTGGTACGTGTCTTCCAGTCCGACGAACAGGCACGCTGCCACCCACATCTGAAGGTCGCGATCAAAAGCGTTGTAACGCACCGGGCTGTCCGGGGTGGACTTGACGTGCCGATGCGCCCCGTTGACGGCCTCACGGAAAGCCGTGCGGTCCTGCGGCGTTCCAATGACCGCGACCGCGAGGTATTGGAACGTCGTCCTCGCCCGTTTCCACGGATGTTTGAGCAGATTGCCCGAGTCCACCTTGCTTTCGACGACGCCGTAGCCCACCCCGGGACGCGACAGCTGCATGATGACGTTGGCCGCTCCTGCGGCGAACGACCAGAAATCCATTGCATCGGCTGCGGTGACTTGTTCGTCGGGGTCCCACCTGGCCGTGCGCCTGCGGATGGTGATGCGGCGGCGGTCAGCGGTCATATCGTGCACACTGCCGGGACGATCAACACAGGCCACGAGGCGATCGATACGAGAATCGACAGGATCCGCGCGGACCCGTCCCAGCCGATCTGGTCGCCCGCGATGGCCGTCCACGCCATGCCGATGAGCAGGTAGGGAACCGCGAGCAGCGCCCCGGTACCGATCCACTCGGCGATGGTCATCTGGAAGGCGAGGACCTTCCTGGCAGCCGCGAGCATGCAGATATGTTAATGGCTATTCTGCCTTGAGCGGCCGTATATGCCGGAAAAGGTCCGCTACAGCAGCGTGGCCTGTTCAGGTTCGGGCTCGGCAGGCTCGATCAACTCGGGCCCATTGTTGCGGATGCTGTTGACCAGCCGGGACACCTCACGGATCTCGATCCGGTCCAGGTCACCGTGGCCACGCAGCAGCCCCTCGTCGATCGACGCGTCCGGGTCGAGCCAGCGGTCCCAGTCGCGTTCACTGATGGTCAGCGGCATCCGGTCGTGGATCTCGGCCAGTGGGCCCGCGGCGTCGGTGGTGATGATGGTGCAGCTCAACAGCGGCGCCGAGTCCTTCGGCGCCTCCCGGAGGCGCCACGTCGACCACAGACCGGCCATGAACAACGGCTCGCCATCGGCGCCGTACATGTAGAACGGCGTCTTGGGTGCCGCCTTGCGGGCCTTGGAAGATGAAGTCTCTCCGTTGGGCCGCCATTCGTACCAGCCGTCCATCGGTATCAGGCACCGCTTGCTCTTGGCCGAGTTCCGGAAGACGGGCGAGGTTATCAGTTTCTCCGAGCGCGCGTTGATCAACAGCGGTCCCTTGGTGTCCGGACCGCCGTCTTCGGCGGTCTTGGCCCATGGCGGGACGAGACCCCAGCGCATCGACCGCAGCCGGCGGGTCGACTCGTCGTCGGGCTCGCTATGACGCTTCACCACGGTGTTGATCGTCGTCGTCGGCGCGACGTTGTAATTGGCGGCCGGCGCGTCCTTCTTCGCCGCCGCCACGCTCTCGTCGATCGCCTGGATCTTCTCGGCCAACAACGCCGGATCGGTGGTCACCGCGAATCGTCCACACATATATCCCATGTTGGCACGCCGAACCGACAAGGCAGGATAGAGCCGTGAGCAACTGGCAGGCACCGTCGACCTCACGTCCCGTGCATGCGACGGTCGCCGTGCCGGGGTCGAAATCGCTGACCAATCGCGCGCTGGTGCTCGCGGCGCTGGCGACGGCGAACGGCACGTCGACGATCAGCGGCGCGTTGCGGAGTCGCGACACCGATCTCATGATCGGCGCGGTCGCCGCGCTCGGTGTCACGGTCGACGGCGCCGACACCGAGCTGACCCTCAGCGGCGGGATCGATCCGCAGCCGGGCACCCGCATCGACTGCGGCCTTGCCGGCACCGTCCTGCGGTTCGTGCCGCCGGTGGCGGCGTTGAGCACGACGACCGTGACGTTCGACGGCGACGAGCAGGCCCGGTCCCGGCCCATCGCTCCGCTGCTCGATGCGCTGCGCAGCCTCGGTGTCGACGTCGACGGTGACGCGCTGCCGTTCACCGTCCACGGGTCCGCGTCGGTGGCGGGCGGGACGGTCGCGATCGACGCATCGTCGTCCTCACAGTTCGTGTCGGGTCTGCTGCTCTCCGGTGCGGCGTTCACCGACGGCTTGACCATCGTGCACACCGGGGTGTCGGTGCCCTCGGCCCCGCACATCGCGATGACGATGGCCATGCTTCGCGACGCCGGAGTCGACGTCGACGACACGCTCCCCAACCGGTGGCACGTCTCCCCCGGCCCGATAGCCGCAAGGCACTGGATCATCGAGCCCGATCTCTCCAACGCGGTACCGTTCCTGGCTGCCGCAGTGGTCACCGGAGGAGCCGTCCGCATCATCGGGTGGCCGCCGGCCAGCATGCAGCCTGCCGACGCGATCCTGACGGTTCTCAAGAACCTGGGCTCGGTTGTCCGTCAAGGTGATTCGTATCTCGAGGTGCAGGGACCGGCATCCTATACGGGAATCGACGTCGATCTCCACGAGGTGGGTGAGCTGACACCTGCGGTGGCCGCGCTCGCTGCCACCGCTCCGGATGGGTCGGTGTCGCGGCTACGCGGTGTCGCGCATCTGCGCGGGCACGAAACCGACCGGCTTGCAGCGCTTTCCGCAGAGATCAACGGCCTCGGCGGAAAATGTGAGGAGACGCCCGACGGTCTGCTGATCACCGCGAGCCCGCTGCACGGCGGGCTGTGGCGATCGTATGCCGATCACCGGATGGCCACCGCCGGAGCGATCGTGGGGTTGCGCGTCGACGGCGTCGAGGTCGAGGACATCGACACCACCGCCAAGACGCTGCCCGACTTCCCGCAGATGTGGGCCGACATGCTGGCGGGCGATTGAGCCCTCGCGAGTACGACGAGTCCGACGTCCGGGTCCGTCCGGGCAGAGGATCGCGGCCGCGCACCAAGAACCGCCCGGATCACGCAGACGCCCACGAAGCGATGGTTGTCACCGTTGACCGCGGCCGGTGGGGATGCGCACTCGACCACGACCCGGACCGTCTGGTGACCGCCATGCGAGCACGCGAACTGGGGCGCACGCCTATCGTCGTCGGCGACGACGTCGGCATCGTCGGCGACGTCTCGGGCAAGCAGGACACGCTGGCTCGCATCGTTCGTCGCGGTGAGCGGCGAACCGTGTTGCGCCGCACCGCCGATGACACCGATCCCACCGAACGCGTCGTCGTCGCCAACGCCGATCAGCTGCTGATGGTGGTCGCTCTCGCCGACCCGCCGCCGCGCACAGGTCTGGTGCAGCGCGCACTCATCGCGGCGTATGCCGGCGGCCTAAAACCCATTCTGTGCCTCACCAAGACCGACCTCGCACCCCCCGAGCCGTTCGCCGCCGAATTCGCCGACCTCGATCTGACAGTCACGACCGCCGGACGAGACGATCCACTCGACGCCGTGGCCCCGCTGCTCGCCGGCAAGATTACGGTACTGCTCGGACATTCCGGGGTCGGTAAGTCGACATTGGTGAATCGCCTTGTCCCGGAGGCGGATCGGGCGACCGGTGAAGTGACGGACATGGGCCGGGGCAGGCATACCTCGACGCAGTCAGTCGCGCTGCCGCTGAGCGTCGGAGGCTGGGTGGTCGACACTCCCGGGATCAGGTCGTTCGGCCTGGCACACATCGAACCCGATGATGTGATGCTCGCTTTCTCCGATCTGGCCGAGGCGATCAACGACTGCCCGAGGGGCTGCGGCCACATGGGCCCGCCTGCCGACCCCGAATGCGCGCTCGACACGCTGACCGGCCCCGCCGCCGTCCGGGTCGCCGCCGCACGCCGACTGCTGGCGGCGCTGCGGGAGGGCCACTGAAAAGGGCGAGGCCCTCTCCTTGCGGAAAGGGCCTCTAGGGCGGGTGTGGGATCAGCGGTGGTAGCCGGGGACCATTTCCTCGACGCGGCCCACGCCGTGATGGGTGGTGGGCGCATGGGGGGCGGGGTGCGCGGTGGTCGTCGGGGCGTACTGGTAGCCCGGGCCGACCGGTTCTTGGGTCTGGGCGTTGGCGATGCCGGCCATGCCCAGCGCGGCGGCACCGATGGCCAGCGGCAGTGCGATGCGGGCGACGGTCTTGGCGAAGGTGTTGTTCTTCATGTCGATACTCCTGTGTGAGTTGGCCTTTCGGCCATATCGCCGGGGTGTGCCTGCGATGACTCAAGGATGCTGCCTCCCAGCGCCGGTGTATGTCGGGCGATCAGCCGGTCCACCGGGGGATTCGCTTGTCCCCCGATCGGCGGACATGAAAAAGCCCTCCCCGGATGGGGAGGGCTCTCTCGGTCGATCAGATCAGGCGGCGAGGTCGCGGCTCTGCAGCCGTTTTCCACGGCGTCGTGCCCGCACCGCGGCGATGGCAGACTTCAGCCCACGTCGCTGCTCGGGCTCGAGTTCGTCGAACATCCGCTCGCTGCGGGTCTCCGGCGCATCGTCGCGGGTGTCGCGCAGGTACTTGTCCGGCAAGGACAGCTTGGCGATGGTCCGCCACGTCTTGCCGTACTGCACCAAGAAGTTGCCCGTCGTGTACGGCAGGTCGTACTTGTCGCACAGCTGGCGCACCCGGATCGAGATCTCCTCGTACCGGTTGCTCGGCAAATCCGGGTACAGGTGATGCTCGATCTGATGGGACAGGTTGCCGCTCATGAACCGCAGCGCAGGACCCGCTTCGAAGTTGGCACTGCCCAGCATCTGGCGCAGGTACCACTGCCCCTTGCTCTCGCCGACCATGTCGGTCTTGGTGAATTTCTCTGCGCCATCGGGGAAGTGACCGCAGAAGATCACGGCGTTGGCCCACACGTTGCGGATGACGTTGGCGACTGCGTTGGCCTTCAGCGTCGACTTGAAGGTCGCGCCAGGCGACAGCGACGTCAGTGCCGGCCACACCACATAGTCCTTGGCGATCTGGTGGCCCGCCTTCACACCGAACTCGCGCACGCGCTTCATCGTCGCGACACGGTCGTCGCCACCCTTGGCGATCTTGCCGAGTTCCAGGTGCTGCAGTCCGACGCCCCACTCGAAGCCGATGGCCAGCAGGGTGTTGAACAGCAGGTTGCCGTAGAGGTTGAACGGCTTCCACTTCGCGTCGCGCGTCACGCGAATCACGCCGTAGCCCACGTCGTCGTCCATGCCCAGGATGTTCGTGTACTTGTGATGCATGAAGTTGTGGGTGAAGCGCCAGTGTTTGGAGGACCCACTCATGTCCCACTCCCACGTCGAGGAGTGAATCTCGGGATCGTTCATCCAGTCCCACTGGCCGTGCATGACGTTGTGGCCGATCTCCATGTTCTCGATGATCTTGGCCACCCCCAGGGTGACGGTGCCCGCCCACCACGCCGAGCGGCGCGAACTCGCGGCGAGCGTCAGCCGGCCCGCCAACTCGAGGGCACGCTGGGCCGCGATGGTGCGGCGGATGTAGCGCGCGTCGCGCTCCCCGCGGGAGTCTTCGATGTCCTGTCGGATCGAATCCAGCTCAACAGCCAGATTGTCGATGTCCGCATCGGTCAGATGCGCGAATTCAGGAACGTCAGTTATTGCCATCTTTCAGCCTCCTCTCGGTGCCTACGTTATCGTAACCTACGTACCCGTAGGTTACTGGTCGGTAAACCTCATACGTCCAGTACGCAATCGCCGGAAGCTGCGGAAATACAGGTTTGTATCCGCGAGCCAGGTTCATGCTCGGCGCCCGTCCGCAGGTCGCGGACGTGCCCCTCGAGCAGACCCACGACGCAGGACTGACAGATGCCCATGCGGCAGCCGAACGGCATCCGCACGCCGACATCCTCGCCGGCGTCCATCAACGGCGTCGCGGCGTCCACCGTGACGGTCTTGCCGCTGCGTGCGAACTCCACGGTGCCGCCCTGACCGTGTGCCGCGGCCCTGGACACCGCGAAACGTTCCAGGTGTAGCTGATCGGCGACGCCCGCGGCCGACCACACGCGGTCAGCGGCGTCGAGCATGCCGTCGGGGCCGCACGCCCAGACATGGCGCTCGCGCCAGTCCGGCACCTCGTGGTCAAGTTGAGACAGATCCAGGCGTCCCTCGGTTCGGGTGGCACGCAGTCGTAAGCGGTACCCCTCATGACCGCGCTCCAGGTCCGCCAGCTCCGTCGCGAAGAGCACATCGGAATCCGTTGGCGCCGAATGCAAGTGGACGATATCGGTGATCTGATCGCGACGGGTCAAGGTGCGCAGCATCGACATCACCGGGGTGATCCCCGATCCGCCGGTGATGAACAGCACCTTCGCCGGAGCTGGGTCGGGCATCACGAAGTTGCCCTGCGGCGCGGCCAGTCGCACGATCGTGCCCGGCGCCACCCCGCCGACGAGGTGCGTCGACAGGAATCCCTCGGGCATGGCCTTGACGGTGATCGTGATGGTGCGCCTCGACCTGGAAAGGACCGGTCCCGCGGCGCCGGCCGTGACCGGGCTCGAGGTCAGCGAATACGACCGCCAACGCCAGCGTCCGTCGACCAGCAGTCCGATGCCGATGTACTGGCCCGGCTGGTAGTCGAAGGAGAAGCCCCACCCCGGCTTGATGACGAGGGTCGCCGAATCCTCGGTCTCGCGGCGCACTTCCACCACTCGGCCGCGCAGTTCACGCGCCGACCACAGCGGGTTGGCGAGTTTGAGGTAGTCGTCGGGCAGCAGCGGTGTGGTGATCCGCTGAGCAACGGTACGCAGCGCATGCCAGGCCGGGTGCTTCTCACCGACGACACCCGCTCGGGCGGTGTCGGCGACATGAGCCGAGATCTTTATCGAGTTCTTGGCCACGAAACCTACGGTACCGTAACTTACGGTTGCGTACCCACTACAGTTACCGCCGTCACAGCAGCTCCAGCAGGAACGGCAACTCCTGCGGGGCGTACCAGGCCAAGTCATGGTCTTGGGCATCGCCGACCACGAACTCGGCGTCTTCGTCACCGACGTCAGCGTCGTCGACGGCCTCGATTGCGGCCACCACCGCTTGCTCGGCGTCGGCGTTGTCGACGTACGCCGCGATCACGTCGCTGAATGCGATCGGGCCTGACAGCCGCACCACCGCATCGTCGAGATCGGGTCGAGGTGTCAGATCACCGGCCTCGGCCACCACCACCGCCCGACGCGACGGCATGTCCGATGCGCCCTCCCCTGCGAGCAGTCGCAGCGAGGCCAGAGCCGCCTCGCGCAGCGCCACGTCGGCCAGTTCGTCGTCGTCGCCCTGGGCATAAGCTTCGCGCAGCGTCGGCGTCACCGCGAATGCCGTTCCGCTGCGGGCATGCAGCATTTGGTCCGCGACGAGCTGCTGCAACATGGCCAGGGTCGCTGGGACGTAGACACGCACGCCCGAAGGTTAACCGGCTCCGCTCTTGCCGGCTTCGGGATCCTTCTCGACCACGATCACGAAATCGTCGCCGTGCTGGGTGACCCCGCTGACGACGGCGTTGTTGATCGCTTCGGACGCATACTGCCGCCGTACCACTTTCGGGTCGTTGCGCAGGTCTTTCACCAGCGCGACCGCCAGGCTGATCATGACGAGCAGGAAGGGCAAAGCCGCGATGATGGTGATGGTCTGCAGTCCCTTCAGCGCATCTTCTCCACCTACCAGCAGCATCACCGCCGCCACCGCTCCCATAACGACACCCCAGAAGATGACGGTGCCCCGGCCCGGTTTGATGGTCCCCCGTTCGGACAGCGAACCCATCACGATCGACGCCGCGTCCGCACCGGAGACGAAAAAGATCGCGACCAGCACCATCACCAAAACGCTCGCGACCGTCGCCATCGGGTATTGGTCGAGCAGACCGAACAGCTGCGCTTCGATGCTGCCCTCACCCGCGAGGTCCACGCCTTCCTGCTGGAGCTTGATCGCGGCTCCACCGAAGACCGCGAACCAGACCAGCGACACCAGGCTGGGCACCAGCAGCACACCCGCGACGAACTGCCGGATGGTGCGCCCACGCGAGATCCGCGCGATGAACATGCCGACGAACGGCGTCCAGGACACCCACCACGCCCAGTAGAAGATGGTCCACGTCTGCAGCCAGGTGTTGACCTCGGCGCCCTCGGCCCCGGTGCGCGCGGACATCATCGCGATGTCGCCCAGGTAGCTGGCCATCGCGGTCGGCATCAGATTGAGGATGAAAACCGTTGGGCCGACGACGAATACGAACAGCGCCAGCGAGACGGCCAGTACCATGTTGATGTTCGACAGCCATTGGATGCCGCGGGCGATCCCCGACACCGCGGACAGCACGAACGCGATCGTCAGCACGGTGATGATCACGATCAGGATGGTGTTGCCGGATTCGCCGATTCCGCCGACGATCTGCAGGCCACTACGGATCTGCAGCGCCCCCAGCCCGAGCGATGCCGCTGATCCGAACAGCGTGGCGAAGATCGCCAACATGTCGATGACCTTGCCCCACGGGCCATTTGCGCGTGCGCCCAGCAGCGGCTCGAATGCCGCGCTGATCAGCTGCAGCCGGCCCTTCCGGTACACGCCGTACGCGATCGCCAGGCCGACGACCGCATAGATCGCCCAGGGGTGCAGGGTCCAGTGGAACAGCGTGGTCGCCAATGCGTTCTGGACCGCCTCCGGATTACCCGCGTCGCCGGTTCCGGGCGGCGGGGTGGTGAAATGCGTCAGGGGCTCGGCGACACCGAAGAACATCAGCCCGATCCCCATGCCTGCGGAGAACATCATGGCTATCCAGGACACTCCGTTGAACTCGGGCTCCTCATCGTCACGGCCCAGCGGGATGGTTCCGTAGCGGCCGAGCGCCAGCCAGAGCACGAAAATCACGAACCCCGAGCCCGTCAGGACGAACAACCAACCGGTGTTGTCCATGACCCAGGTCAGCGCGCTGCCCGACGCGCCGGCCAGCGACGGGGTGCTGACAAAGCCCCAGACCAGAAATCCGACCGCGATGACTGCGGTGATTCCGAAGACGACCCAGTCCACTCCGCGCGAAGGTGTGTACGCGGCTTCTTCGACGGGTACATCCAGGACTGGATGCGGAATGACCCGGTCAGTGGGCGACGAGAGGGTCCGCTGGACGGACGTCTTCGGTTTCGGGTTCTCGGCGTCGATGCTCACCGATGAACCATTCCCTCCGCGGCTGAATCTCAACCAAGATCAGAAATACGACCGCCTCACCGTGCGGCTTCGAGCAGTTCATCCAGCGATTCGCGCAACAGGGTCGGCAGCACGTCGACGTCGCTCATCGCGTCGCGGTCGGCGTTGATGCCGAAATAGAGCATGCCGTTGTAGGACGTCACACCGATGGCAAGGACCTGGTTGTGCAGTAGCGGTGGCACCGAATAGGTCTCGAGCAGTTTGGCGCCCGCGACGTACATCTGCTTCTGCGCGCCAGGAACGTTGGTGATCAGGAGGTTGAACTGTCGCGCCGAGAAACCGGTCGCCACGCGAATTCCCATGGCGTGCAGCGTTGGTGGCGCGAAGCCCGACAGCGTGACGATGGTCCTGGCGTCAACCAGGCTGGCGGCGGTGGGGTGCGACTCGGTGGTGTGCGCGATCTGTGACAGCCGGACAACCGCGTTGCCCTCCCCTACCGGAAGATCCACGAGGAACGGCGATACCTCGCTGATCGCCTGGCCGGGGCCCGTCGTGTCGAGGTCGGCGTCGGGGTAGACCGACATCGGGGCCATCGCACGCATCGTCGTTGTCGCCGAAACCGGCTCGCCACGAGACAGCAGCCAGTTCCTCAACGCGCCCGCCACCACCGCGAGCACCACGTCGTTGACGTCACAGTCGTACCGGGCCCGGACCAGACGGAAATCCTCCAGGTCGCCGCTGGCCACCGCGAACCGGCGGTTGCGGGACACCGTGGTGTTCAGCGGGCTGTTCGGCGCGGTGCCGCGCGCGGCGGTACGGACCACGTCGACGAATCGCCTGCCGACGTCGGCCAGCTGACCGGCATTGGTGACGACACCGGTGACCGCCGAGCGCAGCTCCCCGATTTGTTCGGCGGGACGGGTCACCCATTCGCCGACGGCACCGAACAGCAGTCGGCGGTCACTGGGCTCGCGCGTCGGAATCCAGATGTCCTCACCGAACTCCGGGCGCTTCTGCGTGCGGTCGGCGATGACGTGTCCGATCTCCAGCGCCGTCATCCCGTTCACCAGCGCCTGATGCGACTTCGTGTAGATCGCGATCCGGTTCTTGGCCAGACCCTCGATCAGGTACAACTCCCACAGCGGCCTGGACTTGTCCAACTGCCGGGAGCCCAGGCGCGCGATCAGTTCGTGCAACTGGTTGTCGCTGCCGGGAGACGGCAGGGCCGAACGGCGAATGTGGTAGGTGATATCGAATTCGGGATCGTCCACCCAGACGGGGCGCGCCAGTCCGAGGGTCACTTCGCGAACCTTCTGGCGGTAGCGCGGAATCTGTGGGAGCCGCTGCTCGACGGTTTCGAGCAGTGTTTCGTAGCTCAGACCGTTGCGCGGCTTGCGCAGGATCGACAGCGACCCCACATACATCGGCGTCGACGTGTTCTCCATACGGAAGAACGCCGCGTCGGAGGCCGACAACCTGGTCACCATCGCCGCGACGCCCCCTCGTTGACTACGCGGTTCTTCGCCGCGGTGGTTCTGATTACCAACGTAGCGACCAATCCTGTCGCTGCGCAGCACGGGTGCAGAGAACCCACTGCAAACCGTGCGATCATGAACAGATCTGCAACTCTCCGGCAGATGCCGTCCCTGCCCGTCAATCGCCGGAGAGCATTTCATGACCACATCCCCGACCCCGACGCCGGGTGCGCCATTGGTATCGCCGGTGGTCGACTACGAGCCGCAGCCCGTCGGCTTGGCGGCATGCCGGTCGACGCCGGTGCTGCACCGTCGCGTCCCGCGGTCGTCTTCCCCCGCGAGACACCGGGCGGCCGTTCGGGAAGCGGATCCGCCGCGCACCGCCGTCGTGTTCGCCGATGCCGCGTTGCGAAAGGTGCTCGAAGTGATCGACCGGCGCAGGCCGGTCGCGCAGCTGCGGCCGCTGGTGGCGCCGGCGCTCATCGACACGGTCATCGAGTTGAGCCGGTCATCGCATCGTCCGAACGGCCGCAGGCGGGGTGTGCGCACCGTCGCGAGGCTGCACCGGATACGGCTGCGCATGGTCGACGGCACCGACGGCACCGAGGCCGAGGTGTTCGGGACGTTCACCAACGGGCCGCGGGTGCGTGCGCTCGCCGCACGTATCGAGCTTCACCGGGATCGCTGGCGCATCGTCGCTCTGCAGATCGGCTGACGCCCTAGCCGCGCCGCTTGGTTTCGCGGGCCTGCTGACGCGCGGCCTCCCGACGTTCCCTGCGTGAGCCGGTGGGTGCGGCGTGCTTACCGCCCCCACCCGTGCGCCTGACCTCCGTCGAACCGTCCTCGGCAGGGCCGCTGTAGGTCATCGGTGGCGGTTCGTTGTCAATTCCCTTGGCGCGCAAGCCTGCCGGCGGTGCCGGCGATCCAGCCCTCGCCGGCTGAGCCGGCAGTCCAGCTTCGGTCGGTGCCGGGCGCTCCTTGGTGGCCAATCCGCCCTGGGTGCCGTCCTGAGCCTTGGCGGCCGCCGCCTGAGCGAACTCGGCGAGCCCCTGCGGCGCGGCGACAGGCGCCACTCGGGCTGCCGGAGGAGCGGGCGCGGCTTCCACGGCCACGTTGAACAGGAAGCCGACCGACTCCTCCTTCATGGCGTCGAGCATGCCGATGAACATGTCGTAGCCCTCACGCTGGTACTCGACCAGCGGGTCGCGCTGCGCCATCGCGCGCAGCCCGATGCCCTCCTTGAGGTAGTCCATCTCGTAGAGATGCTCGCGCCACTTGCGGTCGACCACGTTGAGCAACACGTTGCGTTCCAGCTGACGCATCGCGCCCTCGCCTGCGATTTCCTCGAGCTCCTTCTCGCGGACCGCGTATGCGCGCTCCGCATCCTTGATCAGCGCGTCGAGCAGCTCTTCGCGGGTCAGCTCGCCAGGCTCGCCGACGGCGTCGGAGTCGATGAGGTCGTGGTGGTCGATGCCCACGGGGTAGAGCTGCCGCAGCGCGGTCCACAGCTGCTCGAGGTCCCAGTCCTCGGAGTAGCCCTCGGAGGTCGCGCCGTTCACGTACGCCGTCACCACGTCGATGAGCATCTTGTGAGCCTGGTCGGCGAGGTTCTCGCCCTCCAGGATCCGGCGGCGCTCGTCGTAGATGACCATGCGCTGCTTGTTCATCACTTCGTCGTACTTCAGGACGTTTTTGCGGACCTCGAAGTTCTGCTGCTCGACCTGCGTCTGCGCGCTCTTGATCGCGCGGCTGACCATCTTCGCCTCGATCGGCACATCGTCGGGCAGGTTCAACCGGGTCAGCAGCGACTCCAGCGTCGCGCCGTTGAACCGCCGCATGAGCTCGTCACCGAGTGAGAGATAGAACCGGGACTCACCCGGATCGCCCTGGCGGCCCGAGCGGCCGCGCAGCTGGTTGTCGATACGCCGGGATTCGTGCCGTTCGGTGCCGAGTACGTACAGCCCGCCGACTGCGATCACGTCCTTGGCTTCCCCGGCTGCTTCCGCCTTCACCTGGGGCAGCAGCTTGTGCCACGCCGCTTCGTAGTCCTCGGGCGTCTCCACCGGATCCAGGCCCTGGTCACGCAGCTTCTTGTCGACCAGGAAGTCGACGTTGCCGCCGAGCACGATATCGGTGCCGCGGCCGGCCATGTTGGTGGCCACCGTGATCGCGCGCAGGCGCCCGGCCTCGGCGATGATGCTCGCCTCCTGCTCGTGGTACTTGGCGTTGAGCACGTTGTGCGGAATGCGGCGCTTGGTGAACTGGCGGGACAGGTACTCCGAGCGCTCCACGCTGGTGGTGCCGATCAGCACCGGCTGACCCTTCTCGTACCGCTCGCTGACGTCGTCGACGACCGCGATGTACTTGGCCTCTTCGGTTTTGTAGATCAGGTCTGATTGGTCGTCGCGGATCATCGACTTGTTGGTCGGGATGCTGACCACACCGAGCTTGTAGATCTCGTGCAGCTCGGACGCCTCGGTCTGGGCGGTGCCCGTCATGCCGGCGAGCTTGTCGTAGAGGCGGAAGTAGTTCTGCAGAGTGATGGTGGCCAGCGTCTGATTCTCGGCCTTGATCTCGACATGCTCCTTGGCCTCGATCGCCTGGTGCATGCCCTCGTTGTAGCGGCGCCCGACCAGCACGCGGCCGGTGAACTCGTCGACGATGATCACCTCGCCGTCGCGCACGATGTAGTCCTTGTCGCGCGTGAACAACTCTTTGGCCTTGATCGCGTTGTTGAGGTAGCTGACGAGCGGGGAGTTGGCGGCCTCGTAGAGGTTGTCGATGCCGAGCTGATCCTCGACGAACTCGACGCCGATCTCGTGCACGCCGATGGTTCGCTTGCGGATGTCGACCTCGTAGTGGACGTCCTTCTCCATCAGCGGGGCGAGCCGCGCGAACTCGGTGTACCAGTTCGACGCGGCATCTGCCGGTCCCGAGATGATCAGCGGGGTACGGGCCTCGTCGATGAGGATCGAGTCGACCTCGTCGACGATCGCGAAGTTGTGGCCACGCTGGACCAGGTCCTCCAGGGAGTGCGCCATGTTGTCGCGCAGATAGTCGAAGCCGAATTCGTTGTTGGTGCCATAGGTGATGTCGGCGCCATAGGCGACGCGTCGCTCGTCGGGCGTCAGGCCGGACAGGATCACGCCGACATCGAGGCCGAGGAAGCGGTGCACGCGGCCCATCCACTCGGCGTCACGTTTGGCGAGGTAGTCATTGACCGTGACGACGTGCACACCTTTGCCGGCCAGCGCGTTGAGATAAGCAGGCAACACACAGGTAAGGGTCTTGCCCTCACCGGTCTTCATCTCCGCGACGTTGCCGAAGTGCAGCGCGGCGCCACCCATCACCTGGACGTCGAAATGGCGCTGGTCCAGCACGCGCCACGCCGCCTCACGAGCGACGGCGAAAGCCTCCGGCAGCAGATCGTCGAGGCTCTCGCCGCCCTCGTACCGCTTTCTGAACTCGTCCGTCTTGGCTCGCAGCTCGGCGTCGGAGAGCTTCTCCACGGAGTCGGACAGGGTGTTGACGTACTGAGCCACCCCCTTGAGCCGCTTGACCATGCGGCCTTCACCGAGACGGAGCAACTTATCCAGCACGCTATTCCTCAGGCTTTCCAAATGGGTTGGATCTGATAGAGCTCAGCCCATGGTAGCGACGTGGCACTGCCGGACCCTGTCAGGCCAAACGAAGCAGCCCCACGGGCTAGGCGAGCCGGATGAGCCCGTAGTCGTAGGCGTGGCGGCGATACACCACACACGGCTTGTCGCTCTCCTTGTCGTGGAACAGGAAGAAGTCATGGCCGACGAGCTCCATCTGCGACAACGCATCATCGATGGTCATCGGCGTGGCGGGGTGCTCCTTGGTGCGGACGATGCGTCCGGGTTCGTGGTCGTCTACCACCGCCCCGTCGAACTGCGATGATTCCGAGCCACTCCCGTTGAGGGTGTCGGGCATGGGTCCGATCGCAGTGGCTTCGGCCAGCGAAACCGGGGTCTTGTCGCCGTAGTGGATCTTGCGACGGTCCTTGCTGCGCCGGAGTCGGTTCTCGAGTTTGCAGACCGCGGACTCCAGCGCGGCGTAGAAGCTGTCTGCGCAGGCCTCGCCCCGGACTACCGGGCCGCGGCCGCGGGCGGTGATCTCGACGTGCTGACAGTTCTTGCGCTGGCGCCGGTTGCGTTCATGGTCCAGCTCGACGTCGAAGAGGTAGATGGTGCGGTCAAGTCGTTCCAGGCGAGAGAGTTTGTCTGAGACGTAGATGCGGAAGTGCTCGGGAATCTCGACGTTGCGGCCCTTGACGACGATCTCGGCTCGCGGTTCGGCGTCGGGCGTCTCGTCGGTGACCAGCGTCGCTTGGTCCGAGTCAATGGAATGGGTTGACATACTTGGCAACTCGTTTCTCTTTGCGTCCGCACGCGTCAGCGTGCCCGGCTGGATGTGGATACGCGCCGAGGGACCTGCATGTCTTATGCCTTAGTCGCGGCCCGCCGGTGCAAGGTGTCGTCTACTCACCTCCTACCGCTGGTGGGCGATGCCGGCGCCGGTTGGTGATGCGCCGCCGTGAGGCATTCACGGGTGGTTGTTCCCGACGGTAGTCCGTGTTCACCCGGTCGTGCCACAAAATGCACTGAGTTTTCAGGACCTGTTTTCAGTTCTTCACATCCCCTTGATGCCGGAGTAATTACCGGGACCGTCACCACGGGCGGTCAAGCATTGGCGATAGCCAGCACCGCCGCCACAGCTACGCCGGCCCGGTGCAGGACACGGACCGATTCACACGCGGTGGCGCCCGTCGTCACGACGTCGTCAACGATTACGACGTCCCCTGTCATGAGACCGGCGGGGCGTACCAGCTTCACCCGGCCTGCGATGTTGCGCTGGCGGTCGGCACTGGACAGGCCTGCGGAATCGGCGACGAAGGCTCGCGTGCGCAGCGCCGGAACCACGGTGACGTCGGTCCGCCCGGAGGTCGCGGCAAGGGCGATGCGGGTGACCGGGTCCCCGCCGCGGCGCCTGGCCGCCCACCGGCGTGTCGGTGCGGGCACCACGGTGAGCGGCGTGCCGACGACGCCCCAGGTCAGCATCTGATTCAGCCCCGCGCCGAGCGCACCGGCGAGCGGAGCGAGAAGGTCGGCGCGGTCATGCTCCTTGACGGCGACGATCGCCTGGCGGCGTGCGCCTGCGTAGCGGCCGAGCGAGAAGATGGGTACGCCGGGGTCGACGCGAGGGCTGACGAGGTGCGGTTCGTCGGGCTTGACTGCCAGGTCTTTGGCGCAGGAGTCGCACCATTGCGTCGAGCGGGCGCCGCAGCCGCCGCACTCCAGCGGCAGGACCAGATCGAGCATGACCGCAGTGTGGCGGTGATCGGTGACATCTGTTTGGGGGTACTCCCTCCGTTATGCAGGATCAGCGGGAGTCGCAGATCGTCAATTGCCTCGTCGAGGCGTTCTCCGATCTGATGAAGGCCGATCCCGACGCGTTCCGAACCAAGTTCCGCAAGATGGCCGCCGAGCCGTTCGCCTTCTATCGCGGAAGCGCGTGTGTGTTTTACGCCGACGTCGCAGACCGAGAGGACAGGTGGGCGGACGAGCGGACCTCGCGCGTGTGGATCCAGGGCGACCTGCACGCCGAGAACTTCGGCACCTACATGGATGGCGCCGGGGTTCTCATTTTCGACGTCAACGACTTCGACGAGGCGTTCGTCGGCCACTTCACCTGGGACCTGCAGCGGTTCGCTGCCAGTGTCGCGTTGATGTGTTGGCAGAAGGCACTGTCGGACGAGGTCATTCGCGACCTGATCACGACGTTCACCTCGTCGTATCTCGATCAGGTGCGCTGGTTCCTTGAGACCGACGACGATTCAAGCTTCTCGCTGAACCTGGAAACCGCACGTGGCGCCGTGCTGACGGCGTTGCAGGACGCCCGGCTCTCAACACGTGACGGGATGCTCGACCGGATGACTCGCGTCGACGAATCGGATCGCCGGTTCCGAGAATCCCACGGCGTACGCCGACTTGACGACGCTGAATACGCGAAAGTGGAGGCCGCGTTCGAGGCCTACCAGGAAACCATCCCTAAATCGAAGCGGTTCCGGGAAGTGGCCTACGACGTCAAGGACATCGTGGGCAGAACGGGGTTCGGGATCGGCAGCGCGGGGTTGCCGAGTTACAACGTGCTGATCGAGGGGTTCAACCAGGCTCTCGACAACGACATCGTCCTGTCGATGAAGCAGGGCAACGTCGCCGCGCCGAGCCGTGTTGTCGACGACGCGGCGGTGCACAACTACTTCAAGAATCAAGGCCACCGCACCGCGGTGTCGCAGCGTGCTTTGCAGGCACACGCCGATCCCCTGCTCGGCCACACCGAAATCGACGGTGTCGGCTTCGTCGTCGCCGAACTGTCGCCGTACGAGTCCGACCTGGATTGGTCGGAGCTGACCGAACCCGACGAACTGACCGAGGTGATCGACCAGCTCGGCCGCGCGGTCGCCAAGGTGCACTGCGTCGGCGACGCCGACAGCGACCAGGAGCTCGTGTCGTTCCAGACCGAAGAAGCGATCGCCGACGTGATCGCCGACCGCGACGACGATTTCATCGGAGACATGGTTTCCTTCGGTCTGGAGTACGCCGCGACGGTCCGCGATGACCATCGCCATTTCGTCGAGGCGTTCCGCGAGGGACGCATTCCCGGAGTCACGTCCACCTAGATCCGCGCTCGTCGGCGGTCAGCCCAGAACGATCGAATCCCCCTGCACCGTAACAGGCTGTGACGCAAGCGGTTTCGTCGCCGGCCCGGCGGCAACAGAGCCGTCCAGGTTGAACTTGCTGCCGTGGCACGGGCAGTTGATGGTGCCGTCAACCACTTCGTTCACCGCGCATCCGGCATGTGTGCAGGTCGACGAGAACCCCTTGAATTCGCCTGCCGCCGCTTGGGTGACGACGACGTCGCCGACGATGAGCCCCGAGCCGACCGGCACCTCCGATGTCTTGGCGATCGCCTCGTTCTGTTCGGGGGCCGTACCGCCCGTCGTCGGCGCAGCGGTCGTCGTCGCGGTGTCACCGGACGCCTCCGGCTTCTTGCCGTAGGTCGTGCAGGCGGCGAGTACGGACGCGAGCAGTCCGACACCGGCCCCGATCAGTACCCTCTGCCGTGGGATGCGCAAGTCAGTAAATGACATAGAAAGCCTTTCCACTAGAACGTGATTCCGCTGGTCTGGAAGAACCAAAGGGCTGAGGTCAACCAGACGTATACGAGAACGAAGAACAGCAACCCGCCCGCGATCGGGATCACCCAGCCGCGGAGGCCTTTGCGCGTCAGCAACATCATCTTGGTGACAAAGACGCCGTAGAACAAGCATCCGAACATCGAATGGAACAGCACCCGGCTGTCGGTCTCGGCGAATCCCAGGGCGTACAGGCAGTGCACGGCGACGGGAACGCTGGCCAGCACCGCCAGCCGCCCCGACCACACATGCGCGATGCTCATCCACCCGGGTGCCCTGCCACCGGGAATCAGCCGGTACATCACGAAGGCAGACACCAGCTGGAACAGCGCGAGAACCACCGCGAGCGTCCCCAGCCAAGCCTTCACCGCCGTCCCACTGGAGAAACCCGCCACGTTCACCGAAAAAAACTGGGGTTCATGGATTTTGCCGAATACGCCGAGCCCGACGGCGACGAGCGAGCCGATCAGGACGGCGGTCAGCACCGCTGCGTCGCCCCGCGACGCCGTGATTCGCTCCGTGGCGAGCGACTCAGACATCGCTGCTGCCCCCGACCCGTGCCGCGATGACCGTGTTCCCGTCGATGACTGTGTTCGCATAGTCGACGCCGATCACCAAGCCCGGTGCGGGCGCGGTCGATCCGTCGTCTCGCCGCAGCACACCGGTCGCCTTGCCCGAGGTGTCGACGATCCAGCTGCTGCGGACCCCGTCCTGCTCGTATACGTACAGCCCGGCGGGTGACTGCACGGGTTCTGCGGTGAAGTCCCACTTCTTCGAACCGATCCAGAGGGTTCCGACGACCGCCGTGCCGTCCAGGCGTCCCTCGAGTCGGCCGGTCTTGTCCTTGCTCGTCAGGCTGACGGTGCCGTTGAGCGCTGGGCCCCGCATCCACGATTCGATCGCGTTGCCGTCACAGGCGTAGGCGACGGCGTTGTCGCCCTCGACGGCGATATCCAAGGTGATGACGCCGTTGGCGGTCGGGATCTTGCCGACGTAGTCCGTCTTGGCCGGGAACGAGGGCGAGGCGGGCGCGGACGGTGCGGTGATGGTTGTCGTCGGCGGCGGCGCGGCCACCGGCGTGCCGGTCACCACCGACGCCTGCTCCTGGGAAATGTTGGCGAACAAGAGACCGGCACCCAACACCGCGACCGCGCTGAGGGTGACCAGTGGACCACGAGCTTTCATCGTCTCTCCTTGGCTGTCGGCCAACGCTTCTAGCGCCGGTTCGTCAGCACAACGGGAGTCGAGAGGCGATGGTTCAGTGCAATTTCAAACGGATGCTCAGCCAGGTAGCACCGGTTGCGCGCCGGGCACCATCAGCGGCCGCACCTCCGACCACACCGGATCGTTGTCGGTCGCCGCACCCGTCAACTGCAGCACGCCACGCTCGTCGGCGACGTAAACCGTCGACGGATTCGCCGCGACGGTGGTGACCGGCATCAGCAGGTTGCGGCTGGGTCCATCGGAGTTGACGCCGTCGAGGTTCACGTAGGACACCGGATGCTGCGGATCCGTGCGGCTGACAACGATGTCGTCGCCGGTGCGCCAGGACAGCGAGACGACGGTGTTGCGCAGCCCGTACCCGAGTCGGCGCGGATACGTCAGCGCGTATCCCCCACCGGGTGTCTGCTCCACCCCGGCCAAGATGACCTGACCGTCGATGACCATCGCGGCGCGGGTGCCGTCCCGCGACAGTTGCAGTTCCCGGATCGCCCCGGGAAACCGTGACGACACGGGAGTGGAGTCGACGGGTATGCGCGCCGGTTGACCGGATGCGTCCTGGATGACGCGGACCACGTTGTTGCCGTCGACCACGACCCAGACGGCGTCGTCGAGAGCCCAACTGGGCCGCGACAGATTGCGGCCGTCCAGCGCCTGCGAGGCGTTGCCGCCCAATGGACCGAGCCACAACGACGACGCCATGTCGGGGGCGCCCGGGCGCAACGTCACGATCGACGCCACGTTCTGCCCGGTCCGCGATATCGCCGCCGACGTCTGGTTGGGCGTCGCGCCGAATGCTCCGGGAACACGCGGCGCGCGAGGGCCGTCCAAGAACACCAGCGACCCGCCCATCAACCCGTGCAAGCCTGCCGCCGCACCGGGGAATGCTCCCGGATCGGTGGCCGCCACATCGGAGGTCTCCCAGCCGTTGGCGAAGCGGTCGTCAAGTGCGGCGCCGTCGGCGGTGATCACGTATGGGCCGTTGATACCGGCGCGCGACAGCGTCCAGATGATTTGCGCCGCAAGCAGTTGGCGACTGTGCGGGTCGGTGGTCGACAGGTTGTCCAGGTCGATCCGCGCGCCACCGTAGCCGCGGCCGACGCCCGTCTTACCGCCGTCGGCGCGGGTCACCGGTCCGCGCAACTTCAACGGCGGCCCCAATAGGTTGCGCACACTCTTGGCCAGTTCTGGACGTGGTCCGGCGATCAGCTTGCTGACCAGTTCGGTGGCCAATTGGTCGGGATCGGACACCGCGACGTAACGCGGATCGGGGACGACGGTGGTACCGGTGGGGTCGGCGAAGTACAGGGTGTTGCGTTTGTAGGTGGCCTGAAACTGTTGCCAGTCAAGGAAAACCCCGTTGGGCAGCTTGTCGATACGCCAACCGCCGGACGTCTTCACCAATTCGATCGGCCCGGGGTCGGGCAAGGCGCCCTCCCCCGTCTCGAACACACCCAGGTCCGACAGCGACCCCAGAATGTCGGCGCGCATGTGCACAGTCACGCGATCCGGACCCCGGGTTTCGGTGAACACGACATTGTCGATCAGCAGCGCGCTGCCCGCGTCATCCCATGCGCTGGAACCGGATTCGGTGAGGAACTGTCGCGCCGCCAGATGGCGATTGGCGGGGTCGGCGGTGGCCTTGAGGAATTCCCGCAACAGCACGTCGGGATCCATGCCGGGCGTGGGCTTGGGCAGGCTCGGCGGCGCGGGCCGGTCGACAGTGCCGATCGCCTGTGGTGACGATGAACTGGGTACTCCTGCACAGCCGGTGACGACGAACCCCAGCATCAAGACAGCAGCCAGACCTCGCGCGCAGTGCGCAATCAGGACTTGGCGCTTCACACGGTTTCCGTTTCCCGAGTCGAGCGCCGCGGGGGACGGTCAGGCTCAACGGGTTTCAACGGAAGCGGGCTCGTTGTGACCTTGTGGCCGCGCACCAGCGGCAGGGTGAGCCGGAAACAGGCACCCTTGCCGGGCTCGCCCCACGCCTCCAGGCGCCCCTGGTGCAGCCGGGCGTCCTCGATGCTGATGGCCAGGCCCAGACCGGTGCCGCCGGAGCGGCGCACGCGCGACGGGTCCGAGCGCCAAAACCTGCTGAACACCAGCTTCTCCTCGCCCGGTCGCAAGCCGACGCCGTAGTCGCGCACCGTAACGGCCACGGTGTCTTCGTCGACGCCCATCCTGATGCGCACCGGCTTGTGCTCGGCGTGATCGATGGCGTTGGCGATCAGGTTGCGCAGGATGCGCTCGACCCGGCGCGGGTCGACCTCGGCGATGACGTCCTCGGTGGGCATGTCGACGATCAGCTCGATCTCGGCGTCGGCCGCCAAGTGGCCGACGTTGTCGAGCGCGCTCTGCACCGTCGCGCGCAGATCGACCGCCTCGACGCTCAGCTCGGCGACACCGGCGTCGTGGCGCGAGATCTCCAGCAGATCGTTGAGCAGAGTCTCGAAGCGGTCGAGTTCGCTGACCATCAACTCCGTCGAACGGCGCAGCGCCGGGTCGAGGTCGTCGCTGTGGTCGTGGATCAGGTCGGCGGCCATCCGGACCGTCGTGAGCGGGGTGCGCAGTTCGTGGCTGACGTCGGAGGTGAACCGCCGCTGCAGGTTGCCGAACTCTTCGAGTGAAGTGATCTGCCGGTGCAGGCTTTCGGCCATGTCGTTGAACGACACGGCCAGCCGCGCCATGTCGTCCTCGCCGCGCACCGGCATTCGTTCGGTCAGGTGCCCTTCGGCGAACCGCTCGGCGATCCGCGACGCCGACCGCACGGGCAGCACGATCTGCCGGGCCACGACGAGGGCGATCGCAGCCAGCAGGCCGAGCAGCACGACGGCGCCGGTGGCCATCGTGCCGCGCACCAGCGCGATGGTGGACTCCTCGTTGTTCAGCGGAAAGATCAGGTAGAGCTCGAGATTGGCGACCGGCGACGCGGTCGGGCTGCCGATGATCAGGGCCGGGCCGGAGAAGCCGTCGGTGCGCACGGTGGCGTACTGGTAGCTGACCTGGCCGGCCTCCACGAACTCGCGCAGCGCGTTGGGCACCTGCTGCACCGGACCTGCCGCAGTGGCGGCTCGGGGTCCGTCACCGGGTACGACGAGCACCGCGTCGAAGGCGCCGGCGAGGCCGGGACCCGCGTCGGCGGTGCGATCGATCAGGGTGTTTCGGGCCAGCTGCAGGCTGCTGTCGAGTGAGCGCGTTTCCTCACCGCCGACGATGCCGCCGACGGTGCTACGTGCCCGGTCGATCTCCTCGGTGGCGGCCCGCACCTTCACCTCGAGGATGCGGTCGGTGATCTGGCTGGTCAGCACGAAGCCGAGGGCCAGGATGACGGCCAGTGACAGGCCCAGCGTCAAGGTGACGACGCGCAGCTGCAGAGAGCGCCGCCAGGCGAGACCCATCGCTCGACCCAGCGCGCCCAATCCGCGTACAAGTGGTGCCGAACGCCGATGGATGCGCCTTCGCGAGCTCCAGATCACGGGGGTCCGGCCTTATACCCCACTCCTCGAACGGTCAGCACCACCTGCGGATTCTCCGGGTCCTTTTCAACCTTGGCCCGCAAACGCTGGACATGCACGTTCACCAAACGAGTGTCCGCCGGGTGTCGGTACCCCCACACCTGTTCAAGCAGCACATCTCGAGTAAACACCTGCCGCGGTTTGCGCGCCAACGCCACCAACAGGTCGAACTCCAGCGGCGTCAGGGAGATCTGCTCACCCAGTCGGGTGACCTTGTGAGCAGGCACGTCGATGTCCACGTCGGCGATCGACAGCATTTCGGCGGGCTCGTCCTCGTTGCGGCGAAGGCGGGCGCGCACGCGAGCGACGAGTTCCTTCGGTTTGAACGGTTTCATCACGTAGTCGTCGGCGCCGGACTCCAGCCCGAGGACGACGTCGACGGTGTCGGTCTTCGCCGTGAGCATGACTATCGGCACGCCGGAGTCCGCGCGCAGAACGCGGCACACGTCGATGCCGTTCATGCCGGGCAGCATCAGGTCGAGCAGCACCAGGTCGGGCCGCAGTTCGCGGACCGCGCTCAGCGCTTGGGTGCCGTCACCGACGACCGCGGTGTCGAAGCCCTCCCCGCGCAGCACGATGGTCAGCATCTCGGCGAGCGAAGGGTCGTCATCGACAACCAGAATCCTTTGCCTCATGGAGTCCATGGTGTCACCAGATCGCGATAAACCCTGGCTACCACACGCGCGTTTTGCGTGTTGACCGGCTCTGGTGTGCATTCAGATCGCGATTGGGCGTGATCGGGGGCGGATTCGCGATCTGAGCGCACACTCCGCGAGGCGCTTCAGCCCGTTACGACAGCTCTGCGGCCAGCTTCGCGGCGTCGACTTCCGGGGGGACGATTTTCCACTGCCCACACCAGTTCGCGGCGGCCAGCTCGGCGTAGACCTCACCGGTGCGGCGCTGGAGGTCGTCGTCGCGCTCGTAGGCGTCCTTCGCGCGGTCGGCTTCCTCGCGGGCACGGTGGTCGGCGCGTGCGGCGGCGAGCTCGATCGGCACCGCCAGCAGGATCTGAGCGTCGGGCTTGGGCAGCTCGAGACGGCCGTACTCGAGGTCGCGCACCCATCCGACGACCTCACCGTCGGCGCCCTGGCGCAGTCGGGCCGCACTGTAGGCGGCGTTGGAGGCGACGTAGCGGTCGAGGATCACCACGTCGTAGGTGTCGGCGCGTCGAGCGATCTCGGCTTTGGCGTCGGCACGGTCGAGGGCGAACAGCACGGCCATCGCATGCACCGACTCGGCGAGGTCGCCGTGTGCGCCGTGCAGCGCCTCGGCGGCGAGGTCGGCGGTGATCGATTCGTGGTAGCGCGGGAAGGCCAGGGTGGTGACGGTCTTTCGGGCGTTCTCGAACGCGGTGCGCAGACCGTTGGTCAGTGTGCGCTTGCCGGCGCCGTCGACACCTTCGATCACGATGAGCACGCAGCGAGCGTAACGGTGAGTTTCGCCGGCGCTGACGGTCTACACCGAAGACCCATCGGAGGCGAGGAGAATGACGCGATGACAACCCACACGGTCGGGACGCGCGAGCAGTGGCGGGCCGCCTACGAGCGGCAGCTGGCCGACGAGAAGGAGCTGACGCGTCGCGCGACCCAGCTTGCGCGGACCCGGCAACAACTGCCGTGGGTGCCGGTCGACAAGGAGTATGTGTTCGACACGACGGCCGGCCAGCGCACGCTCGCCGAGTTGTTCGACGGCCGGTCGCAGTTGATCGTGCGGCACTTCATGCACGGGCCCAGGACGCCGGAGGGCTGCCCGGGGTGCACGTTCGAAACGGACAACCTGGTCGGTGCCGTGCCGCATCTGGCGCACCGAGATGTGACGTTTCTGCTCGCGTCGCGCTCGCCGCTGCCGGTCCTCTCCGCGTACAAGGAGCGGATGGGCTGGAACGTGGAGTGGGTGTCGTCCGGCGGCAGCGACTTCGACGCCGATTTCTTCGAGCACATGTACGTTCCGACGCCGCGGCGCGATCCCGGCCCGGGCGGCGGCAACATGCTCGACGTGATGGAGCTGATGGCGCTCAGTTGCTTCGCCCTGCAGGACGGCACCGTCTTCCATACGTATTCGACCTACGATCGCGGCACCGAGGCGTTGAACGCGACGTGGCAGTTGCTCGACCGTGCGCCGAACGGGCGCGGTGACGACTTCTCCGATTGGCCACGCAAGCGCGACGAGTACGAGACGTAGCGCGGACGCTCAGAACTGGCCGCAGTTCGGCGTCGTCGGTAATCCGTTGAACCGGTCGGCAATCCACTGCATTGCCGGCTCACCGTCGACCAACATCGGCAGACCGTGGTTGATCATCGCCTTGTTCAGGAACGGCGGTTGGTCGTTGGTACGCGCCTCGATGTCTGCGCCCTGGGCGCACCAGTCGCGGCCCATTTGCATCGCCGGCGCCCACGGGACAAGCGGGTCGAATCGGTTGGCGTTGATGAGAACGGGCGCATTGGGCTTCATGCGGCCCAGCTTCTGCTCGTCGAACAGCGACTTGAACGGCTCCTGCTCGACGAGCGCGAAGATGTCCCGATTGAAGTAGGGCTGCAGGTGCCGGAACATGAACTTCGTCAGCGTCTCCGCGACGCACTGGTCCTTCACCTTGAACAGCATGTCCGCGCCGCGCGGGGTCAGCGTCGCCCGGATCGCGGCCTCGTGCTCCGGGTAAGCCGTGATCACCCCATTGAGCGCATAACCCACTGCTCCTATCAGCATGCTGCCGTCGATGAACGGGAACAACGCCTTCAGGTCGGCGGGCGGCGCGCCGGCATAGCTACCGACGACGTTGAGTTCTGGCGCGTACGAATCGGCCATCTCCGCGGCGGACGCCGCGGCTCCCCCGCCCTGCGAGTAGCCCCAGAAGGCCAGCGGTCCGTCGCGGGTAAGAGAGGTGCCAGGCAGATTCTTGGCGGCACGGGCCGCGTCGAGCATCGCGTGGCCCTGCGACACCCGATTCGCGTAGGTGTGCAGTCCCGGCGTGCCGAGGCCCTCGTAATCGGTCATGACGATTGCGAAGCCTCGCGCCACCATCGTCGAGACGAACAACTCCTCGTAGTTGAATGCCAGGTCCAGCCACGGCGACCAGTGGATGCCCTGATTGAACTGCCGCGACGGCGCGCATTGATCGCCCTGCCCTTGGGTGCCGGGGCCGTACACGATAAGCGGACGAGGACCCTTGCCCGGCCAGGCGTTGTGGGGTTCGAAGTAGGTGCCCGTCACCGCCATCGGATTTCCGCGAGCATCGTTGCTGCGGTACATGATTCGCGTCCCGTTGGCCATGATCATGCCCAGCTCGCCCGACGGTTCCAGCACCAACCGAGACGGCTCGGTGCGGATCAGATCGCCCGGCTGTCCGGGCGGTAACGGCACCGGGGGCGTATAGAACGCCTGATACTCGTCTTCGTTGAAGTACGGGTGACGGTCGTCGATGGTCGGGTCGTCGGCGTGCGCGTACGGCACGAAAGATGCTGCGAGAGCAATGAGCATGGCGACTACTACGACCCCCCAGCGCACACAGGGACCGTAACAGAATCGGTATGGCCGACGGCAAGTCTTGCCAGCCAATAAGTTCGGTTATTTTCGCGGGCGGGGCACATGTGCGCCCACTGTCGGTTTCCTGTGCAAGGCCTTGGGAGACGATGCACCGGCATACGGCAAACCCCAGACTGGCGACAGACAGCCGCACATTTGCAAGACATGAGGAGTTTCCGATGCTCAACGTTCAGAACGCACGCCGGCTGGCGATTCCACTGTTCGCCGGCGCGGCTTCGTGCGCCGCACTGCTAGGCGCATCCCCCATCGCGCAGGCGGACAACGGGATGAATCCGCCTAGCTGCACAACAGCCGACCTCGAAGGTGTCCGGGCAGGGGTGGATGCGTCGACGTCGGCCTATCTGTTCACCCACCCCGACCTGAATGGCTTCATGAGCACGCTTTCTGGCCTGTCCCGCGAACAGGTCGCCGATCACGTCACGACCTACATGGAGACTCATCCGCAGGAGAAGGCGGAGATGACCGGCATCCGTCAACCGTTGATGGACATCAAGAATCACTGCGGCTCGATCGTCAATCCCTGACCGCGCAGAGCAAAAGCCCCTGACACATTCGTGTCAGGGGCCTGCTTCAGCGAGTGAATCTCAGTAGCGGTAGTGCTCCGGCTTGTACGGGCCTTCGACGTCCACGCCGATGTATTCCGCCTGCTCCTTGGTGAGCTTGGTCAGCGTGCCGCCGAGCGCCTCGACGTGGATGCGCGCCACCTTCTCATCGAGGTGCTTGGCCAGGCGGTACACCGCATTGTCGTACTCGTCGTTCTTGGTCCACAGCTCGATCTGCGCGATCACCTGGTTGGAGAAGCTGTTGCTCATCACGAACGACGGGTGACCGGTCGCGTTACCCAGGTTCAGCAGTCGACCCTCGGACAGCACGATGATCGACTTACCGGAATCGCCGAAGACCCACTCATCGACCTGCGGCTTGATATTGATCCGCGTGGCGCCCGAGCGCTCCAGGCGCGCCATCTCGATCTCGTCGTCGAAGTGACCGATGTTGCCCAGGATCGCCTGGTGCTTCATGGCCTTCATGTGCTCGAGGGTGATGATGCCCTGATTACCGGTCGCCGTGATGACGATGTCCGCCCAGCCGATCGCTTCTTCGACCGACTTGACCTCGAAGCCATCCATCAACGCCTGCAGCGCGTTGATCGGGTCGATCTCGGTGACCGCGACTCGGGCGCCCTGAGCCTTGAGGGCCTCGGCGCAGCCCTTACCGACGTCGCCGTAGCCACAGACCAGGGCAGCCTTGCCGCCGATGAGTACGTCGGTGCCGCGGTTGATGCCGTCGATCAGCGAATGCCGGGTGCCGTACTTGTTGTCGAACTTGCTCTTGGTGACCGAGTCGTTGACGTTGATCGCGGGGAACGGAAGATCACCGGCCGCCTCGAACTGGTACAGGCGTAGCACACCGGTGGTGGTCTCCTCGGTGACACCCTTGACCGCTTCGGCGATCTTCGTCCACTTGTCCTTCTCGGTCTCGAACCGCGTCCGCACCAGGTTCAGGAAGACCTTCCACTCGGCAGAGTCGTCGTCTTCCGCGGGCGGTACGACGCCGGCCTTCTCATACTGCGCACCGCGCAGCACCAGCATGGTCGCGTCGCCACCGTCGTCGAGGATCATGTTGGCGGGCTCACCCTCCCAGGTGAGCATCTGCTCTGCGGCCCACCAGTACTCCTCGAGCGTCTCGCCCTTCCAGGCGAACACCGGAGTGCCCTTGGGCTCCTCGGGAGTCCCGTTCGGTCCGACGACGACGGCCGCCGCCGCGTGGTCCTGGGTGGAGAAGATGTTGCACGACGCCCACCGCACCTCGGCGCCGAGCGCAACCAGGGTCTCGATCAATACGGCGGTCTGGACCGTCATGTGCAGCGAGCCCGAGATGCGCGCGCCCTTGAGCGGCTGCACATCGTGGTACTCGCGGCGAAGCGCCATCAGCCCGGGCATCTCGTGCTCGGCCAACCGGATTTCCTTGCGGCCGAACTCGGCCAGCGACAGGTCAGCAACCTTGTAATCGATGCCGTTGCGGACGTCGACCTTCAACTCAGTCATGGATTTCTAGAGCCCTTCTTCGTTCGTCTTTGCCTCTGGGGGCACAGATGTGCCCAGCCAACCCCTCGGCCTGCGGGCTCGCGGGACAGGCGCTCGTGCATTTGAAACGACGAAGGCGCTCTGACAGCTAAGAGGTATCCCCAACACCGTAGCGTTCGGCGAACGGCGTCATCAAACGGGCCAGGTCAGATGCGACGTCGTGCCCGCGGGCTGGCGATGTGGCGGAGTCCGCTTCGGGCGGCATCGACACGTAGCTCATGGCGAGGCGGACGATCGCCCGCGCCAGCACTCCAGCGTCCTCATCGCTGCATCTGACCCAGCTGTCGACGAATGTCGCAGTCAATCGCTGAGAGCAATGCGTGATGATCGGACCGCTATCCGTGGTGATCAGCTGGAGCAGATCGGGTTTGAAGTCACCGGTCAGCAGCGAGATAACCAGCGGATCGGCGGCCGATTCGGTGAAGAAGTCACGAAAGCCCTGGACGAAGGCCGCGTGCACGTCGCCCTCGTTGCCGACGATCGCGTCGTCGATCTGGTCGACGAGCCGGTCGGCCAAGCGCAGCGCGTACGCCTGCGCCAGACCTTGCCGCGAGCCGAACTCGTTGTAGATGGTCTGGCGGCTGATGCCCGCGGCCTTGGCGACGTGCGACAGCGTGATCGCCGACCAGTCGCGGCTGAGCAGTTCCTCGCGCATGCCGTCCAGAATCGAATCGCGCAGCAACACCCTCGACGCTTCGGCGTACGGGATGCGCTGCGCAGTCCGGCGGTCGCGAGAGCTTCTCACCCTCGCGACGTTAGCCGTCACGAACGTGCCACCTCCACCATCTCGAAGTCGGACTTCGCGGCCCCGCAGTCCGGGCAACTCCAGTCGTCGGGGATGTCGTCCCAACGCGTCCCGGGGGCAATGCCGTCCTCCGGCCAACCCTTCGCCTCGTCGTACTCGAATCCACACTGCACGCAGATGAACAGTTTGTAATCACTCATTTCCTCGCTCCAATCTCTTCGAAGTCAACCTTTTCGCGTACTGCGCAGTCCGGGCAGCACCATTCGTCGGGGATGTCGTTCCATGCGGTGCCCGCGGGAAACCCTTCCCGCGGTGCACCTTTCGTCTCGTCGTAGACGTAGTCGCAACCGGGGCAACGGTAGGCACTCATGCGGCGGCCTCTGCGGCGCGGTACTTGGCCAGCACCTTGTCGCGGACGCGCGGGTGGATGTTGACCCGGGTGATGTCGCCGTCGTAGTGATCGAGCACCCGGTGATCCATCACCTTGCGCCACAGCGGCGGGAAGTACGTCAGCCCGATCATCGACGCGTAGCCACTGGGCAGGTTCGGCGCACCCTCCATGCTGCGCAGCGTCTGATAGCGACGCGTCGGGTTGGCGTGGTGATCGCTGTGCCGCTGCAGGTGATACAGGAACAAATTGGTCACGATGTGATCGGAGTTCCAACTGTGCACCGGTGCGCACCGCTCGTACCGACCGCTTTCGGTCTTCTGCCGCAGCAGCCCGTAGTGCTCGAGGTAGTTCACCGTCTCCAGCAGCGTGAACCCGAACACCGCGGAGATGAGGATGTAGGGAATCAGGGCCACGCCGAACACCGCGATCAGCACGCCGTAGAACACCACCGACATCGCCCACGCGTTGAGCACATCGTTGGACCAGTGCCACTTGCTCTTGCCTGCACGCTCGAGCCGCTTGGCCTCCAACTCCCACGAGGACTTCGCGCTCCCCCACACACTGCGCGGCAGGAACTCCCAGAACGTCTCGCCAAAGCGAGCCGACGCGGGATCTTCCGGAGTGGCGACGCGAACGTGGTGACCCCGGTTGTGCTCGATGTAGAAGTGACCGTAAAGCGTTTGGGCCAGCGTGACTTTCGCCAGCCACCGCTCGAGCTCGTCTTTCTTGTGACCCATCTCGTGCGCGGTGTTGATGCCCACCCCGCCAAGCATCCCCACCGACAGCGCGAGGCCGATCTTGGCCGGCCACGCCAGCCCGCCGTCGAATCCGAGCCAGCTCAGATTCGAGGCCGTGAACAAGTACGCGCCGAAGATGACGCTGGCGTACTGGAACGGGATGTAGATGTAGGTGCAGTAGCGGTAGTACTTGTCGTTCTCGAGTCGCTCCATCACCTCGTCGGGCGGGTTCTGACCGTCGGGTCCGAACCGCAGATCCAGGGCGGGCAACAGGATGTACAGCAGGATCGGGCCGATCCAGAACGGCACCTGCGCCGCGCCATGCCAGCCCCACTGGTTGAACGCCCACACCAGCGGCATCACCACGAACAGTGCGGTCGGAGCGATCAGCCCCATCAACCACAGGTAGCGCTTCTTGTCGCGCCACTGTTCGATCTCGAGCTCGGACATTTGCATGGTCACAGGTGCCTCCTCATGTGAGTGCCATCACGACTGAAGTTGACTATAGAGCTAGTTTTGTCGCCTGTCTAGACACGGACCCATCTTTTGTAAAGCATCTGTTGGCGAATTCGGCGCGCTGAGCGACCGTGGCGGTGCTGTCCTGTTCGGGGACATCGCTGACACCGGTATGTCTCGGGACATCGCTGACACCTGAGTAGGGCCTCGACC
>JAIEPH010000101.1 GCA_019749805.1 Mycobacteriaceae bacterium | reverse complement strand
GCATCTGGTGCGTATCGCCCGTGAACTGCCGGAGCTCCCCGGTGAGCCTCCTCGTCTGTATGTCGTGACCCGAAACGCGCAAACGGTGGTCGCCGGTGACCGCCCCAACCTCGAGCAGGCTGGGCTGCGCGGCTTGGTCCGGGTGATCGGAATCGAACATCCGCACCTGCGTGCTGTCCAGATCGATCTGGACGCCGACAGCGGCGCCGAGCAGCTGGCAAATCAACTGCTCGGTGAGTCCGAAGAGGACGAGACCGCCTGGCGGAACGGCCAGTGGTACACCGCGCGGTTGTACCCGACTCCGCTGCAGCCCGAAGAGCGCAAGACCGCGATCGCTGACCATTCTCGCGATGGGATGCGTCTGCAGATCCGCACACCCGGTGATCTGGAATCGATGGAAATGGTCGCGTGCGACCGCGTTCCGCCAGGGCCGGGGCAGATCGAGGTCGCCGTTACCGCATCGAGCATCAACTTCGCGGATGTGCTGGTCGCTTTCGGCCGCTACCCCGCGTTCGATGGACGCCTGCCACAACTGGGCATCGACTTCGCCGGGGTGGTGACCGCCGTGGGACCTGATGTGTCCGACCACAAGGTCGGCGACCACGTCGGGGGCCTCTCTGCCAACGGCTGCTGGGCCCGGTTCATCACCTGCGACGCAAACCTGGCGGTCACGCTGCCGGCCGGACTGACGGACGCACATGCGGCCGCACTCACCATTGCGACGGCCACCGCCTGGTGCGGCCTCAACGATCAGGCCCGCATCAAATCTGGCGACAAGGTGCTGATCCACTCCGCCACCGGCGGCGTCGGCAAAGCAGCAATCGCCATCGCGCGCGCCGCCGGAGCGGAAATTTTCGCCACCGCGGGTAGCGAGCAACGTCGACAGATACTGCGCGACATAGGAATTGAGCACGTCTACGACTCGCGAAGCCTGGAGTTCGCCGACGAAATCCGTCGCGACACCGATGGCTACGGCGTCGATATCGTGCTCAACTCGGTCACCGGTGCGGCCCAGCGCGCCAGCCTCGAACTACTGGCCTTCGGCGGCCGGTTCGTCGAGATCGGCAAGCGCGACATCTACGGCGACACTCGATTGGGGCTCTTCCCATTCCGGCGCAATCTCTCGTTCCACGCCGTAGACCTCGCCCTCATGTCGGTGAGCCATCCAGAGCAGGTGCGGAATCTGCTGGAGACGGTGTACCGGCTCACCGCCGACGGCGCGCTACCCATACCGGAATGCACACATTTCCCACTCGCCGACGCCGTGACCCCGATCCGCATGATGAGCGGCGCCCAGCACACCGGAAAGCTGATCCTCGATATTCCGCAGGCTGGGCACAGCAGTGTGGTTGTGCCTCCTGCGCAGGTCCGGACGCTGGCTTCGGACGGCGCCTACATCGTCAGCGGAGGTCTCGGCGCCCTGGGGTTGTTCTTGGCCGAGAAGATGGCCGGGGCCGGCGCCGGACGAATCGTCTTGTCTTCGCGTTCGGAACCGACGCCCGAGGCGCTGGAAACCATCCAGTTGATCCAGTCTCTCGGCGCCGATGTCGTGGTGGAGTGCGGTGACGTTGCCGAGCCCGACACGGCTCAGCGGTTGGTTGCCGCCGCGACCGCCACCGGCCTGCCCTTGCGCGGGGTGCTGCACGCGGCAGGAGTCATCGATGACGCCGTTCTGACGAACATCACCGACGATCTGATCGACCGGGACTGGGCACCAAAGGCTTTCGGTGCGTGGAACTTGCACGCAGCAACCGCCGGCCAGCCGCTGGACTGGTTCTGCTCGTTCTCCTCGGCCGCCGCGTTGGTGGGCTCGCCCGGCCAGGGCGCGTACGCCGCAGCCAACAGCTGGTTGGACGCCTTCACTCTGTGGCGGCGTGCGCAGGGTCTCCCGGCCACGTCGATCGCATGGGGCGCCTGGGGCCAGATCGGGCGCGGCGCCGCTCTGGCGGAGAAAGCCGGCATCGCCATCTCGCCCGAGGACGGCGCATACGCGTTCGAAGAGCTGTTGCGCCACGATCGCGCGTACACCGGCTATGCGCCGATCACCGGCACGCCCTGGTTGGCCGCGTTTGCCGATCAGAGCCCGTTCGCCGAAGCGTTCCGCTCGAGGGGGCAAGACGCGGCCGGAACCAGCCGGTTGCGCGCTGAGCTCGACGAGCTTCCCCGAGACGAGTGGCCCATCCGGCTTCGGCGCCTGCTCTCCGAGCAGGTGAGCGTGATCTTGCGGCGCAGCGTCGACCCGGACCGTCCGCTCGCGGAGTACGGCATGGACTCACTGGGCGCGCTCGAACTGCGCACCCGCATCGAGACCGAGACGGGAATCCGGATCAATCCCGGCGACCTCACCTCGGTCGGCACGGTGCGCGGGTTGGCGGAACTGCTCTGCGACAAGTTGGCGCCGGCGCCAGCCAGTTGACGTCGGGATATCAGTTCGGCGCGACTTCGCCGCACGTCGGCTGCGTATGGGGTCCGCGCGCGCTGGTAGCGTGCGGTGTCTCGTTGACTGCGAAGGAGAATGCGTGAAAGCCCTGCTCAGAACGCTGCTAGTCGGGCTGATCGAGCCTGTCGTGTTCGGCTCGATCCTGTTCTTGACGGCGGGGACATTCGACTACTGGCAGGCATGGGTCTTTCTGGCGGTATTCGCGGCTTCGACGTGGATTCCCGGCACGTACCTGATGCGCACCAATCCCGATGCGCTGCAGCGGCGTATGCGTGCGGGCCCGACAGCGGAAACCCGGGCGAAACAGAAGATTCTCATCGCCGGGTGGTATCTGTCGCTGGCATCGGTGCTCGTTGTGAGCGCCCTTGACCACCGCTTCGGTTGGTCTCGGGTTCCCCCGGCGATCAGCTTGATGGGGGATGTCATGGTGGCCGCCGCCCTCGGGCTGGTGATGCTGGTGGTCATTCAGAACAGTTACGCGGCCGCGACGGTACGGGTGGAGCAGGGCCAGCAGCTCGCCTCGACCGGCTTGTATCGACTGGTGAGACACCCGATGTATACCGCCAACCTCATCTTGACGTTGGGCATTGCCCTCGCCCTCGGCAGCTATTGGGGAATGCTCGTCGTGCTCCCCGCCTTCATCGTGATGGCGCTACGCATCCGCGACGAGGAGAAGCTGCTCACGGAAGAGCTGAACGGATACCTCGAGTACACACAGCACGTCCGTCACCGACTGGTGCCACTCATCTGGTAGCAGCGGGATGACTCAGCGTCCCTCGGCCGCCTTCGCCATCTCGATTCGCTGCATCGTGGTCGGATGAGAGCCGAGGATGAACAGCGCCCATGTCGGCGGATCGGGGTCGGCGAGCCCCGTGAGCGCGAACCGCAGCTGCGTTGAGATCTGACTAGCCGGATCGTCGGTGAGGCGCAGCGCGATCCAGTCGGCTTCCGTCTCGTAGCGACGTGAGATCGAATTCTGTGCGGGCAGCGTCAACACCGAGAGTACGAACGCGCACACCAGGGCCAGTGGAACGACCGCCGGGTCGCGCAGACCCCCTCGTCGCTCGGTGACCCAGGCGATCACCATCAAGGCCGGAATTGCGAAGAGAGCGAACCACGCAACGCCCTTCCACACATGATTGCGCGCGACGTGGGCAAGCTCGTGGGCGGCCACCCACAGGATCTCGCTTTCCGTGAAGCGACCGTCGAGCAGTGTGTCGTACAGGACGACGTGGCGGGTCGGGCCGATCCCCGTCACGCTCGCGTTCGCCGTCGTCGTGCGGCGGCTCGCGTCGGCGACGTCAACGGACTCGACGCCGATACCGAGCCGATCCCCGAGAGTCGCTATGCGAGCGGCGAGCTTCTGGTCACCGATCGGTGTGAAGCGGTTGAACAGCGGTTCGACAACGAGTGGCTGTGCGAGCACGACCAGCACGCCGAGCACTGCGATGGCAGCGCTGCCAACCGCCCACCAGCGTCGGCCGAACCGCGCGGCAAGGTAGACCGCCGCGCCGACCGCTCCCACGACGACGACCGTCGTCACCAGAAGTGCCAGCGCCTGGTCCCCCAGCCAGGCCCCGGTGCCCTGCTCGGTGAGGCCGTAGCGCCGGTACCACCAGTGTCGGACCAGCCCGACCGGGAGAGTCGCGAACCACACGGCGAACGAACAGCACGCCGCCACTGCCGCACCGCACCGCACACGCGCAGACTGCGGGAGCCGCAGGACACGGCGGACGACGGACGCTAACCGGCGGCCTCGCCATGCGAGCAAGACGAGCACCCCGAGTTCGATCAGCGTCGACGTGAACCAGAACCACGGAGTGACCGTGCGGAATTCGTGAATCCGATGCAACTCCGCCGACGAGAAATAGCTTGCGGGATCGAGCCGCGGTCGGTCGAGCGGCGGGACGTCCGTCCTGAGAAGCAGGAAGGCCACCGCCCCCCAGATGGCCGAACCCATTGCGAGGCCAAGCAGCGTTCGCTGAGATCGCTTGTCCATCGCCGGCTCGGCTCGGGCGAACTACGTCCGCCGAGCGGGAATGTCTCCCAAGTGCTCACTCAAGCTTTCCACCGACGGTGCGTCGAACAGGGTGGCCACCGGCAAGTGAGTATCGAATGACGCGTTGATCGCGGTCACCGCTTTCACCGCGGCAAGCGAATCCCCGCCGAGATCGAAGAACGACTCATCGGCCCCGACGCGGTCTACGCCCAGCACCTGCAGGAAAATGTCGGCCAAAATCTGCTGGGTCATGCCTACTGGGCCGCGATGAGCATCGACGGTGCCGGGGAGCTCAGTTGCCGACTCTGCCGAAAACTCATGTGCGTCATACGAATCGATGGCCAGTAGCCGCTGTGTTGGATCAGCGGTCATCACCTGCAATATCTGCTCAAACCGTTCCATCAGCGTGTCGATACCGGCCGGGTCGAAGAGATCGGTACGGAATTGAACGCGAAGGTCCAGTTCGTCGCCTGGCACCGCCTGGACCGTGAGGGGGTAGTGGTAGAAGTCGCGGACCGTGAACTTCGTGACACCCAAGTCGTGCCCGCCCGACAGTCCTGCGGTGTCGATCGGATAGTTCTCGTAGACGAAAACGGTGTCGAACAGTCTTGCGTGACCGCTGATGCGGTGCACGTCGCTGAGCGCCAGGTGCTGGTGCTCGAAGGTCTGCTCGAGCGCGCCTTGGATCTGGTCGAGCAGGTCTATGGCCGTGGCTTCCGGAGTGATGTGCGCGCGCACCGGCACCGTGTTGATCATCAGGCCGACCATCGACTCGGCACCGGCGACCTCGGCGGGCCGACCCGACACGACGGCGCCGAAGGCGACATCGTGCTGGCCGGTCATCCACATCAGCAGCTGCGCCCATGCAGCCTGCAACACGGTGTTGACGGTGATGTGACGCGATCGTGCCAGGTCGCTGATCGCGTGCGTGGTCGCCTCGTCCACCCGGAAGGATCGGATGTCTCGTGGACCCCAGCCCAACGGCTCGGCTGGGCCGACAATCGTCGGGGTGTCGAAACCGGCGAGAACCTCGCGCCATGCCGTGCGGGCGGCGTCCACGTCGCGCTCGGCCAGCCAGGAGACGAACCTGCGGTAGGAAACCGACGCGGGGAGACGCTGGCCGAAATACGTTGCGAAGATCTCTCCGAGCAGGATCGGCATCGACCAGCCGTCGAGCACGATGTGGTGATTGGTCAACACAAACCGATGCTCGCCGTCGCCGATCCGGACCAGCGCCGCGCGGAACGGCGACTGCTCGGCCAGGTCGCAGACCGCCGCGCGTTCTGCATCGCACAACCGGTGGATCCGTTTCTCGACGTCGGATTCGCCGCTGAGATCGACGTGCCGCCAGGGAACTTGGGGGTCGGCGGGGATGACCTGTACCGGTTCTTCGAACTGGTGGTGGAACCGGGCTGCCAAATTGGGATGGCGCTTGATGACGGTGTCCACCGCATCGCGTAACCGATCGGCATCCAGCGGGCCGGTGACCGTGAAATCGAGTTGCACGGCGTACACGTCGTCCTTGTTACCGGCTGCGGTCAGAGCGTGGAATTGCAGGCCCCGTTGCAGTGGGGTCAGCGGCAACACATCAGCCGGTTCGAAATGCTGCTGCAGCGCATCGATTTCGGACTGGGTCAGCCGAGCCGGGGTGATGTCGGAGGGCGTCAGACCGCCCCCGCCACGTTGCACATGCGCGCAGATTCCCGCCAGCGCCTCGAACCACAACCGGCTCAACCGGTCGACCTGGGGGTGACCGAGTGCTGACGGCGCCCAGGTCCAGGTGGCGTGCAACTGCGGACCGTCCGCGGTGTCGATCGTGCCCGCGTTCAATTCCAGGGTGTGCATCAACGGCGTCGGGATGGCCGCGGCCAGACCGCTGACCGACGATCCATCGGCAGCCAGGCGCCACGAATCCTCCGACACTTCGGCCGCGGCCGCGCCGAGACGGCCCAGATAGTTGAAGCCGACCCGCGGATCTTCGGAGTTCAGGCCGGCGCCGGGGTTCAGATACCGCAGCAGACCGTAGGTCAACCCTTCCGGAAGGGCGCGCAACTCTTCCTTGGCTGCCTTGAGCACTCTTCCCAACGCGGCATCGCCTGCACGCACCTGCGCCCAGTCCAGCCCACCCACGTTCAGCGCCACCGGGTACTTCGCAGTGAACCAGCCCACCGTGTGCGACAGGTCCACATCATCGCCCAGTTCTTCATGGCGGCCATGGCCCTCGACGTCGATGCCCACCGGGGCGTCGCCGGTATCGACGAACTCCGCCAGCGCCAGTCCGAAGGCGATCAGCAAGATGTCGTTGATGCCGGCATGGAACGCCGCCGGCACCTCACCGAGCAACAACCGCGTGGTGTCGGTGTCCAATGGGACCGTCAAGTTCCCGGCATTTTCGAAGGTGTCCACCGCCGGGATGACCGCAGGCAGCAGCGCCGGTGCCAACGCGACCTCCCGCCAAGTCTCAGCGGTGGCCACCACATCCGCATCGGTGGCGTGCTCGGCAAGCAGCGTGGACCACCGCGCAAAGGAGATCCCCGTCCCGGCCAACGTCACCGGCTGCCCGCTTCGGTGCTGCACCCAGGCATTGTTCAAGTCTTCCAACAGGATTCGCCACGACACCCCGTCAACAGCCAAATGGTGGATGATCACCACCAGCTGGCTAGTCGAGGACACCCAAAGGGCGCTGAGCATCCTCCCGTCGGCCGGACTCAGGCGCGCCCGCGCAGTCATCAAGTCAGCGGAAGAGAACGCTTCGACGGCATGCACGCATTCACGCGCGCTCAACGCGTCGGCCTCGGGCACTTGCAGCGACCAATCGCCGGCGCCGTCCTCGTCGACCCGCAACCGCAACATGGCATGACGGTCCAGCAGGGCCTGCACCAGCACCACCGCATCGGCCTCGGTCGCACCGGCTGGAGCCTGCAACACCATCGTCTGATTGAACTCCCCGACCGGGCCGTCCACGTCCTGCAGCCACCGCATGATCGGCGTGGTCACCACCGGCCCGACGCCTTCGTCGAGCGCACCGGTCGCCCCGTCGACCGTGCGGGCTACGAGGGCCAACCGAGCCACGGTCTGCTCGACGAACACGTCGCGCGGTCGACACAACACACCGGCCGCACGCGCCCGCGAGACCACCTGCATCGACAAAATGCTGTCGCCACCCAGCTCGAAGAACGACTCGTCGATCCCGACCTGCTCCAACCCCAGCACCTGGGCATAGATCCCGGCCAGCACCTCTTCCATCGCGGAAACGGGTGCGCGGTAACTGTCCGTATCGCTGTATTCCGGTGCGGGCAAGGCACGCGTATCGAGCTTTCCGTTGACGGTCAAGGGCAGCGCTTCGAGCACCACCACCGCCGCTGGAACCATGTAGCTCGGCAACCGCTGAGCCAGCGCCGGACGGATCGCCGCCGCATCCACCGCACCGGTGACATAACCCACCAACCGCTTGTCGCCAGCACGGTCCTCACGGGCGATCACCACGGCCTGATCGACGCCTTCGCATCCGGCGAGTGCTGCCTGCACCTCGCCCAGTTCGATGCGATACCCCCGGATCTTGACCTGCTCGTCGATACGGCCCACGTACTGCAACTGCCCGTCGGCGGCCCAACGCACCAGGTCTCCGGTGCGGTACATCCGCGCGCCCGAGCCGCCGAAGGGACACGCCACAAACCGCGCGGAGGTCAACCCGGCACGGCCCACGTAGCCGTGAGCCAGTCCGCCACCGGCGACGTACAGCTCACCGACGACACCTGCCGGCACCGCACGCAAGGATCCGTCGAGCACGAAAAAGCCCAAGTGCGTCAACGGGATTCCGATCGGGCTGACGGCGCCGGCCACATCGGATTCGACGATCTCCCGGAACGAGGCATGCACCGTGGTTTCGGTGATCCCATACATGTTGATCAGCCGCGGCGAACCCGAATGATTCTGCAACCAGGTCGCCAGACGCGCCGGCTCCAACGCTTCCCCACCGAAGACCACGGTCTGCAACTTCAGCTGCTGACCCCGTTCCGGCGCCAGTGCGTCAGCAGCTTGAAGCGCATAGAACGCCGAGGGTGTCTGGCTCAACACCCCGACCTGTTCGCGCACCAGCAACGAGTGGAACTCCTCGGGAGAACGCACTACGGCATCCGGCACGACCACCACGCGTCCACCGCGTAGCAGCGCGCCCCAGATCTCCCACACCGAGAAGTCGAAGGCCAGCGAATGACATTGCGTCCACACCTGTCCCGCCAACTCCAGATCGGCATCCAGGGTGTCCATCAACTGCACGACGTTGCGGTGCGGAACCGCGACACCCTTGGGCACACCCGTCGTGCCCGAGGTGTAGATCACGTAGGCCACGTCGTCCACGGCCGGGATGGGCGCCATCGCAGTGCCGGGTTGGGCATCCAGCGCAGGGTCACCGATATCGATGACCACCACACCGTGCCCGTCCACCCGCGTCCGCAATCCCGCGGTCGTCACCACTGCAATTGGCGCGGCATCACCGATCACAAACTCGGTGCGCGCCTCGGGATGTGACGGGTCCATCGGGACATATCCGGCCCCCGCCTTGAGCACTCCGAGCATCGCCACGACCGCGTCTATCGAGCGTGGCAACAACGTGCCCACGCGATCGCCGGCGACCACACCGTGACCGGCCAGGAGGTACGCCACCCGGTTCGCCGCCTCGTCGAGTTGCCGGTAAGTCAGCGAGCGGCCCTCGCACGACACGGCCACCGCCTCCGGCGACCGCGCCACCTGCGCGCCGATCAACGCCGGGATCGATGCCGCCGACGTATCCGCCGACTCGGCCAGGACGGCGCGATTTCCCCACCCGAACAAGCGAGCATGTTCACCGGCATCCAAGACGTCCACCGACGACAACCGCGCACTCGGATCGGCGGTCAACGCCTCCAACACCCGACGCAGTCGCCCGACCAACACCTCGATGCTGGCCGCGTCGAAGACATCGGTGCGGAACTCCACCTCGCCGCCGATTCCGGCGGGATCACCAGCCTCAGTCCACCGTTCGGCCAGACCGAAGGTCAGATCCATTCGAGCGGTGTTGGTGTCGGCGGGCAGCGTGGTGATCTGCAGGTCATCCAAGTTCAGTGCGACTGCGGGACCCGAGGACTGATCGGCGAAGTGCCAGGACAGCATCACCTGGATCAGTGGGGAATGCGCAAGGCTGCGCACCGGATTCAGTCGGTCGACCAGCACCTCGAAGGGCACATCCTGGTGTTCGTAGGCAGCCAGGCTGCGCGCCCGCACCTGCTCCAGAAGTTCGGCGACGGTCGGGTCTCCAGCCAGATCGACTCGCAGCACCAACGTGTTGACGAAGAATCCGACCAAATCGTCCAGCGCAGGATCGCGCCGCCCGGCGATCGGGAACCCAACGGCCACATCGGTGCTCGCGCTGACCTTTGACAACAACGCTGCCAATGCCGCCTGAACCACCATGAAGGTCGTGGTGTGGTGTTCGCGCGCCACCGCAGCGACCCGCTGTTGCAGTTCGGCGGGCCAATCCACGACGACTCGGTCACCGCGGTGATCGGCGACCGGCGGGTAGGGCCGGTCGGTCGGCAACTGCACGCGCTCGGGAAGACCGGCCAGAGTGTCATCCCAGAAAGCCAACTGGCCGGCGATGCGGCTGTGTGGATCGTCGAGGTCACCGAACTGCTCACGCTGCCACAGCGTGTAGTCGATGTACTGCACCGGCAACGGCGCCAGGTCGGGGCCGCGGCCCGCACTCCGGCTGGCATACGCCAACCCGAGATCCCGCATCATCGGCGCGATCGACCATCCGTCGGCCGCGATGTGGTGCACCACCGCCACCGCCACGTGCTCGTCGTCCGCGACGCGGAAAAGTTGTGCGCGCATGGGTATCTCGGATGCCAGGTCGAAGCTGTGCTGCGCAGCGGTATTGATCGCCTCGCGTACCCGATCCACGGACCAGCCGGTCGCATCGATGATCTGCCAGGCCAAGTCGGCCTGCTCGGGCGGCACCACCAACTGTCGGGGCGCCCCGTCGACCGTCGTGAACAAGGTGCGCAGGCTCTCATGTCGGCCGACCACGTCAATGAGCGCATGGTGCAACGCCTCGACATCAAGGCGTCCGCGCAGCTGCAGTGCCACCGCCATGTTGTAGATGGGCGAGGGACCCTGTAGCTGGTCCAGGAACCACAAACGCTGTTGCGCGAACGACAACGGAACCGCGCTCGGCCGCTCGACCGGCCGCAGAGGCTCGAGTCGCGCTGCATCCGCGCCGATACGCGGGGCCAGCTGTGCCACCGTCGGCGCCTCGAAAACAGTGCGTACCGACAGGTCGCCGGCCAACCCGCTGTTGACTGAGCCAACGAGGCGCATCGCCGACAGCGAGTCCCCGCCGAGGTCGAAGAAGGAGTCGTCGATGCCGACGCGTTCGACGTTGAGGACCTGCGCGAAGATCCCGGCCAGCAGTTCCTCAACCGCCGTACTCGGGGCGCGATAATGGTCGGCGTCGGCGAACTCCGGCGCCGGCAGCGCCCGAGTATCGAGTTTGTTGTTCACCGTCAACGGCAATGCGTCGAGGACCACGACGGCGGCGGGCACCATGTAACCGGGCAGTCGCTCACCCACGATGTTGCGCACCGTGCCCGGCAATGCGCTACCGGTGATGTAAGCCACCAGACGCTTGTCACCCGGGCGGTCTTCGCGCGCGATCACCGCGGCCTCACCCACGCCCGGAACCGAAGCCACCGCCGCTGCGATCTCCCCCAGTTCGATGCGATACCCGCGGATCTTGACCTGCTCATCGATACGGCCGAGATACTGCAACTGCCCATCAGCACCCCAGCGCACCAAATCACCGGTGCGGTACATCCGTTGTCCCGCGCCGCCGAACGGACACGCCACGAACCGCGACGCCGTCAGACCACCCCGGCGTACGTAACCCACACCGACCCCGGCGCCAGCCACATACAACTCACCAAGCACCCCCACCGGCACCTGACGCAACAACGGGTCCAAGACAAACAACCCCGCACCAGCCACCGGCGCACCAATGGGCACCACCGACGCACCGGCGACCAACGGCGCGCTGATTGCCACACACATCGTCGTCTCGGTCGGGCCGTAGGCATTGACCATCACCCGACCAGTCGCCCACCGGTCCACCACCTCCGGCGGACATGCCTCGCCGGCCATCACCAACGCCGTCGAGGACAGCCGCTGCGCCGGCAGCATCTTCACCGCCGACGGCGTCTGGGTCAGCACACTGACTCCCTCGGCGACCAACACCTCAGCGAAATCCTCTGGGGAAGCGGCGATCTCCTCAGGCACGACCACCAGACGGCCACCGCGCAGCAGCGCCCCGAAGATCTCCCACACCGAAACGTCAAACGCCAATGAGTGACACAGCGGCCATACGCCTGCCGCAGGCAACCCCGCATCCAAGGACGCCAACAACTGCGTCACGTTGCGATGAGTGATCGCCACCCCCTTGGGCACACCCGTGGTGCCCGAGGTGTAGATCACATACGCCACATCCCCCGGCGCCGCTACCGGCAGCACCACGCCCGCATCCGTGTCGAACTCGGCAGGGTCGTCCACCTCCAGGACGTCCACTCCCAGGCCATCCAGGCGCGACCGCAGACCTGCGGTGGTCAGCACCACGACTGGCGCGGCATCACCGAGCACGAACTCGATCCGAGCGTCCGGCACTCCGGCATCAATGGGCACATACGACGCGCCGCACTTCAGCACGGCCAGCATCGCCACCACGGCCTGGGACGACCGCGGCAACAGCAACGCCACCGAACTGCCCGGTCCCACCCCGTACGTGACCAGACGATGCGCCAACCGCTCCGAGGCCGTATCCAGTTCGCGATACGTCCACGAGTCACCGCCACCGCTGATCGCCACCGCGGCCGGCGCACGCTGCACCTGCAGCGCGAACAACGTCGGAATCGACACCGAGACGTCGGCCGATCGCGTCAACACCGCACGGTTGGCCCACCCGTCGAGCTGGGCCCGCTCGCCGGCATCGAGAAGGTCTATCGAAGAGAGCAGCCGGTTCGGATCGGCGGTCATCGCCACCAACGCCCGCAACAGCCGCTCGACCAGTACCTCGATGGTGGCCGCATCGAACACGTCGGTGCGGAATTCCACCTCGCCGCCGATGCCGGCCAGTGCTCCGTCCGCGCTCCACCGCTCGGCCAGCGTGAACGCCAAATCCATTCGGACGGTGCGGGTATCGATCGGCATCGGGGTGGCCTGGGCATCGCCAAGCGCCAACGTGGTGGGCTGATTGTTCTGCCAGGCCAACATCACCTGTACCAACGGATGATGGGTCAGATTTCGGGTCGGATTCAGCCGCTCGACCAGCACCTCGAAGGGCACGTCCTGATGCTCATAGGCCGCGACACTGCGCGCCCGCACCTGAGTCAGAAGATCTGCAACGCTTGGGTTTCCGGACAGCTCGACGCGCAGGGCCAAGGTGTTGACGAAGAAGCCCACCAACTCGTCAAGGGCGGGATCACGGCGTCCGGCAACCGGGAAGCCAACGGCCACATCGGAACTGCCGCTGATTCTCGACAGCACCATCGCCAGCGCGGCCTGCACCACCATGAAACTCGTCGCATTGTGCTCGCGAGCCACCTGAGCGATCCGCTCATGCAGTTCCGCGGGCCAGTCCACCACAATGCGGCCGCCGCGGTTGTCGGCCACCGAGGGGTACGGCCGGTCGGTCGGCAGATCAATTCGCTCGGGCATGCCGGCCAGCGCCTGCTCCCAATAGGCGACTTGCGCGGCGATGGCGCTGTTCGGGTCATCCAGATCACCCAACTGTTCACGCTGCCACAGCGTGTAGTCCACATACTGCACCGGCAACGGCGCCCAATCAGGGGCCTGTCCTGCGCAACGGCTGGCGTAAGCCATTTCGAGATCGCGTGCCAGCGGTGTGATCGACCAGCCGTCGGCGGCAATATGGTGCAACACGATCGCCATCACATGCTCGTCATCGGCGATACGGAAAAGTGTTGCCCGCAAGGGGATCTCGGCCGCCAAGTCGAAGGCATGCTGCGCCACCTCATCGATGGCTTCGGTGAGCCGGTCAGTTGGCCAGTCGCCGGCATCGATGACCTGCCAACCGAAATCGGCTTGTTCTGCTGGAACCACCAGTTGCTGAGGATCAGCCGCCGGGAAGAGGGTGCGCAGGCTCTCGTGCCGGCCGACCACATCGGCCAGCGCCTGTCCCAACGCCACGGAATCCAACGCCCCGCAGATCCGCAACGACGTCGCCATGTTGTAGATCGGCGACGGACCTTCCAACTGGTCGAGGAACCACAACCGGTTCTGCGCGAACGACAGGGGCACCACCGCGGGCCGCGGACCGGCCACCAACGGCGCCTGCCGCTGACCGTCCACACCGATACGCGGCGCCAGCTGGGCAACCGTGGGCGCCTCGAATATCGCGCGCACCGAGAGGTCGGCGCCCAGGCCGCTGTTGATTGCCGCCACCAGCCGCATGGCCGACAGGGAATCTCCGCCCAGATCGAAGAACGAGTCGTCCACGCCGACCCGCTCCACACTCAGCACGTGGGCGAAAATGGCGGCCAAGCTGTCCTCGAGCGCGGTTGCCGGCGCGCGGTAGCGGTCCACGTCGATGAACTCGGGTGCGGGCAGCGCGCGCCGATCGAGCTTGCCGTTGACCGTCAGCGGCAGCGCGTCAAGGATGACCACCGCCGCGGGCACCATGTAGCTCGGCAGCCGCTCGCCCAACGCGGCCCGGACTTCGGCCGGGTCAACCGCCCCGGTCACCGACTCGGTGACATACCCCACCAAGTGCTTGTCGCCGGGGCGATCCTCGCGGGCGATCACGACCGCCTGCTTCACTGCAGTCTGCGCGGCCAATGCCGCCTGGACTTCGCCGAGTTCGATGCGATATCCGCGGATCTTGACCTGCTCATCGGAGCGGCCCAGGTACTGCAGCTCGCCATCGGCTCCCCAGCACGCCAGATCGCCGGTGCGATACATCCGTTGTCCCGCGCCACCGAACGGAGAAGCCACGAACCGCGACGACGTGAGCGGACCCCGGCGCCAGTACCCGGCACCCAATCCGGCGCCGGCCACATACAACTCACCGACCACACCGACCGCCGCCGGACGCAGGCAGCCATCGAGTACGAAGAAAGCGAGATGATCCAGCGGCACTCCGACGGGGCTGACAGTGCTGTCCGTGTCGCCCTCGAGGATTTCCCGGAACGAGGCATGCACCGTCGTCTCCGTGGTGCCGTACATGTTGATCAGCCGCGGTGCCCCGGGATGGTCTGCGAACCAGGTCCGAAGACGTTGCGGTTCAAGTGCTTCGCCTGCGAACACCACAGCTTGGAGCTGCAGTTGACGCCCCAGCTCAGGCTGCAGCGCATAACCGGTCTGCAATGCGTAGAACGCCGACGGTGTCTGGCTCAAGATGCTGACCTGTTCGGCCACCAACAACGCGAGGAAATCCTCGGGTGAGCGAACCACCGCTTCCGGCACCACCACCAGGCGGCCGCCGCGCAGCAGCGCACCCCACATCTCCCATACCGAGACGTCGAAGGCCAGCGAATGCCATTGCGACCACACCTGACCGGCGAGCTCCATATCGGAATCCACCGCGTTCAACAGCTGCAACACGTTGTCGTGCGTGATCGCGACTCCCTTGGGCGTACCGGTGGTGCCCGAGGTGTAGATCAGGTAAGCGATGTCGTCGGGCGCCGGTGCCGTCAGACCCGTGCTGGGTTGGGTCTCGATCGCGGGGTCATCGACGTCGATGAGCAGCAAATCACGGCCGTCCAGGCGTGACCGCAGTTCTGCGGTCGTGACGGCGGCGACCGGGGCCGAATCCCCGAGCATGAAGTCGATCCGAGCCTGGGGATGCGCGGGATCGATCGGCAGGTAAGCCGCACCGGTCTTGAGTATCGCCAAAATGGCCACGATCGCCTCGGCGGACCGCGGCAACAGCAGTGCAACGCGTTCACCAACCCGGGCACCTTGGCCAACCAGCAAGTGCGCCAACCGGTTTGCTGATTCATCCAGCTCCCGGTACGTCAACGACCGGCCCTCGAAGGTCAGTGCAGTCGCATCCGGGCAGCCGGCCACCTGTGCGGCGAATGACGCCGGGATCGACAACGACTTCGCGACGGGCCGGCTCAGCACCGCCCGATTGCTCCACTTGTCCAATCGGGCATGTTCCGTGCCATCGAGCACGTCGATCGTGACCAACCGCCGCCGTGGAGCGGCCGTCATCGCCGACAACACCTGCTCGAACCGCTCGATCAGCCGATCGATGGCTGCGGTGTCGAAGATCTCGGTGTCGAATTCGACGCGAAGTCTCAATTGGCTGCCTGGAATCGCTTGCACCGCAAGCGGATAGTGGTTGAACTCGCGGCTGGCGAAATCCGAGATGGTGAGGCCGTCGACGCTCGAGAAGCCGGCGGAGTCCAGCGGGTAGTTCTCGTATACGAAGAGGGTGTCGAAGAGTTGGTCGTGGCCGGCAACTCGGTGAATGTCATTGAGGGCCAAGTGCTGATGCTCGAGCGTGTCGTTGTACGCCGTGTGAAGCTGATCCAGCAGGTCGGCGACGGTGGTGGTCGACGTGATCCGCGCTCGTACGGGGACCGTGTTGATCATCAACCCGACCATCGATTCCGCACCGGGCACGTCGGCCGGTCGGCCCGAGACCGTCGTCCCGAAGGCGACGTCCTGCTGGCCGGTCATCCGGCTCAGCAGCTGGCTGAAAGCGACCTGCAGAACGGTGTTGACCGTGGTGTGGCGCGAACGTGCCAGCTCGCTCACCGCGCGGGTGACACCCTCTGACAGCCGAGCCGATACCACCGATCGGCGACCCAACTCCTTGTGTTCCGACGGACCCACCAGGGTGGGCACCTCGTAACCGTCAAACGCTTCACGCCAAGCCGCTTCGGCGGCAACGGAATCCTTGTCGGCAAGCCAACTCACGAACTTGCGAAAAGGAACCGGCGCCGGCAAGCGCTGCCCGTGATATCCCGCGAAGATCTCCTGCAGCAGGATCGGCAGCGACCAGCCGTCTAGCACGATGTGGTGATTGGTCAGCACAAGCCGGTGCTGCTCCCGGCCCGTACGGATCAGCGCCGCACGGAAGGGCGGTTGCTGGGTCAGGTCACAGACCGCCGCGCGTTCGGCGTCGGATAGCCGCTGAACCTGGCCATCGACATCGGATCCGCCAGTCAGATCGACATGTTGCCAGGGCACTGTCGGATCGGCAGCGATGATCTGCACCGGCTCGTCGAACCGATCGTAGAACCGGGCCATCAAATTCGGGTGCCGGCTGACTACGAGCTGTACCGCGTCGCGCAGCCGGTCGGCGTCCAAAGGCCCCGCCAACGTGATGTCGAGCTGCATGCCGTAGACGTCGTCATCATTGCCTGCCCCGGTGATGGCATGAAACAGCAGACCCTGTTGCAGCGGAGTGAGCGGCAGGATGTCGGCGATTCGATACTGCTGCTGCAGTTCATCGATCTGCTGTTGACGCAGTCGAGCCGGCACGATATCGGATGGCGTCAATCCGCCCCCGCCGTTGCTGACATGCGCGCAGATCCCGCGTAACGCTTCGAACCACAACCGGCTCAGCCGAGTAACCTGTTCGCGGTCCAACGCCGAAGGCGCCCACGTCCACGCGCCGTGCAACTGTGGACCGGCCTCTGTGTCGACGGTGCTGGCGTTGAGCTCAACGGTGTGCATCATCGGCATCTGAATCGCGGCGACCATGCCAGTGAGCGACAGACCGTCCTGGCGGATCCGCCACATGTCGTCGCGGGCAGCGGAATCGCCCGCGGAGCCAAGGCGTCCCAAGTAGTTGAACCCGATCGGGGGGTCCGAGGCGTCCAGGTCGACGTGGCTGTTGAGGTAGCGAAGAAGTCCGTACGTCAGCCCGTCGGGCACGGCTCGCAGCTGTTCTTTGCTGTCCTTGATCAGTGCGCCGACTACCGCCTCGCCGGCGATCAGCTGCGCCCAGTCGAGGTTCTCCGCCGTCAACGACACCGGGTACTTGGTGGTGAACCACCCGACCGTGTGCGACAAGTCGATATCGGGAGCCAGGTCCTCAGTGCGACCGTGCCCCTCGACGTCGATACCGAGCGGTGCCGAGCCGACATCGAGGAACTCGGCCAGGGCCAATCCGAACGCGATCAACAGAATGTCGTGGATGCCGGCGTGAAACGCTGCTGGCACCTCGCTCAAGAGCATGCGGGTGGTACCGGCGTCCAGCGACACCGACATCGACTCAGCAGTCGCATAGGTGTCCAGGGCAGGCTGGACCGCAGGCAGCGGTGTGGACGCCGCTGCAACCTGTCGCCATGCCGACGCCGTATCCACGACGTCGGGGTGATGCGCGTGTTCGGCCAGCAGCGCCGCATACCGGGCAAACGACGAACCCGAGATCGGCAGTTCCAGCGGCTGCTGCGCGCGAAGTTGCGCCCAGGCGATATTCAAGTCCTCCAACAGGATTCGCCACGACACCCCGTCGACGGCCAGATGGTGCACGATCATGGCCAGCTGGTTTGTGGAGGTCACCCACAGCGCGGACAGCATTGCACCCGTCGACGGATCCAGCCGTGCCCGCGCATTGAACAGGGCGTCATCGGAGAGCACATCGACCGTCTGCACACACAGGGACGCGTCCACGGATCCGACTCCGGGCGCCAGCAACGACCAGCCCTCGGGACCGTCGTCGACGCGTAGCCGGAGCATGGCATGCCGGTCCAGCAGAGCCTGCAACAGCATCACTACATCGGCTTCGGTCGCCGCTGCCGGCGCCTGCAGCAACACCGTCTGGTTGAACTGATCGACCGGTCCCTCGACGTCGCGCAGCCACAACATGATCGGCGTCGAGTCGACCGGCCCGACACCATCCTCGATCACGCCACTCGAGGCATCGGCCTCTTTCGCCACTCCGGCCAGCCTCGCGACGGTCTGCTCGGCGAAGACATCGCGCGGCCGGAACAGCACGCCGGCGGCACGGGCGCGCGCCACCACCTGCATCGACAAGATACTGTCGCCGCCGAGTTCGAAGAACGAGTCATCGACACCCACCTGCTCGACACCGAGCACATGCGCGTAGATGCCCGCCAAAATCTCCTCGACTTCGGTGGCCGGTGCGCGGTAACGATCGACGTCGGCGTACTCGGGTGCGGGCAGCGCGCGTTTGTCGAGTTTGCCGTTGACCGTCAGCGGCAGCGCGTCGAGAAGCACCACGGCAGCCGGGACCATGTAGGCGGGGAGCCGCTCGGCCAGCTGTCCCCGGATCCCGGCCGGATCGGCGGTGCCGGTGATATAGCCGACCAGTCTCTTGTCGCCGTGGCGGTCCTCACGGGCAATCACGACCGCCTGCTCAACCCCATCCAGGTCGGCCAGCGCTGCGCGCACTTCGCCAAGCTCGATGCGGTAGCCGCGAATTTTCACTTGCTCGTCCGAACGGCCCAGGTACTGCAGTTCTCCGTCAGCGCCCCAGCACGCCAGATCCCCGGTGCGATACATCCGGTCGCCCGGCGCTCCGAAGGGAGAAGCCACGAACCGCGACGAGGTCAGCGGTCCACGCCGCCAATAACCCGCGCCGAGCCCGGCACCGGCGACGTACAACTCGCCGATCACGCCGACAGGTGCCGGACGCAGCCAAGCGTCGAGCACGAAGAAACCGAGATTGGTCAACGGCACCCCGACGGGGCTGACGGTACTGTCAGCGTCGCTCTCGACTATCTCGCGAACCGAGGCGTGCACGGTCGTTTCGGTGGTGCCGTACATGTTGATCAGCCGCGGTGAACTTGGGTGGTTCGCCAGCCAAGACCGGAGTCGTTGCGGTTCAAGCGCTTCACCGGCGAACACCACAGCCTCGAGTTCGAGCTGTTGTCCGAGTTCGTGCGCGAGCGCGTCGGCAGTTTGCAGGGCGTAGAAGGCCGACGGAGTCTGGCTCAGCACCGTGACGCGGTCGCGGACCAGCAATGCGAGGAAATCTTCCGGTGAGCGGACCACCGATTCCGGCACGATCGCCAGCCGCCCGCCGCGCAGCAGCGCACCCCAGATCTCCCACACCGAGACGTCGAAGGCCAACGAATGCCACTGCGACCACACCTGCCGCGGTGCCAGGTGGAGGTCGACCTCCAGGGCGTCGAACAGCTGGATGACGTTGTGGTGGGTGATGGCCACACCCTTGGGCACTCCTGTGGTGCCCGAGGTGTAGATGAAGTACGCGATATTGTCCGGGCTCGGCGGCGCCAGCGCCGTGGCGGGCTGCGCATCGAGCGTGACGTCTTCGGTATCGATGACCAGCAGGTCGTACTCGTCCAGCCGCGACCGAAGTTCCGTTGTCGTGAGAGCGGCGACCGGCGCGGCGTCGGAGAGCATGAAGCTGATCCGAGCTTCGGGGTGCGCCGGATCGATAGGCAGATACGCCGCGCCCGTCTTGAGGATTGCCAGGATCGCCACGATCGCGTCGATGGAACGGGGGAAGAGAATCGCCACGCATTCCCCGGGCCTGGCCCCATGGGTGGCCAAGAAATGCGCCAGCTGGTCAGCGGCGTCGTTCAACTCACGGTATGTCAGCGAGGAATCGCCACAGTTGATGGCCACCGCCTCAGGCGCCTTCGCCACCTGGGCCGCGAACAACTCCGGAATCGAAGCCGACCCCGCTGCCGATTGCGCTAGTTTGGCTCGGTTTCCCCACCCGTGCAATTGGGCGTATTCAGCCGCGTCCACCACATCGATCGACGAGATCACGCCCGTCGGATCAGCGGTCATCGCCGCCAGAATCTGCTGCAGCCGCGCCGCCAATTCGGCGACCTCGAAGTTCGCGAACGGCTGCCCGGAACTCACCGAGTGGAGCAACAGTTGGCCATGGACGCTCACAAAGAACAACCCGAAGTAATCCACGCGACCGAACCGCGTCGTCTTCCCTGACGACGGCGCGTCGCCGAACGGCAACGTGGTTATCGACGGGACGAAGTTGACGCCTACCCGATCTGGCGCGCTCCTCGCGCTGCCACGACTGGACTTGCGCTCGAGACCCCGCACCGGGAACCGCTGGTGCTGCACCGCCTCGCGGATCCGAGCGTCGACGTATTCACAGAACTCCGCAACCGAGGAGTGTGGCGAAACCGTCAGAACCAGTGGAACGATTCCGGAGACCATTCCGGGAAACGTGAACGACTCCGCAGTGGTGCGCCGGTTGACGGGGAAATCGAGCACAACGTGATTGCCCTCAGCGCGCCAACCCCGCACCAGCAGTGCGCAAGCGGCGGTGATCACTGAGGCGCGGCGCATTCCCAACGAGTCGGATAGCTCATGGACCCTCTGTAGAACCGCAGGGTCTAGTTCGACATCCTCAGACACCGAGCATGGGCCGCTCGCGTCTACCGACTGCGTCAGGTGCTGCGGACTCTCCGGCGGGAGATTCTGACTCCAGTAGGCCAAGTCGTCCGAGTATTCGCTCGACGACTCATAATCTGTTTCCCAGGAAACGAAATCTGCAAGAGAGCCGAAGAACGCAGGCGCCAAAGGTTCGTCCGAAACCAGCGATGAATAAATTGCGGCGACTCGGTTGGCGAAAAGCGCGCCGGCGAATCCATCGGCGACCAAATGATGGAAGCACAGCAACCAGTAAAATTCGTCAGGCCGGGTCTTGAACAACGCGAATTTGAACAACGGCCCGGCCGCCGGTAACGGCGTGGACCGGATCGACTCCCCTAGGCGATAGGCCTCTCGTACGGGATCATCAAGGTTCGTGAGGTCGAAGACGGGAAGTTCGATGTCGGGATTTTCCATCGGCCGTTGAAAGACCTGGCCGTCTACCTCGAAAAAAGCGGCCCTGATCGGCTCCGCTTCTTCGACCGCCCGCTGTATCGCCTGTTCGAGCACAGCTGGGTCGATCGCGCCCTTGATTACGTCGAACGCGACGATATGCCACTCAGGATCGAATTCGCCCGATTCCTGAGCAAGCCAAATGTCGAGTTGTCCGCGGGTAAGCGGAAACGACCCGTCACCGAACTCCATCGGACTCCTTCACGCGTTACCTGTCGGGACCCCGACCTACAGCCAGTCGCTCACGGAGGCTCTTCGGCCGAATATCCGGCCAGTTCTGTTCGACGTATTCCAGGCAGGCGCCACGCTCGGCCTCGCCGTAAACCACCCGCCACCCGGCAGGAACATCGGCGAAAGTCGGCCAGAGGCTGTGTTGCTCTTCATCGTTGACCAACACGAAGAAGCTGCCATTGTCGTCATCGAACGGATTGGTGCTCACAGTCCTCCCGACCGTCTAGCGACGTGCGCGAACGCTTCAAACCATACTGAACAGCGGAGGCGAAGGTGAGGGGTTCGGCAAAGTTTCTAGTTTGTCTTCCAACGTCGCCAGAGCGGGTTGACGTCAAATTGATCAACGGCTCTGCGGTAAGGCCGGTAGTGCTTCCGGCGCTCTAACCTGCAGCGATGGCAGGCAGATCGCGACGATCTGAAATTGTGCGAACCTGAGCCCCCAGATCTTTACCGAACTATCCCTGATGCCCCGAGCAACGATACCTCCCCCGAGCTGAACTTGCCAAATCGTGGCTGCTCGTCTCTCGGATCGAATTTTCAATTGGAATTGGTCTCGATTGCCAGAACAAGCCAACCGCGTTCATTTCCTTGTCGGCAGGCGCTGGAGTCTCGTTACTGTCCGTTCGCTGAGGGTTCAATTAGAGATCCATGAGCAACGCGATGTCGCAAGACATCGGAATAGCTCTGAACCGACGTTGGTGAGGTCAGAGCTTTCTCGAGGGTGTCCGGTGAGGGTTGGTGATCGCGGCGGGGTTGATCGTGAGCCGGCGGGGAGGGACGTTCCGAGCCGCCGACGTCGCCTGGGTCAGTTGCCCGGTCAGTCCCACCTGTGTGCACCATCTAGCGGCCGTGACCACAACCGGGGCGCCGCAAATTACCTGCTAGCGAACCCTCGGGGCCGGGCCGCGTCACCCGACGTGTCCACGGCTAGCTGGCGCGGTCGAGCTTTCCCAATCCCGTGATTTCTAGACTGACAGACTTGCGTTGCCCCGCGGCGCCGAGCATGAAAGCGATGTCGCCCGCAGGCGCGCCCAGCCAGAATCTCCAAAACGGCCTGCGAAAGAACGCCCAGATGTAACTGCCGTCACCCATGCCCCAATGCCATCCCATCCACATCAGGTAATACATGAAGCGCTTCCACGGAGAAACGATCATCTCGAGATTCATTTCCATGATCTCGAGTCCCCAAGCTCGATAACGCCACTCCAATTCATACTTGCTCTGGAACTCGAAAAATGCGCGCATTTCCCCGCTCGTCACCAAATACTCATCAAAGACGAGCACGGATCCTTCGGCGAAGTGATCCTTGCAGGTTTCAAGCGCGTGCAGGCAACTCTCGTAGGTATCCAAATCCATATGAAAGAGCCCGATCGAGACACCCGGACATTCCGCTAGAAACGGCGCCAAGGTTTCATAAGTGCTTCCCTTTATGAACTGCACGTCACGACCGAGCGGGGCGGGCACGCCGTCCTGCAGGGTCACGCCAGTCAACCGCATCGCGCCCTCTGCTAGGGGATGCGAAAGAGAAAAGGTACCGCTCTTGACGACCTGATTCTCGAGTTGCCAGTCCTCGACCAGGCCGGAAAACGTGTCGAAGCCGTACACCCTACGGGCGCAAACTTCGGAGGTCAGCCTCGTCGACCAGCCGATCCACACACCGAGATCCAGAACCAGCGCGTCGGATTCGCCGGGGAGTGTCGGGGCCAACTGCGACGCTTCCCACAAAAGCGTGTGGCCCTTGATTTTGCGCCCGCGCAGGTCCGTAAGACTTTGGCGGATGAACGTCCGGTACGCATCGTCGTAAACGTCGGTGTCGCCGGTGTACAGGTTCGGAATGAACCGGTCTCGGCTCCGATACGCCAAGCGCGCGCATACGAATAGCACAAGGAGAACACCGATCACGACCAGGAGGACGGGGAAGAAGTAGCAAGCGGTTGCCACGATGGCTCCGATGCCAACGAGGATCAGCCGCCATATGCGATGCAGGGTCGTGCGGTCGACGGGTCGCTGGTCGACTGTTGTCACCGGTTCACTCCCAGGTTCTCGGTCACGCCGCGTCGGCTGCGTGTCGCTCTCTTACTACTGGCCTTGAATCGATGGCTGGACGCCTGTCGCAATCTCCCTCTCCCCCCAAAGCTCCTCGAACAGCGCTAGAGCCACCAACCTTGCGGGAACGCTCATTGGCTTCGCCAAGATATCAACCATCAGGCTTCAACTTGGAACGCCGATCAAACCCCGGCAATGCGCCGATCGTTCAACGCGGTCTGATGGCGAGGCTGCGATCATCATGAACACGCCGGCCTACGGGGTGGCCAGGCAGGACATCATCGCGATCAAAAGCAAGCCGACCGCGTTCTGACTGCATCATGTCTGCGACATGGACCGACGACCCTTCTGCTGCGCGGCGTTCGGCCAGACCGCCTCGGCGACTTTCACCCGCGGTCGCGCGACCGCGCCCGACCTTTTGCTGGTCCTTCGGATTCCAGGGGATCAGTCACCGGCCGTCGGAACCGACTCGACTCCTCTGATTGCTTGTCCGCAGAGGGGTTGATGCTCTTCCGCTTGAGGCGCGACTTCAGAGACAACGCGGGTTTCTCAATCAGAAACCAGCTCAGCGCGGCGAGCGGGAGGGTAGCGAGCGTTGCTAGGGCGGCAAACAGGATCGCATTAATGCGGCCGAGCCCGCCGAGAATCAGCAATTGTTGCACCGGGAAGGCGTAGATGTAGACGCCGTAGGATAGATCGGTTCGCAGTTTCAAGTATTCATTCTTGACGAGGGCACCCGAAACGATGATGGCGTACGCGAGCGGAACCGCAGCGGCCAATCGGTAATTTGGCAGCAGGCTGGCCGCGAGAACGACAACGACGCTCACCGCGACCAATGACCACTGCGCGGGGACCACATGCCGGAACTGATACAAGAGCGCACCGGCCAAAAACATCACAGCGAAGCGCGCGGCGATCGCCTGCATGAGCAGCGCAATGGTTTCAGGATCGTTAGCCGCGTCAATGTGCTCCTGCGTACCCGCCGGCGCCTCAATGACGGATAACACCCATGACGGGATTAGTGCGGACCAGAGCAGCGCCAGCGCCAAGGCCCCCGGAATGACCCACCGGCGACGCAGGAGTCCGACTATGCCGAGAACGGCAACGCCGATGTAGCACAACACTTCCCAGATCAGAGTCCAGAGAGAACCATTCCACTGATGGGGCCAAGGAACGCCGCTTGGTGTGCCGCCGATATCGAATTGGACCATCACAACGGCACTATTCTTCAGCACATATTCGATCGGCGCCGTCGATAACAGCAACTTGGACACGGAGCCGCCCTGAAGGGCCATACCTATCGGGGCAATTACAAACGCTGTGACGATCAGACAGACCCACAGTCCTGGCAGAATCCGCAGCCCGCGGGCGACGAAATAGGCGCGTGGCCGTGGGTTGTTGAACCAGCTTGACATGATCAGGAAACCCGAAATTGCAAAGAAGCCGTCGACCCAGACGTCCCGCAAAAGCTGATGGGCGGGTTCATCGAATAACTGATACCCAGTGAGCCCGTGGCCGGTGAGTCCGAACGAATGCGAAAGGATAACTCCTAATGCCAGCGTTAATCGCCACGCATTGAGTGAGTTGCTGCGCGGATCGTATTCCTGTTCTAGTTTCATGTCCCCCCGGGTACAAGAATCTTACGTAGCCGACCCCGATCCTACGCAGGCAACAACTTTGGGCTCAACGAAGCAGCCCGATCTGCAGAGCCTGCACGCCGGCGCCGATCACCGCGCATGTCAGCGGGGGATACAAAAATCGAGCCCAGCAGTTACATATCGATTGTCGGCCGCGACGGAGCCCGATTCGAGCTGTGTCGCCACCCGGATAATAGGATCGACTCAATCGCGCATCCGATAGATGGCGTGCCGGTCATTACTTCGCGAACGAACCGGAGGCTTCGGCGCTTGTCAACATCAATACTCATCACTGGAGGCGCAGGGTTCATCGGATCCGCACTTGCGCGCCGGCTCGTCACAGCCGGTTACGACGTCGCCGTGATGGACGTGCTTCACCCGCAAGTGCACGGTGGAGGCGCAGAGATCGACTTGCCGTCGTCGGTGCGATTGTTCACCGGCGATGTCACCCACGCGCCCGACTGCGACGCTGTGCTTCGCATGTTCCGTCCCTCTCAGATCGTGCATCTAGCGGCGGAGACGGGAACGGCACAATCACTGTCGGAGGCAACGCGGCACGGGGCGGTCAACGTGGTCGGCACCACGCAACTGCTCGATGCCTTGAGTCGCTCAGCGCTGGTGCCCGACCAGTTCGTCCTTGCCTCTTCGAGGGCCATCTACGGCGAGGGCGCTTGGCGAAGCGGCGACCAGACCTTCTACCCACCGCCCCGCAGCCACGCTCAGCTGTTGGCAGGCAAGTGGGATCCCGAGGGGCCCAACGGCGCACCCGTAGTGCCAATTGCCAGTTGCGCAGGTCAAACCCAACCCCGGCCTACCAATATCTATGCCGCAACCAAGCTCGCCCAGGAGCACCTGTTGGCGGCCTGGGCAACCGCGCACGACACCCATCTCAGTGTTCTGCGTCTGCAAAATGTCTACGGACCGGGCCAGTCCTTGACCAATTCGTATACCGGGATCGTCGCGCTCTTTGCGCGGTTGGCTCGCGCGCACACCCCGATCGAGATCTACGAAGACGGCCGCATCGTGCGTGATTTCGTCTTCATCGACGATGTCGTCAACGCGTTGTTCGCGGCTGTGCACGAGCCTGCAACCCGCTACTTGGACATCGGGTCGGGTATCCCGACGACCATCCACGAACTAGGACGAAAGATCGCCGCAATGTGCGATGCACCCGAACCCACTATTGTCGCGAAATTCCGCGACGGCGACGTCCGCGCCGCGAGCTGCACCACTGATCCGGCGGAGAATCAGCTCGACTGGCATCCCATGTGGGCGCTCGAAGACGGCCTCCATGCGCTACTCAAGTGGATCGACGCACAGCCTCAATGACCTTGTGAGTAAAGCGATCGGGAACCTGCAGCGGCGCGGCACGAGAGCGCCGCGAAGAATTTCTTGATCCGCGACGAGCGTTATGACGCCTTGACTAGGTGGAAAACCCGATAGGAGTCCCCGCTCTCTTGTAGTCCACGTCGGGCGACTCCATAAAAGCCATTGACGAGAGCGGTCGGCACACGGCGGGACAGCTCACGCAACTGCGGCATGTTCTTTTCCATTCCGGCCGCTACCTCGTCGCTGATGTCGGTTTTCGACACGATCCGCAGAGGCGCAGCATTCAGGTCTCGCTCCCATGCCGGGATCAGGTCGCGCGCGCGAACGTCGGCGTACAGAAAGTCACCGCCAGGGCGTAGTACGCGAGCCACTTCGGTGAGGAATCGGTCGAAATGTGGGTAACAGTGCGAAGATTCGACGTTAATCACCGCGTCGAAAGTTTCATCGGCGAAGGGCAGTTCTTCTGCATTGCCATGGCAAAATTCCAGGCCGGCGACATCATGCCGCTCTCGGCAGCGATCGATTCCGATCCGGTTCAGGTCCATCCCGACATACGATTCAGGCCCCAGGCTGCGTGCCAGATACGAGGCCCCACCGCCGTGCCCGCAGCCGACCTCCAGCACACGCTTCCCGGTCAGATCCGCTTGAGTCGCGACACGGTGATAGAGCTGGATGGCGTACCGGTTCGGCTCATCGGTCTGCGGTAGCGGCAGCTCCATCGGGGGGTCCTCTTCGTATCCCCAGTTCATGAACACCGCATCACCGGCACTGAGGTAACGGGTCTGCAGCGGATACCACAGCCGGGCATGAAGCGGATACAGCACTTTTCCAAAGAGCGTCTCGCCAACTCTGGACAACGTCCCCCCTTGCAATTCGGTCTACGATGCTAACCGGCTGATCAACACAAAGTCGCACACTCTTTCCCGGGCCCGGTCAAGTTCCGCCCCCCATGGTGCTGATGAACCATCGCAATATCAAATGTCCGATGTGCCGGACACTCACCCTGATGCCGTAGGTCGGGGTCGTCTGTATGGGGCCAGCCGGCTTCAGCGGTCAGCCGCCGCTCCAGCGGCTGGCAACGTTTCTAAAAGGCCGGTGGCGACCGAGATGCTCTCAGCCGGTTTGGTGATGCGGGGCGCGACCTCGCGGGCCCGGTCACGGTATTCGGGACGGAGGATGGTGCGCAAGTCGCCGACGAGCGTAGTGAGGTTGGTGGACGAAAAGCGCCGAGCAGTACCGACTCTCAGTCGCGTTACCGCACCTCCTCTGAGAGATTGATCGGGCCAGGTCCACAGGATCAACGTGGGGATCCCGGCGCGCAGGCTCACGGCCGTCGTGCCTGCGCCGCCGTGGTGCACGACCGCGCGGCAGACGGGGAAGGTGGCCTCGAAGTCGACCCCGTCGACCACCTTGACGTGCTCGAACTGAGGCAAGCCGGTGAAGTCACTCCACGCCGAGCAGACCAGCGCCCGCTCGCCCAGCTGCGTGCAGGCCTCGGCGATCATGTCGAGCGTGTCAGCGGGAGAAGCGACCGGGATGCTGCCGAAGCCGAACAGAATCGGTGGTGTTCCGGCGGCGATCCATGAGGCGACCTCGTTATCAGCAGCTGTCGGCGATTCCATCGTCAGCGCACCGACAAAGGGCCGTTGATTCGCGAATTCTGACCACTCGGATGCCAGATCGGGAAAGCAGATCTCGTCGTAGGCCTGGAGCTCCAACGAGCCGCGGTCCGCAATCCGGCGCCACGACGGGGCGGTGGCTTTCGGCAGGCCTAGTTCGCGGCGTTGCGTGTCGTCGACCTTCTTCGTCATACGCCAGTGAAGCCACCAGAGCGCCGTCATCGCCGATCGTCCCGCCCACGCTGGCAGGAAAGGAAGAACGTAACCGTGAGCTCTCATCGGGAACGTGTGCAGCGTGACCAGGGGGATGTCGTAGTACTCGGCGATGTTCGCCGCGCCCTCTTGAAAACTTATGCCGCTGACCAACACGTCGGCGCCCTCCGCCAGCGAAACCAGCGTCGCACTCATCTCCTCGCTGGATTGGATGCCGCGATCCCAAACCTCGCGCCATGACTTGGCGACCTCGCGGATTTTCCAGAAATTGCGGAAGAGCGAGGTCCAGAAGTCGCGGTGCGAGTCGATCTCCGCCTGCGTGTCCAGCCCGTATCCGACCGCGGGAATCCCAGCTGCTTCGACTCCTGCGACCATGTCGGGTGCGACAGCCATTTGCACCTGGTGCCCCCTCCGCAGCAGCTCACGACCGAGGACGATGCCCGGCTCGATATCGCCACGAGTTCCGTAGCAGGCCAGCACAAATTTCATCGCAGATCCTGGTCATCGGGGGCGGTCAACCAAACAGGAGCTAACCGTACATTGACGATAATGGACCCTCGCGCGGCATCTCAGATGGGCTTGCGTGAGTGATATGTTGCAGTTCGAAACCCGGCCTGCCCATGTCCGCGAGAAGGACCTCCAAGACCCATGGACTACCGGCGGTTCTCCTGAGACCCGAATCCCCGCGCTGGGAAACCCCGACACCAGGCTACTCGTCGGACCGCTTTCATCAATCAACAGGCTTCGATCGGATGACGTCCTCCACCAAATCGGCGGCGAGCGCGATGCTTTCGCCGGACTTGGTCATTCGGGCTGCCATCTCATTCGCACGGTTGGTGTAATCCGGAGCAAGGATGGTGCGCAGGTCGTTGACAAGTGATTTCTGGGTAGTGGCCGAAAATCGCCGCGTCGTCCCTACTCGCAACCGCTTGACCGTCGCACCCCAAAGAGCTTGATTGAGGTCTGTCGAGAGAATCAAGGTAGGGATCCCGGCGCGCATGCCGACTGCCGTAGTACCTGCGCCACCGTGGTGCACGACCGCGCGGCATCTCGGAAAGGACGCCGCCAAATTCGTTCCAGCCACCACCTTGACATGGTCGGACTGCGGCACCTCTCTGAGATCGCTGCAACCGGCGCAGATCAGCGCCCGCTGCCCCAACTCCGCACAAACCGAGCTGATCATCGCCACGGTATCGGCCGGAGAGTCGACCGGGATGCTGCCAAAGCCGAAGAAGACCGGCGGTTTGCCCTGGGAAATCCACGAGGCGACCTCGTCATCGGCATCCGTCGGTGATTCCAGGGTCAGAGGTCCTACGAAGGGCCGGCGACCATTCCATTCCGCCCACTCCGCCTTCAAACCCGGAAAGCAGACCTCATCGTAGGCTTGGATCTCCAGTGACCCCCGATCAGCGACCCGTCGGTGCCATGGGGTCGTCGTCTTCGGTAGGCCCAGTTCTTGGCGCTGCGCGTCCTCGACTTTCTTGGTTCCTCGCCACGAAAGCCACCAGAACAGCCTCATCGCCAAGCGGCACAGGGGCGCCGGTAGAAATGGCACGAGCTGGCCGTTCGCCCGAAATGGGAACCAATGAAGCACAACCAGCGGAATGTTCTCGTATTCAGCAACATTGGCGGCGGCATCTTCATAGTTCATGCCGGTGAAGAGGACATCGGCCCCCTCCGACATCGTCGTCAGTGTCGCGTTGATCAGCTTGCGCCCTTGGGTGATTGGTTCCGCGACTGCGCTCCAAGTCTCTGCGAGCTCCCGAATCTTCCACGGACGCCGGAACACGTTCGTCCAGAAGTCGCGGTACGGGTTCAAGATGGCATGCAGTTCGCCCCCGTAGGGGACGGCCGTGAGCCCAGCTTGTTCCGCACAACTGGTCAGGTCAGGCGGCACAGCCATCCGCACTTCATGCCCCCGACGCTGCAATTCGCCCCCAACGGCGATGCAAGGCTCGATTTCGCCACGACTACCCCACGCCGCAATTGCAACTATCATCGCGAAGGTTCCCCCTGATTAACCCGTGCGTTATTTGCGAATCACAGCAGGCAGGAGCTTCGCCCCCCCGCGCAGCTGTTCGAATCTTAACCCCGGACGCGCCCTCTTCGCATCGGCTTCCCAAAGTAGCCGAAGCGGAAACCAGAGGCCACCTAGGACTCAGGTGCGTCAGGTCTCTGCAGTCTCCCGACCCGGCGTCTGCGCCGCTCAGAGCAACGCCGCCGCGGAGACCGCCTACTTGTTGCTGTTCAACCCGCTGTCCGCAAAATCTTCCACGAAATCGGCGGCGGACGCGATGCAATCGGCCGGCTTGGTCATCCGGCTCGATATCTCCCGGGCGCGAGCAATGTATTGCGGGGACAGGATCTTGCGCAAATCGTCAATCAGCGACTGCTGCGTGGTAGCTGAAAAACGTCGTGCAGTACCGACTTTCAGACTTTTGAGGCGAGCTCCCCAGAGCGTTTGGTTGAGGTCCGTAGATAGAATCAAGGTCGGAACTCCAGCGCGCAGGCCAATCGCCGTGGTGCCCGCACCGCCGTGATGCACAACCGCTCGGCAGAGCGGGAAGGTGGCTGCATAGTTCACCGCGCGGACGACTTTGACGTGCTCAGAATGAGAAATCTGGTTGAAGTCACTGCTTCCCGAGCAGATGAGCGCTCGCTGGCGCAATTTCACACAAGCCTCGCTGATCATCGCGACCGTATTGGCCGGAGACTCAACGGGAATGCTGCCAAATCCGAAGAAAATCGGCGGCGTTCCCGCGGCGATCCACGAAGCAACCTCGTCGTCTGCATCGGTTGGCCACTCCATTGTCAACGCGCCGACGAAGGGCCGCTGACGACCGAATTTGGCCCATTCGGCTGCCAGCCCAGGAAAACAAGCCTCGTCGTATGCCTGGATTTCCAGCGACCCGCGCTCGGTGATGCGCTGCGACCAAGGACCCGTGGCGTTTGGCAGGCCGAGTTGTCGGCGCTGTGCATCCTCAGCCTTCCTTGATAGACGCCAATGTATCGACCAGAATGCTCTCATCGCGGCCCGACCGAATCGTGCCGGCAGAAATGACAACAGCCGTCCGTTGGCGCGCAGAGGAAACCAGTGCAGCGTGGCCAATGGAATGTCGTGGTACTCAGCCACGTTGGCAGCCGCACCCTCCTCGAGATTCGTTCCGGTGATCAAAAGATCGGCCCCCTCGGCCAACGACGCCAGAGTCGCGCTCATCTCGTCCCGGTGCTCCATAACCGGCTTCGACATGTCACCCGCGAACCTCGCAAGGTCGCGCAAACGCCACGGGGCGCCGAAGAAACACGTCCAGAAGTCCCGGTACGCGTCAACGATGGCATCGATATTCGGTCCATAGGCGACGGCATCAAGTCCAGCGGCCTCGGCAAACCAGACCAAGTCGGGTGGCAACGCGATGCACACCTCATGCCCCCTGCGCAGCAACTCTCTGCCTACTGCCGCGCAAGGTTCCACCTCACCACGGCTTCCCCAGCTAGCCAGGACAACTTTCACCGTGGAGACCCTAACCTTCCTATGCGACTGCGCAGATGTGTTCTCGATAGAACCTCGGCGAACGCTCCGCGCAATGACAATTCACATTCGCCTACCAGCGGAACGCCTCGAGCGAGCGAAGTTCTCCAAGAGGTCAGCGGCTTTGACTGCGCTTTCTTCGGGTTTGGTCATGCGCGTAGCGAGTTCGCGCGCTGCCGCTACATAGGCCGGGGACAAGATCGTCCGGAGATCCTCAATGAGTGATTCCCGGGTGGTTGCGGCGAATCGCCGCGCGGTGCCCACCTTCAGCCGCTTGACGTGTGTTCCAGAAAGAGTCTGATAGAGGTCCGTCGAAAGGATCAACGTCGGGACTCCGGCACGCAGTCCCGCTGCCGTGATACCCGAGCTACCGCGATGGACGACCGCGCGACAGGCGGGAAACACGGCCCCGTAGTTCAACGTGTCGACCACCTTGACATGGTCGAAGTGGGGGGCGCGAGTGAAGTCGGTCCCAGCGGCGCCGACCAGCGCCCGTTCACCCAGCTCCTCGCATGCCGCGCCGATCACGGCGAGTGTGTCACCAGCGGCTGCAACCGGGACGCTGCCGAAGCCAAAGAAGATCGGTGGCGTGCCCGCTGCTATCCATGACGCCACCTCCTGATCGTCGGCTGTTGGCAATTCAAGCGTCAGCGCGCCGACAAAGGGCCGCTGGCCATTCCACTTCGCCCACTCGGCCGCCAGCCCGGGAAAGCAAACCTCGTCGTAAGCCTGTATCTCCAGGGTGCCGCGTTCGATGATCCGGCGGGGCCATGACCCCCTCGCCTCAGGCAGGCGCAATTCGCGACGCTGCGCTTGCTCGACCTTTTTCGCCGCCCCGCCACGCGAAAGACAGGCGCGAACCATCATTGCCGCGCGTCCCAACGGGGCCGGCACGAATGGATAGAGCTGGCCGTTGGGCCTCAGCGGAGACCAATGCAGCGTCGCCAGCGGAATGTCGTGGTAGTCCGCAACATTCGCAACGAGCATTTCGAATCCCGGCGTTGTGAACAGAAGGTCAGCCCCGCTCGCCAACGACGTCAGCATCCTGCTCATTTCGTCCCAGTACTGAAGGGGCTCCGACATTTCTTTACCAAACTTGGCAAGGTCTTGAAGCTTCCAAAAACTGCCGAAGAAAGTCGTCCAAAACTCGCGATAGGCGTCCAGAATGGCTCCGAAATCCGGGCCATAAGCAACGGTCGCAAGTCCAGCAGCCTCGGGGATGCCGGCCAGGTCTGGCGGGACCGCCATACACACGTCGTGCCCTCGGGCCAACAACTCACGGCCGACGGCGGAACAAGGCTCGACCTCGCCCCGACTTCCCCAGCTGGTCAACACAAATTTCATCGCGGCCCTAGCCCTCCCCCACTCTGGTGCGCGCAAGGCCAAGATTAGCGACACGTCGCTCGCGTTTCGACCTGGCGGATAGGCAACCCGCGTGCTTATCGATCACTGCGAGACTCGACGAACCGCGGCGACGACGCGCAAGACGTCGTCCGAGGCCATGTAATGGTGGACGGGCAGCGAAACGATTCGCGAGCATACGTCCGCTGTGACGGCCAAGTCGGTCGACCTCGAAAGCTCAGGACTCGCCACAAGGTACGGGTGGAGATGCTGGGGTGGGTTGTAGTAGTCGTGCGCACGGATCGCGTCCTGACCGAGGCTCTTCAGAATCGCCGCCTTGTGATCGGCAGACTCACAGCAAACGCTTGCGAAGCACACTGAGGAGCGATCTGCGTTCGACTGAAACTCCAGACCCACGCAGCCGAGTTCAGCGCGGTAGCGCTCGAGGACCATGCGGCGGCTCGCCAAGCGGTCGTCCAGTCCAGCGAGTTCGACCAGGCCTATAGCAGCACTGATTTCGGGAAGCTTGCCATTCATACCGAGTTGAGTGCTCTCTCGTCCGGCGAAGCCGAAGTCTCCGAACTGGCGGGCCTGCTCAACGAGCCGCGCGTCACGAGAAACCAGCGCACCGCCTTCGCCGATCGCGAATGGCTTCGTCGCGTGGAACGAGAAGATCTCGCAGAAACCGTAGCTGCCAAGGCGATCGCCCTCCGAATATTCCGAGCCAAACCCGGCCGCCGAATCGATCACGATTGGCAAATTCCATTCGCGGGCGAGGTCCTCCCATGAGCCGACTTGCGGATTGCCGACTCCGAACACATTCGGGAGCAAGATGCCGGCGATTCGGTCGCGGAAGCCCTGCAGTACGGCCCCGGCGGACTGTACATCGGGCTGCCACGTGTCGGGATCAATGTCGATGAACCAGGGTCGGTACCCCGTCCATAGCGCGGCTTGTGCCACCGCGATGAACGTGAACGAAGGCATCAGCAGATAGCGGTCCCGCCCGCCAGGACCAATGGCGGTGTGAAGTGCTGCGATGAGGGCGAATGTGCCGTTCGCGAAGGTCGCTACGTGCAAGTCATGGCCGAGGTATGCGCCGAGCGCGCGAGCGAACTTTCGCTCCTTCGGCCCGAAGTTCGTGTACCAGTTGGAGCTGACAATCTCGTCGATTTCCTTCACGAGTTCATCGGCCTTGGGAAAGTTTGGTCGGATGAAAGGAATCTCAGCAGGCATCGAGCCACCTGTTCGAGGTCTTTATTTCGAATTCTATGACTAACACTCGCGACCCGCGGTAGCCGAGCGGCCTCAAGGCCTCGCGATCACTGTGGTCCCCGGCCCACGGTCGCCACTCTTTGCTGACAGCGAACATCAAACCTCCCCCGACTCGAAGCTTTGCCGAAACGCTACGTCAAGGCTTACGTTTTCGCGCGAAGCCTCAGTCGCAGCTCAGTTCAGATCATCGGCGTGAACTTTCTCAGCCCTGGCTATCCCCGAACTGGACACCCTCGAGCTCGGTTGTCACGTGGTCGACGAAACTTTTCCTTTTCTGCACAATGAGCTGAGAATGAGCGTTTAGGACTTTGTATTCCCTAGCGTGATATTTCAGTAAGACGCTGATCGGCCAATGAGGGTTGGCTCGGGCGCGCACATAACAGGGCCAGAGAAAGTCGTCAAATATCAACACCCCGCCCTCCTTCAAAAGTCGCCACGCGGTGATCCCATCCGTCAGGACGTCGTCGGCAAAGTGCGAACCATCCACGTAGATGAGGTCGAATTGGCGCCCTTCATCGAGCAGCTGCGGCAGCACGTGGAGCGATGAACCTTTTCGCTTTGACATACGCGGCGCACATGGCGCGAGGTTAGTGTCGAAACGAGCTTCCAGGTCGCGCAGATCAGATGTTGCGTTGTAATGGTATTCGTCACTGCCCGCCCACGTATCGACGGCGGTCAAGTTAGCTTGTGTGAAATAAGTCAAGAGGAACAGCGTTGACCGCCCCTCCCACGATCCGATTTCGAGAATATCAATCGGGTCCGCGCGATCAAAAACTTTGCTAAAAGTGTCGCACCACTGCACAATATTCATATCGGCCATGTCGAAAAACAATTCTTTGAACTGCCCCTTTGCAGCATTCTCCTCAAACGCCGTTCGGACATCCTTCACGTGCTTTGCCGCTCCGGAAAGCCGACCACGTTTGATCAGGTTGTACCGTGCGTTGGCCAAGAAAAACTGCCAGAGGATGGACGGGTGCCTAACACCTGCACGCAACAAAAAGACAAAGCTTCGGGTCGCCCACCGATTCTGGGTATTAGGTACTGGAGTCATTTTTTCCCTCAGGCAGGACGAGCGGCTGACGGCTCAGCAGCACATACGCCGTGTGCTGGTTGTTCAGTTCCTCGTAAGTCACTTCGGTGATGCTGGGCACTTTGCGCTCGTAGAACCAACGGTAGTCGTTGCGCCGGTCGTAAACGTGAAATCCCCTCTCCCTGAAGGGCTTCAGCGTGACTTCGATGTGCGGCTCCTTCACCAGCAGCGCAACGACGAGCCTCGGGTGATGGAATGTGTCGGGAATGTCCGGTGCCACCTCCGCCTCGGCCCCCTCAATATGTAGCTTGATGAACGAGACCCGGTCCGTCTCGGGACCCACGATGGAGCCAAGGGTGTCTGCGGGCACCGTCACCGGAATCCACTTGTCTCCCATGAAGCGGCGGTCGAGTTGCCCCTCATCAGGAGGTCTGAGTCGGGACCAAGCATCGTTCTGCGGGTGCACGTGCAGCGTAAGCTGCCCTTTTTGCCGGGCACACGCAGCAGTGACAACCTCGACGGTGTCTTGCACGCCGTTGATGTCGAGGTTTGCGCGCATCCACCGTACGTTCTCCGGTGCGGCCTCGATTGCGATGACTTTCCCCGACGGCCCCACTCGCTGGGCAAGCAAAACCGTGAAATACCCGCAATTCGCGCCGGCGTCGACGCAGACATCGCCAGCTTGGACGTGTTGAACGATGAAATCGGAAAGAGCCGGCTCCCACACGCCGCGGTAACGCAAGATCGAATTGAGCCACGGGCCGCCGGGGCCCGCTACAAATCTGGTCTCATAGTCGCATTCCAGCGGAGTTTCATCGGACTCGATATCCAGTGCTGCTAGCAGGCGCTGGCATCCGTTGACGTATGTCGCCTTGAAAGGCCACGGAAGGCGATCGCGGCGGACGCAGGCACGCATCGACTGAACCAACACGCGCCGCCCATGTACCTTGACGGAATCGAGACTAGGCATAAACCTTCCTTTGCGAGCGGCGCGGCGACTACTGATTCCGCTGATTTCGACGATAGGATCCCCCGAATCCCGGCGATGTCATGGATTTTGGTCAAGAGACGGGCAGATGGCGGGCGCCTGGCTGCCAAACCCGCGACTGAAGGCAGGTATGAACCCCGGCTCATCGCCGACAACGCCCCGATGCTGCACCCCCCCTTGCTAGGCGCCGTTCGCCGCGAACTTGACCAGATAGTACAACCGGTGATGATCTTCATCCGCTCTCGCTGTGGATCGCGGTCCTGGATGCCAATGCCGTCACGGGTAAAGCCTCGCGACAAACGCGGCGCCGCGTCCGCCCGGGCCGTCCATGGGCCTTGGGTTCGCACCTTGGCGTAGGGATACGCCGCCACAATGGTAAGTACAACCGTGGGCTCGGGTTCATCACCTCAGCGAGGAGGAGGAGCAGGCTTTCGACGTCGAGCCTCGGGTAGGTAGAACTTATAGATCAGTCTGAACGAAGTTCGACCACGCCAATCAGCCCACGCCTTATCGACGGGCGAAATTCTCGACGAGGTCGGCGGCGGCGGACACGCTGTCGCAAGGTTTGGTCATCCGGGTAGCGATCTCGCGGGCCCGGGCGCCGTGCTCGGGGCTGAGGATTGCGCGCAGATCCTCGATGAGCGTTTCACGGGTGGTGGTCGAAAAACGACGGGCAGTACCCACTTTCAAACGTTTCACCCGGACCCCCCACAGCGACTGATCGAGATCGGTCGAAAGGATCAACGTCGGAACTCCGGCGCGCAGGCCCGCCGCTGTCGTCCCCGCGCCGCCATGATGCACGACCGCGCGGCAGGTCGGAAAGACGGCCGCATAATTCACCGTGCCGACTACCTTGACGTGCTCGGCCTGCGGGGAACCGCTGAAGTCCGTCCCAGCTGCGCAGACAAGGGCACGCTCACCCAACTGCGCACAGGCCCCGCTGATCATGGCGAGCGTGTCGGCAGCAGATTCGATCGGGATGCTGCCAAAACCGAAGAGAATCGGCGGTTTTCCCGCAGCGATCCAGGACGCGACCTCCGAATCGGCATCCGTCGGTAATTCCAGTGTCAGCGCACCGACAAAGGGTCGCTGGGCATTCCACTTCGCCCACTCGGTGGCCAGATCTGGGAAGCAAACCTCGTCGTAGGCCTGAATCTCCAACGACCCGCGACCGGTGATCCGCTCGGGTGAGGGACCCTTGGCTTCGGGTAGGCCCAATTCTCGGCGTTGCGCGTCCTCGACCTTCTTGGTGCCACGCCACGACACCCACCAGAAGACCCGCATTGCCGAGCGGCCAATGGGTGCCGGCAGGAAGGAGAGGAGTTGGCCGTTGGGCCGCAGTGGGAAGTAGTGCAGCGTAGCCAACGGCAGATCGTAGAATTCGGCGACGTTCGACGCGGCGTCCTCGAAATTGAGGCCGGTGAATATCAGGTCGACGCCATCCGCCAGCGACTTGAGGGTCGTTCCCATCTGTTCCCAGGATCGGAAAACCGACTCTCCCACGGCGCGCCGCGACTTCATCAGCTCTCGGATTCGCCAGGGGTTGCGGAACAAGGACGACCAGAAGTTGCGGTGCGCATCCAACACTGGCTTCATGTCTTCACCGCAGGCGACCGCTGAGAGCCCAACAGACTCCGTCAGACCGACCAGGTCGGGAGGGACGACCATTCGGACATCGTGCCCGCGGCGCATCAGTTCACGCCCCACTGCGACACAGGGTTCGACATCGCCACGGCTCCCGTAGCACGCCAGCACAAACTTCATCGCGGCAATCTTAGGTCGACACGTGGACGTAGGCACTCAGAGATGCGTGCCGGTGATCGAAAACTCCTTCAACGCCCTTGAAAGCTCCTGTCGCAAGCCGTCTTCGGAATTCGGCTGACCCGGTTGATAGGCATGAACGGTAACGAACACCTCTCCGTCCACTCTTCCCGACGCGACGATTTGGAGCCCGCCGAACTGATGCATCATCTCCTCGGTCACCCCTGCATAGTGCAATTTCATGGCAAAGTGGTCAGCGTTCGTGCCATCTAACCGGGTGGCTGCAGGATTGATGGCACCCAAGTGAGTTGATATGACGCCGGTACCGTTGCCTGAGATTCGCTTCAGGAGCCGCTTGGGAATCAGAGGAACCAAAGACAACATTGCCCGCTCGAAGTCTGGCACCTCTTGGTGTCGGGCAAGCGCTTCTTTGACAGCGGCCCGGATAATGCGCAAGTCAGTTGTCGCAGATGTGGGATCGACCGCGACATCGATGTTGCTGACCGCATTACCGCGAGTATCGCCAGTTGTACGTTCGTTGTAGGGCATTCTCACGACGACCGAGCCGTCTGTGGTGACACGCCCTCGTTGTTCGGCTAAGCGCGCCGTCAACCCGACAAGTAGTGCATTGCTAGTGCCGCCGAGTGATTTCGCGCGTGCCTCCCACTCATCGGCATCGATGAGCATCGTCGCGATTGGCACAGCAAAGGGCTCGTCTGCACCAGTGGCCGTCAGTGACTCCTTGTGAGACCGCAGTGCAGCACCGGCGCGACTTTGCCTGGCAGACCGAACTGCTGCGGCAACGGCCCGACCAATTGCGCCGGCGTCGCGCATCGTTTGGCGGGCGTCCTGGCGCACTGCACGCCCGCGTCGGCGCGTTGCGCCATCGGGCCAACTGACCGGGTCGTCATGACCAAACGCAGCCTCGGCCAGCGCCTCGGTTAGCGCGAGGCCATCGGTGAGGCAATGCGGGACGACAATGCTGGCCCCAACCCCGCCGTCGGTGAACGGCAGCACCGCAAGGTGCCATACGGGTCCGCGCTCGCAATCCAGGGGGGTGTCGGCCTGTTCGCAGAGCCAGGTGTCGAATTCTTCACGCGGTCGGGCTGATTCGGCGATCTCGAGGCGAGACGAACCGTTGGGTGATATCCAGCGGTGGCGGCCGAATCGCAATGGTGACCGCTCGACGCGTCGCGACAGCCGTCCCCGTTGAAGACGGTCATAGAACTGCCGCAGCCCGTCGACGTCGATCGCGCCGTTGTACACCCAGGCGCCCTGAATCAGGACCTTCACTCCTGTCGCTCGATCGAACTCGAACATGGCCTGGTCGAGCGGATCGAGCACGTTGTCCATTTTCTTACCGTACTTCTTGCCATGTGAACTAGAAGCGTTCACCCTCCGACGTCAATCGAGGCGAAGATCAGAAAGCGATGTCCCAAGCAGGGCTATTGCGATGCAAGACCTGGCTGGATTCTGGCGGACCGTTCCGCAAATGCCAGCGATGTGCAATGGCGACATGCCGCGAAGAGAGGCTGGCGAACAGCTCTTTGTCCAAGCCGGGCGAAGGCGCCCGGTGCCGCGCACAGCGTACCGACCGAATTCATGGTTGCTGTTCGGGCGCATTTGTCACACTACGGGGGTGAAGGGCAGTCGCAGGGGCGGAAGGGCAGTCGCGTGAATCGAATCAAGGCGGTACGGCAGGCGCTCGATGGGCGAGCGAACTCCGTTTACCTCGAGATCGGCGTTAAGCGCGGATGGGCGTTCAAGCGAATCACCGCCGGTGAAAAGATCGCCGTCGATCCGGCGCTCAAACTCTCCGGACGCACCCGCCGGCAGGCTGAGGCCAAGGGGGCGACGCGCTACTTCGCAATGACGAGTGATGAGTTCTTCGAAAACGAGGCGGCTGTTTTGGACCGCGGCGTCGACGTTGCCCTGATAGACGGGTTACACACCTACGAGCAGGCTCTACGGGACGTGGAGAATACGCTGCGCTACCTGCGGGATGACGGGGTGATTTTTCTCCACGACTGCAACCCGGCGTTGGAAATCATGGGACGCCCCGCCGCGTCGTACGAGGAGTTCCTTGCACAGCAATCGGGGCTGGTGAGATGGGGTATATGGAACGGTGACGTGTGGAAAGCGATCGTCCATCTGCGCACCCGGAACGATCTGCGGGTAGCGGTTCTGAAATGCGACTTCGGCGTGGGGGTCGTGAAGAGAAATTCCTCAGAACCGGATTTGTCTTTCTCCCCCGCCCAGGTCGCGGCGCTGACGTATGAGGATCTCGCCTCCGACCGCAAGCGCCTGCTCAACCTGAAACCACCCGCGGCCTTGGGCGAACTTCTGCATAGCTAGTACCCCTCCCGCTAGCCGACCGGGGGTCGTGCCGCGATGGCACATGGCGCACCTCTCACGTCCTCGACGGAACATGCCACCACGGTTGGCACAAGCCGCAGAAATTTTAGTCAGCAAAGGCAACGGGTACTGTTCTCGCCATGTGGGGCACTGTGCTCGTGCTGGGGCTTTTCGTGGGACTCAACCCGATGCGTTTCGGCCTCACCCTTCTCGTGATCTCGCGGCCACGACCGGTGCACAACCTGATCGCTTACGGCGCCGGCTCCCTGGCCGCCTGTGTGTTCGCCGTGACGATATGGCTGACGTTTCTGCACGTCATACCGATGTTCAAGTCATTTATGAGCGGTCTGTCCACGACCCCCACCTTCCGGCATATTCAAATCGGGTTAGGTGTGCTCGCGTTGTCGATCGCCGCAGTGATGACCGCCCGTTCGCTGGCGCTGCGGCGTCCCCGCGCGCAGCTGCCGACATCGGGTGATGCGCCGACGCTAGTGCTGGACTCATTCTTGCCGCCCGGAGTGTCGCGGCTGCTGGGCCGCGCGCAGGATGGGCCCGCAGAGGGTGAATCTAGAATCCGGCGGCTGTCGCGCCGCTTGCACGACGCGTGGGAAAACGGATCCCTTTGGGTCGCATTTGGGATCGGATTTCTACTGGCGGGGATCGAACCGGACGTGCTGCTCCTACTCACTATCTTCCTGGCGTCGGGAGTCACGATCGGCGAGCAAATCATCGCCGCAATCATGTTCGTGGTCGGGATACTCATCGTTGTCGAGATCACCCTCGTCAGCTATGTGGTCACGCCAACGAAAACTCGGGCGATAGTGGAGCGGCTCCACGACTGGGCCTTGGCTCACCGCCGAAAAATAATCATCACGATGTGCGCGGTCGGCGGGGTTGCGCTGGTGGCCCGGGGCATGGGCGCCATCTGAGCTGGTGAGTGAGGGCCCGCGTTCGCGACTCAGACGACACGCCGCAAGCGGGCGGACTTCTCCAAGAGATCAGCGACGGTTGCAGCGCTGTCGGCGGGTTTGGTCATCTGGCTGGCGACCTCGCGGGCTCGCGCAGCGTAGGGCGGCGCGAGGATGGTGCGTAGGTCTGCGATCAGCGTTTCACGGGTGGTGGCCGAAAACCGGCGGGTGTGACCGACTTTCAGTCGGTCGATGACCCAGCCCCAGAGCGTCTGGTCCGGCCATGACGAGAGAATCAGCGTGGGAACCCCGGCCCGCAAGCTGGCGGCTGTCGTGCCCGAACCTCCGTGATGCACGACTGCACGACAGGCGGGAAATGCGGCCGCAAGATTCAGCGTCCCGACTACCTTGACGTGATCGGACTGAGGGATACCGCCGAAATCGCTCCCTCCCGAAATCACCAGCGCCCGTTCCGCCAACTGTGCGCACGCGCCGCTGATCATCGCGAGTGTGTCGCCGGCAGATTCGACAGGCATGCTGCCGAATCCGAATAGGATCGGCGGGGCCCCGGCGGCGATCCACGACGCGACGTCATCGTCGTCCTCCGTTGCCAACTCCAGCGTCAGTGCCCCCACAAACGGACGTTGGTCCTTCCATCTGACCCACTCGGCGGCCAGCCCGGGAAAGCACATCTCGTCGTAGCCCTGGATTTCCAGGGCTGCGCGTTTGGCGATTCTGGTGGACGGCAGGCCTTTCGCCTTCGGCAAGCCCATCTCGCGGCGCTGAGTGTCCTCGAGCTTCTTCGTCAGGAATCGATTGGGCCACTCGGTCGCCGTCACTGCAGAGCGCGCCAGTGCCGCAGGCACAAACGGGACGAGCTGACCGTTGGCCCGCATCGGATAGGTATGCAACGTGGCGAAGGGAATGCCGTGATACTCGGCGACGTTGGCGGCGGCTTGCTCGCCGATGACGCCCGTGAGGAGGAGGTCGGCGCCGTCCGCCAGCGATGTCAGGATTGTGCTGGTTTCGCGCCAGCTCTGCGCGAACAGCTGCCAATCCTCGCGCCACAGCCGGCGCATATTCCGGACCTGCCACGGTTTGCGGCGCATCTGCGTCAAGGTTTCGCGGTGCACGTCCTGCCACAACCGCGCATCCGGCCCGTAGGCAACCACGGCGAGCCCGATGGACTCCGCGAAGCCGACCAGATCTGGGGGTACGGCAATACGCACGTCATGACCGCGGCGCAGCAATTCAAGGCCCACAGCGAGGCATGGTTCGACATCGCCTCGGGTTCCGTAGCTTGCCAGCGCGAATTTCATCGCGGCGATCCTACCCTTCACTTTCTCGAGTCCATCTCACGAGTAAACTGCGGTCGCCCCCTTTCCCGCCCGCAACCCCTGCCTACGAAGCCGTTTCGGAGAGCCTTTGCCGGGTAGCAAACGTCGCTTGACCAGCGCTCGGCGTCGCCCACGAAGGCCCGATTCCGGTAGATCGGCTACCATTCTGTGGTGAATCGGTTTCGGACCAGCCACGTCGGCATCCTCCCCGTTCGCGCTGTACCTGCCCCGCAACGCGTCGCAGGCGAACCTCGTAGCGTCGCGGGCTGATCGGTGCTGCGGGTACCTCGCGGGTCCTCCAAAGGCAACGCCCAGCCTGACAATCGGCTGGCGCTTGTGGACCAGGCCCTGTTTGCGGGACATCGGGCGGCCGACCAAAAGGTAGTCATCCAGTGCGTGTGGGTGTATGAGCACGCCATTGACTTCGACGCGGTAAAACGGTTTCACCACAACCTCGGGTATGGGTTGTTGGGTCGGCGCATCGAACGGTCGCCACTGCCGTTCGCGCGCCATCGATGGGTCTTCGACCGGGGGCCGTCGAACATCGAATTCACCGACTCCGCCCGTCCGCGCGATGAACTCAGCGATTGGGCCGACGAATGCTCGCAGCTCCCGGTCGACGCGGAATCGGGGCCAGGCTGGCGCCTCAACGTTCTGCCGCTGTCGGACGGCTCGACAGCCGTCAGCCTGGTGGTGTCGCACTACCTGATCGACGGCCTCGGGCTCGCGCTGGTGTTAGCCGAAGCGATCATGGGCAAAACCCGTGATCTCGGCTACCCGTCACCGCGTTCCCGTACCCGGTTCCGCGCGGTCGTCCAGGACGTGCGACAGATGGCGCGAGATCTCCCGGAGATCGGGCGCGCCTTCGTCCAGGCGGGACGGATGGCTCGGGAAAATCGCCATGAGCTAACCGGCAAGCCGGCCTCGCAACCTTTCAGCGACCATCCAGGCGCGCCGATGGCCAATGAACTCGTCGTCGTACCGCTCATCTCGATCTACATCGATCTGCATGACTGGGATGCCCGAGCAAAGGCCCTTGGCGGGACGGCGAACACCCTGATCGCAGCATTGGCCGCAAAGCTCGGCGAGCGAATGGGACGTCGAGCGGATGACGGCACCGTCACACTGCAACTCCCGATGAGTGATCGCACCGAGGAAGATACTCGTGCGATAGCACTGTCGTACGCACGCGTCAGCGTCGATCCGACCGGTGTTGAGAAGGATCTGAAGGACATCCGTGCTGCCATCAAAGAGGGACTGCACGCTCTGCGCGAGGCACCCAGCGACTCGCAAATCCTGTGGCTGACTCCCGTGACACCGAAGCGGCTGATGAAGCGCATGGTCTATACCGGGTTCACCGACCCCGGCCGCCCAGTGCTTTGCTCCAATCTCGGTGACCTCGGCGCGATCCTGGACCACCTCGACGGCACCAAAGCCGAATTCGCCGCTGCGCGAGTGACTGGGCAACATGTTCCGCGAAGCTGGCTCGAGGCGATCGGTGGTCAGATGACGGTGCTGTCCGGACGCCTGAGCAGCGGCAAGGTGTTCATCACGGTCGCGGCCTACCACCCAGGCGCTGAGAACACGAAGTCCGCGCTACGCGAGCTGGTCGCGCGGACACTGGCCGAGTTCGACCTGAGCGGCGAAATCGACTAGCTGGACAATCGCGTCCACATCAGCGGAGCAGGTACCTGACCATGCGGCCAAGCCGTACCAGATCCATGGTCAAGGTCCGAAGGGACATGCGGTTGCCGATGCTTCGGTAATCTTCGAACGCCGCTCGGAAATTACGTTCGCTCGCCCGATACGCCTCGAAAACTCGATCCAGCTCAGACTCGTCCCAGGGCTGGTCCTGCGCGGCCGCCTGCATGGCTGCGTAAACCGTGGAGATGAACTCTGTGCCATAGGACTCCGACACGACCCCGCAGTGTCTCTGGCGTTGAAGATCCCTATTGAGAAAGTCATCGATCGCGCCCTCATGCCGGGTGTTGAGATCGATGTTGAGTCCCGTGGAAATCCGCTTCATTTCTCGGCGCCAGTCATCCAGGACATTCTCGTATTCAACAAACACGCGCGGCAGGCCGCGCGTGTTTCTCTCGGCCGCCAAGTTGTATTTCAGCCACAAGGCATTCGCGAGCTCCGGTGAGATGCGAGCGTGCGGCGACCACGACTCGACCACCTCCTGCGGGTGGCGCACCGCGATCACAGTGACGACGTCGAACCCGGCTTGGCGCGCCGCCTCGAACCACATGTCAGACAGGACCGTGATCTGCAGGTCCTTGACGACCACGAGTGGCGCCGCAGGCAACGTGTTGAGAAACCCTCCGATTTCTGCCATGCAGGCGGCAACCTCTTTGGCGTCGAAGCCATCTTCGTCCTGTGCGTGCAGAGCCGGGTCGAAAAAGCCGCTACGGCGGCGACGCAGGATCGCTCCATTGAGTCGGAGTGATGCCGCTGGCTCCCAATAGCCAAGCGGATTGTTGGAGTCGGCGGACACTATCCCGGGCGGGAGCGAACCACCGCATAGCGAGAGAAGCCGCGTGATCGCCGAGGTTCCGGACCGGGCGCTGCCGAGCACGAACAGAAGGACTCGGCGCGCAGGCGCTTGGGCGTCAGGGGTTTTCGTCATTTCCTGTGCCTGCCCTACCTGCTGCGCGGTGTAGCCGATGAGCGATACGACCACGACCAAGAGGATGACCACTCCGGCTAGCCACGACAAGCCGTAGGTGAAGCCGCGGTCCAGCGCGTCCAGCTGGGCGTCGTTCATTAACGTCACCGGCCCGCTGGTACCGCCTAGGGTCAGTGTGCGCGAGGTGATGATGGCCTGGATGACCGCCAAGACCACCGGACCACCCAGACCCTGCAACATTACCGCGATCGCCGATGTAGGCCCAATCCTGTCCGAACCGACACTGGCGATCACTGAGAGCCCCAGTGGAACATTGATCAATCCGATAGCAACACCACCAATGACGATCGGCACCAACAGATTCGGAAAGTACGGGATGCCGCGGTTCAGCGTCGAGCCATACAGGATGGCGCCCAGCATCAGAATTGCGCCTGTAACCACCATCACCCGTGGCGGAACCCACGAAATCAGCCGCGAGGCCACACTCATCCCGAGTGCCATCGCGATGGCGAACGGGAGGAAGCCGACGCCCGCGTGCAACGGACTGTAGCCCATGATGTTCTGCACATACAGGGCGACCAGCACAATCAGCGTGAATGTCGTTCCACCAGAAAGGAACATGGCCGCGAAGGTGGCCAGCCGGTTGCGGTCAAGAAATAGGCTAAAGGGTACGATGGGGTTTTCGACCTTGCGCTCCACCACGGCGAACGCGGCGAGTGCGACCACTACCACCACACCGAAACTGATCGTGGTAGCCGACAGCCAACCTTTCTCCGGACCCATCGTCAGGCCGAAAACCCCTGCGGTACAGACCAATGTGGCCAGTACAGCTCCGACGGCATCGAGCTTCATCCGCTGCTTCTGGGTTTCCCGCAGCGCGGTGTGAGCCAGGTAGATCACCAGCAGCCCGATCGGCACGTTTGCTAGGAACGCGAGCCGCCACCACACCTCAGTGACCGCCCCGCCTACCACCAAACCCATCACCGCGCCGATGCCGGCTATCGCGCCAAAGACAGCCGTCGCAGCGTTGCGCGGCCGACCCTTCGGAAAGGAGGTCGCCACCAGCGCCAAACAGGTTGGTACGGCGATCGCCGCGGCCAAGCCCTGCAGCAGCCGGGCTGCAACGAGCGAACCTCCGTCCCAGGCAATGCTGCAGATCGCCGAGGCGACCGTGAAAAGCGCAACGCTGAAGATGAAGGTGCGCTTGCGGCCGAAGGTGTCACCGAGGCGGCCGCCCAGTAGCATCAGGCCACCGTAGGTCAGCAGATAGGCGGTAATCACCCAGCTCCGCCCAGAATCTGACAGACCCAGCTCGTCCTGAATTGTCGGAAGCGCAAATACTGCGATGGGTCCGTCCATCGCGGCCATAAGTTCTATGCCAGCAATCGCAACCACGGCAGCGACGAACCGCCGTGACGGGCGCCAATTTTCTACAGGTTCTTCCCTAGAGTGCGCAGAGGGTTCGACCCACAGGGGAGTCGCTCGGTTCGAGTCCTGCATCGTCCGATGGGGCCGTGTTTGATCGCGATCGTTGCGCGCCCCCATGGCGGGGAACCCTATAGCAAACAAGCGTCGCGCGGCCGTCGTTCCGTGAATCCCGGAAAGACACTCGTATGTCATGGCGGGATAGAACCTCTGCCTCACGTTGAGCGTACAGACTTCACTCGGCCTTACGCCTCGAAGGCGCCGCGCTCCGTGGGGCCACCGTGTGCAGGCGTGGTGGTTTGCTGACGTAAGCGGGAGATATTGCCGCGAAGTGCGAGCGTCGCGACTAGAGTCAGTGCAATTAGCCATTAGGGAGGATGGGAATGATCAATAAGTCGCTAACGATACTGGCTAGCGGGCTGGGTGGTCTGGCGTTGTCGGTGACCGTGGGGGCTGGCATCGCTTCCGCAGCGCCAGATCTCGGTCCAGCTATCAATTCGACCTGCACTTACCCGCAGTTTGTAGCGGCGCTCAACGCGGAGAATCCTCAGGCTGCGGCCGGGTTCAACGCCTCGCCGCCTGATCAGGCCGCAATTCAACAGTTCCTCGCCACGCCGCCGGGTGATGGCCGCGTGCCAATGGCCCAAATGGTGGCCAACCACCCTGGGGCGGCGCAAGCCATTCCGGTGCTCCAACAAGTCTTTGGCGTCTGCAACAATTACTGAGCAAATTGACTACCAGGCCCGGCTTGTGCCTGTGGCACCGGGTAGCACTGCGTCAAGGGTAAATTCGACCGCCAGCTCCGAGAGGCCGCCGCATGGGTACGTGCCCTACTCGCGAATTTGATTGTTTCGGCGTTTGCCCACGATAGTATAGCTCGGGTGCAGCCGCCGAACGGAGTCGGATGAAACTTGGGCAGGTATTCGATCCGCGAAACAATGCTCTGAATGCGTTACGACTAGCTTTAGCCACCTCGGTGATCCTGTGGCACTCCTTCCCACTCACAGGCCGCATGCCGCCCCCCGCAGTTACCCAGCTAATTGTGATGGTGGGGGTTGACGGGTTCTTCGCGATCTCGGGATTTCTCATCACGGCGAGCTGGCTAAGCCGCCCGCAGGTACGTGAATATCTTGTCGCTCGAGCACTCCGCATCCTCCCTGGGCTCTACGTCTGTCTGATAGTGACCGCGTTTGTCATCGCTCCGATCGGTGAGGCTATCCAGGGCCGCTCGGCCGTGAAACTGCTGCTATCCAGCGGGCCCATCGAGTACGTCTTGAAAAACCTCGCCGTAGTTCATTTTCACTTCGGCGTCGGTGGGACTCCGAGGGGAATCCCTGTGGCCGGCTACTGGGACGGTTCTCTGTGGTCCCTCATCTATGAAGTGGGGTGCTACCTAGCAGTTGTTGGCCTCGGAATAATTGGACTAGTCAGTCGCCGGTGGGTTTTTCCGGTGTTGTTCTTGTTGGCATTGATTGCGGCGCTCTCACTGCCGCCTCTTCCCACCGCCACCGAAGGCCTATGGACTGTTCCGCAACTCATTGCGCGCTGTTTTTTGATGTTTTTCGCTGGAGCGCTTCTGTACCGCTTTCGAAATGAGATCCCCGCTCGGTGGTCACTCGTCGTGCTCAGCGTGGCCATCATCGTTGTTGCGGCCGATCTACTCCCTGATTACCGTGTGGTCGCAGCCATTCCTCTGGCGTATGCCGTCATCGTTTCGGGTGCCCTGATCCACAGCAAACGCCTGAGGTTGCGGACGGATCTGTCGTACGGCATGTACATATACGCATTTCCCATTCAGCAATTGCTGCTTATCGTCGGGCTTGTGTGGCTGAATCCGTTGGTGTTCTTCGTCGTTTCGACGATAGCCACCCTGCCACTGGCCGCGCTGAGCTGGTTCTTGGTGGAGAAGCGCGCGATGTCTCTGAAGTCTCGACTCAAGCAAAAGTGGTCCGCCCCCGCGACTGTCGAAACCGCTGCGGAGGTTGACACCGGCACGGACCGCCTCGTCAGCGATCGGCCCACTCCCGGAGTTCGCGATAACACCTAGACCTCGATCAGGTCTTCGCGCAGGGTTCCTGTCAACCCCAATCGGCGCGACGATCTACGCGTCTAATGCAAGTTTGAGTTGTTGGCTGTAGCCGGCGAGCGATGCGGGGGTCATCATTTCATCGTGGGGGCACCCGACCGGGTACACGGTTATGTCGCCAGCAACGAAGGGCTGCCAGTTCTGCGGATCGCATAGACCGTCGTCATCCTCACTCGGCGGAGCGGAGAATATGATCACGTCGCCCTCGTACACATCGGGCACATGGTTTCGTAGGAACAACTCGTTTGCATTGTGATTTCGTACAGCGAAGTCGAAGATCTGTCTGGGCGGAAGAACGAACTCAACCACTTCTCCCTGTCGGCGGATCAGCTCCTCGGCTTGTCGGTAGGTCAGCGGCTCCGATTGTTCTGGAACATCTATGTGACTGGACCTCAGAAAGAGATCGAGAAGGCGACCTTCTCCGGGATTCTCATCAATATCGTGGTTTCCTGAAGCGCGGTTGACGCTGAGCACGGGGTCCAACAGGACGACACGTTGCACTTCACATCCGCGTCGGCGAAGCTCAATGGCGAGCTCGTGAGCAACCGGACCTCCGAAAGACCAGCCCAGCAGCTTGTAGGGTCCGTTGGGGTAAACCTGTTGAAGTCGGTCTGCATAGATTTTCGCCATGCCGCGAATCGACGCAGGTTCTGCTTCGCCGGTTTGCGGAATTTGATTCATTCCAATAATGGGGCACTCCAAATAACTACTGAGACCCCGATACGCCAGGCTCTGTCCATTCCCCTCGTGAAGGCAGCACAGCGGAACACCGCTTCCTTCGTTTAGAACCTCGACCGGAAGTAGTTCCACGGCGCTGCCATCCTTGCCCAGCTGCTGACTGAGGCTTCTCACCGACGGTGCAAGTAACAGCGTGCGTACCGCAAGGTGACCGTCGAGGAATTTGTTGACCGCGGCGACCACGCGCATTGCCGAGAGCGAATCCCCTCCCAAATCGAAGAACGAGTCATTGACTCCGACCTGCTCCAGACCGAGCACTTGCGCATAGATGTCGGCCAGCACCGCCTCCGCGGCACTCGCCGGGGCCTGATAACAGTCGGAATCCTGGTACGCCGGCGCCGGCAGTGCGCGCTTGTCGAGCTTGCCGTTAGGCGTCAGCGGCATCGCATCGATTACCACCACTGCCGACGGAACCATGAAGGCGGGCAATCGCTCGCCTACCTTGCTGCGGATCACGACGGGATCAGCGGTACCGGTGATGTAGCCAACCAGGCGCTTGTTTCCGGGACGGTCCTCACGCGCGATCACCACCGCCTGATCAACACCATCCAACCCAGCGAAGGCGGCCTGCACTTCGCCCAGCTCGATGCGATACCCGCGGACCTTGACCTGCTCATCAGCGCGGCCCAGATATCGCAGCTGCCCGTCAGCGCCCCAACACACCAAATCCCCGGTGCGATACATCCGCTCCCCAGGCGCACCGAACGGACATGCCACGAACCGCGACGCGGTCAATCCGGACCGACGCACATAGCCCGACGCCACGCCACGCCCGGCCACATACAACTCGCCGACCACACCTGCCGGCACCCGCCGCAACCCCGCGTCCAGGACGAACAACGCCGCCCCGGACACCGGCGAGCCGATCGGCACACTTCCCGAACCCGGAGTCAACGGCGCGCTGATTGCGGCGTACACCGTGGCCTCGGTCGGACCGTAGGCATTGATCATCACCCGCCCCGGCGTCGCCCAACGATCCACCAGATCGGGCGGACAGGCCTCACCTGCCACCACCAACGCCGTGGACTCCAAACCCTGCGGTGAGAGCATCCCGGCCGCCGACGGGGTGTGGCACAACACATCAACACGCTCGTCGACCAGCAGTGTGTGAAGCTGATCGGGTGAGCCCGCCACCTCGTCGGGCACCACGACCAACCGCCCACCATGCAGCAGGGCGCCGAAGATCTCGTAGACCGACACGTCGAACGA
>JAIEPH010000088.1 GCA_019749805.1 Mycobacteriaceae bacterium | reverse complement strand
CGCGGCGGGCGGGCGGCGGCGGCCGCGTACCGCTTTCATCACCAGGACAGCAACAGCAATCAGGATCAGCGCCGGGGCGAGTTTGATGAGTATCTGCACCACGGCCAGCACGGCCACCGCCATCACGGCGGCCAGCAGGGCGAACAGTGCCAGTAGTGTCTTCATGAGGGCAACCTAACGTCGAGATATGACATATATCGGCGGTCACAATTTGTGACCCGACTTAGCGCATTGGGTGCGGTAGGGTGCGGAATATGACGGTCCCAGCCGACGGCGTCGCCCGCCTCATGCACTTCGTCGACGCCCGCTTGGGTCAACTGCGGATGAGCAAGGAAGAGGCCAACCGCCGAGGGTTCCCCCACCCCAGCACGTTGGCCGCTGTCCGTGCCCGCGATTCCCAGCACACCCCCACCGTGCGCACGCTGCTGCGTATCGACCGCACCCTGGGCTGGCAGCCCGGGTCGGCCGCGGTTGTGCTGCTGGGCGGAACCCCGCTCAGTGTCACCGCCCGGACCACCCGCAACGTGCGCGCTCACGAGAAGTCCTCGACGCCGATGACGGCCCAGGACGTCATTGACCGGCTGCTGGGCCAACTGCACGACGAAATCGAGCGAGCCCGCCTCGACGTGCGCGCTGCCGATGACCGCCTCCAGCGGCTCTACACGGTGCACGAACGGCTGAGCCAGGAGTTCCGCGTCGATCACACGCTGGTCGAGGAGTTCGACGACCAGGACGCGGTCACCGGCACCGCCCAGCACTGAGGTGCGCGCCGCGCTCACCACCGCGGCATCCGCTCGCCGTGTTCGGGCAGCGGCCGCGGCTCCACCACCGGCGGGCCGGTGATTTCGTAGGGCCCGAGAATCTCGGCGGCATCCTCGGCAGTTAGCGTGCGCTCCGGCGGCGTCAACGGCCACCACTGCTCCGAGCCAGGGATCGCCAACCATCCTTCGGCGATGCCGTACACCCCGGCCACCACAGGCGCGGCGGCGACTTGGGCGCACAGCCACGGCACGACCAGCATCTGACCCATTGTTGGGGCGGGGTCATACAGCGCGATAATCGGCAGTCCCAGCGCGGCCCCCGACCAGAGCAAGGAAGCGGTGGGGAAGGCCCGAAGTGTCGCCGGAATCAGGTTCACCAGAACAGTTTTGAGTGCCACGCCGGCCAACCAACCCAGCGGAACACACACCGCCAGCACTGCCACCGCCACCAGTTCCACCTGTGAGGTCGGCGACTTGGCCACTCGCAGGATCAACGGCGGCAGCGACGTGTCGTCATGCGGGTCGGGCACCGCGGCCACGGTGTCGCGCTGGCGAGCTCGCACGCGACGGCCCAGCTGCTCGGCGCGGCGGCGCTGAATCAGCGACCATCCCTGCCGCCGGGCAATCCAGGCCCGGCGCACCTCATCGAACTTGTCGCTGGGATCAGCCATAAAACGACCCTAAAACGCGTCAAAGGGTAGCTCGTGCACTATTTTTGCGACTCCGACTCCGCCCACGATCAGCTGAGCGGGCGGGGGTGGCGCGCTGCTCCATCCCCGCACTCTCGCTGCTGTCGAGCGCTACACCACACCGCGGTTCGCCGCGGCGGCGTCGGCGAACCGTTGCGCGGCACGGAAGTAGTGCCGGGCATAGCGCATCTGCGCAGCAGTGGCGTCGCCGGCCAGCAGCACAGTGGCGGCCTCGTCACGCGCCGAGAGGGCGTACTGGCGGCGGCGGTGGGTGTCGGTACCCATAACCACCGCGTATTGAAGGTCTTTGCGGGCCTGGGCAAGCGCGGTCGAGGTGTCGACATGAGCGCCCGGGGCGTCCTGCGCGTGCGGTGAGTGGATACAGCTGTGGTATGCTGACAACCGCTGTGCGGCAACCGAACTCATTGCCTCGACGCCAATTCTCCGATTCGTGCCGCGCGTAGTTCGTCGAGATATTTGACGAACTCGGTCCAGTCGATGAGGGATACCATGCGCCCCGGCGTTCCCCTCACCAGCAATCGAGCGAACGTGTCGTTGGGCGGTAAAAGTTCTTCAGGCTCAAGGGCATTGCCGAAGTTGCGACTGGTCGACGTGGAATCCAAGCTGTGGTCGTAGGACTGTTGACTGCGGGTCGTCTTGCCGCTCCAAAATGACGCCGACTCCATCAAATCCTTTTCGTGCGAACCGTACATGAGCAGCGATGCTGGGACGACGGCCCGAATCGCTGCGCCCTGCAGCGGGCCGTAGATCGCGTCGAGCTGCTCACCGGCCTGGGCGGCGAAACACAGCGATACCCCCAGGCCGCGGGACTCGGCGATGTATTGGGGCAGCCGCGGCAACGGGGTGTTGGTGATCTCGTCGAGGAACATGCCCAGCCGCGCAAACTCGTCCCACTGAGCGACTTTCACGCGTTGCCGATTGATCAGCTGATCCATCAGGGTGATCGCCTGCGCGGCTACCGTTCCGTCGAACGGGGTCAGCAGATAGATGGTGGCGTTGGGGTCCTCCAAAAAGGTTTCGTCGAGCATCGGCAGACCCTTGTCGCGTTCCATCGTTTGCAGCCAGGCGGTCAGCACCTTGGTCACGGTGATCTTGACCGAATCGCGTTGCTTGGCTTCCATAGTCAACACGCTGCGCACGCGCGCCTCGAAATAGCGGTTGGCCGACCAGACCGCCGCGGTCACCCACGACGGGTCGGTGCTCATCTGCGTCGAGGTTGGCCACGGGTTGGGTAGCGTCACATCCTCGGCCGCCTCGAGCACCCAGTCGATACCCAGGCCGAGCGCGTGCGGGCTCGCGGCGTAGAGCAAGCAGGTCAACGGGGCGAACGCCAGATCATCCCACGGCCCGGGATCGCTGCCACGAAAAGAGCTGCCCGACAGGGCAACCGCCGACGTGCTCAGCAGTGTGCGCGCCACCGCCTTGGCGTCCTCCAGGCCGGTGATCCACGCCGTCGGATCGAAACGGTAGGGACGCAGATCGGCCGGGTAATACGGGGCCGCTATCGGCCGCAGATCCAGCAGCGCGGCCGGGCCATAGCGGCGCGAGGCGACCATCTGCATCAGGTCATCTTTGGACGAGGACACCAGCGCCGGGCCCGGCCAGAGCACCGCCGACTGCGCCAGCCACTTACGGGTCTTACCGGCGCCCGGTGGGGCGAACGCGCCGATGTGCGGGGCGGTCTCCAGCGGCACCAGCCGGCCGCGGTCGTCGTGCACCCAGCCGGCGAAGGGAGTCACCGGTGGCCGGTAGCCGCCAGCGGCTGTGGGCGCCGCGCTCATAGTTGGAACCCTAGGGCTGGCGCCAGGGTGCTTCGTGCACTATTTTTCGCAGCGGCTCAGTCGGGCAGTGGAGCGACGTACTCCCCCGCGCGTACGTCGGGCCCGATCCGTACCGCGTACTGGAGCTGATCGGCGGTGTACATCCAGCCGTCATCGGTCCAGGTGCGCGGAACGAGTTGCGCCACAACCGGTTGCGGCAAGCTGCATGCCTTAGCGACGTCGGCGATGGTGAACAGCCGGTGGGGCTCGCCCATCGTCACCGCCGCGGCGTTGCGGCGGCGAAACGACTCCAAACACAGCGGTGCGGCGAGCTGCTCATCAGTCACAGATTAAGGCTACGGCGCGGCGGGGCGGGGCGGGGACGGAAAATTCCCGGTGTTCTGTTTTCAGCCGGCACCGAGCCGCTGCCCCAACGCATAAGCGACTTCCGTGGCGTTGAACAGGCGGATTGGGCCGTCGGGGGTGCCGGTGTGGGATCTGAGGTAGGCGTACCCAGGGTCCTCGGATAGGTGCCAGGCGTCGGGGCTGCCGAGCACATCGACCGAGTCCTGTGCCGTGGCCGTCCGCAACGCGAGGACGCAGTCGCAGGTCAGGGACACGGTCCGACCATCGCCGGTGGGAAGCAGCGCCGGCGGCCGGGTGCTCGACACGATCAGCCGCACGCCCAGCCTGGGGCCCTGGTCGATGACCCGCTGCAGTGTGGTTGTCACCTCGGGCTGCCAGTCCAGCAGCTCGTCGACGGCGTCGATCACGACGACCAGTTCGGGAGGGTCGTGGCGCGTCTGGGTGGCGCGGCGGTCGATCTCGTCGTCGAGGTAGGCGCACCAGCTTTCCCAGTGCCCGGGCGGGTCCTCAGGGCGGTGATGGCCGCGGTGAGCTTTGACGTGCGGCGGCAACGACCCAGCAGAGCCAATGCAGTTTTGATAATCGCCGACTGCGACAATGACTCGGGTAGGCGGATAGATCGCGCACAGGCCGGCGACGATTGATTGCAGCGCAACGCTTTTGCCCGCTCCCCCGGTGCCGACGCACGCCAGAATGCTGGCGTGCTCGCCGATCTCGATCGTCGTCGGAAGGTGGGACGCGTCGGGCGGTGCGCCGACTGGGATTCGCAGGACGCGATCGCCGGAGCGGCGCTGCCAACCCGGTTGCGGGTCGAAGGTCGCGACATCGGGGATGTTCAGGGCGTCCTGGAAGCGCTGATCCACCCCGAGCGGGTCGATGCGGGCCGCGGTAATCGGCCAGGGCCGATCGGTGAGGTCGCCCGAGGTTTGGGTGACGGCGCGCAGCGCCTCGGTGTAGGAGACGTGGTGGCTGCGCTGGTGGTCGCGGGCGGCTTGCTTGCGGGCGTTGGTGGTCACGGCGGATCCCATCGTTCGTGCGCGGCCGTCGTGCGGGAGCCCACACCATCCGCGGCCGCGCGTTGAGCAACGGGGTCGCAGCGCGACGCCCGAGGGGCGTTGTCCTGACGGGTGCGGATCCGGTGTGGGCGGATGTCCGTTGGGCAGGAGAGCAGCCGCGCGCCGGCGGCATATGCACAAGTTTACCGGCGACTCCGACGCGCAGCACCGCTCAAATTCCGAGCCAGGCCTGCTCTTGGTTGAACGCCACGATCGCAACCTCGATGGTGTCGGCGTCGGTGGTGATGCGCACCGACTCTCGGGAGATCTGCTGAAAGTGCATGTCGGGTTGCTGACCGGTCGGCTGGGCGCTGCCCAGCGTGATCACGGTGGCCGACAACCCGGTCGGTGGCGGCATCACGGGACGGTCGTTGACGATGATCGACGGCACGAACTCCGCGGGCCGTCGGCGTTCGACCACAGCGATGTTGGGTTGGGACAACCCGATCCAACGGTTGGGCTGGCTGGAGTAGATCGCGATCCGCTCCCCCACCGCCGCGGCCCGGATGAGCAGCTGGCGCACGTAGTAGTCGCCGGTGTCCATGACGATGCGGGTGGCGCGCTGCGGATCGGTCAATGCCAGCATGACCAAGTCATCGCGTTGCACTTGCGGATCTGCGCGCCGGTCATCGCGCAGTGCTGCCCCCACCAGGATTCCGGTGGAGCCGATGGGTATCTCCAGGGTCGTCGGGTCCCCCAAGGCGCGCGAGGGGATCTCCAGATGTGGTGGGCGCGCCGTCGGTGCGGGCCGCAGCGCGGCGGGATATTGGTCGCCGGGCAACGTGTTCAGATACAGCGTCGGAGGCTGTTGTGGTGGCTGCGGGTCGTTGGTGCGCACCATCGCCGACACCATTACCGGGCCGTCGCCGTCGGGGGCTTCCACATAGCGGCGTTTGAACAGGCTCAGCGTCAGCACGACCTCATCAGTGCGCAGCGCCCACATCTGGTGCAGTGAGGCGGTGGTGATGTCCTCGGGTGAGAAGTAGTACGTCGTGAGGAAGCCGGGGTGGCCCTTGACCCTGCGCCAGCCGACCTCGCTGCCGGCCTTGGTGCGGCGGCGGGTCGCTGGGCTGGTCGAGCGGAACGGCACCGGCGCCGCGGGACTGTCGGCGCCCTCGATCACCGGAGGTGTTGGCGCTGACTGCAAACGGGCGCCGAGGCGATCAAGGGCGGTGTCCAGTTCGGCCGCGCTCAACGCGGTCGCGCGAATGTCACGTTCCAACAGTGTGTTGATGATCCGTTCGGTGGCTGCGGCGGCAGCCGCCCCGATGGAGTGTCGATACTGCAAGCCCGGCACCGAGTTTTGGATGTCGAGTCGCACCACGAACTGCAGGGTGCGCTGGCCGGCGGCGGGCCGATCGGCCAACAGGGTGCTGTACAGCGGCGGGTACTCGTTGCCGCGGCGCACCCGGTGGCCGGCGGGTACCACGTCAATCGCGAGCTGGAGCCCGCCGGGCTGATCGAGGAGCTCGGTGAGCAGCTCCAGAGGCAACACGTTGCGCGTCAGCGACACCGTCGAGCCGCGCAGGAACGTCAGCGAGTACGGCTTGCCGGTCACCTCGATCATGGTGAGGGCTTCGTATTCCTCGACCCGCACTCCGCACACGATGTTGCCGTGCGGCACGTCTACCGCCGCGGCGGCGGCCGGTCGCTTGCGGCGCCGGGAACGCCACCGCGCCACGGCCGCCAGCCACGCCGGCACGTTGCGTCGATGAAGCGTCGGCACCAGCAGCAGCAGCGCGGCGGCGGTGATCGTGGCGGCCGGCCACCATCCGAACCGGGCTGGTGGCAGCGCCATGAACGACACCAGCGCAATGACTTCCAGGGCTACGACCACCGGTGTGCCGGCGCGCGCGCCGACTGTGCGTGCCTTCATCGGGTCATCTTTCGTCGCATTGCCACCACCGCCAGGGAAACACCGGCGAGCACAAGCACCGCCGCACCGCCGAGCAGTGCGCTGTTGCGGGGCCGCAAATCCGGGCCGGGAGGGGCTGGGGGCACGTAGAGGTCGGTGCTGAGCTGTTCGTCGGGCTTGGGGTCGCCCAGCGGCACATCGAAGGTCAGCGCCGCCACCGGATCGACCACCCCGTGACCGACCTGATTGTCGACCCCGCGGGCCGGATTGTGGGCGGTTTCGGTGATGCGCCGCGTGACTTGCGCGGCGGTCAGGTCGGGAAACTTCGCCCGCACCAACGCGACCACACCGCTGACATAGGCGGCCGAAAAGCTGGTGCCCCAAAAACCCGCGCCCAGGCCCGGTTCGTCGGGGCGGGCGTTGACCGCGGCGCCGTTGGTGTTGGCCAGACCCATGATCCGCCAGCCGGGAGCGGCCACCGACACCCAGGGGCCGTTGATGGAATCCGGCAGCGGCAGCCCCTCGGGAGTCACCGCCCCGACAGTGAGGACGTAGTTGGAGAACCATGCCGGAGTGACGATCGTGCGCACCCCGTTCCAGTCGCGCGGGTCGTCGGGGTTGAGCGGGTTGAACGCCGGGTTCTGGCCGCAGTCCTGTCCCTGCTCGGGCTCGCCCTTGTTGCCGGCGGCGGCCACGATGACGATGTCTTTTTCCACCGCGGCGTAGCGGATCGCCGCGCCGAGGGGATCCTGGTTAACCGGGGCGGCGGCGTTGATGCACGAGGCCAGGGACACATTGATGACCCGCACCCCCGGTAGGTCGGCGGCGTGGCGGATGGCCTTGGCCAGCGTCACGATGTCGCCGACTTTGCGCTGCCCCTGCAGATCGCCCGGGCTGGGCCGCGCCGGGGTGAACGCCGTCGACGACTGCCGAATCGAAATCAAGGAGACGTCAGGGGCGACGCCCACCACGCCGTCCGGGCCGTCGGGCGGCGGTCCGGGGACCAACGGTTGAGCTGCCCCGGTGTCGCCGGGTCCGGGTCCCTGCGCCGGAGGGGGCCCCGCAGGAGGGGGTCCCCCAGGAGGAGGCTCCGCAGGGGGCGGTGGTGGCGGCTCGGGCGCGGGTGCGGTCACCGTCGCGGTCGCTGTGATCGTCGGCGGCGGCGGGAACGCCGGCGGTGCGGGGTTGGCTGGAATACCCGGCGGTGGAGGGGGCGCGCCCACACCCGCAGGACGCGGCGTGGGCCGGTCGGCCGGATTGGCCGGGGCGGCGCCGATGATCGACGCGACGATCGTGCCGTGACTCTCGCAATCGGTGAGCCCGCCTTCGGACAAGCCCTGCACGAAGTCGCCGCCGGGAAACAGCCGCGGAAACCGCGGATTCGGGGTGACGCCGGTGTCGATGATGGCGACCGTCACGCCCGCGCCGGTGGAGTATTGCCACGCCTGCTCGATGTTGAGCATGGTGTTGCCCGGAGCGGGCTGGGTCACGTTGGGATCGCCGACCACCACCGGTGAGACGCACGCCTTGGTTTGGCGCATCTCCTGCGGCGGGCCCGGTGTCTCGTCGGGCGGCAAGGCGCCCGGGTCGATGACCGGCGGGGCGATCGCCAGCGCCGCCGGCGGGGCCATCAAGTTCGCGCTCAGCAGCCCGAACGCGGCCAGTGCGGCCGCCACACTTCTGCCCCTCATCAGTGCAACCTGATGTACTGCAGCAGGCCGATCGCCCACGCCGCGAACGGCACGATGAGGGCATACCCGATGTACTCGAGCCATTCCACGACCTGGCGGATGGGTTCGGAGAAGCTGCGCGAGGGAATTACCGCCCCGGCCAGCAGCCCGGCCACCGCCACGGCAAGCACTGCGGCGGCGGCCACCACGACGGCGACAGTGGCCGACGCAGGAGCGCTCAGCCCGTAATGGAGGGGAGTGGCCATCAGCGACAGCGCTGAGCCACTCACGATCGTCACCGCATGGCGGCGGTGCCGCAGCCCGCGGGCCCGCAGGATCAAGCACACAGCTGTGACCACGACGACGGTGATCGACGGCCACTGTGAGCCCGAGCCTGGATCGACGGCCCACCAGGACGACGCCAATTGGACCGCGGCGATACCGAACAGCGTGCCGGTCAGCACCCGGTTGGATCGGCGCGCGACCTCGGCGACGTCTTCGCCGCGCAAGGTCACGTCATGGGCCGCCGACTCCACCGGGGTCAGGGTGTCCTCAGGCTGGCCGGGCGCGCGAGTGAACATGTCGCGGCCGGTGATGGATTCGAAGCTCTGCCGCGGCACCTTCGACATCCACAGACCAATCGCCGTGGCTGCGCGGGAGGCGATCAGCACCGCCATCAGCATCACGATGGCGATGCGCTGGGCGGGGACGTCGAAGAACATCCGGGTGACGGCGGCCCCGACGATGGCGGCCGTGACGGTCAGGACCGCCGCGGCGGCGGTCCAGTGCCGCCTGGTCATCCGCGCCAGTAGCAGCACGCCCACGCTGGCCACCACGGCGGCCAGGAAGGCATGCGGGGCGCCGGGCTGGTCACCGTAGGGTGCGGTCGCGCCAGCCAGGACGACACCGATCACGGCGGCCCACGCGGCCCCGTCGACGATCACGCGGCTGGCTCCCGAACGCGCCGACAACATCGCTGCGGCCAACAGGACGACCGCTGTCGCGGCGAAGATCGCCGGACTGAGCCAGAAGTGCTGCGCCGCCCAGCGCAACCGCCACACCAGCACTGCTGCGCCGCTCAGTGCAGCCGCGGTGAGCGCGCCGGCGACCACCACGGCGTCGTGGGTGGACACCGGAGGAAAGTGGGCGTGCGCCCAGCGGGCCAATGCGGTCGAGACATTCTCGATAAGCGGCGTATACCGGCGGGCTGTTTTCTCGGGGACGAAGGCCAACAGGTCGCCGTCGGAGACGCCCTGGGCCGACAGTGACACCTCCTCCGACAGCCGCGTCATGCCCACCGCTCGGGCGAACTCGTAAGTGCCCGTTGGGAGTTCGTCTTCGCCCTTGCTTCGCAGGAGGCGGTTGACCGCGCCCAGAGTCGAGTCGGTCAGCGCCGAGAGCGGTACCGCGGCCGGCAACACCAGATCAATCTGGTGGGCATCTCCCACCAACAGCGACACCCGGCACGACGAGGGCACCAGAGGTCCTCCCGGGGCTGAGGATCCTGACGTGGCAGTCGATGGCCTGACCGTGGTCATCGGCGCCCCCGCGGGCCGTCGCTGGTGGCCGGGAAGTGCTCGGCGATCGCCGCGGCGATCTCGATGAATCGGCGCCGCGTGGTCTTGTCGACCTCGTTCTGCACGTCGATCACCCCGCCCGGGCGCAGATTGCCGTCGTATGGCACTTCGACGACGAGCTGGCCGCGCTGGCTGAACTGCTCATGGAGGACCTCACGGGTGCGTTTGTCGGCGTGTCCATCGCTGTCGTTGAGGACCACCACCGTTCGATGCAGTAGGCCGGTGTGGCCGGTATTGGCCAGCAGCTCCATGGTTTGCGCGGCCGCCGAAGCCCCGTCGACCCACATCGAGGACACCACGATGAGCGCGTCGAGGTCGCGCAGGACTTCGCGGGTCACCGGCGAGTCCATGGTGGATCCGCAGTCGATGATCGACAGCGTGAAATGGTTGTCCAAGCGGCCGGTGGCTTCGCGGTAGATCGACGGATCAAGGACGCGGCGGCGCGCTGTGGATGATTCGCCGGCCAACACGAACAGCCCGGCGGCGTTGTTTCCGACACGGGATCGCACGTCGGCAAAGGTGCGTAGGTCCTGATCGGCGGCCAGCTCCCAGTAGGAGCCCTTGGCGTTGGGATCGACGCGCAGACCCAGCTTGCCGAACGCGGTGTCAGCGTCGATGGCCACCACCCGGTCGTCCTGGCGCAGCTCGGCGAAGACCGAGCCCACACCGGCGGCGACGGTGGTCTTGCCGACACCACCTTTGCCGAGGACCCCGATCTTGTAGCGGCCTCGCAGCAGAGAGCGAATCTTGGCTTCCAACTCAGCCAAGCGACGCTCGTCAGGTGACTGACCGAAATTCAGCAACCCAAACGTGCTCTTGTACATGAACTTTCGCCACCCTCTTCCGGGCGGAATCTTGCGTGTAGGTACAAGTTCACTGGGCCGAATCGAGTCGACATAGGACCAGTTAGCCGGCCCGGCCGCGGCCGGGGGTTGCTCGACCCAGTTGCGTGCATCGCTGGCCGGCTGAGGCCCGGACTGATCTGCGGACCAGCTGTCGCGCGACATCGGCGATCGGGGCAATCCGGGCTGCTGGGCAAACGGTGGCGCCTGATGCCGTGCTGGTTCAGCAGCACTCCACCGAGGCGGGGAGCCCGGCGCACTGCGCTGCCCGCCGGCTCTGTCCTCGTCGTGGCCTGTCGCAGAGGAGTTTTCGCGCAGCGGCGGCGGCCCGAAATCGCGCCGGTCGTAGATCGTGGTGGTCTCAGTATCCGATGGACGGTAGGGGGTGGTCTGTTCGGATGCCCCCGATTCGGCGGCGGGCTGCTCCACCGGCGGCGCAGGAGCAGAGGCGGCGTCGGGATCAGCCTGGGGCTCGGCCTCGGCCTGGGGATCGGGCTCACGGCGCGGCCCTCGCTGAGCCCGTGCCGGCGGGAGGTCCGACCCGGGTGCGCGACTGGGCGAGTCGGGGGCGCGGCCCGGCCACGGGGGCGGGGGCGGGGGCGAGGGTCGGGCGTGAGCGCCCGTGTCTGCACCGCCGGTGGGTGGCAGCGGGGGTGCGGGCCAGCCCGGCGGAGGTGGTGGCGGCTCGGGGGCATGGTTGGGGGTGTCGCGGGCATCGCCCTCGGTGGAGGAAGGGTAGCCCGCCTGCTTTGGGGGAAGGTCGCGGTCAGTCACAATCTTGATCCTATCAGCGTGGATGTTGTATATCGGCACTAGTTTTGGAGCCTCGATTTATGACGGCTAGCTTCCGGCTGCCCTGGTGGGAAGCGCTTCAGCACCACCCACCGGGGCCAGGGTGTCGTGCTGGACCATGGCGTCGGCGCGGGTCAGCGCCGGCCCCGGCGCAAACACTCGGATCAGCGGCCACGGCGCTTGCTGCGAGCGCTGCGGAGACACCCCCAGCGCCGTGAACGCCTCCTCGGAGAGCTCAATCCCGTAGCGCACACCCTGATCAGAAATCCACCACATTGCTTCGCGCGATGACGCTGCCGGCGCAGCACTGGTGGTCATCACCAAATTCGTTGCGCCAGGGCTGATATATACCTGGTCTGCCTCAACGGACTGCGGGTCGCGTACCCCCTTGGGCAGATGGACAAGCCGACTATCTGCCGAACCGAGAGGTATCGGCAGACCCTGCCCGGACAGGATGGTGACCTCGGCGGCGCGATCGGTAGCGCCCTTCGACCACGCCAGGCAGGTCGTCGCGTTCACCGCGGTATCGACCAGCCGCAGCCGAGTTGCCGGATAGAACGACACCGGCAAGTTGTCCACCACCGGCACCGGCGCGAGTTTGTCGGGAGCCACCTGTATCGGGGCCACGTCGCCGAACGAATTCGCCGAGCGCAGCAGCGACGCGACGAACGGCGAAATCCTCTGCACACCATCGCGTAACAGCACGTAGAGCGATTCTGCGGTGTTGGGCTGGCCCAGCTCGCGCACCGAGAGCACCGACCCGATCACCGCGCCGTCGGCCACCTCCCACCGGGGCTTGTCCCCCGCCCCCGGGATCGCCGGACTGACCAAGGGATCGGTCGCCGGGAGAGCGTCAAACAACGCCCGCGACAGCGGAATTGGATCCGGGGCGGTGGTGTCCACGCCCAACGCCAGGGCCACGGCCTTATTGCTCAGATCGATCTCAGACCGGTGACCCTCCCAGATGACGTAGGTGCGATCACCGTAGCGACCCAGGATGGCGTCAGGCATCTGCAACAGCGCCGATCGCTGGCCAACGCTGAGCTGCCCGGCGATCGCGGTCACCACCGGTTCAGAGGCCGCCGACGCGGTAGACGTCGCCGTAGGCGCGGTGTCACACACCGCCCACTTCGACGACGCTGCGGTACGCACGGGCATCGCTGCGGGAGCGCCCACAATCCCGACGAGCGGGCCCTGCGGGTACTTCTCCAATTCAGGGGCCTTGACGAACGTCGGGTTGGCCTCCTGTCCGGCGATCAGCCGGGCGCTCATCAGATTCAGTGCCGGGTGCAGCCTGCCGTCGACCATCACATAGACCGCGCCGGTGTCCCGGTCGGCCAAGATCGCCGACCGGCCCACTTGCCCGGCGGGCTTGAACCACGACAGCACGAACATCAGCGCCATCGCCAGCAGCGTGAACGTCACCCCCAGGATCAGCGCGGCGCTGCGGCGCTGTTCGGGATCGTATTCCAGCCGCACGCCATGATGACTCAGCGCCGCGGCATTGCGGCGGTTCCAGAAGTAATGGGCCGTCACTTGCAGCCGCGAGGTCAGATTCAGCGCCATGGCGCCAACCTTACTAGCGGCGATACCCCGAAATCGGCACTAATTTTTTGCCCCCCGACATGTGCACTCATGGTCAAACTACGCGGCGGCGCGCGGCACCGACAGCAGTCCGGCGAGGTCCTCGCGCAACGCCTCCGGCGTCGCCGGCCACAGGCTCAGCCACTGCTTGCCGTCGGCTGACGTACTGGTCGTGATGCTGACGCGGCCAAACTCGGTGTCGGCCACGGTCACCACACGAGGATGAACGTGCTGGCCGATACCGTGGTCGATGACCATCGCCACCGCCATCGCCGACTCATCAAGGCGCGTGGCCGCCGCCAGCACCTCGGCCTGCTGAGGCTGCAACCCCAGCCGGCTCACCGCGGCGATCACCGCATCGCGGCCCTGCGGCGCCGCGGCCTCCAGCGTCGACTGCATCACGTCCGCCGCAATATTGGCCCCCTCGATGTCGGCCGGCGCTGCCACGCCCAACGCCGGCACCAGGGTTTGACACATCAGATCTACTTGGGCGGCCGGGTCATCGGTTTCGCCGACGGCATCAATGACCATGTCGTTGCCGTCGCGGGCCGCCATCGCCAGCCATCGCCGGTACCGGCACACCACCACAACCCGTTCATCCACCGTGGGACTCTCGCCGTTGTGAACGGGCTCCCCCGAGGGCCGACGAATTGCCAGCACCGCTTGCCGATCGGGGCGGCCCAGCACGGTCATCCAGTCCCGCACCGGTTCGTCGACCGCCCCGCCTGTCTTGATCACGCCCGCCTCGACGAGGCTCAGATACTCCGCAGTCTCGGCGATAGGGACTGGCCCGGCGGTGCTGTCGACGATCAATTCGTGATGCACCGATGGAATAAACGGCTTGAGCCGCAACGCAACTGGCATCGATTCCACGCCCAGCAGCGCCTGCAATACCCACACGCCCCCGACCGTCGTGGTCAGCGCCATGTCTTACCCCTCTCCTCTTTGAGCAGCACAAAGGGGGGCCAACCGGGGTTGGCCCCCCTTTGCGCGTTGTCGCTACCAGCTCCCTGGCGGGCCTTAGACCAAGAAGGTGTTCGCTGAGGCTCCGTCCTGGGAGACGAAGTCCACGCCGGCCTGGTCGGCGGCCCCACCGTGGCGGTGGATGACCTCTTTGCCTTCGTTGGTGGCGTCGATGATCATCTGCTGGGCCTGTGCGTAGGTGACCGATGCCTGATCGGTGCTGAAGTACTCGGCGATGCCGCCGAGCAGGTTCTGCGCCTCGGAGGCGATGCTGTCCAGCTCGCCGCTGAACGTGCCCAGTGCGGCGTTGTAGTCCACGATCGCCGCGGGGTTGACCTTGATCATTCCGTCCATAGTGGTGGATTCCTTTCGAATGTCTGTGGTGGTTGGGATGGTCAGGTGAAACGCAGGCCGCCGGCGACCGACTGGATCTGCTGGGCGCTCTGCTGGTCGATGTTGGTGAAGTCCGGTGCGCTGTTGCGCAGCGCGCCGATCAGCGTCTCCCACCGCATGTTCATCTCGCGCTGGGCCTGCGAGATCTCCTCTGCGGTCGCGACGTTGGCGACACCGGCCTGCCCGTCGAGCCCGCCGGTGGCCTGCAGTTCGGTCGAATGCTCCATGTAGCGGCTGAGCACGTCGAGAGCGCGCATCTTGAGGTCGTCGAGCTGGTCGGCGGTGGACTGGATCTGGGCCGCCCCAACAACTTGTTGTGACATGAAAACTCCTGTTCTGGAAGATGTTTTGCGTTCTAGGAAGAAGTGTATGGGCGTCTACACACCCCGCCGTGCGCTAATTTGTTGTTACCTGTCCCCCCTGTCACCAGCCGGTCGGGCAAGCGTGACCTGCATCGTTCGTCCCTGTCGCTGCTCGGTCGCCGCGCCGCCATCTCGTCCCATCGCTGAGGCCGGAGCGCCATAGAGACCGCCGGTGCCCGCACCGCCTGACGGGTGAGGCCCGGCAGCTACCGGTTCGGGAATCCCGCCAAATCCACCCGGTAACTTCGGTGCGGTCGGGGTGCTGAAGCTGCCCACCGGGCGGGTGTAGGAACTGGTCGGGACGACCCCGCTGCCGCCGGCGCCGATGCCACCGCCGCCCCCGCCGCCACCGCTTAGCGCCGCCATCGCCGGCGAGGCCACCGGCGTGCCCGTGAGCGGACCCGCTGACGGGGCGCCACCGAGGCCGCCCATACTCGAGGACAACGGTCCCAGTAGGCCCATCGGCATCTGCGCGAACTGGCCGAGCATTTGGGGGGCTTGGCCGAGCATTTGCGGGGCTTGGCCCAGCATTCCCGTCATGGAGGAGAACTGACCCATCATCGCCATCGGCGATCCCATGGCCGAGAGCGCATCGGCCGGCGCTGAGGCCGCTTCGCTCGCTGGCACCGCCGCGGTGCTGGCCTGCTGCATGCTCTGCGAGCTGGCTTGCAATGCACCCTGGACACCGGTCTGTGCGCCCGCGTTTGCTAGGGCGGCCAGCGCTGCCGCCGGGTTTGGTGCCATCGGTGCGAACGGAGGCGGTGTGGCCAGCACGCCCAGCGCCGCGGCGACGACACTTTGAAAACTGGACGCGATCGAGGCGTTCTGGATCCATTGCCGGTCATACTCGGCGACCAAGGCGGCGATGGCGGGGGTGTTCTGCCCGATGAAGTTCGTCGCGACCAACGCCTCGGTGTCAACGAGGTTCTGATCCGACACCGGGCCAGGCACCATCGTGGTCTTGGCCAGGTGCCAGGCGTCCACGATCGCTGTCGCCTGCACTACGGCTTCCTCGAACCAGGCCACCGCTGTGCCTAAGATCGCTGCGAACGCTTGCGCGGTCATCGTCATCGCCGCGCCGCCCGCGCCCTGCCAGCCCACCGCGGCGGTGGTGCTGGTGCTGGTGGTCATCGTCGCGATCTCGGCGGTCAGCATCGCCGCGGCCGCCTGATGCGCCGCCGCACAGGCCGCAGCGCTGGCAGCCTGATCACCGGCGGCGTGCTGGTAATAGTTGACCTGCGGCGGGTTGAGCGCCGAATCCCCGAAGCCTGGCATGGCTCTTCGACTGTTCTAGATGGCCAGTGCCGTCTGCTGCAGCACGTCCATGGCCGCATAGCTGGTGCCGTTGACGCCGACATTGCCGGCAAACATGGCCCGGGTCATCGTCAGCTGAGTCAACGCGGCCACCGCGGCGGCTCCGCGCCCGTTCAGTGCCGCTGCAGCGGCCATCGACGCCGGATCGCTGCCGGGAGGCAGGACCGTGGTCATTACCGGAGCCGCTCCGGACGTCCCGGCCGCCATCGTCCCGGCACCCGCGGCCTCGGCAGCTGACAGCATCCCCAGCAATGCCGGATCGACTCCAATTGGAACACCCATTGTGTTTGCCTCCCGATTCGTGGTGGTGATTTGGCCTCAGTTTAATAGCAGTCAGAGGTGGGTACCTGCGCTAAATTCCGCAGCGCCGCGGCTACCAGCATTGAACTGCGGGTTTGTCGAGCATCGCTGCGGAAATAGTCTCGCATCGGCATGGCGGGACACCGATTTCGTTGCCACGCCGACGCCGTGATGGTGTCTCGTCGGCGCATTAGCTTGGCCTCGCCGGTGCTGAATGCCGCCGAGGCGCCGCGCGGGCCGGTTCGGGAGTCCAGGCCACCAGCACACCGTCGGTGCCGCCGGGTTGGACGTAGATGCCCTTGCCTTGACGTTGCGGTTCAGCGTAGACGCCGCTGATGATCGGCCCGTTCTCTCGGCGCCCGTCCAGGATGATGGTCGGTTGCAGCCCGCCGACGAGTCTGCCGAGCACGCTGTTGCCGGAGGCCTGGAAGCTCCACAGCTTGATGTCGGCGGCGGCGATGATGTGCAACCCCAACTGGTCGGCCCCCTCAACGTGGCTCGCCAGCTTCAGCAGCGGATTCTCCGCCGAGTTCCAGGACGTGATGTCGTCGATGACCACGAAAATCTTGCGGCCCGTCCAGAACTGGCGCGACAGCATTTCCGATGGGCTGGTGCCCGGCGGGGGGGTGCGCCTGTTGAACAAGTCGTCCAACTCGGTGGCGGCCAGGGCGATGTCGGCGCGCGTGTAGGCATAGCGAGACAGCCACGTGTCCTCGGGTACCACGCCCAGATGGCGGCGGCGCGGATCGATCAGCACAATGGTGGCCTCGTCGGGGCGGTAGTGGGCCATGATGCTGTGCATCATCGTGCGCAGAAACGCTGTCCGCCCGGACTGCGCGCGTCCCACGACAACGGCGTGGGGGTTCTCGGCGAAGTCGACGAACGCGGGTCCCAGATCGGATTCGGACAACCCGAACGGGACGAGGTCGCGCTGCGCACCGCCATTGATCTTGGCCAAGACGTCGGCCAAGGGCACCATCTCGGGCAGCCGTTTGACCTCGGCGAATTTCCCGGTCCCGGCCACCCGCCGTACCACAGCGCCGACGCCGCGGGAGTCGATGCGCCCGGAGGGATCGTTGGCCAGTACCGGCTCTCCGACCATGATGTGGAATCCGGCAGCGCTCAGTCCGCGCCCGGGCTTGACAGGAACCTCCTTGCCGCGGTTGATCGTGGGGTCGCGGCGGCCCAGCTCCGATTCCCGCTCGTCGGTCATCCGCAGCTCGATACGCTCGGTGGACAGGTTCTTGATCGGGCTGGGAATCTTCGACAGATAGCTGGTGTGAGTGACGATGGTGCGCACCCCGTAGTTGCCGGCCCGTTGCAACGCGAGCACTTGATCGACCTGTTTCTGGCCCGAATCGTTGAAGTTGGCCCAGCCGTCGATGACCAGCACCACATCGCCGCCCGATACGCCGATGTCGGTCGGGTTGGGGCCGAACTTGGCTTCGCGGACCTGTTCCATGTCCAAACCGTGGGCCGCGAAAAGTCGTTCACGCTCCTCGACGATGCCGCGCACGGTGGCCAGCAGGCGGGTGACGCCCTCGGTGTCGTGCAGCGCTGCCACCCCTGCCACGTGCGGAAGGTCCTTCAACCTGTCCAATTGCGGGCCACTGGCGGCGATGCAGTAGAACTGCACCCGCTCGGGCCGGTACATCAGCGCACCCGCGGTAATCATCGTCATCACCGCGTTGGTGTGGCCCATCCGCGGGGCGCCGACGATGAGCACGTTGCTTTCCAGCAGATTGAGATAGCACACATCTTGGCGGTGTTCGCGGGGGCGGTCCTCCAGCGCCACCGGCAGCACCAGACCCGGATTCTGACCGTAATCGACATCCCACGGCTTGCCACCGCGTAGGCGGGCCACCAAGTCATCGGCGGCCGGCGGAACACCCAGAGGCGGGAGCCACATCTCGCGCGGCGGGGCGGCCCCGGTTGCCTGAAGCGAGCCGATCACCGCGTCGATGATCTTCACACTCGTTTCTTCGGGCACCCGAACAGGTGCCGCGGTGTCCTGCTCGACCGGCTCGGCGAGCAGGCCATCAATGTCGGGCGCCTCTTCGGCGGTGAACGGGCGGGGCTCAAACCAGGTGCCGGCCTCCAGCGGCCGACTGTCATCCGGCCCGGACTGCGGCACGAAGTCGGCCGAGGAATAGAAGAAGCGGAACTGGCGGGGCTGGCGTTGCGCTACCCGTAGATATGCCGTTCCCTCCGCGCCCTTTTCGTCGATTTTCGCGGCGATACCCACACCGAGCGCCTCGCGGGAATCTTCCTCGGTGCCAGTGCGGCCGGCGATGGTGAAGCCCAGCAATTTGCGGATGTCGCGCAGCTTCTGGGTGTCGACGGTCTGACCGACCAACTGCAGGAACATGTGGTAAGCGCGGCCCTGGCGCATAATGCGCCAAAACAGACTGCGGAACTTATCGCCCCAGTCCTTGTCGCTGAGCAGCTCCTGGTATTCGTCGGCGATGACCCACAGCACCGGCACCGGCGGCAGCGACGGATCAGTCAGCCGCCGCTGGTTGTAGACCGTCAGGTCCACCACGTCGGGCCCCGCGGCGTTGCACAACGCGCCGCGCCGATCCAGTTCGCCCTCCAGGGCCTCGTACATGCGCCCCACCAGGTGGCGCTCATCGGCGAGGTTGCTGACGCTGGCAACCACATGCGGGAACTGTTCCAGCACGCCGGCCGCAGACTTGAGCTTGAAGTCGAAGAACACCACGTTGGCGACCTCGGGCGAATGGGTCAAAGCCATCGACGCGACTTCGGTGATGATGCCCTCGGACTTTCCGGCGCCGGTCGTGCCGATGAACAGCGAGTGCATACCCATGCCCTGCTGGCTGCCCTCCTTCAGATCCAGTTCCACAACCTGGCCGCTCTCATCCAAGCCCACCGGAAACCGCATCCAATCCTGTCCCTGGCTGCGCCGTGGTGACCACAACCGGTCCACGTCCAAGTTGCGCGGATCGCGCACTCCCAGCGCGTCGAGCAAAGTGCGCTGCTGAGTGTTCTCACTGACCGTGGCAGTGACACCGCCCGCGGCGCGGTGGCGGGCCATCGCTCGAGCGAACCGCTCGGCCGCAGTCACCGACATCTGGTCGGCCGTGGCGTAAAAGGCGTCGTCGAGCTCGTCAGAGGACAGATGCTGCACACCGCTGACCGGCGTGAGGTCCTCGGCGGGCATCCGTTTACGCAGAGCGCCGGCGACGAGGCGATAGGTCGTCTCCGGGGAAAACCCGATCCAGCTTTTCGTGCCGAACGCATCCTGCGGCGACGGCGGCGGCACCGAGGGCGCCAGCCGCACAAAGCACGTGCCGGCATACCCGGCGCTACCGGTCAGACCGGCCCAATCCTCCGGGGTCCCGCAGTTGTCGTCGATGATCACCCGAAACGGCAAAACGGTGTTCGCGGTGCCGTGCAGACCGCCCACCGGTGGCGCCCACTCGCTGCGCGGCAGCTCGGCATCGTCGAAGAACTCCTCCAGCCCTGCCGGCGAGGAAAACAGCAACCGGCGCTCACCGCAGCCGTCGCGCTTGCTCTGATGCTGCATATGCGGCAGCCACTTCGTCCAATCCCAGACCGACGGTGCATCGCTGACCACCAAGATCTGTAGATCGGCAGGGCTGTGGAACGCGGCCAGCTGACACATCATCGCCCGCAACAAGGCCCGAGCCTGATCCATGTCACCGACAATCGACACTCCGGCGAAACGCGGCAGCCAAATCACCTTGGCCATGTCATCGATGTATTCCTGCTCCAGCAGGAACTTCCGCAGCGCATGCCCGGTAGCGGGCTCGATCTGTGACGCCTCGGGGATCTTCGGCTTCTCGATCTGCATCGCAAGCTTCACCTTGCCGACGCCCACCCGGACCTCGCCGAACACATCGGTCGCCGGATCAGACCCCGGCGAGCGTTCCCACATCCGCTCCGTGCCCACCGCGGCGACGAGCTTCTCAGGATCCCAATGGAAATGCTCGCGGTGCTCGAACTGGGCGCGGCGCTGCACCCCGATTTCATCGCGCACATCATCCTGGCGGGCGAAATAGTTGGCGCGGTACTGCCGAAGCTCACCCCACGACATCTTCTGCGCGGCACCGCGGCCGCGGAAAAGCATGCCGGCCATACCGATCAGCATCATGATGCCGAAAATGCCGAAACCCGATGCGAAGCTGCGCATTCCGGACATGTACATCGCGACGATGAACCCGACCACACCCACAATGAGGGCGATCGGCAACACGATCCCCCACACGCTGCGCGGCGGCGGGATGGGCGCCGGAATAGGTGGGTCAATCGCGATCTTGCCGCCGGCCGTGGCCGGCGGGCGCGCGATCGGACCAGGCCGCCTGAAAGGATGAGTCGTCACGAAAGCAACCCTAACCCCGCCCAGCACCCCATATCGGCACCAATTTAGGACCCCCCGACAACTGACCCATCAGGGCCGTTGACAACGCCAACCAACGTCCACTCAGACCGTTCTGACCGGTCCTGACACACCCGCGGAAGAGCCGGTGTTGCTGACCGGCGCAAGCCCGCCGAACCCACCGCCGGCCGCGCCGCCCGGGTCGATCGGCTCGACGTCGTCGACCCTGATCATCAACCCGTTATCGTCGTATTCCCAATGCCAACCCTCAGCGCCACTATTGCTGACCATCCGGGTACTCGGGGTGCCACCGCCGCTGGCACCAGGGGGCGGCGGTGGCTGCATGGTCTGGGAAACCGATTTGATGTCGGCCGCACTCTCGGTGTCCTGCGCCCTGAACTCGGTCGTCGCGGTCTCAGCCTTCTGAACCCCTTCAATAGGTTCAGGCGCCAGCGTCGCCGAGGCGTGCGCAACATTCTTGGCCACCGCAACCGCCACGGCGTTGGCGGCCACGTCGATCGGCGAGCCCGCCGCAGGCATAGGAACCGGACCGGGTTGGGCGGCCCCCGTCACCTCACCGGCGATCGACTGAGCGGTCCCCGTCACCGCCGCGGGTAAGACCTCGATCGGCTTAGCACTCCCTGAGGCTGCTGGCATCAGTCAACTCTCCTCACGCGGCCATCGTGGGCCATAGTTCGGCTTCTTTCGCAATATGCCTTGCGGTGTAAGCGATCTCGACATACTCCGGGGTAGTGCTACGCCACCACGACAGCAGCTCGGCCGCGCGCGCCACATTGTGGAAACACCGCGCATACGTAGACGGCCCAACATCACCGATCACCCTGCCGGGCCGCTGCCCGGCACTATCAAGGATCGCCGCGCGCATGGCAAGGTCGAGCTCATTCCACAGCTCATCGGACACCGGTTCACCATTCTCGACCGCCGTGGCGACCTGGCGGATCACCGGAGGAACCTGAAAGCCAAGCAGCTCAGAGGCTCTCGCCAGCGCCGTCCGCACAGCAGCAACCGTCAACGTCCACAACTGCGAACGATCCACTACCCCACCGGCGGTCAAGCGCGCGTACTCGGGGCGGTCAATGGTCTCCAGACGATGCATTCGCGTCTCGTCCAACGAGGGCGGCGGCGTCTCGGCCTTGATCGGCGACGTGGCCAGAGCGCAGTTCTCAACCTGCACCAGCCCGGCATCCCGCGCCGGTGCCGCGGTGCCACCGTAGTCGGTCGACACCGCCAACGCCCAGAACTCAACGTTGGGGTTACTTGCCATGCACAGCTGACCGTACGCAAGCATCGTCTGAGCGGGATTCACCCAGCCGAACCACCGCGCGTGAAAGTCCTTATCCAGACCAGGATCTGAGAGAATTAGGCGCGCAGAGTTGGGTAGGAACACTCCTGGGGGAATGAAGCCGCTGCCCTCGCTGCTCACTACCCACGCCTGCGGACCCGACGACGTCTTGAACATCCCCACGCACCAGTCGATGCAGCCATACACGCGGGAGGCATGCATCAGCTCGTAGACCAGTTCCGACGCCTGATCTAACAGCGGATCAGGCGCCGAGGCCCGCGCCCCCGCTGCCGCGCCGGCAGCGGTGGCACCCACACCCGACGCGACCACACCCGGGGGAAGCGGTGTCGCTTGCCCAGCACTGGCCGGCGGTGCCGGGGCAGGTGCAGGTGCCGGCGCACCCGCCGACGCCGGTGCGACCTGGCGCGGCTGCAAATCCGAATTGAACGGAGGCAACGGACCCGCCGGCGCCGCCGGCGGCATCATCGGAGCACCCCCCATCGAGCCCATATGCCCAGCGGGAGCGCTCGTCGGCGCTGGAGCGGCCGAGGTGACATGCGCCGGCCCGCCCGCCGCAGACACCGCCGGGCCCGCCGAGCCATAAGCCCCCGGCGTCGAACTCAGCGGCTGCGAGGGCGGCGGAGCCACCGGCGGCGGCAACACAGAACCTGCGCCCCCAGCACCCATGCCGGCATTGAACCCGCGAGAAAAATCAGTCGGCGTTGCGGCCGCCGGCGCACTCCCGCCCGCTGACGGAAGGCCCCCCGCCGCAGGCGACACCGACGACGACAACCCGCTGCCCGACGTAAGCGAACTCGGCGACAACCCACCCGTCCCAGCCGAAGACAGACCGCTACCCGACGGCGGCTTAAACCCACTACCCAACGAGGACAACGGCGATCCTCCACCGCTCCCGCTGGATGAAACAGGTGACATGGGCGGCGTCATCGCCGGAGTGGCCGACGAACCCCACTCCTTTACGTCACCAGCAGGGCTCCCCTTCAAGGGGTCAGCAGCGCTGCCCGGGTCGCCGTGGGTTCCCTGACCAGGCTCACCCGAGCCCGTGCCCGCTTCACCGTCCGTCTGACCAGGTTCTGAGGCGCCGGGTGTCTCGCCATGTTCAGGCTCTGAGCCCCCGCCCGATAGATCGTCGCCTGGTGATTTAGGAGTCTCATCCCAGCCCCTGACATCGTTCGCCGGTGACTGCGGCGCTGTGGATCCTGGGCCAGTCGGATTGTCTAGGGGTGTGATGTTGTCTCCGCTGCCGCCATCTTCGGTGACGTGATCGGCGGGGCTGATCTGCCCATTCGATGAGGACTGACTGGCTGAGTCACCGCCGATGTTTGCTGCCTGCTCGGCGATAGATGCCGCGGAATCGGTCCCGAAGGCTAGCGCTTCGACTTCGGCCGCACTGACAACGGCTTCGATCGCCGCATAGATCGCCGCGACAGCGGCGCCAGCTCCCAGCGGTGTTGCCGCCGCTGCTTGAAGCTGCTGTTTCAGCCGATCGATTTCCTCATGGGCCTTGCGGTCGATCTCTTCGAGCCGACCTTGGGCGTGCCAAATGAGCTCGGAGGTCTCCTTGACGGCCTTCGACATGTCGCCATACATGTCCGATTGGTTGATCACCGTCTGCGCCGTTCGGTAACTGCGCTCGCACATGGCGTCGATCATCTGTCCCGAGTTCTGAGCGCCCAGCTCGTCGGCGGCACGTCGGATCGCGGCCGCCGCCGCGCTCAGGTCGAGGCTCTTCTGGTGGAGACCACTCGCCGTCTCCGACCACGACTCCGGAGATGTCCTAGGCCAAACCGGCCCAACAATTCGCTGCGAGTACGGCCGGTTCGGCATCCCTGCCCCTGCGGCACCAGCTGAGGCCGGCATCAGCTATTCCACTCCATCAGCTACCAGCCGGCTCCGAGGCTATCGCAAATCGATTGCGGCCCGCCGTAGGCAATCAGGCTGTCAGTCCAGGCCGCACCGTCATACGTTCTCTCTGGCCCTGGCTCGATATTGTTCGCGAAGAGCCAGAGATCATCAAGGTAGCGGTGCAGCGTTCGCTCGAATCGAGGCTGAACACCGGGATGCTGGTCCATCACCGTCTCTACTCGGCCAACGAAACTCTCGGTGTCGTTGATGAACTTGGGTAAAGCGGCATCCCGGGCGGGCGATCCCGGTGCACCGAGACCGATCCACTCGTTGGCCAGGGTGCTGTATTCGCTCAGCAGCGGTCCGATGGCTGTGCAGAGACCGCGGTCAGCTACCTCCGTGGAGGCAGTGTCGGACGATGCGGCTGGGTTGTCAGCCGGCGCGGGGGCTGTGCTCGACTCGCTGCTGGTGCGGCCGGTCAGTGCTACTACCAGCGCTGATGCCGCCAGGACCACTGCCAGCAGGATGCCTGCTGCGGCGAGTGCCGTGCGCAGTCGGCGCGGTCGAGGCGGGAGGAACACTGGCGGCGGTGGTGGTGCGGCATAGCTGGACGGGCCAGGGCCAGGTGGCGGCCCAAAAGGGCCGCCGTTCGGCGGCGGCACGTATGCTGCTTCGGTCTTCCCACCCGCGGTCATGTATTCAGGGTAAACGCCACTAGCAAGGTCTGGCATCGCCAAATTCTCTGCAAGAGCGCCTTCCCGCCGAGAATTCGGCGCGGCGGCATCCTCTCACCTCGCTATAGCGAGGTGAGGCCGTGGTCACGCAGCCACTCCAGCGCGTCGATGCCGGCGAGGTTCTCGTCCAGCTCCAGGACTTTGACGGATCACGGCATTCGTGCGATTCACGGCCACAGTGCTCACGGTCTGGACCTCAGACTCACCGGCCGCAATCACCCGCTCGCGGCCCTCGTCATCGCCAGGATCGAGCTTCTTGATCTTCCTCTCGGATCTGCGCCGGATCTCTTCCACACGTTCGTCACCCCGCCTACGGATTCCAACAGCGCGGCCAAAAGCCTGCGAGACGATGGACCTCTTCCGCGCGGACTCAGTGTTTCGCTCACCGGCCCACTGCATCATTTCCTCGACAGCGGTAAGCATTTCGCGCCACCGGTTGGTGCCAAACAGTGCAGTAGAGACGTCCATGTCGTCGCTCCCGATCGCCAGGCTAGCCGCCTTCGCATCGGGAATCGGATGCGCCATCAAGTGTGCGCGCCAGTCCAATAGCTTCTCTCGTCGCTCTTCCCAATCGCGGAGTTGTATCGCGTGATCGGCTTTGAGGACCGCATTGATTGCAAGGCACAGTCCGGTGAAGGCCGCCTCGATCGGTGTAGCTCCCGGTTCGGGGACTTCCACCAAACCGTCCGACACGGGACGCGGTTCGCGTAGAAGCTGGTCCACCACCTGAGTTAGGTGATTCGGCTTCATAACTAAACTCTCCCCTCCGGCGCTTGCTACCGATTCTGTACCGAGGCAGTGACACTGTGGTCGGCGCGGGCCGCGCCGTCGCCGTCATCCACTCTCTGTGTCGGTGACAAGACGACATTTAGTGCACGGGCGGTATGTGGGTGTGCGGTAGCGTTCGTGGTGTTCCGGTCGCGCCCCCCGAGGTCGGAACCGGAAGGGCCCGACTCCTCCCACCCTAGGTCGGGCCCTTCCACCTTCCGCTTCCCGTCGAGACTTTCTCACCCGCAAAGCGTTTCACGAACGCGAACCGTCTCGATTTGTGCTGTCCCTCCCCGGTCTGCCTGGCGCTCCCGTGCGCGGCACAGGAAGGGCTGGCACTCCCTCGCCTTTGGGGTGGCCCATCATGTGTTGTGGTGCAGGCTCTTTGGGTGAGAGCGACAGCGGTCAGACCTCGTTGATGCTGTAGTGTTCCCAAAATTCTTTGCGGGACAGCATCATTGCTTCGTTGGCCGCGTCGAGCAAGTCGTTCAGCTTCTTCTCTAGCGCCAGGTTGGTCAGCGATGTGCGGGCCGCCTCATGGATGAACAGTTCGAGAAGGCGGCCGTCGTCGCCGAGGGTGAACCGCACGAATCCGTCGGGGTCTTCAACTTCGGTGCGTAGCGCGCCCAGCTGGGCGATCATCTTGTCCAGGCGCTCGAGAGTGGCGGCCTGCTCGGCTTCGGAGAACTTGACCTTTTCCGCGTCGCCGAGATCGTCGAAGCCGCCCCCGCCGAGCACTACGGGCCATCCTTCGGGCCGACAGTAGTGATGCGGCGGATCAGCGGAGCGTTACCGCGCTGGGGTGGATCGTCGTTTGGAGGGGGATCGTCGTCCTTGCGGTTGGGGGCGGTTGCCGAGACCGCGATCCGGTCGGCGCTCACCTTGCCTGTGACCGATTCGGTGTGGGGAAGGTGTTTTCCCTCAAGCTGTTTGGGCTTGCCGTTGCGGTCTTCGGCCGGCCCGCCTTGTCCTCCGGCCATGGGCGCCATGGGCATTCCGCCCATCGGCATCATGCCGGACCCTCCAGGGCCGGGCGTCACCGGCGGCGGCAACGACCCACCGGTAGGCAGGGTCGGCGGGGTTGGGTTTGGTCCAGTGGATGGTGTTACCGGTGGCATCGACGGCGTGCCGCCCGAGGCCGGCGAGGTCGCACCACCACCTCCACCGCCGCCGAAGCCACTCATCTCGTCCAGCGGGGCGTCCTCTAAACCCATGTCCTCGGTCGCGATGTCGTCGAGCTTGGGCTGCATCAACCCCGACAAGCTCTGGGTGGCTGCGCCCATAGCCTGGGTGCCGGCCTGAATGACGGATTCCGGTGCCTTCATCAGCGACGACACCGCGCCACCCATCAGACCGCCGGCTGCGCCCAGGACTGTGGGGATCATGCTGGGAAGCATGGAGGCGAGCTGGCCGGCCATGTCCGGCGAGCCCGGTTCTCCTGGTTTCGCCTCACCAGGCAGACCCGTTCCGTCATCGGCGCCGGCCGCGGCTTCGTCTGCTGGGACATCGGGGATGCCGTCACCGTCGACGTCGATCTCGCCGGCTGTCGTGGCCTCGGTGGTGGCGTAGTAGCCGCCAAACCCCTGCGCGGTTTGCGCCTCCATCTGTGTTTTCTGCTCTAGCGCGTTCGCCAGCGGCACCGCGTACATGCCCCCGGTCTGCGCGTTGGCCTGAGCAAGTGTTTGCAGCTGGTGATTCATCGCTTGGAAGTCGTTGGGGGTGGGGATATCGCTGCGCGCCTGGGTGACTTCTTGGGCGTGGCGATTGGCCTGGTCGGCCACGGTGTCGGCGCGCTGGCCGGAGGTCTCAAAGGCGTTGGCGTATTTGATCAGGTGGCCCCGCACGACGTCGGTGGCTACAGGGCTGTCCCAGCTTTCGGGCAGGTTGTCGGCGACCAGACGCACCGCGGCCGAGGCGTCGCGAGCCGAGCCGGCCACCTGGCGCCAGCCGGTGATGAACGCTTCGCCGCTGGCGGCGTCGCCGGAGTGCACCGCGTTGGAGATCACCTCGGCGGGGGCAGCCGGTGGAGGGGCGAGGATGGGGCGTGCGTCGGGAGCCACCGGCGGTGAGGGTGGCGCCCAGCCCGATACCGAGGTGCCCTCACTGCTGGTGCTCAGCTTGGAGATCTTGGCTGCGTTGGCGGCGTCCTTGGCGGTGAAGCCCGCCGCGACGTTACCCAGTTGCGCGGCGGTGGCCGCCAGTCCCGCCGCCTGTTCGGCGAGCACGCTGGCCAAGGTGGTGCCCGCGGTCGTGAGTCGGCCAGCGGCGCCCACTGAGGCCGGGTCGGCGGCCAGCGCAGGGTGCTCGGGGTTGGCTGCGGACAGTTCCGACAGTGCGGCGGTGATCCGTTGCGCTGCCGAGACCAGCCCGCTCGGGTCAACAGAAACCATGGTCTACAAGGTCCTCAGTCGGTCACGTGCGGCGGCCAGATCCCTCTCGGTGGGGAAATCTGCGTAACAGACGGGGTCGAGCTTGGCTTGCTCCATCTGCTCGCGCAGTGCCACCTGACCCTGAAGATACGCCACGTCGGCGCAGGTCACGATTCGCTGAGCTAACTCGTGCATGTTGTCGCGCATCGCCTTGGGTTCCAGCTGAACGCCCAGGATGGAACCCTTGACGGCGACTCTGACCAGGACCGCATCGTCTGGGGTCCTGGCGAGGAACGCCTGCTCGCTTAGCGGCAGGGCATCATTGCTGGTCAACTCGGAGGTTCTCTGCGTTGATCTCGTCACGGGTGACGAAGTTGGCCGCTTCGCGGCGCAGGCCGATCGCGGCGTCGCGGTGGGTGTGCTCATGGTTGAGCAATGCAGCGTCGCGGTTGACCATCAGGTCCGACACCGCTGATTTGAACTGGTGCATGATCGGGCCGAAGGTGCCCACCGCGGCGAGGATCTCGCTGCTGGCTTCCCGGGCGGGGGCGATTTGGTCGGCGACGTCGTCGTGCTGGTTGGCGACGGTGCGCATCACCTCAGGGTCGATGTGAATCGGGTTGGTCATTCTCAGCTCCTTTACCTAGGGCATTGTCGCGATTTTCACCCGCGCCGTCATGCGGCCGGGGTTATCCGGTAGGGGTTGGCACCGGCGCGCTGGCCAGAGGTGCCGGGTTGGTCGTGTCGGTGGGTACCGGTGTGGGTGGTGCTGGCACAGGTACGGGCGCCGGGGTGGGGGCGGGTGCACCGATCGCGCTGGGATCGACCCAGCCCAGGAAGTCGGGGCTGGCCGCGATCGAGGACAGCGGAACCACCTGCCCGTCTTGCAGGCCCTTTACCGAGCTCAGTGCTACCTCGTAGTGATCTTTGAACATGCCGAGCATGCCGGCCGATAGGCGCGACGGGTCGACGGGGTTGGTGACCGGTGTCCCTGGTGGAGGCAGCTCGAAGTGCTGCTCGCGGAACGCTTCGTCGAGCGGTTTGCCGTCCAGATGTGCCTTGACGGCCTGGGCCAGTTCCGGGGTGCGCGCGTTGGCGGTGGACCCGTCGGGCAGCGTGATCGTCGTGGGCGGCGGCGGTGGTGGACCCGGCGCCGCAGGTGGAGCGCCCTCGCCGGGCGTGCCCGCAGGCGTGGGTTCTGGAGGTGTGCCCGATTGCGGCGTCGTCGCCGGTGGCGGTGTTTCCCCGGGCACGGGGGCCTCGTCCTTCTCCTCATCCTCGCCGAGCTTGTCGTCGTTGTTCTTGTCTGTCTCCTCGCCCGGGTCCGGCTCTTCGCGGCGGGCCTGCTCGCCGAGCTGGGAGGCCAGCCCGGCCAGTGGTGCCGCTGCTCCGGTGAGGGCATCGAGGGGGCTGCCGCCTCCGAGGCCGCCACCGGGCGGGAAGGCGCCCATCGCGGCCGGCAGCGCTGAAGCCAGCCCGGCCAACGGATCGGCGCCAAGGGGTCCGCCCATTCCCAGATCCGACATCATCGGATCCGGCATCGGCTCCATCGGGCCCAAGCCAAGATCGGTGAGCGCGGGATCTGCGGCCGCCGGGGCCGCTGCGGGGGACGAAGCCGGGGCCCCTGGTTGGGCGTTGGGATCGGAGGGGTTCTCGCCTGTTTCGGGTGAGGCGCCGTCCATGTCATACAAGGCGGCCAGCGCCGACGCCGCTTTGGCTTGGTCCTCGGCGGTCAGGGTGCCCGATTTGAGGACCTCGCCGATCTCGGCGACCTGGCTGCGCAGAAACTTCAAAAACGCTTGTTCCCCGGCAGGGGTATCCAGAGACATCGCCGGGTTGTTGACTGCCTCGATGATCTTCTGCTGGATTCCGTTGAGCTTCTGCTGTCCCTCGGCGGTCGTAGTCCGGGCAGTCAGCATCGCCTCGGACAGCTTGCCCTCCGCCTCACTGAGTTGGCTGTAGCGGTCCTTCATTTCGTCGTGCAGCTTGCGCACGGCGTCGGCGGTGCGTCCCGATTGCTGCTCATCGGTCTGCACGCCGGGCTGGCTTCCCGGCGGTGCCGTATCGGGCCGCTGCTCGGTGCCCACGACGTCACCATTGGTGTTGTAGTAAGTGCGTTTACCCGTGGCCGGGTCATCGACGTAGGAGGCAGCCAGCGGCGCTACCTGCCGGCCCTGGCCATCGACCGGAACGTACTGGCCGGCCTCGTTGCGCCGGAACTCGGGAAAGAAGGGCTGGCCCGTCTTGCCGTCACCGCCCAACAGCGACACCGAGCCGTCGTTGTTCATCACATAGGTGTTGCCGTTGTCGCGGTAAGCCAACGAGCCATCAGTGGGCACCCGCGTGCCATCGTTGAACACCAGGTAGCGGTCGGCGCTGGGATCAGAAGTGTTGAACCGCATACCAGGATCGCCGTAGGCGGCCTGCGCCTTGTCCAGCACCGTGTTCCAGTACGGGTCAGAAGGGCTGATGTTGCGGGTGAACGCTCCCCCGTCCGGGCGCCAGCCCGGATCCCAACCCATGCCGAAACCGGCCACCGGCTTGGCGTGCCAGGACACCAGTTCGTCGAACTTTCGGGCATCGGTCACCGTGAACTCCTATGCCCCAGCGTCATTGAGCCGGGCTGTGCGTGCGGACCGCTCAAATCAGAAGCGGTCATTAGAGATTGCCTCTTCGAGATCACGCGGCGCGGCAAACGTCGGCGGCCGCTCAGGGGTGGAGTCACCGCCGAACACCTTTCGGGCGCGGGTGACCAGGCCCAGCACATCGCTGGTTTGTTGGACCAACGTGGGGTCCGGCCCCTCCGTGCCGTGGCATCCACACATGTCTGACCTTCCTTTTTGGATTGACTCATCGAGCCTAACGCCGCCCATATAGGGCCTCGTGCACGATTTTTGGTGCGGGAGCGCCGAGGCCGCGACGAGTTAGACGCGCAGGTAGCCGCCACCCTTGGTGGCGATGTGCACGTGGTCGAAATGGTTGGCGGTGGCACCTCCGCGGCTTCCCATGCCTTCGCCGCCGCCGGGCCCGTAATACATTACCTGGCGCCAGATCGCGTGATCGACGCCGAGTGCTTCTTTGTTGGTCATCACGAACGACAACACCTGATCACCCAGCGCCTTGCCTTGCGGGGTGTTCCAGTTGGGGATCATGACGTCCAGCGCTAACCCGTTCGGGTGCCACTTCAACGAATCGGGGCGCACACCGCCGATTTCCCTGATTTGCGGAAACGCCGCGGACACAGCGCGATTCGTGATCACGCTGAACTTCTGCAACCCCTTCTCGGAAGCCTTCCCCGGAGGCAGCTGGCCCTGAATAGCCCGCGCGACGATATTGCCGGGATTCAGCGGCCCTTGTGGCAGGCCGCCAGATCCCGTGCCTGACATCATGCGGCTACCGCCGCCGGCTCCGCCCAGCCCAGACAGTCCGGAGAGCCCCTGCAAGCCGCTCAACGGTGAGCCCATACTCGGCATGCCCATCCCGCCACCGCCGCCGGACGGCGAGCCTCCGCCGCCGCCCACGCCGTTGCGGCCGCCGTAGGCCATCGACCGCAGCATGGCAGCCATCTGCGCGTCGCGGGTTTTGTAGGCCTGCACGACTTGTTGTTGTTGGGCCACGCGGTTGCGCAGTGCCACCAGAAGGGCTTTCTGGCCGGCGGGGGTGTTGGTGAACGGGGCCAGGCCGTTGGTGTCGGCGGCCGCGCCGTTGACCACGCCCCCGGAGCTGGTGCGGCCGGTGCGGTCTGAGCGGGCGGCCTCGTCGAGCTGGGTGCTCAGCGCACGGTCGGTGCCGGCCAGAGTGTCCAGCGCGGGGCCCGCTCCCCCGGCGAAGGTGGAGTAGTTGGTGGCCAGCTGCCCCGACAGCGGCGCCATCTGCGCCTGCCCCGAGCGCACCAGCTCCCCGGCGCCGGAGAGCTTGAGCACCGAGCCCGAGGCCGGGCCCTGACCGGATGCCGGTGGATCACCGAACAGCGAGTGCGCACGGCCCAGCACCTCACCTACCTGCTGCACCACCGCGCCAACCGACACGAAACCAGTATCAGCGACCCCGCAGCACCCCCCGGACACAATAATAATAATTTTTCGGCCGCGGCGGTTTTAGTAGCCCTTCGGTGGGCGGGTCGGGTCGGCCTGCTGAATTCTGGCCGCCAGATCCGAGCCGTCAGCAGAGACCCCGTAGCGGCCCATCGCGTAGTTGACGAACGCGGTTGCTTGCGCCACCGGGTCACGCAGAAACGGTGAGGTGCCCGGCTCGTGGTACGCCCGAAACGTCGGCTCGATGAACTGGAATGCGCCCTGCGAAGGAGTTCCCTTGGCGGCGTTGGAATCCCAGTTATTTGTGGCTTTCGGATTGTGGCCGGACTCGCGTGCGGAGACCACCATCATCCCGGTCTCCCAATTCCGTCGGGCCCGCGGGTTGGTAATGCCTTTGATGTCGAGGGCCCGGTTGATCGCGGCCCCGATCGTTGCAGCCCCCGGTGTAGCAGGAATATCACTGGGGCGCACACGCATTCCTGCATAGCGGTCCGCCAGTGGGCGACGCCCCGAGTTAAGTTGCCCGCTCAGATTGGCGGCCCTGGCCAGCTGCGGAATGTTGAAGTTGGGAAAACCGCCTCCCCGTGAGGAGCCCATCGGCATGCCCATCCCGCCGCCGCCGAACGGTGTACCCCCTCCCACCGGGGAGCCGCCGGCATAACGCATCGAACGCATCAGCGCTGCCATGCGCGCGCTGCGGGTTTTGTAGGCCTGCACGACTTGTTGTTGTTGGGCCACGCGGTTGCGCAGTGCCACCAGAAGGGCTTTCTGGCCGGCGGGGGTGTTGGTGAACGGGGCCAGGCCGTTGGTGTCGGCGGCCGCGCCGTTGACCACGCCCCCGGAGCTGGTGCGGCCGGTGCGGTCTGAGCGGGCGGCCTCGTCGAGCTGGGTGCTCAGCGCACGGTCGGTGCCGGCCAGAGTGTCCAGCGCGGGGCCCGCTCCCCCGGCGAAGGTGGAGTAGTTGGTGGCCAGCTGCCCCGACAGCGGCGCCATCTGCGCCTGCCCCGAGCGCACCAGCTCCCCGGCGCCGGAGAGCTTGAGCACCGAGCCCGAGGCCGGGCCCTGACCGGATGCCGGTGGATCACCGAACAGCGAGTGCGCACGGCCCAGCACCTCACCTACCTGCTGCACCACCGCGCCAACCGACACGAAACCAGTATCAGCGACCCCGCAGCACCCCCCGGACACAAAATCGGCGGGCGGCCCAAACCTTCTACCGCGGCAGGGTTTCGGTGTTGCCGAAGCACGGCGGGCCCCACAAGCCTCGGCTTGCCTGCCGGGCTGACGCCTCGGCCGCGGCGATCTCACCCGCGCGTTGCGGCGGGCTGGCCGGGTCGAAAACATAGGCCCGCCCCGCCCCGGCGGCCGCCGCCATCACCGAGAAGTCCCCACCGGCGGTCTGGACGTAGGCCAGCGTGCGGCCGTAGCGGTCGTGCGCATCCTGGCTGGCATCAGCGATCAAGGAGACCCGTTGGTTGAGCAGAGTGGAGGCAGCGAACTCCGTCGCCTGCCTGCCCCAGCACGCCTCGGTGTAGCCCGGGCGTTTTGTCTCCGGGGTGTCGATACCCAGGATGCGCACCCGCAGCCGGCCCCGGACATCATCGACGACGTCGACGGTGTCGCCGTCAACGACACGCAGCACCGTCGCGGTGGCAGGTGCTGCCTCAACTGGCGCAGCGCACGCCGATACCGGCGTTGCCGCCACCGCCGCGAGCAACAGCACCGTCGCCAAATGTGTTCTCATCTCTTCATTTTCAATGCTTCGGCGGGGGCGGCCTGCACAAATTGCAGCGCTGCGTCACTGGCCGACAAGATCGCTGATCAGCGCCTCCACACGCTCCGTGTTGCCGGGGTCGAGCAGCTGGCCCGCCTCCACAGACTCCACGAGCTGGGCCGAGAGCCCACCCACCGCGGCGGCCTCACCGGCGCTCAGATTCGCCCGCCGCCGCGCCGCGTACAGCCGTTGGCCCACTGAGGCGCCCGGATGCGCCGCGGCCTTGAGCATCAGTTCGTCGTAGCGGCCTCGGATCAACCCCAGCGACTTGACCACCTCGGCAGGTGACCCCTGACTGTGACGCATCGCTCGCGCGGCGAGGGCCTCCAACTTGCGCAGGTCGGCCAGGATCGTCGACGCGCGCCGAACGAAGTCCGGCGACGACGGCGGCGGCAGATCGTCGATCGCGGTGTCGAAACGGGTGAGGGTCAGCTTGAGCGCGTCGGCCACGAGCACCGCGCTCTCGGAGCTGTCAGCAGAGTCCGTGACCACTTCATCGGCCGGCGCGCCTGCCCGAATGCGCGCTATCGTTCCCGCCGGCCACTGCAAAAGTTCCTCAAGCGTGTGCCTTGTGCGCTCCCGGGGCCACGACCGGCCTTTCTCGAAATGGATCAGCGCCGGGGCGGTGACAATTTTTCGGCGCGCCAGTTCACGCTGCGAGATGCCCAATTCACGGCGGCGAGCTGCGACAGCGGCACCCGCGCGGGCAATGCCCTCGTCTGCTGCGCCGTCCTCCACCGCGCCAGTGTAACCAGCGGTTATCACGGTTTCGGAACATCGCAAGGCACATCCTGCCTCAAATCCAGTGAAGTGCGCGCTAACGATAGGGGGCACTCCGCCGGCGTGAGGGCGTGAAACTTCACCATTGAAATTTAGCGCTAGATAGTGCACCGCTAAATTTAGGTGCTAAAGTTCGGGTCATTCGATCAGCTCAGTGGGAGGAGCGACGGTGACGGTGACACTCGAACGACCAACGGTGCGCAGCAGCACCCAGCCATGCATTTCCGACCCCGACCGTTGGGCCGCCGGCGGTGACGACCCGGAGTTGAAGGCCCTATGCCGTGGCTGCCCGCGGCGCTGGCAGTGCGCCAAGGACGCGCTCGACACACCCGGCGCAGAGGGCATGTGGTCGGGGGTCAACATTCCCAAAGAGGGTCGAGGCCGTAAGTTCGCGCTGCGCCAACTTCGATCACTGGCTGCCCACGGTGGCTTCAATGTCGCAGACGAGCCCGACGCCGCCGACTAGCACCGGCGGGGCGATCATGGGCAACCACCGCCGGAGCCGAGACGCGCTTTGCGAGGCCGCGATTGCGGCGCTACGTGAGGCGGCCGCACCGGTGAGCAACGCCCAGATCTGTCAGGCGCTACCCGACTTACCCGTTGCTGGTCGTGACCGCTGCGATCCCGTGGTCCACCAGCACATCTATCGGCAGTTCGTCGGCCTTGAGCACGCCCGGCGTCACCGGCCGTCAGCCCGGCCGCCCGCTGGTCTGGCCCCCGCCAGGTATGCGACGTCAACGAATCCGGCTCGCGCACAACCGATAACACGCCAACCGGCGCTATCCCATCAGATCCCATCAGCCATGGAAGGTAGACGACCATGACGACCATCCTCACCGCAGTGCCACCGAGGCTTGAGAAACCCCTGCGGTCGGGCTTGCGATGGCTCTACGCCACCGAGCAGCCACCAGACGCTATTGTCGAACGCCGCGGCGCCAAACTCATCACCGCCGAGCGCACACTGCGGTTCCTGCCGATCAGTACGAACGGTAAACCCCTGATCGTCGTGGACCTACTCGATGTGCACTGGGGAATCAGCGCATACAGTCCACCACTGAACGCGCTGCCGCCCGACGAACTCCCCTTCCTGGCAACAGAATTAGCGGGACTCGGGATACCCTCGGGTGCACAGCACTACCACGGCATTACCGGCACCATCGTGCTCGATGTGGCTGCACACCCCAGCCTCATCGAGGCGGTACACCGCTACGACCGTGGCTGTCCCCGACACGAAACCCAACTGTGCGAAGCACCGGTACGCCATGGCGGGAAATCCTGCACATGGCACGCAGACGGCCACAGCAGAGCAATCTGGCCGACGACTGATGACCGCCCGACCAGCCCGTGAGAACGGCACCGAGACGCGGCCCACGTGGAAAACGGTTTAACCGTATGTCGGCGTGTCAACCTCAGCTTTCACTTGCGCAACGGCATGCTAAGGCCATGCCAGCCACTTCGCGCCCCTGCACGCGGAGCCATACCCGACGGTTAAACCGTCGCATCGGCAAGTTGGTGCCCACATCCGGCATCACCCACGAGTACATCGACCCTAAGGAGGCCGCCCACCACGCCTAACTAGCGGCGCTCTTGGCTGCCGCTAATCCGAACTGAATAAGCGCAAACACCCAACGCCCGCAAACCAATTCGGCCCTCGGCAAGCTGCCGAGAGCCGAATGCGGTGAGTCGAGTTGGCGCTCGACTCAGGTGCTTGCGCACCTACCCCGAAGGGATTGTCTTGACGGACACATTCCACGGTAGCGCACGCCCGTCTGCAGTTCTAGAGCTGTGCAGCAATCGTGACAAACCAGTCGAGCACCGCGCCATGCCCTACCGCGGCTGCACCCACTTGAGGCCACGAGCCGGAACGGCCCGGACAGCACCTCTATGGATCCTGCGGGCGGCGGGGCACTGCTACAACCCGACAGTCGCCGCCATCCGCCTGGACCTCGGTGACATGCCCTGGGCCGGCATACCGTGCTGGTCGGGCGGCGCCCAACGGTGGGCACAAGAGACCGTCCCAGTGGCTTACGCGCTGCGCTACGCCACTCACGTTCGCCCGGCCATGCCCGGCAACCCAATCAGCCTGAAAACGCTCATACGGGTCGCCGCAGCGCGGGCCCAACACGCGGACCACCGCACCGGCCGCGAGTGCCGCCCCAGCAACGCCACGCTGGCAGCCTGCGCGGGCGTCAGCGTCCGCACAGTCCAACGCGCCTCCACCGCGCTGCGGCTCTTGGGTGTGGCCACCGAAGTCCTGCGAGGTCGGCAGCGCACCCGCAATGAGCGCATGGCCAGCTGGCGCGTCGGTGATCGGCGTCGGGGCTGGGCATCGGTATGGGTCCTGCACGACAGCCGATTTCCACAGCTGTCACCCCATCCCGGAGGGTCTCTTTTAAGTCTTAAACCTTCTGTTAAGAATGAACTTACTACCCACAGCCGCCGCCAAGGCGTCGGTCGGAGCGCCGCTACGCGACGCCACAGCCCCGAAGCCGGGGCTCGGCTCGCCAGACAGTGGGTGCTGGACCCACAAAGTCCACCATGGGCCCGTCGCTATCGGACAACCCAGCCCTGGGCGCGCTTACTGGCCGCGGCGGAGCGCCATAACTGGACACCCAGAGACGTCAATCAGCTGATCAGGGACTACATCGGGGTTGGCAACTGGGTTCCCGACAGCCCACACAAGCCCGCTGGGCTGCTCGGCCACATCCTGAAGTGGCACGAAAATCTCGGCGAGCGCCCTGCGGTTCTAGACGAAGCGCGCGAAGCCGCACAGCTGGCCGCAGACCGCGCCCGGATCGCCGCAAACGTCGCCGAACGAGAAAGCCACCGGCGAGCACGAGAGGCCGGCAGGGCGGCGCTTAACGGGCCTGGTCACGCGGCGGCCCGCAAGGAGCTCGAGGACGCACTGCTGCGGATGCGGCAGCGCCGAGCAGATAAGCCAGAACCCGGGCCGCGATGAGCACCCCACTCCCCCAGTCGCCACCCGCGTGCGCCGCAGATCCTGAACGCTGGTTCGACAAGTCGAACACCACTCACGCTCTTCGTGAATGCCTGTCCTGCCCGCTACGGCAATGGTGCGCCGGTGAAGCTATGCGCGTCAGAGCGTCGTTTGGCATGTGGGCAGGCATCTTTATCGACGGCAACCCGAGCGACGTCGAGCCCCAACTGCTCGCCATCGCACACTGCCCCTCGCAGGCGACGGCCGACCTTGCCCACCCTGCGCCTGAACCGCTGGCGATCCCCCGCTCCACCAACGCCTCCCCCACGGGACGAGTGAACGCAGTCCTCGCAACCGTCATGGCCCGGGCGTCGGGGCACTGCGAAATCATGACACCGCACTGCCGCCTGACCTTCGACACCCTCGGCAGCCGCGTACCTGGGCTGGACGCATGGACCCTGCAGCGCGCCAGCGACGTATACGCCGTCTGCCGCCCCTGTGCAGCCATCCTCGCCGCCGCAGAACCGCAATTCCTCGTACGCCTGGGGATCGTCGTGCGGCCGCCATACGATCCGGCCTACACCAAACTCTTTTGGCGGCAAGCCCAGTGGGTTTACCTCGACGGAGGTAGCCGAATCTGTTCAGCTGGTGCCGATTTCACACGGAAAGCCCTCTAACGCGTACAGAGCCCAGTGCTCCTTGTCCGCCCCAACCGCCGACTTCTCTTACCCGGCCTTGACGGGCTGTGCCACCCTCGGGGTGGCGCGATGGCTGTCTGATTCACGACGATGATGCGGCGTGCCCGACACGGCCGATCCGGTCGTTGTGGTGAGGTGCTGGGACTGGGCTACGGCTAGTTGCAGCGGCCACCAGGCTACGCGGGTAGTAGGTAGGAGGTCGTCGACTGAAACAACTCCAAGTGGGGTGTGACCGCCCCCGGGGCGATACCAGTAGCACCGTGCATCGCCGCGGCGGCTTGGTCAGGCAGCGCCTCGCTCCGGACGACCTTTCGCCCCCAACTCAGCGAACTGGCTACGCAGAGCATCGGCGCGAGCTAGCAGCGTGTGCACAGCGTGCGGGCGGGTGCTATCCAGTTCGAGAACTGCTCGCGCCGTCCGCAGCTCCCCGGTCGCCAGACCGAGGATGGTCATTGTCTCTGGCATCAGATTCTCCTCGCGGCCGTCGATCGCCAGCTCATCGAGCCAATCCCGATCATCGCCCTCCTTCACGTAACGGTCGGCCCGACCAACCAGCCCGGCGATCACCGCCAGCACCGTCTCTCGTTGCGCATCCAGCCAGGCAACCTCGCCCGAGCGGCGAGCACGTTTCTCCCGCTCCGCCTGCCGTGCCGATCGGATAAGTTGCTCGTCCGGCCGGTCGTAGCACAGCAGAGCCTCAAGCCTGTCGATGCGATCGAGCACGCCTTGCTTGCCGACGCCGACCTGGGCGCCCAGTTGGCTAAGGAACAGACCCAGATCGCGCCCAGTCTTGAGAACGCGTAGTTCTCGGCGTCTGTCCTCCCACCAGAGCCAGTTAAGGAGTGTCAGCGAATCGCAGACGTCAGCCTGCCGTACCCACCTCGGGATGTCCGGCCCGCTGTATCGCTGCAGGTAGTCCAGCACTTCGCGCGGATCATCGGACAGCTTCTCCCGGTGCCGATCGTCCACTTTCACTCGCCGATTCGTGATGCTCGCAATGGCTCGGGAGAGCTCGGCTCGATGTACTTTGGGTCGGGTCGCCACGGCGTCAGTATTTCACTGACAGATAAGTAACGGATTAGGCACGGCGCGGTCACGACGACTGTTGTAGGAATCGCATCAACTTGTGCTTTTCCCACTTTCGTGTCCACGCCGCGGCGCCTGGGGAGGCAAACCGCAGGTCACGGGGGTGGCCGCCGGTGCACCGGTTGAGGATTTGGACACGTTAGTGACAATCGGTCACCGACACGCTAATGACAAAGCCCAGGTCACAGCGGTGCTCAACCGACAAGATGAGTGAATTCCTACAACGACTGTAGGAACGCGATTAACTTGTCGTTTTCTCACTAACGTGTCGGCCAGCGGCGTCGAGACCGGAACGCCCAGGGCGGGGCGTACTCCGGCCCTCTGGATCTGACGATTCCGACACCTTAGTGAGAATCTTGCAGTGGCAAGTTGCCGAGGAACCCCAGGTCGACGGAGAACCACGGTGACAAGTTCGATGGATTCCTAGAACGACGCCACTGGACACGTTTGCGCCTGTCGATGTGCCCCCGCGGCGGCCGGTTTCTGAGATTGCCATCGGAGATCCGTCGGTGGTAAGCGTCGCGCCTGCGGTCAGATCCCTGCCCGTGTGACTGCGGCGAAATCTTAGCCCCGCTCCCGTGCTCGCTTCCTGCGCCAAGGGCGCGTCCCGCTTGCCCCTCGAAGGCGTGTGCGACACGTTCACCCGCACTGCCTGCTCATCCAGGTCAACCCTCGATCCTGCGTTGAGTTCGTCGAACAAAGTGTCGACCTTTGGACTAAACGTTGGCGGCATTGAGCCTCGGCTAACGGGGACCGCGCAGCTGGGCTGATCGTGGTCTGGCTGGGCCGGCCTGCCGCGATCCCCACTTTGTATCTCCTCAACGCCGCATTCGCTTGCTAGTGCACCTAACGCTGTGTGCCCCATACGGCCATCAGGCAAACGAAGTCGGCGTATCACGCCGCCCTCCCCGCAATGGCTCGGGTGAACGCGGATCGCACAACGAGCCACGTACCGGCTACACGGTGTCGGCACTTATCGGGCGGGTTCAGCGACGCTTCCGCCTCACAGGCGCCAGCGATGTGGCCCGGCTCCCAAGTGCGCCCACTCACCGTTCCCCCCACCACGTGGAGCTCGGCGCGATGCTGTCGGCGCCCTTGCGGTCCGAGAAGCGACCTCGGGCTTTCGAACAGCTAGCCGCCCATCGCTCTACCGCCGCCGGGGCCCAGCACGGCGCGGCACCGCCGCGAGCACGAAACACCGACTCGGTCTCCATGACGCCCCTTGTTGCGATCAGACCTTTCTGCACATCAACGAATGCGAATACGCGTCCCAGCACAGGTCGGAGATGCGCGATGGCTGCGAAACACGCCCGCCGACGCGCCGGCACAATTCCGGACAGTTTCGAGTCCAATCCAACGACTGGCCTGACGCAGTTTTCCGCGGAAAACTGGTCCAGCGCCGGACCATCACTGCAGGTCAGAGCAATTCGGATGCAGGTCTAGTACCCGCGACGCGGCAGGGCCGCTTCCATGTTCCGTCCTCGAGCCTTGCAGTTTTCCGCGGAAAACTGGCGAGATGTAACACAGAATTCAGCGTGTCGGGGGGTTGGCGGTAGCCTCTGCCACGTACTCTTTGGAGGTCTGTTCCCAGAGTAGGTCGCGGTCGCGGCCGAACCACACAAAGGGTCCTCTCCCCCATGACTAAAGTTGTCATTGTTCTGAACCAAAAGGGCGGTGTCGGCAAGAGCACAGCCGTCGTCCATCTGGCGGCGATACGAGCCCAGAAGCTGACCGCCGACCTCGACCCAGACGCTTTCTCGCCGGTCGCTGCGGTCTCCATCGACCCACAGGGGTCCGCGAAATGGTGGGCGAACCGGGTCGACTCACTGCCCTTCCACCTCATTCAAGCGCACGACGATCCTCTCGAATGGCTACGGCAGCTCAACAATCTCCCGGGCATCGTTGAGGTGTACGTGGATACCGCAGGTTGGTTCGATCTCGACCCGGATAGCTCTGGAGACGGTCTCGGCGACGGATACGCCGCAGATGCGCTGAGGACCGTCTTGGATGTCACCGACGAAGCGATCGTGCCGATGCTGCCTGCGCCCATGTGCTTCGACCCGACCGCGCGCACGATCCGCAAACTCCTCGAACCGCGCAATATCCCCTACCGGGTCTTCATCAACGACTGGGACCCCCGCGATGGTGAACACTGGTTGGATCAAACGCAGAAGTTCATCCGCGCACAGGGCTGGCCGTTAGCCGAGACGGTGGTGCGGCACTACAAGATTCACACGAATGCCTCGAATGAGGGCATCGTCGTCACCCAGTACAAAAAGAGGGGCTCGGCGGCCAACGCTGCGGCGGACTTCTACAACCTCGCAGATGAACTGAACACGGTAGGAGCTCGATGATGGGACGCGGCGGCGTGAAGACTTTCGATGCGCTCGTTGACGCTGTGGGCGACAATTCGTCCGTTGACGGAAAGGCGCATGCACCGGTGGTCGCGCCGCGGTCCGGGTCGTCCCGATCGGTGGTGCTACGAGATCTGGTGGGCAACCCATACAACCCCCGCGATTCGTTCGGCGACCTGGAGGAGCTGTCCTCGATCGTTGAGTTCCAGCTGCAGCCGGTGGTCGCCGTCACGCGGGGCGCATTTCAGAACCTCTACCCCGATGCCAACATTTCGGCCCGGTGGGTCGTCATCATCGGTAACCGCCGGCTGGCGGCCGCGCAGAAGTTCGGTCGGCCCGAGCTCGATATTGTGGTCAAGGACGAGCTCGCCCAGGACCGTGCAACACTGCTCACCGCGATCATTTCCGAGAACGTCGACCGTTCCGGATTCGATGTGATCGAAGAAGCCAAGGCCGTTGAGAGCCTCGTAGAGGAGTACGGCAGCGCTGACGCTGCGGCTGAGCATCTCCGAAAGAGTAAGACGTGGGTCTCGCACCGGCGAGCGCTCCTGAAGCTGGCACCGGATCTCCAGGAAGCCACTCGTAGGGGAGATCTGGCGATTCGGGAGGCACGTTCACTTGCGCGAGTGCCGCTTGAACAGCAGGTAGCCCGGTGGAACGCGGCCAGCGACCGACACAGACCTCGTGACGATTCGAACCCTGAACCGGGGGAGGGGAGTGCGGATTCGTCGCCGCGCGGCGAGGCGACCGCGCCCCAGGGACGCTCCGTGGCCAGGGCACTGCGCAAGTTCGAAACAGAGCCGAACGCCTTGGCGGTTGCGTTGCGCGACCAGCTTGGCGAAACAGGAGCCAAAACGCTGGTCAGCCACTTAAGGAAGCTGCTGAAATAGCGTGGACAGGGCCAGTTTTCCGCGGAAAACTGGCCCCTGTGACATCAAATCGGAAGCCCACGCAGTTTCAGATGTGCTGAATTCGTCTGGGCATCAACCGCTTTCGGCGCAGCCCTCACGCTGACGGCGACGAGAGCACTTGCGTGGACAAGCCCGGCGGGCCGCATCAGGCCTTCGTGGGCGAGGCTGACCTGGTGGGGGAGAGCGCACCGTCGGCGCCCCGCTCCCGCCACACACACGGTGATCCGCAGGCAGAACAAGGTGCCGTTCCAACGCCCATCAGAGCCGCTGGGCCGGTGCCTGACGCACCCGCCACGGGGCGTGGCAGCCGCCGCCCAGGCCGGCCGCGCACCCGAACCAAACCGGTCACTGCGGTGTACGTAAGCCCAGGCGTCAACGCCAGATTCGAGGCCTACCGGCACAAGCACAAGGCGACCAACCTGCAGGTTGTCCTTGAGTCCATCAGCGCGAAGCACAGTGAACTGCCGGAAATCATCAAACATTCCACGGTCAGCACTGCCCCGGTCAATCCGCTGTTCCCGGCAGACCCGAGCGCAATCCGCTTCCTCGGAGGCGGCAGCGTGCAGATCAGCTTCAGCCCAACAGCCGAGCAAGAGCAGGTCATCGACCGCATTGGGGCAGAGCTGGGCTTTGATACACGCAGCACGTGGATCGCCCCTGCTCTCAATGCCTTCCTGCCGGGTCGCCGGGATTCCTGACAAGCCCGGACTGACGAACACGCCGGCCCGGAGGAGGTTCACCGGGTGGGGGAGTGGGGGCCAGCAGGGTCCCCGCGGGACTCACCGGCCTGCTAACGGCCCCTCAGTCAGTTCTCCGATGTGACCAGGCGTCATGTATTGCGCCAACGCCTGGCGGTACTTGTCCGCGGCCGCGGCAAGGTCGGCATGCGCCGCGAGCAGAAGCAGATTCGCCTCCTCTGACCTCACCAGGCGAGCACGCAAATCCGCGACCAGGGCTTCCGTGCTGTCTGAACCCGCAGCCTCGGGGCGTGGTGCCTGTAGGTCTGCAATCTGTGCCCGCAGCCGCTCATTGTCGGCCTCCAGCCTGTTGAGCCGGCCAACGGTGTCGTCGTCTCGCGCCGACGGCAGCGAGTCCTCGTAGACATACCACCGCAAATGGCCGGGCCCAGGTCTTGCCCAACCCGAAACGTCGCCCCGCTTGATGGCAGCCAGCAGTGTGCGCCGGTCAGCACCGACGCGCTCGGCGGCCGCGCTCAGCGGGATGTGCTTGCGGTCCGGATCCGCTTCGACCGGCACGCCTGCCGGCGGATACTTCCACCCGCTCACAGCAGCCACAATCCACTCCCGAGGCCTACATGATGACCAAAATGCTCAAATCGCCGCCTTCAGGTTACCGCCGGACCGCGACACGGTTGACCCACACAATAGGCAAAACGAGCAGCATTTTGTACACTATGAGCATCCGCACACGTTGCCAGCACCGGGCGAAAGGGACAGCCAGTGGGCGTTTCACAGAAGCCGCACTCTGAGACGAGGCAGCGAACGAAGATGCTCGGCCTCCGGCTGCTGCCTGAAGAGCATTCCGACTTCAAAGAGTTCGCCGAAGAGCAGGACGCCGATATGGCAGAACTCGCGTTCGATGCCCTGGTCGAGAAGTACCCGCACATCTTCACCAAAGCCGCGCGCGTGGCATAGCCGGCGGCGGCCGGGGCCGGCAGGCGCGGCGCCGACAACTCTCGAGCTACGCCGCTTCCCCGTTGACCCCTGTTTCTCGACGCAAAGTGGCGGGGAACACGCCCTCATGTTCCCCTGCTGCTGGCGGAGAGAATCCGGAAACATCGAAGTCGGCACACGCGCATGAAATCCCTTGGCCCTGTTACGATTCAGGCGCGCCTCTCCCACATGCCACGAACTGAACTGGTTTAGCCCGCAGCCCCTTTCGCCGGGCCCGATTCCTCACCACCATCGCGGCGTTCACTTAATCGACACGCCCCCGCGACCGACCATTCCCCGAATTACCAACTCGGCGCGGCACACTCCCGGGAGCGGCGCTAGGTCACACCATCCCCGCCGGCATTGACTAACACCCCAACCTCCCGCGCGGTCCGCGCCACCGATTGAGAGCTGGCGCGTCGGTGCGCGGGCGCGGCCAAAATTCTGCAGGGAGCACACCTCGGCCCCGAATAGGCTTGAAACCTGGCCGATTGAACCGTGACCCCCAATAGCTTTCGAGAGCCAACACGCAGAGATCAGGTACCCCGCTCTGAAGGGAATCCATGACCACGACGCCCGCTCCGTCCGGACAAACCCTGGAAGATCCGCGCGTCCCTACAGTCCCTGCTGTGGACAGGGACACGTCCCCCCCCGCACAGCGGAGAGAGCGCGACATCGCGCCGGAACGGGAAGCCCGCGCACCCTGGGTAGCGTTCGCGTGCTACGCCGCAGCGGCAGCGTCACTTCCGGTGTCGACCAACACTTCGTGGCGGTTCTTCGACCAAGTGCTGCACATCCCCACCACGCACGGCGAACGGTACTTAATGTTCGCCGTCGCCGAGCTAGCGCTGGTGGTGTGCGGGGCCGGCATGGCGGTAAACGTCCACCGACACGGCCGACCAGGATCGTTTCGCGTCATGGTGTGGGCCATGGTCATCGCTATGAGCTACATGGCATGGGCCATGTCCACCCCGGAGGAGGCCATCGGACGGATCCTGCTCGGCCCCGTGCTGGGAACGATAATGCTGCACCTGGGGCTCGGCCTCGAACTGCGCGCCCGCCACCAACATGCCAGCAGCACCATCGCCCGTATCGGCCTCGAGCTGCGTGAGCGGTGCCTGTCGCGGCTCGGCCTGGCCGATGATGGCCGCGATGCCGCCCAGCGCACCCGTGATCGCAAGGCATACAAGGCGGCCGCGCTGTCACGGCCGCTGCGGTGGCCGTGGTCGCGGCAGGCCCGCCTGGAGCGCGCACTGCTGGCCGCCGGCGTCGCCGATGATCCCGCTATGAGGGATCGCACGCTTGCTCGGCTGGCGGTCGTCCGCCACGCCCACACGCTGTCCACGATGATTCCGCCGTCGCCCTGGCAACGCGCGGAAGATGACGTTGCCGCCGGAAAACGGCCGGCCCCCGATACAGACCGCGCGACGCACGACCATCCACCGCGCGCGGAAGACAGGCGGGCGCCGCGCACATCCGCACAGGCCGCATCAAATGGTGGCGGCCGCACACAGGTCAACGAATCAACGGTGGTGCGCGGCGCACAACTGCAGGCCGCGCACGCGACCCTGCCCGCACCCGCACCCGCACCCGCGCCCCGCGCAGCGCGCACACTGACGGCCGTCCCCAACTCCGCGGCGCCGCACAACGGCAACGACCAAGTGCGTACGCACGTGCGCGCACAATCGAGCGCGCACAGCGACGACGCCGACAACGCTCTGCGGCGCACAGCTACGCGCCGCAGAGTTGATCAAGCAGCGATCGAGGAGTGGCTGCCAGTCGCGGAGACGATCGTCGGTGACGGACTGACAAAAGGACGCATGAGACGGTGGCCGGAGGAGGAGCATCCCGCGGTGGTCGCCACCATCTTGGCCGACCATGCGGCAGGGACGCGGCCAAGCACGATCGGACGCCACCACCAGGTCCACCACGAGATAGTCGGCAAGATCCTCGCGGCCGCCGACGAGCTCACTGGATAACCCCCGTCACGGACGGAGACTCTGTGCGCATGCACCGAATCGTCGGTGTGGTGTCCAGCCCATTAGGCCGCTGATCAACTTTCCTTTTTCGGCAGGCCGCGCCATAGTGAGACATGGGAACATATGTTCGATTGTCGCGCTAGGATCGCGTGCCGTGACCGCCCTCAAACGCACGCGGCGAGGCTACGAAGAACCGGGTCCTCCGCCGGCGTGCCCGCAGGGGCACCCGCTTCGGGGGCCGGGACGCGTGCTGGTCGGAACCCAGCAATGCGCCAGCTGCAGCGACAGCGATCTGGGGCCGCACCGGTCGTACACGTGCCGGCTGTGCTGGGAAACCGTCTACGATCCGCTCCCGCGCGGGGACTGTACCTTTGTGGCCTTCGATGGGCGACCAATACGGCATTAAGCGGGGCCAGGGGAGTAGGGGATTGCGACGCGGGGGTCCCGCGCACATTGGACCGCTAAGTGCCCTCGGCTGATTGTGAGGAACCGTTGTGTCTAGCGTGTTGGCGCAGCGTTGAGATGCGTGTACGGGTGTCAGTCGCCCATTGCGAATTCAGGGCAGCAACGAGCGTCTGCCACATTGGTACCGCGAGCATCCACTGGACTTGGGCGCGGCTCATCACCCGAGATGCGGGGCAGCGTTGTGCCCAGGCGAATGCCGCTAAGCGGGCAACATCGTCGACCATCCAGTACAGCGCTTCCTCGGGATTGGTCGTCGACAGCCACACCGCGCCGCGAATCGGATCGGTCGTGCTATACCGCAACTCCGTGTCCTTGAAGCTGTAGAGCGCCGCCCCGGTGTCTCGGCGGCGCGCGCGTGAGTGCTTGTGCGCCTTGACTTCTTGTGGGTGGGGAAGGTCGTTGGGTGACATTCCTGTGAGGTCAGCTATGGTGGCGATCGCACCGTCGAGTGCGTGCCTGAAGCGCTCAGTGGAGACTTCCGTGCCATCGACACCTAGCCGCTCAACAGGTGACGGCGTGCGAGTATGTGTCCGATCTAGCGGCGGGAGCTCTGGCCTGGGTGGTAGCGCCGGCTGCGCCTGCGGCGGCAGTTGTGGCCCGGTCTGTGGCTCCTCGGCGGCGAAATCGACAGTTACCGTGCCCACCCAATCCACCTTGGTTGAGTCGAGGACGGTGTCGTATCCCAGACTTGGGTCGACCACATACGCCAGTTCGGCCACGGCGCTGTGCTCCTGCGCGGTGACGGTCGCACCATCGTGCGGCTTCACGGCGACGAAGTACACCCAGAAGAACGGTCCGAGCTCGTCGCGATCGAGGTAGTCGGCCTGATAACGGTAGGGATCGGCGGGCTGGCCAATACGGTGTTTGATGGGCTGCTCGAGTTGTGCGCACCAGACCGCAGGACCGCCCTCTCCGCTGGCCAAGTTACCCAGCGTCACTGCCTGTACCGGGGTGGCCAGCTGAAGTTCCTCTGGTCCCGAGGTAGCGTCGCGCACCACCATCTTCCGGGCCGCCCCGTAGCCGTCGTCCATGCTGTCCCTCCGGGCACACGCAGCGATCGTCTAACCACTTCGCTTGCTATCACCCTAAGCCGCGGCTACTGCCAGCCCGGGCACGAAATTTCAGACGCCGCCTTCAAGCGCGGGCGCGGGCCCAAGCTCGCGGTCAGGTGCCAGGCTCTCGCCAGATCGGCCGCGGAACTGGGGGAGTAGGGCCCCGGCGGGTGTCCATGAGTCTGGAGGATGTCGAGTGGGCTACACCGGGGGTAATGAGTCGGCAGAATTCGGTGGTGCTCTTCCGTTTCTATTTCCGGGCCGCTTGCTGGTCGGCCTTCGGGCCGTCGAGAATTAGACCCTGCGGATGCTTGGTGCGCAGCCGACGATCGACGTCGCGCAAGATCCGCTTGTCCCATTCGGTCGTCGCCCTTGGTTGGATAGATATGCTTATGTCGGCGCCCACCGCATTCGCATATCGCAGCAGTGTCGAGATGTGGGGATCGACCGTCTCGTTCTCGAACCGGCTGATCACGCTTTTGTCCACGCCGATCGCCTCGGCTACTTGCGCGATCGTCAAACCGCGGTCTGTGCGTACATCCTTGAGCACCTTGATCGCCTGCCGGATTAGTGCGTCCGTCATCGTCTGCCCTTCGCCAAGTAGTCGGTACGCAGATCAGTTCTAGTTGCAGTGTAGTGCAACTCGCCCAGTGCTGCAACGGTGTTCGCGACGCGCAGCCAATCTCCGTGGGCCGGCGCAGACATCTCGGGCCCGGACTCAGTCACCGGCGGGACCGGGCCGGCCGGTTCCTGCGCCGATAATGGGCCCATGAGTGATGACGGTGGCGGCCAGCACGTCCGACAGACTCCCCGCAAGCGGACGGGAGAGCTGTCGGTCGCTGATTTCACGTTGTTGGTACGCGTGCCTGGCGAGCCGGCCGCGGTGCGGGTGTACTCCGATGACGAACAAGACGAAGCCGCCCGCTATGCAGCCGAGGTCGGGGGAGTGGTTGTCCCACTGCCTCTTTCGCCGTCCACCGGCTACACGCCCACTCCTGACGGTTCCCTGATCGCAACTGTAGCGGGGGAGGGCCGGACACCGGTCTGAGCCGGGTGGCGGTCAAGGTGCGTCTTCTCGGGGCTGCCGTCCCTCAGATGCGAGGGCGTCCAGATAGGCGTCGCGGTAGCGCGTGATCGCCATCCGCTCGCTGGTGCACTGCTCCAGGACGCCGGCGATGAGCGGTTGGCCCCGTAGCGACGACGCCACGCGGTCGTGGGGCCAGTGGCCGAAGCTCATCAAATCGATGCCGAGGGTCTGTTGTGGGTATTCGCGGGCCTCGGTGATGTCGTTGCGGACCGCTTCCAGCTCAGTGTCCAGACGACGGAGAGCCGAGGCGGCGCGCCGAAGTTGGCGGTCGCGTTGGTCCTTGAGCAGCCCGACGCATTCAGACCACGTCGGGATCGCGCTGCGTGGAAAGTACACGTGACCAGCTTTGCCCCGGACGACCTGGGGGAGTAGGCCGTCGGTGGCCATCATCTTGAGGATGTCGGTCGGGACGCCGCACAGCTCGGAGGCCTCCGACAACTTGGCCAGCTCGGGATCATTCACCACCGTGATCCATTCCCTCGCGGCGACGCAATGCTTCCGCCCGGAGGGAGATGCCGACATTGTTGAGTCGAAACTCGTACTCACCGGAACCGACCAGGAACCAGTCGCCGGTTCCGAAGTCTCCCCGGTCTATTACCGCGCGCATGGCGCTTCTGACGGCGTCGGCGCTATCACCTTTGAAGCTCGCGAGGTGCACGGCGTTTTCGTCGTACATGTGCCACTCAGGCTCCCCGCTCGGCCGCTGCCGTAATGGGGGATCGTCGACGCTGCCTCTGAACCCCTGAAGCAGCCGGTACGTCGTGATACGACTGGCAGCCGGTTCCCTGCCACTCATATTGCTGCCTCTTTCGCGCGTTGTGCCCATCGTTCATGAGCGGACTGGGCCGACATCTCTGCTGCTGCACCAATTTTGGCCCAGGACAACTGTTTTGCGCGTGCCTGCAGGACGGCCCGATCCAATTGTTGTTCGCCGGCACGAATAGCTGCGAGTGCGGCTCTGATCTCAGCTTCGGCGTCGATGTCACTGATGTGTTCGCTCGACCATACGGCGTGACCGGCCGTAGAGGCGTCGCCGACAATTACATCGAGGACCTCGTCGTCGGCTGCGTAGATACGAAACGCGCTGGGAGCGTGCCTCACTGGAGAGGGCACCCGCGTCCAAAACTGTTGACTAACCCAGTGTTTCGTGGGCATTACATCCCCTGGGGCGTAGCAGTTGCACACAACACGCCAGCCGATAACGTCGCCCGCGGGCCTGGTCTGGAATGCCGCGTCGCCGCCGTGTCGGCGCACCGCTTCCTGGCCGAATGTTCCGTCGCCGTACTGGTCCACGGCAAGATGCCCGGCTGGGATTCCGGTGCCACTGACTCCCAGCGCACGGCAGCCATCTTCGAACTCGGCGACCATGTATCCCTCGTGCCATTCGCTGCCTCGATCGCCGAGCGAGTACTCCCATCCCATAGATGGGGAGTCTAACCGATGATGTCAAGTCTGCCTGATACCCCGCGAAGGAGTATCAGGTGTTCCTGACTGAATCGCCCTGGAAATCCCGGAGGCTCCTGACCTTGGAAACGAGGATGCAGGTATGCCGAAGGAGTCGAAGGAACA
>JAIEPH010000083.1 GCA_019749805.1 Mycobacteriaceae bacterium | reverse complement strand
GCGGTCTGGGAGGTGATCTTCGCCAAATACGCCGCGCCCGGCATGTGCAACCCCGACGATCCCGAACCCTGCACCTCCGGCACACCGACGCAAGCTCAGATCGACCACGACCACCGCACCCTCCAACAGCGTCAACACGATGCACTGGTCGTCATCGGTCGAATCGCCCTGATGAGCGGTGACCTCGGCTCGCTCAACGGACTGCCGGTATCGCTGATCATCCGCACCACCCTGCAAGACCTCGAATCCCGCGCCGGGGTGGGCACCACCGGCGGCGGCACCATGATGCCCATCAAAGACGTCATCCGCCTGGCCGCCCACGCCCACCACTGGCTGGCGGTGTTCGACCAATCCACCGGACAAGCGTTGGACCTGTTCCGGGCCCGTCGTACCGCCTCTCCCGCGCAGCGGATCATGCTGATCGCGCGTGACGGGGGTTGCACCAAACCGTGCTGCACGGTCCCGGCCTACGGCAGCCAAGTTCATCACGCGGTACGCGACTGGGCCGATGACGGCAACACCAACGTCAACGAAATGACCCTGGCCTGCGGACCCGACAACCGCCTCGTCGGAAGAGGCGGCTGGACCACCACCATCAACGACCACGGCGACGCCGAATGGCACCCACCACCCGACCTGGATACCGGCCAAACCCGCACCAACTACCACCACCGCCCCGAACTACTCCTACGCCCACCAGACGAGCCGAACGGAAACAGCGAGCGCGGACCCTAGGTCCTTACCGGCTCAGCGTTCTTTTCGCGCAGCCGTTTTTCGACGGGCAGCCGGCGACATCGTGATGGGTGGCGATGATGGCGCGCAATGTGCGGCGGCACCGCCCGCAGTCGCCGCCGGCGCCGCAGGCTTCGGTGATCTGCTTGGACGTGCAGGCCCCGTTGGCGACGAGCTTGTCGACGTCGTGGCTCGTCACTCCCATGCACAGGCATACGAACATCGGCGGCTCAGCTCCGCTCGTCGATGCTCATGAGGTGGGCGAATCTGCCCACGAACTGGGTGGGGTAGGGGCCGAGGCCCGCATTCGACATCCATTCCGCGGCTGCATCCGGATGGTCGATCCATTGCCGGGCCGCGGACTCGTCCTCGATCTCCTGCAGGATCATGACTTCCTGCCCGTCGTCGAGCGCGCGATAAACCCAGATCTTGCGTACTCCGCCGCGCTTGAAGCGCTCGAGTCCGTCGTGCACCTTGACCATCAGTGCGGAGATGTCTTCGACCGAGGACATGACGCCGACGACGACCCGGCCGACATGTTCGTCGGCTGACGGCGGGTACAGATCGATCTTTTCGACGACCTCGCCACCGAAGATCGGTGGAATGTCGTCGGCACCCGAAATGTTGAACCACTCGAAAATCTCGGGTGACCGCAGTACGTCCCGCATCGAACGGACGTGCCGAATACCAATGGTCACCAATACTCGATTCTGTTCCCATATCGATGTGTAGAGAACGACATGGTGGGCTCCGATAGCGGCGAGTCCGTCAGAATGCTTCTTCAGCCATTTCCACATGCGATCGACGTCATCGACGCGAAAATCACAAGCGAGAATAAGTGAGTGCAGATCGAAATCACTCATTCCCATTCCCTATCCGGTAGGCCAGGCTTGCAAGCGTTAGCGCAGTCTAACCTTACTTAGCCTAGGCAGTCCAGAGTAGGTAGCTGATCTGCGCCCCGCCGGTGTCCCGATCGTTCGCGATCACCCCGAAAACACGCCCAGGGCAACGAAAAAGATGCGCCAATAGACATTCCCTGCACTAGATTGGGTATGACACTGCCGACAGCGAGAACTGCCAGCCCTCAAGTTGCCTAGGAGCGATGATGCAAGGGGATCCCGACGTTCTGAAATTGCTCAACGAGCAACTGACGAGCGAATTGACCGCCATTAACCAGTATTTCTTGCATTCGAAGATGCAGGCAAATTGGGGTTTCACCGAACTGGCTGAATATACTCGCAAAGAGTCGTTCGAAGAAATGCAGCATGCCGAGTCGATCACCGACCGAATTCTTCTGCTCGACGGACTGCCGAACTATCAGCGGCTGTTCTCCCTGCGCATTGGTCAGACATTGCGTGAACAATTCGAGGCCGACCTGGCCATCGAATACGAGGTGATAGGGCGGCTGCGGCCCGGCATCATCATGTGCCGCGAGAAGGAGGACGCCACCTCGGCGAACCTCTTGGAGGGCATCCTGGCCAACGAAGAGGATCACATCGACTATCTCGAAACCCAGCTCCAGCTGATGGACAAGCTCGGTGTCGAGCTGTACTCGGCCCAGTGCGTGTCGCGGCCGCCAACCAGCGCATAGGCGACGTTTCAGAACTTCTCGCGCGTCTACTCTTCCCGGGTGGCGTAACTTTCATAGCCTATCTAACGATAGGTCTGATGGGTACGCCGCCGAAGGAAGGCAGGTATGACGGGCACGCGAACCGATACAGCTGTCGCGGATTGCGAATCTCCCAGTGCGCTGATCAGTCCTCAGCGCCGCAACATCATCTTTGTTGCGGTGCTGCTCGGCATGTTGATGGCGGCCCTGGATCAGACCATCGTTGCCACCGCGCTGCCGACCGTCGTCGCTGACCTCGGGGGAGCGGGCCACCAGTCCTGGGTGGTGACCAGTTACCTATTGGCCTCCACGATCGTCACCGCGATCGTCGGAAAGCTCGGCGATCTGTTCGGCCGCAAGGCCGTCTTCCAGGTGGCGGTCCTGTTCTTCCTCGCTGGATCTGTCCTCTGTGGACTCGCGGACTCGATGACGATGCTGGTCGCTTCGCGCGCCCTGCAGGGGGTCGGTGGTGGCGCGATGATGGTCACGGCGATGGCCGTCATCGGCGAAGTCATCCCGTTGCGCGAACGAGGTCGCTATCAGGGCGCGCTCGGTGCAGTGTTCGGAGTCACCACCGTCATCGGACCGCTCCTCGGCGGGTTCTTCACCGATCACCTCACCTGGCGATGGGCGTTCTGGATCAACGTTCCGATCGCGGTTCTCGTGATCGTGGTCGGAACCCTCGCCATCCCGTCGTTGGCCAAGGCCGGCAGGGCGGTCATCGACTACGCGGGCATCCTGTTCATCGGTGTGGCCGCGTCCGGCCTGACGCTGGCCACCAGCTGGGGCGGCAGCACCTACGCCTGGTCGTCTCCGACGATCATCAGCCTCTTCGTCGGTTCCGCTCTCGCACTGGCAATCTTCGTGTGGGTGGAATCCCATGTCGCAGAGCCGATTCTGCCGATCCGTCTGTTCGCCAGCCCGGTGTTCACGGTGTGCTGCATCCTTGGCTTCATCGTCGGGTTCGCGATGCTGGGTGCACTGACATTCCTGCCCACCTTCATGCAATTCGTCAACGGTGTCTCGGCGACCGAATCGGGTATGCGCACCCTGCCCATGGTGGCGGGGATGCTGATCACGTCCATCGGCAGCGGGCAGATCATCGGCCGCACCGGCCGGTACAAGGTGTTCCCAGTCGTAGGCACCGCCACGATGGCGGTGGGGTTCGTGCTGCTGTCACAGATGGGGGCCGCCACACCGCTGTGGCAGCAGTCGGTGTCGCTGTTCATCCTCGGCGCAGGTATCGGCCTGTGTATGCAGGTGCTGATTCTCGTCGTCCAGAACACCTCCAGCTTCGCCGACCTCGGTGTGGCGACGTCCGGCGTCACGTTCTTCCGGACGATCGGAAGCTCTTTCGGCGCAGCGATCTTCGGCTCGCTGTTCGCCAACTTCCTTGTCAGCCGGATCCCGGCTGCGCTGGTGGCCAGCGGGGCGCCCGCCAGGGCCGCAGATTCCCCGCAGGCACTGCACGCGCTAGCGCCGGAGATGGCCGCACCGATCGTCGATGCATATGCGGACTCGCTCGGCACTGTGTTCCTCTGCGGGGTACCCGTCGCAGTCGTCGGCTTCGTGGTTTCGCTCTTCCTCAAAGAGGTGCGGCTGCGCGAAATCGAGACCGTGTCGGCGAGCGACCTCGGTGAAGGCTTCGGGATGCCGAGCACCGAGTCGCCCGAGAAGATCCTCGAAGTGGCCATCGGACGGATCTTCCGCGACTCACCCGAGATTCGGCTACGCAGTCTCGCCCAACTCCCCGGGTGCAACCTCGATGTCACCCAGATGTGGGCGCTGCTACAGATCTACCGACAGAACCAGGTGTTCGGGACGGCCACGCTGACCGACATCGCCGAGCGCCTGAGGGTGCCCCACGAGGTCATCGAGCCCACCTTCGACGGGTTGATCCGCGACGGACTTGTGCTGGGAGGCGGAGGCAAGCTGTGGCTCACCCAGGCCGGAATGAAGCAGGTCGACGCGATATCCGGGCTCATCGTAGGGCGCATCGTCGATAAATTGGCAACGTCATCCTCGTTCGAAGGACGGCCCGACGACGATCAGGTCGAGGCCGCGCTCGAACGAATCGTGCATCGTATGCTCGTGCAGCGGAACTGGACCGAGGACCGCGGCGAATTGGTCGCTGCCCCAGGCGCGCAAGCTAGATAGTGCGTCTTTCGCTCATCAGCTGCGGCGCAGGGCTACGGCGGTGACGTCGTCACCATCGAGCATCTCGTCCGCATTCGCACACAGGTAGTCGACGACCGCCTGCGGGCCCGTCCCATTGCCATCGGCGCACTGCGAGATTGCGTCCTCGAGTCCCGCTATCGAACCGCCCCACAAGTCGAGCACTCCGTCGCTGACGAGCAGGATCATGTCCCCCGGGGCCAGGCGGTTGGAGAGTTCCTGCCAGTGGTCGTCCAATCCCACGGGCATGTCGTTGGACGCCATGCGTTCGATCCCGCCGGAACGGGTGCGGATGACAAAGTGCAACCCGTGCCCCGCGTCTGCGAACAGGAAATCGCCAGAGTCCATGTCGACCCGGACATAGGCCAGCGTGATGAAAGCGCTGATGCGGTGCAGATCGCCCTCGAGGATGCCCGCAGCACCGTTGACGACATCCGACGGAGTCGCGGCAGGATTCTTGGCGCGCAGTGCCGTGCGTGTCGCCGCCGCGAGCATTCCCGCGTCCATTCCCTTACCCATGACGTCGCCGAGGCTCAGCACGATGGAAGGTCGATGCACGCGCACGTCGTAGAAGTCTCCGCCGACCTGTCGGGCCGGACTGGTGAACGTGCCGAACGTCCAACCCGGCGTGGCGGGCAAGGTGCCCGGTACCAGTGCACGTTGCACCTCGACGGCCCGGTTGATCTCCGCGAGCTCGAGCTGACGTAGCCGCTCCGATTCGGTGACGTCGTGAAAGTGCAGGACCAACTGGGTTCCCTCGGGCTTTTGGCCGATTACGGCGACACTCACTTCGAGGCTGCGGCCGTCGGCCAGCCGCAAGGTCAGCCGCGCGTTGTCGTCACCATTGAGCGGATCGACGGCGGCCGAAAGCTCGGCCATGCCATCCGAACCGATCAGCAGGTCAAGGTTCGTGATTCCCTCCCGCAGTCCGGGCAACAGGTCGTCTGCCGAGGGGTTGGCGCGCTCGACAATCCACTCGGCGGACGTACGAGATATCAGCAATTTGCCGGCGACCGAGGAATTGAAGCTCTTGCGGAACAGCTCCTCACTTTCGTAAAGCTCGGCTCGTGCTGCGCGCGTTGTCTCGAGCTCGTTGACGATGCGCCGCCGCATATCGTCGGCATCCAGTGCAATGGCCCGAATATCGCCGGGCCCCTCGACTGGGATCGTGGCTGCAAAATCACCTTTCGCGATCCGCCGGCATGCCGCCGCAACGGCGGCTACCGGTCCGGTGACCGCGCGGCGCACCCAGAGAGTCAGCGCCATCGCGGCGCCCAGGATCACCACCAACACGGCGATCAACTCCCTGTTGCGCCACGTCTGGGCCTCTCGCAGTTCAGCGCGGGCGACGTCTCTCGCCGAATAGATGTCAGCATTCTGTGTGTCGAACAGGGCTCGCAGTTCATCGAACTCCGCCTTGCCTCGGTCAGCCTCAGCGACGCTGAGCGGATAGGGTTGACCGGGCGAAACTCTTGCGATCAGCGGTTGGACGTAGCTGGTGCGCCACTGCTCGGCAACCGTTTCGATCGCGGTGACATCGGCCAGCAGATCGTCATGATCCCTCAAGTTTTGACGCAGCTCAGCGGCGGCGGCCTGCTCGGCCTGCTTGCCGGTGTAGTACGGCTCGAGGAATTGGGGGTCTCCAGTCATGACGTAGCCGCGCACGCCGGTCTCCTGGTCGCGCAGTGCCGCTTGCAACCGAAAGGCGGCAGAACGTGCTGGCTGAATACTGTCTGCCAGCTGGTCGGTGGCAGTGTCGTTGCGGTGAAGCAGCATGGCGACCGCCACCGAACTGACGATCACAATCACACCCATCACGCTCAATGCGACTGTCAACCAACCCTGCACAGTCAGGCGCGAATCAATCCGCCGCCGACGTGGAATCGCATCATCGGCGTCCTCTGCGGCGGAGATGCTCACCGCGCTTGGCTCACCCCGCACGGCGTAAGGCCACCGCGGTGACGTCGTCGCCATCGAGTATCTCGCCGGCATTCGCACACAGGTAGTCGACCACAGCCTGTGGGCTTGTTCCGATCCCGTTGGCGCACTGCGAGATTGCGTCCTCGAGTCCCTCCAGCGAACCGCCCCACAGGTCGAGCACTCCGTCACTGACGAGCAGGATCATGTCCCCCGGGGCGAGGCAGCCCGAGAGTTCCCGCCACTGGTCGCCCAATCCGACGGGCATGTCGTCGGACGAAAGCCTTTCAACCCGGCCAGATTTGGTCCGAAGGACATAATGCAAGCCGTGACCGGCGTCTGCGAACCGGAAATCGCCGGAGTCGATGTCGACCTGAACGTAGGCAAGCGTGACGAATGCACTGATACGACGCAGATCTCCTTCGAGAATGCCAGCCGCATGCGTGACGACCGCCGATGGAGTCATACCGGGATCGTGGGACCGTAGCGCCGTGCGAGTCGCGGCGGCAAGCATCCCCGCGTCAATGCCCTTGCCCATGACATCGCCGAGGCTGAGCACGATGGAAGGTTGATGCACGCGCACGTCGTAGAAGTCGCCACCGATCTGTTTGGCCGGGCTGTTGGACGTGCCGAACGTCCAGCCCGGGGTCTCGGGGAGTTTGCCAGGTAGCAGTGCACGTTGGACCTCGGCGGCCCGGTTCATCTCTTCCTGTTCGAGCTGACGTAACCGCTCCGATTCGGTGACGTCGTGGAAATGCAGGACGAACTGGGTCCCCGCAGGCGTCTGGCCGATCACGGCGAAACTCACTTCCAGACTGCGGCCGTCGTCGAGTTGCACGACCATACGGGCGTTGTCGCCGACGAGAGAATCGGCGGCTTGCGAGAGCATGCCAACGGCATCCTGACCCATCAATGTGTCAAGACTCGTGATTCCCTCTCGCAGCCCGGGCAGCAGAGTCCGCGCTGAGGGGTTGGCGCGCTCGACAATCCATTGATCGGTCGTACGGACACCCATCAGCTTGCCGGCGACCGACGAGTTGAAGCTCTTTCGGAACAACTCCTCGCTCTCGTGGAGGCGCGCCGACATGTCGCGCTCGGAACCCACGACTATGGACAGCGTGAGGAACACGGCCACCATCGACATTTGATAAACCTGCATCAGAACGGTTCCCGTAGAAATTCCCCACACGTCGAACGACAACGGGCCCGTACCGAAAATGCTGCCGTTGGCCGAGATGCTGGCAACGCCGACCATGAGCAGGGACAGCATCCACGTCGACAAGCGAAGCGCCGCCCATACCAACGGGAGGAACGGCAGATATTCCAAGGGCGCCGGCGCGACGGTGAACACCGCGGCGGTTACCGCGAGCGCCGTCACCGCGATCCCCACCGTTTCGGCGACGCCCGCCTGTTGGTTTCGCAGCGGTGGCGCGATGAACAGCGGGGTGAGCAGCGCGATGCCGGCAGCGTGCTTGAGCAGCGCGGTCTGCAACGACTCTACGGCCGATGCATGATCGCCAAACAGCGAAAAGGCGCCGAAGGCGAGCGCCCCGTAGAGCGCCGCCGAGACGAACGCGATCCCGAAGAACAGGACAAGATCGCGTGGGGTTGCCAACCGCGGTACGCGATCTCGACGCCCGCGCAGCAGCAACGTGCCGACCGCCATCTCGATTGCGAAGGCTGCGGCCAACGCAAGAGACAGCGACATCGGCCGACCTGCAAACAGCAGGACCGGCAGCGTCATCATTGCGACGGCCGGCGCGAGGAGCCACAGGTACCGACGCGGGAAACAGACGCCCAGGCCGAGCGCGATGCCGGAGGCCGGCCACAGGGGCGGCGTCGCCATGCCCTCCGGTTGGCTCACGATGCTCAGCGCCGCGACCGCAGACATAGCGAACAGATTGGTCACTATGACTGCTGCGTCAGGAGCCTGCCGCCCGTTCCTCACGAACGCCTGCTTGTCCCGCGCAGGCTCAGGATGCGATATGCGGGGGCTCGACGTGACCTGGTCAGACAATTCAGCCGTGCCCGTCACTGGAAGCCGCGCATACTCATTCGGATCGACGCCGAGTCAGTGTCCAGTGATTGCCCTTCTGATCGCGCCAGTAGGACAGCTCGTCAAGTACGCGATGCGCGAGTGCCAGTCCGCGGCCGCTTTCGGCGGCCTCGTCGGCCATCGTTATCCGGGCCAGGTCGACCTCCGCAGGATGGCCGTCGTCGGTGAAGGTGACGGCCACGCTTTCCGGTCGCACGTCCACCACCATGCGCAATCGCACTGGCTGCCCGTCACCTGAGTACGCGATGATGTTCGTACCGATCTCACTGACCGCGAGTTCTATGCACATCTTGGTGTGCTCGGAGACTTCTTCTTCCGCCCACGCCAGATCGAGTGTTTGCTGGATCTCGGCTAGCGTGTCGGGACCGGTCAGGGCTTCCATCGCGTGCTCGCTCATTCGAAAGCGCTGTCCGCAGACGGAACTGTACGCAGGACCCGGTCAAGGTTGCTCAACTCCAGCACGGTGCACACCTGCTGTGTGGGAGCCGCAATGCGCAAGTCGCCACCCGCGTTCCGCGCAATCTTCAGGGCCGCGATCAGTGCGCCCAAACCGGACGAATCAATGAATTCCGTGGCGCTGAGATCGACGACGATTCGACTCCCGCCACCATCGACGATGTCATGCAGCTGTTTTCGTAGCGCGGGGGCGGCCACCATGTTCAGCCTCCCGGTCGGCTGAACCACGACGACACCCGACTCCGTTGTCCGAGTGGAAAAGTCGCTCATCTCGTCCTCCTTCTTCGTCGTAGCCGCCGTGGCACCACCCCTGGGAACCAGAACCAACGGCTAGACAAAGCCCTCTTGTAGCTTGCCATGTGCACTCGGTATTGGGATCAAAGCGCGAAAACACACCGGCGCGGCGTCATATCCATGGCATCGCGCTATGGAGATTCCGCTCTTCGCCCCAGAAGAGTCCCGGCGACTTACGCTGAGACCTGTGGGGGACGCGACGCCGTCAAACGGGTGGCAAGCTGCGACGGGGCTGTCCGATGCTGAAAAGCGAGAACTCAAAGAAGGGTTGATAGCGACGGTTGTCGGCGTCGGGGTGGACGACGCCGCGTCCCAGTTGTTGATTCACCAACTTTCGGACAACCCCGACGCACTGGAACCCATAATTCAGCATTCGTTGAGTGACCCGGCGCGCCTGGCCGCTCTGCACAGCACGGGCCTGCTGGACACGCCCCAGGGCGGCGCCCTCGATACCGTCGCGTTGTTGACGGCAGAAGCGCTTGCAACGCCCTTCGCTGCGGTGTCGCTGCTCGACGACAGCAGGGAACTGATCATCGGGCGCAACGTCGTTCACGGTGACGGCGAAAGGGTGCGCCCTGCGAACCTGTCGATCGGCAAGTTCACCGTGGTCAGCGGCATCCCGTTCATTGTCGACGACGCCACCGTGCACCCGCTGCTGGCAAAACATCCGCTCGTGCTCAGCGGTGCGGTCGGGGCGTACGCGGGTGTTCCGATTTTCAGCGACGACGACGACGCGGTCGGTTCGCTCTTCAGTTGGGATACCCGGCCGCTCAACTGGTCGGGTGGTCAGATCCTCGTCCTGCAGGACATGGCCGACCTTGCCAGCGCGAAGATATTTCACCGACCGATATGACGAAATCGCCAACGATCCTGGCGGCGCCCGACGAACACACCGATCGGCAGCACCTGGGTGTGCGCGAGACGAAGAAGGCGTTCGCCGGTTTGGTTCGTGTCGGTCGAATCGGCACGGTCATCGCGGTCGCCATCGACGTCGTGTCTGCGTCTACGGCAGTCGTTGTCGGTTTGTGGTGGTCGTCGATGTCGGAGCAACTTCCGCCGTCATCGTGGATGGTCGCGCTGTTCGTGCCCCTTGTCGTGTTCCTGTTCGCCGTGCAGAAGCTGTACCGCCACAAACTCGGCCGGAACTTCATCGACGAGTTCGGGCCGATCGAGACCAACGTCGCACTTGCCGCCGTCTTCGTGCTGGGCGTCATGACCCTCACCCAGACGGGTCACGTTGCCGGGCCCCTGGTCTCCAAGATGTGGGTCTGCGCCGCCGTCCTGATGCCGGTACCGCACTTTTTCCACTCGCTGATTCGGAAGCGACTGAGGAAGAATCACCATTTCATGGCGCCCGCCCTCATCATCGGGAGCGGGGAAGTCGCCAGCCGAATCGTTGAACGTTTGCGGTCTTTCCCCGAGTACGGCCTGACGCCGATCGGCCTTCTCGATGCCGAAGGTTCGGCAACGAGGGCGGATGCGAGTTCGGACATCCCGGTTCTCGGGACCCCCGAGTCGATTGGCCCAGCAATAGAGAAGACCGGGGCAGAGGCCGTTCTGATTGCCTTCTCGCAGGTACGCGACGAGTCATTGACCCGCGTCGTTCGGGTTGCGCACCGGCACAAGGCGCGGGTGTGGGTGGTGCCCCGCATGTTCGACGCAGTCGGCGAGCGGGCCACGGTTGATCATCTCGGGGGGCTACCCCTGATGTCCCTGCCGAGTGCGGACCCGCACGGCTGGCAGTTCAGCGTCAAGCACATCTTCGACCGTGTCGCGGCCGCCCTGGGACTGCTCGCGGTCTCCCCATTGCTCATATCTCTGGTCGTGTTGGTTCGGCTCAGCTCACCGGGACCGATCTTCTTCCGACAGGACCGGATCGGACGAGACGGACGAATCTTTCAGTGCCTCAAGTTCCGCACGATGCGGCCTGAAACAGCCTCCGACGCAGAGTTTGAACTGAAGTCGAGTTCGGCCCCTGGCGGTGTCGAGGGTGTCGACAGACGGACGGCCATCGGCAAGATCATGCGCTCGACCTCGCTGGACGAGTTACCCCAACTGATCAACGTTCTCCGGGGTGAGATGAGCCTCGTCGGCCCGCGTCCAGAACGACCGCAATTCGTCGAGTTCTTCGAAATACAGATTCACCGCTACGGCGAACGCCACCGCGTCAAGGCCGGCATCACCGGCTGGGCACAGGTGCACGGGCTACGTGGTCAAACGTCGATCGCGGACCGGGTCGAATGGGACAACTACTACATCGAGAACTGGTCGCTCGCGCTTGATTTCAAGATCCTCTTGTTGACGGTGGCGGCTGTCATGCGTGGTGCGGAATAGGCGGAAAACTAGAACGTGTTCCAATTCGGGGTGGTTCCGGCGTACCATGCCGTCATGAGCCGAATTGGACCTTTTGCCGACGACGACGCCGCAGCCTGGGTGGTGAAGTCACCCGATATCGGTGTCGCCATGGTCGGATTCACCAACGCGGTCTACAACAAGAACCGCCTACCGATGCGTGTCCGCGAATTGGCCCGGATGGTCATCGCGCTCGACAACGAATGCGTGGTGTGTCAGAACACTCGCGACTCCGAAGGCGTCGCCGCCGGGGTCGACGAGGACCTCTACGATCATGCCGCCGAGTGGCGGACGTGGCCCGGCTACAGCTCGCAGGAGCGGATCGCCGCCGAGTTCGCCGAGCGCTTCGCCGCCGACCACACCGGATTGCGTGACGACGAGGATTTCTGGGAGCGCGCGAGCGAGCACTTCTCCGACGAGCTGCTCACCGACCTCGCGCTGTCGTGTGCGATGTGGCTCGGCATGGGCCGGATGTTGCGCACGCTGGACATCGGCCAAACCTGCAAGATCACGCTGTAGCCGAAGCGGCACCGCGCACAATGGCGTAATGACGTCGCGCGCCGCAAAACCTCTCGCCGCAGCCGCCATCGCCCAACTCGAGGCCGACGGTGTCGCCACGCTGATCGGCACCGTCGTGAACCCGGCCGGCCTCACACACGCCAAGACCGTTCCGCTGCGCCGGATGGGCGCGTTCGCCGATCCCGGACTCGGTGCGAGCCCCGTCTTTCACGTTTTCGCCATCGACCAGACCGGAATCGTGTTCGGCGACGCCATCGGGGTGGTGGGGGATCAGCGCATCCGGATCGACCTCGGCGCGTTGCGCATTCTCGGAGACGGGTTGTGTTGGGCGCCGGGCGCTTTCTTCAACCAGGACGGCTCACCGGATCCCTATTGCAGCCGCGGCACCCTGAGCAGGGTTTCCGACCGTATCACCGAGGCCGGCATCGACACGGTGGTCGGACACGAGATGGAGTTCGTCCTCGTCGGACCGGACGGCAGCGAGCTCCCGTCGCACCTGTGGGCGCAATACGGGCTCGCCGGTGTGCTCGAGTTCGAAGGTTTCGTCCGCGACGTCACCAACGCCGCGACGAACTCCGGCATCACGATCGAACAGTTCCACCCCGAGTACGGCAAGAATCAGTTCGAGATCTCCTTGTCCCCACAGCCGCCGGTGGCCGCGGCCGACGCGCTGGTGCTGACGCGCATCATCATCGGCCGCGTCGCCCGAAAGTACGGGCTGCGGGTCAGCCTCTCGCCGGTGCCCTTCGCGGGCAGCGTCGGATCTGGTTCCCACCAACACTTCTCGATGAAGCGCGGTGATGTTCCGCTGTTCTCCGACGGTTCAGGTGCTGCCGGGATGACACCGGAGGGCGAGAGCTCGGTCGCCGGATTGTTGGCCGGTCTGCCCGAAGCGCAGGGCATCCTGTGCGGTTCGGCGCTGTCCGGATTGCGTATGCAGCCCGGTCACTGGTCGGGTGTGCACGTCTGCTGGGGAACCGAGAACAGGGAAGCAGCAGTCCGTTTCCTCATCGGCGGGCCGAGCAACCCACAGGGGGCCAACGTGGAGGTCAAGGTCATCGACCCGTCGGCCAATCCTTACCTGGCGACCGCCGCGATGCTCGGCCTTGCGCTGGACGGCATCGAGCGAAAGCTCACGATGCCAGCCGAGGTCACCGTCGACCCCGACTCGTTGACCGACGCTGAACGCGATAAGGCCGGGATCCGACTGCTGGCGCGCGACCAGGCGGAGGCGATCGACATTCTCGACCAATCCGCCTTGCTACGAGGGATTCTCGGTGACGAACCGGTGGACGCCGTGGTCGCGGTGCGACGCTACGAGCAGCAGAACTACGGCGACCTGAAGCCCGACGAGCTGGCCGAGAAGTTCCGTCTGGCCTGGAGTGTGTGAGCGCGTGTGACCAGACTGGCCGAGCACATCGACGGCGTGTCGCTGATCGACCACCACGTGCATGGCTGCCGGCTGGCGCCGATTGACCGCCGGCGGTTCGAGGACAGTCTCAACGAGGCCAACACCGAACCGTTGGCCGACTTCGATTCCGCGTTCGACACCCAACTCGGGTTCGCGGTTCGTGCCCATTGCGCACCACTGCTTGGGCTGCCGCGGCACGCCGACGCCGATTCGTACTGGAGGGCGCGTCGCGAATGCTCCGAAGCCGATCTCGCGCAGCTGTTTCTGTCATCGGCCAGGGTGTCCGACTGGCTGGTGGACACCGGATTCGCCGCCGGGGTCGCCGATCTGGCGGAGCTGGACGATCTGTCGGTGGGCCGGGTGCACGAGATCATCCGGCTGGAATCGGTGGCCGAACAGGCGGTTCGGGCGTCAGGTGACTACGCGTCGGTATTCGCCGAGATCCTGGCTGAGCGCGCGGCGACCGCGGTGGCGACCAAGTCGATTCTGGCATACCGCGGCGGGTTCGCCGGTGACCTATCGGAGCCCCCCGCCGCCGAGGTCGCAAAGGCGGCCCAGCGGTGGCGCGACAGTGGAGAGGCGCGCCTGACCGACCGCGTTCTGTTGCGGTTCGGCTTGTATCAGGGGCTGCGACTGGGCAAACCGATCCAATTTCATGTCGGCTTCGGTGATCGGGACTGCGATCTGCACACCACGAATCCGCTCTATCTCCTGGAATTCCTGCGCCGCAGCGGTGATGTGCCGATCGTGCTGTTGCATTGCTACCCCTACGAACGCGAGGCCGGCTATCTGGCGCAGGCGTTCAACAATGTCAATCTCGATGGTGGGCTGGCCATCAACTTTCTCGGCGCGCGGTCGTCGGCGTTCATCGGCAGGTTGGTGGAGATGGCGCCGTTTCGCAAAATTCTGTATTCGTCCGACGGATTCGGTCCCGCGGAGCTGCACTATCTCGGAGCACGGTTGTGGCGCAATGGAATTCGCGATGTATTCCAGGGTTTCGTCGACGCCGGCGAATGGAGCGAGGCCGACGCTGTGCGCGTCGTGGACCTGATTGCCCGAGGTAATGCCGAGCGCGTCTACGCGCTCGGCTGACTCGTCAGATCAGGCCGGTCGCATCGAACATCGGCACGGAATATGCCGCCGTCACATCCTCGAGCCAGGTCGCGGGCGCGGTGTTCGTCAGCCCGCCCATGTCCCAGTAGTCCTTCCAGACCGTGATTTTGCCGTCGCGGACCTTGTGCACTGTGACAAACCTCAGCAGAGCGGTCTCTCCGCTGACCCACTTCCAGGTCTCGGAGTGCTCGTACAGGACGTCGTCGCCGTTGCTGACCAGAACGCCGTCATGATTCTCATACGATGCCAACGGCTCGAGTCCGACCTTGAGCTTCGCGATGATGTCCTCGGGTCCCCGAGTGGAAAGCGCCGGCCCTAGTGGCATATCGCAATAGATGCAGTCGTCAGACAGGAAGGTCGTCAAGAGCTCCCAGTCGCGCGCCGACAGGGCCTTCCACATGCCCAGCACCGTATCCTCAACTGACACTTGACAACTCCGATTCTTGGACCTTCTGGGCCGGCGCCTTGTGCGCGGCCCGCAGAAATCTTCCGGTGCGCTGCGCGCCTACGACGTCCGTCGGCTCGCCGTCGAGGAACACGGCGCGGCCGGCGACAAAGACCGCGCGCACGGTGTCGTCGTTGCGGTTGACCATCCGGGACAGGCCGCCGTACTGCTCGACCGGTGACTCGGCATACGTCTGAAGCGAATCGTCCAACCGCTCGGGGTCGATCACGACGATGTCGGCGCGGTCGCCCATGCGCAGATGGCCGGCATCGATTCGGTACCAGTCGGCGAGTTCGCCCGTCAGGCGGTGCACCGCCTGCTCGACCGTCATGAACGGCCTACCGGCCTGCTGCGCTTCGTGGACGTGACGCAGGAGGCGCAGGTTCATGTTGTAGAAGGCCATATTGCGCAGATGCGCACCCGCATCGGAGAAACCCATCTGGATGCCGGGATCCCGCGCCAGCTTCTTGAGCACCTCGGGCCGGTGATTGGAGATCGTCGTGCGCCAGCGCAGTGCCGTCCCGTGCTCGAGCACCAGGTCGAGGAACGCATCGACGGGGTGCAGGCCGCCGCGATCGAGGCCCACTTGGCCGAACGACTTGCCGACCACCGACTCGTCGGGGCACGCGACGATCTGGGCGTCGAAGAAGTCGCGCTGCCACACCCGCATCCCGAACTTGCTCTCGTACTGCTTGCGGAACTCTCGGCGGTACGCCTCGTCGCGCAGCAGCTCGTTGCGTTCGACCTCGTCGCGAAGGTGCAGCGCCGCCGCGCCCGCACCGAACTCTTCGAAGACCACCAGATCGATGCCGTCGGCGTACACCTCGAAAGGCACGGGCAGGTGCTGCCAGCGGAAGTTGCCGCCGAGCCGGTTGACCAACCGTGCCAGCGGGCCGAGCAGTTTGATCGCGTAGGGGTTCGACTTCACATCGGCTGCCGACAGCAGGCTGGTCTTGAGCGGATTGCGGAAGATGCCCAGCGACTGGAACACCTGCGAACCCAGGTTCAGCGGGTTCTCGATGTCGGGTCCGGACTGCAGCACCCGGCCGGTGCGGCGCAGCTTCGACTTGAGGCGTCGCAGCTCCCGCGGCTTGGCGTACGTTGACGGCAGCGTGCGAGACCGGCAGACCTCGCCGTCGAGCTTGTCGAAAAGCAGTTGCTGAGAAGACATTCCGACGAAGCCGGCCCGTAACGCCTCGTCGAGCCACTTCTCCATCTGTGCTTGTTCGCTTCTGGTCGGCCGTTGCCGCTTCTGGGTGGCGCGGTCCAGCCCCATCGTCGCGGCGCGCATATCGGAGTGACCGATGAACGCGGCCACGTTGGGTCCGAGGGGGCGTGCCTCCAGCGCCCCGATGTATTCCTCGCAGTTCGTCCAGGTCTTGTGGGTATCGACGGCGCCGATCACGTGTTCGCGCGGGATCGCCTCGACGCGGCCGAAGATGTCGCCGGCGTCCACGCCGTCGACGTGCACGGTGGACAGTGAGCAGGATCCGAGCATCACCGTGGTCACGCCGTGTCGCAATGACTCGCTCAAAGCGGGGCCGACCAGAACCTCTACGTCGTAGTGGGTATGAATGTCGAGCATGCCGGGCAGCACCCACTGGCCACTGGCATCGATGACCCGGCGGCAAGCCCCCTCGTCGAGGTCGGCGGTGCTGATCGCAGCGACGTGACCATTGCGGATGCCGATGTTGCGCACGGCCGATGGCGCGCCGGAGCCGTCGAACCAACGGCCGTTTTTGATGATCGTGTCAAAACTCACCAAGTCATAGAACAGTGCGGACCGGCAGGTGTCAACGAAATCCGTGAACAGATTTCAATATTTGTCTACTGTAGGGTCTGAGCTGCAGTTATCCTGGCGCCCAACCGTCGGGCTGACGGCCGTCCAGGTCGGTGAAACCGTACTCACGCGCGAGGCCGGCCGACGTGACGGACTGCTGGTTGAAGCGTGACCGGCGCGGGTCGGCGGCGATCGCGGCAACCCCGCGTCCGACGTATCTGGGTGTCTCCGAGGCGGCGAAGGACGGTGGAGCGACCGGGCCATCGGATCGCAGCGGGTCCAGTGCGATATGCCAGTTCTCCTCGGTGACGCCCCAGTTGTCGAGCATCATCTCCGACCGCAGCCAGCCAGGCGTGACGGCTACCGCGGTGGCGCCGAAGCGCGCCAGCTCGTGGCCCTGGCTGTAGGCGAGCCGGTTGACGGCGACCTTGGCCAGGGTCGTAGAACACCGACAACCGGTAGTTGTCGTCGTTGAAACTCTTTGTCCCGTCGGTCACTTCGACGAGCAGTCCGCCGGGACGGCACACCAGCAGCGGCAGCAGGCAGTGCGACGTGATGAGGTGGGTGTCGATACCGAGCCGCAGGATCCGCAGACCGTCGGCGAGGTCGTGCTCCCAGATCGGCCTGTTCCACAGCGGTGGGCCGCCTTTGAGGATCTCCGCGCCCCAGATGTCGTTGACGAGGATGTCGATCGCGCCGTAGTCGCTGCGTATACGGTCCGCGAGACGGGTCACCGCGTCGACATCGAGATGATCGACCTGCAATGCGATCCCGGTGCCGCCCAGGCCAGAGACGAGTTCGGCGGTTTCCTCGATGGTTTCCGGGCGGTCGTAGTCGGATTGGGCATTGCCGGACGCGCTGCTACGGCCGGTGCAGATCACCGTCGCCCCGGCTTCACCGAGCGCGGCCGCGAGACCTCGTCCCGCGCCGCGCGTGGCTCCTGCCACCACGGCTACCCGGGAGCGCAGCGCATCTGCATCCGGAGTCCAGTCCACAAGTGCATACTTGCGAAAGTGACCCCGTTACAGCGGTATATCGCAGAAGAAATCGCCACCGATCACGTAGACGGGTTGCTGTCCAGACGCGAAGCCTTACGCAGGCTGGCACTGCTCGGCGTCGGCACCGCGGCGGCGACCGCGTTGATTGCGGCGTGCGGCGAGAACAGGCAACCGACGTCGAACGCGCCCGTGACGTCGAACGAGCCGGCCACCGTCAGCACACCGCCGCCAGGATCGGAGAACACCGTCCCGTCTACGCCGATCACCTGGGCCGGACCCCGTGGGAAACTGCAGGCGGCCTGGGCGCCCGCCGCCGAGCCGCGTGGGGGAGTCCTCATCATCCACGAGAACAAGGGACTCAACGACTACATCCGCTCGGTGGCCGGGCGATTCGCCGGCATCGGCTACTCCGCGCTGGCGATCGACCTGCTGTCCGCGCAGGGCGGCACGGGTACGTTCGCCGATCCCGCCGAAGCCACGGCGGCCTTGGGCAAGCTGGCGCCCGAAACTGCCCTGGCGGATCTGAAGTCGGGAATCGACGAACTCCAGCGCAGGGTGCCGGACAAGAAGGTCGCCGCGGTGGGCTTCTGCATGGGTGGCGGTTTCGTCTGGCGATTGCTGGCCTCTGGTGAGCCGCGTTTGGCCGCCGCCGTGCCGTTCTACGGGCCGACGCCCGACAACCCGGATTTTTCAGGCTCCAAAGATGTTGCAGTGCTGGGTATCTACGCCGGCCAAGACCAGCGCGTCAACGCAACGGAGCCGGTCGCACGGGCGGCGCTGGAGAAAGCTGGCCTGGTGTTCGAACTGGTCACCGAACCCGACGCCAACCATGCGTTCTTCAACGACACTGGCGACCGGTACAACGCCACCGCCGCCGAGGATGCCTGGCGCCGGGTGCAGGACTGGTTCACCGCGCACGTCGCCTGAACGCCCTATCGACACGGAGACTCGGGTGTTCACGGTGTGTTATCCCACCGGTTGACGTCGCGTTGTTGACCGCACATGCGTCCGGGTCAAATTCAGCTCATGCGGGTAGCACAGGTCGCGAATTTCTACGGCCCGCGTTCGGGGGGCCTGCGCACTGCGGTGGATCGTCTCGGTGCGGAGTACTGTGCCCGCGGACACGACGTCTTCCTGGTGGTGCCGGGCCGAACATTCGAATGGCACGAGTTGCCGTCGGGAGTCGTTCGAATCTCGCTGCCGGCTCGGCTCATCCCGTTCACCGGTGGATATCGTGCCGTACTGCCCGGACCCGTCACCGAACTGCTGGCGCAGCTGGCGCCCGACGCACTCGAGGTGTCCGACCGCCTCACCCTGCGCTCGCTCGGTGAATGGGGCAGGCGGCGCGACATCGCCACGGTGATGATCTCCCATGAACGGCTCGATCGCCTTGTCGGGCAGGTACTTCCGGCGCATGCTGCCCGTTCGGTCGCCGACGCGGCCAACCGCCGCACCGCCGAGAGCTACGGGGCGGTCGTGTGCACCACGGCGTTCGCGCGTGAGGAGTTCGACAGAATCGACGCCACGAATGTGGTCACGGTGCCACTCGGCGTGGACCTCGACCAATTCCATCCCCGCCGAAGATCCAGCTCGGTCCGCCGACAGTGGGCCCGCCCAGAGCAGACGTTGCTGGTGCATTGCGGCCGGCTGTCGATGGAGAAGCACGCTCACCGCAGCATCGATACCGTTGCCTCCCTGCGTGACTCGGGTGTGGACGCCCGCCTCGTGGTGGTCGGCGAAGGCCCGATGCGCGCCAGGCTCGAACGCCAGGCCGCCCGCCTGCCTGTTGACTTCACCGGCTACATCGGGTGCCGCGACACCGTGGCCACCATCCTGGCGACTGCCGACGTCGCGATCGCGCCGGGTCCGCACGAAACGTTCGGCCTTGCCGCGTTGGAGGCGTTGGCCTGCGGTACGCCGGCGGTGGTTTCGCGGACGTCGGCGCTCGCGGAACTTCTCACCGCCGAAAGTGGTGCCGCAGCAGACAACGACCCGGATGCCATCGCACAAGCGGTGACGTCAATCATCAGCCGTCCAGAGCGGTTGCGGCGCAACGATGCCCGACGCCGCGCCGAACAGTTCACCTGGCCGCGAGCTGCCACCGGCATGCTGAACGCGCTGGGTGCGGGTTAGGCCGCCCCGGCGGCACAGACTAGGTTGTCGGCATGGGTGGCGTGCCGACCGGCCCACAAGACATCGAGCGAACCCGCACCCTGTGGTTCGCCTTGCTGCTCACGGTGGCCAACGGATTCCTCGACGCGTACACCTACATCGCGCGCGGTGGCGTGTTCGCCAACGTGCAGACCGCGAACGTCATCTTCGGCGCGATCGACACGTCGGAAGGCAAGTGGTCCGCGGCGCTCGCCCACGTTTGGCCGCTGCTCGCGTTCATCGTCGGCATGGCGCTGGCATCGCACATCAAATCCGGCCGCGTCGAGCGCCTCGTCCCGCACGCTTTGCGCTGGACCATGGCAGTGCAGGCCGTCTCGCTGGGCATCATCGGATTCGTCCCCGCCTCGGTGCCCCACAGCTACGTGACCGTGCCGATCTCCTTCCTGGCGGCGATGCAGATCGGCCTCTTCCGCAACATCGGAGACCTGGCCTATCTGCCGGTCGCGACCACGGGCAACCTGATGCGCCTCATGGAGTCCGGGTATGACGCGTTCGTCGAGAAACACGCGGAGTCACGGCGCGCGTTCGGGGTCTATGGTGCGCTGATCTCCGTCTTCGGGGTGGGCGCCCTCGCGGGTTCGTTCGCCAGCGTCACCTGGGGAGTGCATGCGATCTGGCCGCCTGCCGGATTCCTGGCCATCACACTCTGTTTGTTCATCATCGACGAGCATTACCTGCGGTGATCTACGATCCAGGAATGATCCGGTCGCTGACGTTACTCATCTCCGCAGCGACGCTGCCGCTTGCCTGCACCGCCATCGCCGCCGCCGAACCCCCGCCCACCTGCACCTACAATTTGTCCCCGCCGCACGTCGTGGACGTGTCGGGCACGAGCATGGTCACCGCGACGATTTCGCCGGGAGCGTGCGAGCGATCCAACGTCTACCTCTCGGTGGCCTGTCTCCAGATGCAGGGCAGCCCCGGGCCCCCGAAATGCCAGGCGGACAACGGAGTGCTGCCGGCGCAGGTCTTCTATGCGCCGTACCAGCCCGGCGCCACCTACGTCTCGACAGGCCGGGGATGTGCGAACACCGGCAATCCGCCGCAGCCGGTGTGCACGCCGGTCGGGCCGCTCACCGCGACGGTCTGATCCGGCGGGGTTGCAGAAAGCGCCCGGTTTGGACCGTAACCGGTCGATAATCGTGTTCGACTTCAGGAGACGCGATGAAGAACATCTTGCTGGTGTGCGTGACCATTTGCCTGGCCGCCGCGATCGCCGCGTGCGGCAGCGAATCCAGCTACACCACCTCAGAGGGCGATAGCGGCACCGCGACGGCGACCGCGAGCCCCGAATCCACCGGCAGCACCACCGAGGCGTCGGGTCCGACGATCACGATGGCGAACATGAGCTTCGGCGATCCGATCACCGTCGCACCGGGCGCGTCGATCACCCTCAAGAACGACGACTCGGCCGAGCACTCCGTGACGTCTGAGACCGACGACAAGTTCGACGTGCACGTCGACGCCGGAGAGCAGGGCACACTCACCGCGCCGACCGAGCCAGGAGAATACGCGTTCTACTGCGTGTACCACCCGTCCATGAAGGGCACCTTGATCGTCCAGTAGTTCCGGCCGACATCCGCTTCCTGCGTCCCGCTGCGGTTTAGACGTATCGACGTACGGGCATCCGCAGAATTGGCGGGTTCGTCAATCGTCGTGACCCGGGGCAATTCGAAGGAGCCGACATGGATAGCAACGCCATCATCTGGATCGTTGTCGCTGTCGCGGCGATAGTCGTCATCGCGTTCGTCGCATGGACCGTTCGCAACTCACGCCGGCGCGCCGAAGCCGAACGGCTAAGGGGCGAAATCGGGCAGCGCACAGAACATCTCGAGAAGCGCGAAGCCGTGGCCGCCGAGACCGAGGCGAAAGCGAAGGCCGCGCAGGCGGAGGCGGAGGCGAAGGCCGCCGAGGCCGCGCGCCTGCAGAACAACGCGCGTAGCCACCGCGAGGCCGTGGACTCGTCCCGCGAGGAACTCGATGCGCACCGCGAGCGGGTGGACCAGCTGGATCCGAAGGGCAGCACCGCCGAAACCGCCCCCGGCAATACAGACGATGTGCGCGCCGACACGCCCGCGACGCCACAGCAGCGTCCCGCAACGCAGGAGCATCTGCGTTCGTGACGCCGAGCAAGAGGGAACCCGCGGCAGCGGTGCTGTTCGACATCGACGGCACCCTCGTCGACTCGAACTACCAGCACGTGCAAGCCTGGTGCCGAGCATTCGCCGATCTCGATAGACAGGTCGATGCTTGGCGTATCCACCGGTGCATAGGCATGGATGGCACTACCCTCGTCAAGACACTCGCCGAGGGAGCCGATGACGATGTCCAGGAACGCGCGAAGGACCTGCATTCCCGGTACTACAAGGAGAGCGCCTCGCTGCTGCGCCCGTTACCCGGTGCACGCGGGCTTCTCGAGGCGGTCGAAAAGCTAGGCGTGCAGGTCGTTTTGGCGACATCGGCGCCCGATGACGAGCTCGCCATCCTGCGCGACGTGCTGGAGTGCGATCACCTGGTGTCGGCGATGACATCGTCGGCCGATGTGGACACCGCCAAGCCGAAGCCCGACATCATCAACGTCGCCCTCGAGCGTGCCGAAGTCGATGCCGCGCACGCCGTGTTCGTCGGTGATGCGGTGTGGGACGTCGAGGCCTGCAAACGCGCCGGTGTGGTCACCATTGCTCTGCTCAGCGGCGGAGTGTCCAAGTGTGAACTTCAAGAGGCCGGAGCCCACCAGGTGTTCGAGGACGCCATCGATCTGTGCCAGCACCTCGATGACACGCCGATCGCGGCACTCGCCAACCTGGTGGGAGCCCGCTGATCAAGGCAGGGCGTACCGCAGGACCGCCGCAATGCCATCCTTGGGCGAGAGGCGCTCGTCCGTGCGGACCAGGGAAGCGTCGGTGGCGATCGCGACCATGGGCAGGGCCTCGTCGGCGCGCAGCGTCTGAGCCGGCGCAGCGCCGAGTTCGGAAAGGACATTCGGGTTGGGCGCGATGACGGTCATGTCGTCATCCGCAACCACGGTCGCGTCGCCCAGTTCGCCAATGATCAAGGTGTCGACCGCACCGGCCCGGAGTGCGGCCGTCACACCGTCGAATCCCTCCGTCGCGAGACCTGACCCGCGGCCGATTTCGGCGGTGAATCGCTGTGCGGCATCATCGATCACGGTCACGCGGCGCCGCAGGAACTCTTGCTCGATCTCGTATTGCAGCGCGTCGTCGTCGAATCCGCTGTGCCGCGCTCCGACGCGCAGCTCGACAACCCTTGACGCGGCACGTTCAGGCAACTCGGCAGTGAGGTCGCTACGTGATCGCACCTCGCCGACGAGGAATACGATCTCGGGCGAGGCGTCATCGACCAGCTTCTCGAGCCGGTCTGCGACGGTGCGGATGTTCTGCTGTCGCGCCCCTTCGGCCGTGCGCTGCGGATCGCCGTACCCCGCCGACTCCGCACCGGATGCTTTGTGCACCGGATACGCATCGCCGTCGACGGTGTCGGAAACCGCGGTCCCTTCGCGCCACAGCGTGATGTCGGCACCCTCGTGATCGACGATCACCACGGCGTAGGTCGCTTTGTCGACGCCGTGTTCGACCACCGGAACGAGGTAGGGCAGCGGCGACACCCGGACGACCGGGCCCGCGGGTCGAATCAGATGCTCGTTGACCAGGACGCCTTCGGCGCTCGCGATCACGGCGCGACCACTGCGGCCAACGGGTGGGCGACTGCCGATGACGGCCTGCTCAATGCTGTCGGTCAACGCTGCATCAGCACCTTGCTGCTCGAGCTCCTTGCGGATCGTCCGCCATTTGATCTCGAGCGCAGCGGTAGCGTCCTCGGTGTTGTGCGAGTCATCGAAGTAGACCGATCCGTACGGGCCGTGTGAGGTCAGCAGCGTTTTGAAGTGTTCCGATTGCATCTTTCATGGGTGCCCGGCCGCGGGTCAGACAAACCGTGCCGACCGTGACGACGTCATCTCGGTGGTGTCCAGGACACCGGCAGCCGCTTGATTCCGTGGATGAACGGCGACAACAGTCGCCGAGGTTCCTCTGTCGCGGCGATGTCGGGAATCTGGCGGTGCAACTCCTCGAAGACGACGCTGATCTCGCGGCGCGCTAGGTTGGCGCCCAAGCAGAAGTGCGCTCCGCCGCCGCCGAAGCCGGCATGCGGATTGGGGTTGCGGCTCACATCGAACGTCCACGGATCGGCGAACTTGTCCTCGTCGCGGTTGGCCGAGCAGTACCAGAGCGACACTTTGTCGCCCGCCGCCATCTTGGTGCCGCTCAGCTCGCAGTCCTCGGTCAACGTGCGCCTCATGTAGATCACCGGCGACGCCCACCGCACGATCTCCTCGACGGCCGTCGGCGCCAGCGCCTCGTAGTCCGCCCACCACCGCGCGCGTTCTTCGGGATACCGGGTCAGCGCGAGTACGCCGTGGCTGATCGCATTGCGGGTGGTCTCATTGCCGGCGACCACCAGCAGAATGAAGAACGACGCGATTTCGGCCGACGTCAACCGCTCACCGTCGACCTCGGCCTGCACCAGTGCGGTCGTCAGGTCCTCGTGCGGATTCGCTCTGCGATCCTCGGCGTGCGCAGTCGCATATGCGCCGATGTCCATCGCGACCTTGACGAACTCCTCGTAGTCCGTGGCGATGTCCTTGTCGCCGAATCCGAGAATCACGTTCGTCCAGTGGAAGATCTGATCGTGGTCTTCCTCGGGGAGGCCCATCATGTCGCAGATGACCTGCAGCGGCAGCGGCCCCGCCAGCTCCGTCACGACCTCGCCCGAGCCGTCGGGATGCTCGGCGATCATCTTCTCGACCAGGCGGCGCGCCCGCTCCCGGACCGACGTCTCGGTGCGAGCGACGACGCGAGGGGTGAACGCCCTGCTGACGATGTTGCGCAGCCGCAGGTGCTTCGGGTCGTCCATCGCGATCATCGAGCCGAAGAACTCCGACACCTCGGGGTTGGCGTCGTTGATGGTGATACCGGGACTGGAACTGAAAATCTGCGGGTGACGACTGGCAAAGTGGACATCGTCGAACCGGGTCACCGCCCAATGCCCTGGCCCGGCTTCCACGCCGGGGGTTTCCAGGGGCATATGAAAGGAGACCGGCGCCTCGCGTCGAAGCGTGGCGAACGCCCCGTCGCGCATATCGTCGTCGAGGACCCAGAACTTCCAATCGCCGAGGTCGATGTCCGACATCGGCACGTCCGGGGGAGCTGATCCATTGACACGCGTCGAAATACCCACGGTTCGGAGCGTAAGCCGCCGATGGCCCGGGGAATGGAAAAGGCCCCAAATACGCGGCGTTTCGGGTGGCTTTCGTGGCCTCGCGGAAGAAACCGTGATAGCACTCTTGGGTGCCCAAGCCACGTAACCCACATGCCGGACAACCCTTTACGGCGACGGACGATGAAATAGCCGAAGCGTTGCTGGACGTCAGCATCCCGACCCTGATGCTGTCGCTGGTGCACATGTCCGGCGACCCGTCGCTGATCCGCGGTGGATTGAAGCCGGCAGGCCTGTTCCTCAACGAAGTCCAGGGCTATATGTCCGAAGAGGACAAGGCCGCGGTCCGCAAGATCGCCCTGGAGGTCATCGCCGACTACCGCGACCGAGGCTGTCCGGAGCCCGAACCCGTCAGCGCCGATTTGCTCCACGAGATGATGCAGTGGCTGGTGTGCGAGCCGGTGCCCGCCGAGTACGTACCGATGGTGCTCGAGGAAATGGAGCTGGACGGCCGCGACGCCAGGGCGACGGGCGAGGTGGCCGAATCCGCCCGCGAAGATTTCCCCGTCGTGGTGATCGGCTGCGGTGAATCCGGACTGCTGGCGGGGATCCGGCTCAAGGAAGCCGGGATTCCGTTCACGATCGTCGAGAAGAACGCGGGCGTCGGCGGTACGTGGTACGCGAATACCTACCCCGGCGCGCGGGTCGACGTCGGAAATCACTTCTATTGCTACAGCTTCGAGCCGACCGATCACTGGACACACTTCTTCGCCGAGCAGCCGGAGCTGCAGTCGTACTTCCATGGTGTGATGGAGAAGTACGACATCGAGCCGCACGTCCTCTGGGAAACCGAGGTGACGGAGGCTTCGTGGAACGACGCCGACGCGACGTGGACGGTCCGCGCGCGCGACCGCGACGGTGCGACGAAGGAGCTCACCGCCCGCGCGGTGATCAGCGCGGTCGGACAGCTCGATCGGCCGCACACACCGCACATCGACGGCCAGCAGGATTTCGCCGGACCGGCGTTCCATTCCAGCGAATGGGACCACTCGGTCGATCTGAGCGGCAAGAACGTCGCGATGATCGGCGCCGGCGCCAGTGGATTCCAGATCGCCCCGACGATCGCTGCGGACGTCAACCGTCTCACCGTGTTTCAGCGCACCGCGCAATGGATGTTCCCGAATCCGAACTACCACGAGAAGGTGGGGCCCGGTGTCCAGTGGGCGCTTCGCCACCTTCCGTTCTACGGCCGCTGGTACCGCTTCCTGATCTTTTGGCCGGGGTGCGACAAGGGACTGGACGCGGCCCGCGTCGACCCCGACTATCCGGACCAGCAGAAGGCCGTCAGCGAGATCAGCGAGATCACGCGGATCATGTTCACCGAGTGGATCACCAGTCAGGTCGGCGACGACGCCGATCTGGCGGCCAAGGTCGTGCCCGATTATCCGGCGACCGGCAAACGCACCCTGCAGGACAACGGCAGCTGGCTGAAAACGCTGACCCGAGACAACGTCGAGTTGGTGCGCACAGGTATCGACCACATCGAAGCCGACGCGGTCGTCACCGAGGACGGCACCCGATATCCGGCCGACGTCATCGTGTACGCCACCGGCTTCGAGCACACCAAGATGTTGTGGCCCATGACTATTCGCGGTCGGGACGGTGAGATCCTCAGCGAGCGTTGGGGGGAGCGGCCGGCGGCGTATCTGGGTATCACCATTCCGGACTACCCGAACTTCTTCTGCATGAACGGTCCCGGCACCTGGCTGGCAAGCGGTGGCAGCCTGATCTTCCACTCCGAGTGCCAAATGCGTTACATCAGCGAGTGTCTGGAGTTGCTCATCGAGGGCGGACACGACACGATCGAGCCGACGGTCGAGAAGACGACGGACTGGCATGAGCGCAGCCAGGCCGAGATGGCCAAGATGGTCTGGTCACAGCCGACCATCAAGCATTCGTTCTTCAAGAACAGCTTCGGCGAAATCCACACACTGAGCCCGTGGCGTCTCGTCGACTACTGGACCTGGACGCGGGAGCCGAATCCGAAGGACTTCGTGATCCGTTAGGTCAGTTCCCAATTCATGTTCTTGGCGAATGCCTTGGCGTCGTCGGAGATGGTTCCGAGTTCGTGGCTGCGCTGGATGTAGCCCTGGACCATCGGAAGGAAGTTCGTCGGGTTGTAAGCGTCCTCCTCGTTGTGCCACATCCCGTTGCCGCCGTACCGCAAGATCGTGATGCACGGGGCTTCGTAGATGGTGCCGTCGCCGGGATCCTTCATCCGGTTCATGATTTCGCTGAAGACCCAACCTTTCTCCACGTCGATCGAGTACCACATGACCGGGTAGAACGGCATCTCACTACCGGGGAAGGTGTCCATCGTCGACGCGATCCACTCGCTGATCTTGTCGCGTCCCGCCATCTTGCCGTAGAGATGTTCGACGTAGGTCGCATCCTCGGTGAACAGTTCGCCGTAGCGCGCCCACTCCCACGACTCGCCGATCTCGACGACCAGATCCTGGTGACGCTGGAAGGTTTCCTCGATCTCCTCGCGTGACCACCGACTCATGTGTCTCTCCTAAACGTCAGGTCAGTTCCCAGTTCATGTTCTTGGCGAATGCCTTGGCGTCGTCGGAAATCGTGCCGAGTTCGTGGCTGCGCTGGATGTATTGCTGGATCATCAACATGAAGTTCATCGGGTTGTAGGCGTCTTCTTCGTAGCTCCATTTGTCATCACCGGCGTACTCCAGCACGGTGATGACGCCGGCGCCGTGGACGCTCCCGTCGCCCGGATCCCGCATGGTGTTGATGTTCTTGAAGATGACCCATCCCTTGTCGACGTCGATCGAGTACCACTCGACCGGATAGGTCGGCATCTCGCTGCCGGGGAAGGTGTTCATTGTCGAGACGATCCACTCGCGGATGTTCTCGCGGCCTTCCATGTTGCCCAGCGCATGCTCGACGTAGCGCGCATCCTCGGTGAAATGGTCGGCGTAACTGGACCAGTCCCAAGTCTTTCCGACGTCGACGACGGATTCCTGGTAGCGGCGCCAGGCCTCTTCGAGTTCTTCACGTGACCATTTGCTCATCGCGGTGACTCCCTTGGCTCGCGAAATGATGGGCCCACGCGCGTAGCGCAGGGGACTAGAACCTGTTCTACCAAAGGAAGCGGGACGCGGAAGGCTTTTCAGCCCGTACCACTGAGCGTCTCGAACTTCGTCACCGCCGCGATCCCTGCAGGGGCGCCGAACCCAGCAGCAACCGGTCACCGCGGAAACCCTCTGCGCGACGGTCACATCCGACCTCACGAGCGATGAGGCAGGCAACGAGGACCGTACGAAAGCGCCTGCAGTGTCACCTTCATCCACGTTACTGTCGCTGCCATGACACTCGGTATCGACGCGCAGGTACTCGCGGAGATGGCGCCGTTGTTCGCAGAAGTCGGCGAGTCAGAGCCCGCAGCCGTCGGCGACGTCGAAGCGCGGCGCATCAGTGGCCACCGGATGTTTGATCTGGTCGGCTCCAGACGGGCACCGACCGCAGGCATCGAGACCGAAAATCACACGATGACCGCTGCGGACGGCGCAACCCTGGATCTCACCTGGTATCACCCGTCAGGCAGTCCCGGCCCCGGCAGCGCCGCGCTCTATCTGCACGGTGGGGGCATGATCTTCAGCCTCGAACAAATCGGTGTCCTCTACGACCTGGCGATGCGGGAGTATGTCGCGGCCTCGGGCGTGCCGATGCTGATGGTCGACTACCGCGTCGCGCCCGAGCATCCAGACCCGACGCCAGTCGAGGACTGCTACCGCGCGCTGGTCTGGATGGCCGAACATTCGGCCGGCCTCGGCGTCGACCCCGCACGCCTGGCGGTGATGGGCGATAGCGCGGGCGGCGGGCTGGCGGCTGGGGTCTGCCTGCTGGCGCGGGACCGCGGCGGTCCCGTTGTCGCACAACAAATCCTGATCTATCCGATGCTCGACGACCGGCCCACGACGCCCAATCCGGATCTACTGCCGTTCCTGACGTGGACCTACGACGACAACCTCACCGGATGGGGTGCGCTGCTCGGCGAGCACGCCGGCGGAGACCACGTTTCGCCGTACGCGGCACCGGCGCGCGCCGAGGACCTCACCGGTTTACCCGACACCTACATCGACGTCGGTGATCTCGACGTGTTTCGCAACGAGGACATCGAATATGCGCGACGGCTGGGTGACGCGGGCGTCCCGACGGAGTTGCACGTGTACCCGGGCTGCCCCCATGCGTTCGAGACCCTGGCCCACGAGGCGGCTGTGTCGCGGCGGGCGATCAGCGATCGCGTGCGTCGTCTGCGCGGTCTCTAGCAGGCCCCGCGGTCAGGCAGCGTCCGGTGCCTCGACGACGGCCTTGATCCGCTCCAGAGTCTTGCGCATGTCACGGATGTTGCGGCGACGACGCAGCTGCCCGCCGAAGATCGAGAAGAGCTTCATGGTGAGCGAGTCATCGAGCCGGAAGGATTCGGTGACATCGGTTCCGCTGTCGGTTTCCGCGAGCCGATAGTGCCAGTTGTTCACCGCCTTACCGTTGAGCAAAACGGCGAAGCCGAATTCGCGTCCCGGCTCGCAGGCGGTTACCTCGCACGTCGTCCAGTAGACCGGACCGATTTCGTTGCGCTTGACGTGCCCGCGGAAACGGGCACCCAGCGCAGGACCCGTCGCTGGGCCGACCCACTCCGCTTCCATCACCTCCGGTGAGAAGCGGCCGGTGTTGCGTACGTCGGCGATCAGATTCCAGATCTTCTCCGCGGGCGCCGCCATCGACACCGTCACCGATCCGTCCATCGCTACTCCTGCCGTCGGTAAATGCCTTTGCGTTCACGCACTTTGCACGGTAGCAAGGGGGTCGACCGGGCGTTCCGTAGCATTACCGCAGAGTCCAGGAGGCACGGTTTGAAGATTCGGTTCGGTGTCGGATTGGGTGCGGAAACCGGCCCGGACGAACTGTCCGGGATCGTCGACCATCTCGAGTCGGCGGGCGTGGATTCAGTGTGGTTCTCCGAACTCGTCTACAGCAAGGCCGTGGACCCGTTCATCGGCATGGCGCACGCACTATCACGGACGGTCAACCTGAAGGTCGGCACCTCGGTCGCGGTGCTGCCGGGCCGCCATCCGGTGCTTGTCGCAAAACAGCTGGCGTCATTGGCTGCACTCGCGCCCAAGCGGGTGCTCCCGGTGTTCGGCCTGCGGCCCGCCATCCCGGGGGAACGGGAGATCTTCGTCGTCCCCGACGGTGCACGGGCCGCGGTGTTCGACGAATCGTTGCGACTGCTGAGATCCGTTCTGGAACAAGACGATGTCTCGTTCACCGGTGACTACTACACCGTGAGTTCGGTCGGTGTAGCCCCCCGTCCGGTCAAGGCGCTGGACATCTGGCTCGGCGGCTCGGCGCCCGCGGGCTTTCGGCGCATCGGCCGGCTCGGCGACGGGTGGCTCGGCAGCTTTCTGACTCCAGGCGAAGCGCGAGCCGGACGCGAACAGATCCAACAGGCAGCCGAGCAGGCGGGCCGAGAAATCGACGCCGACCACTACGGCATCAACCTCGCGGTGTCCGACAGTGCCCTGCCCGACGAGGTCGCCGCCGCGATCCGCCGCCGCAGACCGGACGTGGACCCGTCGGAATTCATCGCCGACAGCTGGTCGCGCCTGCACCGTCAACTCGACACCTACCTCGAAGCGGGATTGAGCAAGTTCGTCATCCGGCCTGTTGGCCGTTCCAACCCATCGCAGTTCATCGACCGGTTTGTGACTGAACTATTACCGCGGCAGAACTGATTAGGCGATTCGGCGGTGAACCACTTCGGCCGCCGTAGCGTGTGTAGGAGTGTGTGCTCAGGCCATACATGTGCGGCACCTTGCCCGGGAGGAGATCGAGATGAGGCTTCGGTTCTTGCGGATTGGTCGGCCGGTGCTGATCGCAGGGCTGGCCGCCCTGCTGGCGTTCGGCCTCGTCAGTCCACCCGCCGCCCTCGCCGACGACCGCCTTCAGTTCACCGGTACGAGCCTGTCCGGCGCGCCGTTCTCGGGTGCGAGCCTGATCGGCAAGCCTGCAGTGTTGTGGTTCTGGACGCCATGGTGCCCGTTCTGCAACGCCGAGGCGCCGAACGTCAGCCAGGTCGCCGCAGCCAACCCCGGCGTCACCTTCGTCGGGATCGCGGCCCGCTCCGACGTTTCGGCCATGCAGGGGTTCGTATCGAAGTACCAACTCGACTTCACGAATCTCAACGATGCCGACGGCTCCATCTGGGCGCGCTACGACGTGCCCTGGCAGCCTGCCTACGTCTTCTACCGCGCGGACGGCTCGTCGTCGTTCGTGAACAATCCGACCTCGGCGATGCCCCTGGAGGAACTGTCCGATCGGGTAGCGGCGCTCGCCTAGCCGGACGTCGCGCGTGGACCAAGATCTGATCGGTCTGGCGTTCGCCGCCGGGTTGGTCGCCGCGCTCAATCCGTGCGGCTTTGCGATGCTGCCCGCCTATCTGGCGCTGGTGGTGCGGGGCGACGCCAAAGGCGAACGAGGCGGCGCGCTCACCGCGCTCGGCCGTGCCGTCGCGGCGACCGCGGCCATGGCGCTCGGCTTCGTCGCGGTGTTCGGCACGTTCGGACTGCTGACGATCGCCGCGGCATCGACGGTGCAGCGTTACCTGCCGTACGTCACGGTGGTCATCGGCGTGGTCCTCGTCGCCCTTGGCGTCTGGTTGTTGCTCGGCCGCGACTTCGCGGCGCTGATTCCGACGGTGCACACGCGTTCGGCGCCGACTGCGCGCCTGGGCTCGATGTTCGGCTACGGCCTCAGCTACGCCGTCGCGTCGTTGTCCTGCACGATCGGCCCCTTCCTCGCGGTCACCGGGATGGCGTTGAAGGGTGATTCGCAAGTCGGCGGGGCGCTCGTCTACGTCGCCTACGCCGCCGGATTCACATTGGTGGTGGGCGCGTTGGCCGTTGCCGCCGTCGTGGCGAGTTCAGCGGTCGCCGACCGGATGCGCCGAATCATTCCTTACCTCAATCGAATCAGTGGCGCGCTGCTTGTCGTGGTCGGTCTTTACGTGAGCTATTACGGCGTTTACGAGGTGCGGCTGTTCACCGCCAACGGTGACCCGACTGATCCAGTGATCGCCGCCGCCGGCCGGATACAAGGTGCGATAGCCGGCTGGACACATCAACACGGAGCGTGGCCGTGGGTGGCGCTGGTGGCCGCGCTCGCAGTCGTGCTCGTGGCCGTGCGCGCGAGGACTACAACCGCGACGAGATATCGCCGTGCAGGTCGGGCCACGGCGGGCGACGAACCATAGCTATGCCGGCGCATGCGGCCGAGACGAGTCCGACACAGATGCCCAGCAGCGCGATGCGGGTGGTGTCGGCGGCGGGAACCCATGAGGCCTCGCCGTCTTTGACGACGAACACCCCGAGGGCGCCGCCGCGCGCCCTGCTCACCGGTATGACTGTCGTGCCGTCCGCGGTTTCGTGCGGCTGTCCGTACACGCGTGAGGCGTCGGGGTGTGTGGCGTCGCGCAGTGCTGAAACGTCTCGCAGGTTCATGCCTTCATGCTTACTACCGCGCGCCGGTTCCGGGAAGTCGATGAGTTCCGCCGGTCGTCGCAGTCTCCACTGCAGTCACCGCGGTGCACATAGGAGGTCGTTGTGGTCGTGCAAGAGGTCATCGTCGCGGGTCATCTCGTCGTCGACCCCCAGCGGCGCGACGAATACCTGGCGGGGTGCGTGGAAGTCGTCCGTCAGGCCCGCGCGACCGCGGGCTGTCGGGACTTCGCGTTGTCGGCCGACCTTCTCGACGCCGGACGGATCAACATCCTCGAACGCTGGGAGTCGCAGGCTTCGGTCGAGGAGTTCCGTGGCAGCGGTGTCGGCGGCGAACAGGGGGCGGCCATCCTCGCCGTGTCGGTGGCCGAGTACGACGTCTGCACGGCCCGCAGCCTCAGTTGACGCGGCTCGTCAATGTGACGAGTCGCTGACGTCGCGCTGGGCGCCGCCTGTGCGCGTCCCGTTGCTGAGGGGCGGTTCGGACGGCGCAGCAGGGGCGACGCGACCCGACCGTCGGACCGGCACCGCCGACGCTTAAAAAGCCGTGGACGTGGGTATAGACGCGGTTAACCACGAGTGGGCAATCCGCCCCGTCAATAACGAAAGACCACGATGCGAGAATATTCGCTGGCGTCAGTAACTGGCGCCCCGCGACAGGCGGATTCACGGATGAGGCCAATAGGGGTTGTCTCATGTACTGTGCGTAAACTGCGCACATGACGGGGGAGGTCACCGCACCGATGCGGGGCCTTCGCAAATTTTCCAGAACCAAACGTCAGAGGCTATATACCTTGCCAGAAACGACCAGCGACGCGAGCGGTCTCAAGCCGCATTTCGAGGACGTGCAGGCGCACTACGACCTGTCGGACGAATTCTTCCGGCTCTTCCTCGACCCGACGCAGACCTACAGCTGCGCGTACTTCGAGCGCGATGACATGACGCTGGAGGAGGCGCAGATCGCCAAGATCGATCTGTCGCTCGGCAAATTGGATCTGAAGCCCGGAATGACGCTTCTCGACATCGGGTGCGGCTGGGGCGCCACGCTCAACCGGGCGCTGGAGAAGTATGACGTGAACGTCATCGGCCTCACCTTGAGTCAAAACCAGAAGGCCCACGTCGAGAAGGTGTTCGCCGACTCGCCCAGCACGCGTACCAAGCGGGTGCTGCTCCAGGGCTGGGAGCAGTTCGACGAACCCGTCGACCGCATCGTCTCGATCGGCGCCTTCGAGCATTTCGGCCGCGATCGCTATGACGATTTCTTCAAGAAGGCCTACGCGGTGCTCCCGGACGACGGGGTGATGCTGCTGCACACGATCATCAAGCCCGAAGACAAGGAGTTTTTGGACAAGGGCCTGAAGCTGACCATGAGAATCGTCCGATTCTCGAAGTTCATCATGGACGAGATCTTCCCCGGCGGTGATCTGCCGAAGCCGTCTCAGGTCGAGCAGCACGCCGCGGAGGCCGGTTTTCAGCTCAAGCGCGCCCAGCGGCTGCGGTTGCACTATGCCCGCACTCTGGACATCTGGGCGGACAAGCTGTCGGCCCGCAAGGACGAAGCGCTCGCGATTCAGTCTCAAGAGGTCTACGACCGGTACATGAAGTACCTGACGGGATGCGCCGACCTCTTCCGTGAGGGCTACACCGACATCTGTCAGTTCACCCTCGCCAAGAGCTAGGTGTACGCGACAGGTCAGCGGGTGGCGGCTCCCACCTTGGTGATCGCCTCGATCACTTCCGATGGCGCATCGAGTGAGACGAACGTTCTCGCATCGGGCACCTCGATCAGCGTCGAGTCGGTGAACAGAGCTGCCAGCCTGCGGCCGAGCGCCGGGGTGAATGCGCGATCACGCTGACCCCAGACGATGGTGACCGGTTTGGTGAAGCGGGGCAGGCGCGTCGACACATCGGTCAGGTCCGTCTTGGCGACTGCGCGCAGCAGGCGTGCCAGGTCTCGTCGGATCCGGACGTCGGTGCGGCCGGGCTCCAGCCACGACGCAGTCAGTTGGGCATCCGGATTGACAAGCAGACCGAAGCCGAGCGGCGAATGCCGCAGCGCTTTGATCCGCATCTGCTCGAACAGCACCTTGATCGACCGCGGTCCGCGCAGCAGCGCGAACACGAGCGTGAACGGGAACGGTGGGAACTTGTCGAACGCGTCGCAGTTGGTCAGGACCAGCCGGCCGACGAGATCGGGGTACGCATCGACGACCAACTGGCACAATCCGCCACCGGTGTCGTTGCCGACCAGGGTGACGTCCGAAAGACCCAGCTCGACGATGAAGTCGCCGATCATGGTCGCGACCGAACGCGGGGACAATTCGACGCCGTCGTTGACCGGAATGGTGTGCGAGCCCAGCGGCCAGTTCGGCAGGTAGCACCGGAAGCCCCGCTTTGCCAGCCCGTCGGCCACGCGGTCCCACAACCGGCTGTCTACGAGGATTCCGTGCACGAACACCACGGGCGGGTGCGGCGAGTCCTCCGGACCCAACACGCGGTACTCGATGGTGGCTTGATCCAGTACGGCCTGCGGCATGTTCGCTATCCTTCCCATAACTTACAAACACTTGGTATGAAAGTTACGTGCAGGCTGTATGAAAGTCAACGATCGAGCCGCAGCGACATCGACCACCCGGCGCACCCAGGCGGAGCGCACCGCCGCCACGCGCGCGCTGCTGATCGATGCCGGTCGAAAGCTGTTCGCCGACAAAGGTTTCAATGATGTTTCGACTCAGGCCATCGTCGAAGCGGCCGGGGTGACGCGAGGCGCGCTGTACCACCAGTTCGACGACAAAACCGGCCTGTTCGCGGCGATCTACGAGCAGGTGGAGCAACAGCTGGTCGAGGACATCGCGCGGCAGATCACCGAGCTGCAGCCTCTCGATCCGCTGGAGGCGATGCAGGTCGGGGCACGGTTGTTTCTCGATGGCTGCGCGGCGCCCGATGTTCAGCAGATCGTGCTGATCGATGCCCCCGCGGTGCTGGGTTGGGACGGCTGGCGCGCTGTTGGTATCAAGTACGGGCTCGGGATCATCGAGGGCATGCTCGCTCACGCGATCGCCGAGGGCGTTGTCCCCCAGCAGCCGCTGCGGCCGACGGCGCATGTGCTGCTCGGCGCGCTCGACGAAGCGGCGCTGTTCGTGTCTCGCGCCGCCGATCGCGAACAGGCGCGCGGTGAGATGGAGGCCGTATGCGCGCGGTTGATCAGCGGGATCGCCGGGCGCGGTCAGCTTCCGTCATGAACAGTGCAGGCTGGATCTCCACACCGCGGTTCAGGGGACTGCTCTGGGCGGCGCTGGTGCTGCCGTTGGTTCTGGGGGCAGCGTTCATCGTCGTCGACCGGCGCGAAGCCGACGCGCTCCAGCGGGACATCGTGCCCTTGACCGATGAGCAGGCGGCACAGCAGGTCGTCGGACCGGCCCGGCAGATCGTCGCCACCGCGCACCTGAAGGACGCCACTGCCGGCTACGCCTTTGTGTCCTGCGTCAGCGAGAACGAGCCGCCCTATCAAGCGGTCCTTTACATGAGTTTCAGCCTCCCGCAGGGTGATTGGGGTCGCCGCCTGGATGAGGTCGCCTCGGCGATGATCGCGGACGGCTGGGCGAACGCACCCGCCGCCGCCGAGCACTTCGGCCGGAAACTCACCAGCGACGGCGTCACGGCTGTGCTGCAGCGCAACGTCGACGACGTGGGCTTTGCCACCTTGCGGTTGTACGGCGAATGCCGCAACACGACGGACCATCGAAACGACAATCCGGCGTGGACGGAAGTCAGTCTGTGACTTCGGCCATGCTGTATTGCAGCAACATCGTGTCGAGCCACAGGCCGTGCTTGTACCCGACCGAAGTGAGCCGTCCGGCATCGATGAATCCGCGATTGCGGTGCAGCGCAAGGGTCGCCGCCGCGCCAGCCGTGTCCACGATGACGGCGATGACCTGCCGTACCCGGAGGCGGCCGCATTCGGCGAGCAGGGTATCGAGCAGCATGCCGCCGATGCCCAACCCCACCGCGCTCGGCGCGAGGTACACGGAATCTTCTACGGTGTGGCGATAGGCCGGCCGCGTCTTCCACGGTGCGCAGTAGCCGTAGCCCGCCACCTTGCCGTCCAAGCTCGCTGTGACGAAAGGCAATTCGCGTTCGGCGACGTCGTCGAAACGCCTGCGCCATTCGTCTGCGTTCGGGGGAGTCAGCTCGAAGGTCGCCACTGAAGTCAGGACGTGGTGGGCGTAGATCTCTGCGATCGCGTCGAGGTCGTCGGTGACGGCGGGCCGGATCGCTACATCGTGGCGGCTCATCGGCCGTTCAGCAGGCGACCGGATTCGATTCGCAGTACGGAGTGGTGCCGGGGAAGCGGTACCGATGGTCGGCGACCCAGCGGTAGACCGCTTCCTCGAGTGACCGAATACCGGGGATGTGGTAGATCATCAGTGGGATTGGGGTGCCGAGGGCGACCGACACCGCAGCGTTGGCCGCCTCCGCCCCCGCGTACACGTTGCCCTCGGCGTCCAGCCAGCGCACCGAATCCATCAGGTTCGAGTCGGCGACGCCGAGCCGCTCCGCGGTCCCGGGTGTCTGCAGCGGTTCGGTGCGCAGGTCGCCGGTGCGGTTGAGTTTCAGCAGGAAGTTCCGCGCTCGGGTGCACATTCCACAGTTGCCATCGAAGAACAGTGTTCCGGACATGCCCTCATTATCCCCGTCGGCGTCCTCGCCGGAGACTACCGGGCCGGTGGTCCCGGAGGCGCCGCGTCGGGTGCGGCATCGCGGCGGCGGGCGGCCATGCCGCCCAGCGCCTCGAACACCACGCGGTGCGCGGCGTTCACCGTCAGCTCCGCGTGGTCGTAGGCCGGAGCCACCTCGACGACGTCGACTCCGACGACGTCATGTTCGCGACAGAGTTGCCGAACCAACCTCAGCAGGTCCGCCGTGGTGATGCCGCCCGGCTCGGGGGTCCCGGTGCCGGGTGCATGCGCGGGGTCGAGCACGTCGATGTCCACGGAGACGTAGAGCTTCTCGGCCTTGGCGAGCGCCTCGTTCACGGCGTCACGCATGACCTCCTTGAAGCCGCGATCCCAGATCTCCTGCATGGTGTGCCACGTCATGCGCTGTTCTTGCATCCACTCGAAGGTGTCCTGTGGCGGCCAATAGCCGCGCAGCCCGACCTGAACGAAATGGCTGCCGGGAACCGCACCGGATTCAATGAGCCGTCGCATCGGCGTGCCGTGGCTGGCGAGGTTGCCTTCGATCTCGTCGGCGGTGTCGGCGTGGGCATCGAAGTGCACGATGCCCACGTTGCCGTAGCCGTGGACGTCGGCGACGGCGGTCGCGGCGGGCCAGGTGATCGAGTGGTCGCCGCCGAGGATGACGGGCACTATGCCGCGCGACGCGATGGCGTGCACGCGCTCTCGGATGTTGTTGTGCGAGACCTCCGTCTGCCCGTGCGGGCAGTACGCGTCGCCGAAGTCGACGACCTCGAGCCAGTCGAAGATTTCGAGGCCGAGATCGAGGTGGTAGGTGCCGGGTTCATAGGCAGTGGCCCGGATCGCGCGCGGACCGAAGCGGGCACCCGGCCGGTTCGTGGTCCCGACATCGAACGGCGCCCCGACGATCGCCACGTCCGGTCGCCACGACTCCAGTTGTTCGACCTCGGTGAGGAAGGGCCGGTGCCCGAAGGACGCCACGCCGGCATAGGCGAGCTCGAGCTGTTCGATCATCCCCGGCGGAAGGTCGCGCTGATGTCCGTGATCGTGGCCCATTCGTCGACCGTACAGTCCCCTACCCTTCGGTGTGGACCCAATGCCGGGCTCACTCGGACACGTTATGGGGTTGCCGCTCAACCGAAGTGAGCGCTTGGCGCAGCAGCGGCGGGATGGGGCGTTTGGCCCAATCCTCGGTCGAGACGACGACGTAGACGTTGTGACCGCGTACCGCGGACTGGTGCTCGGCGGCGGGTTCGCCGTCCTTGCGGCGCAACACGTTGAAAGCGAGGGTGAAGCTGGTGGATCCGATTCTCTCGCAGTTGACCTCGACGCGGACGGCGTCACGCCACCTGACCGGGCCCCTGAAGTCGATCTCGCTGTGCACTACCTGGATGTCGTACCCGCTCGCGATGAGCCCCGGATAGGTGACGTCGAGATGGTCGAGGAAGCCCGTGCACGCCTCATCGAACCAGGTGAGGTAGTGACCGTTGAAAACGACACCCTGTTGATCGACCTCGGCGTAACGCGGCGTGATCGGCAACGAAAACGAGGTCACCACATCAGCCTAGCGAGCAGGCTCGGCCAGGGTTGCAGCGTGTTGACGTTCGGGAAGACTGAACCCGTGGACATGGTGACCATCGACGACATCAGGGCGGCGGCGACACGGATTCACGCGTTCGTGGTGCGCACGCCGTTGCTCCCGACGCTGTGGGCCGACGCCGACCGGCCGCTGTGGATCAAACCCGAGAACCTGCAGCCCATCGGTGCCTTCAAGGTTCGCGGTGCGTTCAGTGCGATCGGCAACCTCGACGAGTCGGTGCGCACCCGCGGCGTCGTGGCGTATTCCAGCGGAAACCACGCTCAGGCGGTGGCATACGCCGCCGCCGTCTATGGAATTCCGGCGACCATCGTCATGCCGAAGGAGACGCCTGCGGTCAAGGTCGACGCCACTCGCGGACACGGAGCCGAAGTGGTGCTCTGCGATGCCGGGCAGCGCGAGCGCGTCGCCGCCGAGGTGCTCGAGCAGACGGGTGGGGTGTTGATTCCGCCGTTCGACCACCCCGACATCATCGCGGGACAGGGCACGATCGGCCTGGAGATCGCCGAGGATCTGCCCGCCGTCGAAAACGTCCTCGTCCCGGTGAGCGGCGGCGGCCTGGCCTCCGGGATCGGCACGGCCATCAAGGCGCTGTGCCCGCACGCCCGCGTCTTCGGGGTGGAACCCGAGCTCGCCGCCGACACCGCCGAGGCACTCGCAAAGGGGCATCGCGTGGACTGGCCGATCGAAGATCGGAACCGCACGATCGCCGACGGTCTTCGGTCGCAACCGTCGGAGTTGACGTTCGTCCATCTGCAGAGGGTGCTTGACGGCATCATCACCGTTTCCGAGGGCGAGATCGAAAGCGCAGTACGTGAACTCGCGACCAGGACGCATCTGGTCAGTGAACCCAGTGGTGCGGTCACCTTGGCGGCCTACCGCCAGGGTCGGACGCCACCCGGTCGCACCGTGATGGTGTTGTCCGGTGGGAATATCGACCCACGTGCGCTGAACGACATTCTCGCAGGGTGACGGTCGGGCGTCAGTGCACGCCTTCCATCAATCGGCTTATCCAGGGGGACAACGCGAATACGCCGATACCGACGCAAACGGCGACGGCGCCGAGAATGCCGAAGTATGCGAACTCGTGCGCTGGATCGTAGAAGCCCGACAGCACGCCAGACATCGATGTGCCGATACCGACCGAGAAAAAGTACAGCGCCATCATCTGGGCCCGAAACGCTTCTGGGGCAAGCTTTGTCGTGACCGAAAGGCCGATCGGCGACAACAGCAGTTCGGAGATCGCGAACACCGCCATGATGCCGAGCACCCACAGTGCGGGAACGGCTTTACCCGTCGTTCCCGACATCGGCAGGAACAACAGGAATGCCACGCCCATACCGATGACGCCATAGGCGAACTTCCGTGGGGTGGTGGGCGCGCGCTCACCGAGCCGGGTCCACATGATCGCGAACAGTGGTGAGAGCAGGATGATCCATACCGGCTCGATGGATCCGATCCAGCTCGACGGCGCGGTCCAGCCGAAGATCGACCAGTTCATCCGTTCGTCGGAGTAGACCGCGAGCACGGTGAAGATCTGCTGAAACAACGACCAGAACACCGCGTTGGCGATGAACAGCGGGATGAACGCCCGCAGCCTGGTCCGCTCGATGGGCGCCACCTTCGAACTCGTCAGCATCACGATGAAGTAGGCGACCGCCGCGGCGACGAGCAACCCGGTTGTGACCTGCGACAGGTTGGCTAGCGTGACCAGACCTGTCACGAACGCCGCCGCAAGCACTGCGACCGTGATGACCGCGACGCCCGCGTACCAGCCGATAGCGGTGCGGGGTAAGGGGTTTGGAACGATACGGCCGTGGTCGCCGAGGTTGCGTCGGAACACGACATATTGCGCGAGTCCCAGCGCCATCCCCACGGCGGCGGCGCCGAATCCCCAGTGGAACCCGATCCGCGTCTGCAGCAGCCCAGTCACGAGCGGTCCGATGAAGCCACCCAGGTTGATGCCCAGATAGAACAGGGTGAAGCCGCCGTCGCAGCGCGGATCGTCTTTCTCGTACAGCGTGCCGAGCAGCGACGACGCATTGGCCTTCAAGGCGCCCGAACCGAGCGCCACCAAGACGAGCCCCACGGCGACACCGGAGAGCCCCGGTACGAAGGCGAGCGCGATGTGACCGCACATCACCACCAGGCCGCCGTAGAAGACGGTTCGCTCCATGCCGAGCACCCGGTCGGCGATCCATCCGCCCAGCACTGTCGCCAGGTAGACCAGCCCGCCGTAGGCGCCCACGATCCCGGTCGCGGTGGCTCTGGGCATGCCAAGGCCACCGTCGGTGAGCGAGTAATAGAGGTAATACCCGAGGATTGTCAGCATCCCGTAGAACGAGAATCGCTCCCAGAGTTCGACCCCGAACAGGTTCGCCAAACCGATCGGATGGCCGAACACCGTGCGCCCGGCAGGTGTGCCCGCCAGATGTCCTGTCGCTGCCATGGGCGTCACCCTGCCACTCGGGACCCGATCGGGCCGACCGATCGAAACAGCCCGGCGCGCGGGCAAAGCCGCAGCAACGAACGTGCAGTGCCTTTCGTCGGTAAAGCACACCGCCGAGCAGGTATGAAGACCTTCGCGCGGCCGCCGGGACCCCGCCCGGTGAGCCAGCTCACGTGGGCGCGGGTAAGGTCACCCCGAACAGATGGACGTCCGGAAGGGTGGTATGGACGCCGTACTCGGCTTATCGGTGACGCCGTCCGCCGTCGGTCTCGTGCTCGTCGAGGGGCAGGACGCCGACGGTTCGACGGTCGACCGCGAAGCCTTCGAAATCGTTTCCGGTCGGCACGCGACGCCGTTTGACACCTCGGAGAAGGCGGCCGCGGCCGTGCTGCGGACCGAGGCGATCGCGGCAACCCGTGGTCAGCGCTTGCACTCGATTGGTGTGACGTGGAGTGAGGGGGCCGACGCTGAGGCCTCATTGCTGTTGAAGTCGTTGAACGACCGCGGTTTCGACAACGTCGTGCCCATCCGGCTGCCCGAGGCGACGGAAGCCCTGGCATGGGGAATCGCGGAGGTCATCGGATACGACGTGACCGCGGTGTGTGTGATCGAGCCCGAAACGGTGATCACACTGATCGTTCATTCGGGCGAGGGCGCCGTGCAGACTGCCGTCAACCATGGGATCGACACCGAAGAGGCGTTGCTTCGGTGGTTGAGTGCCGTCTTCACGCGGGCGGACTGGCGCCCTGAGGCGTTGGTCGTCGTCGGTTCGGGGAGTGAACTCCACGGCGTCGTGCCGCGGCTCGAGGACATCTTGGGGGTGCCGGCATTCGTTCCGGCCGAATCCGAGCTCGCATTGGCCAGGGGTGCCGCGCTCGCGTCAGCGCACAACGCGGAGGTCATCGAGATCGGCCGTGTCGCTGAGCGGGCGCCGAGCGAGCGCCGCAGGCAGCTCGGTACGACCGGCCCACTGGCCATGCTCGTCGCCGGTGCGGTGACCTTCGTCGTCTCGGTGTCCGTGGCCGTCAGCCTCGAGGTGACGCCAGAGCGGGACATCGCTGCGCCAGAGCCACGGCCCGCGGCCAAGACGTCCCCTGACGTCGCGTCGGCCGCCGTCCGTGCCGCCCTCCCCGCCGCGCCGAGCGCGGCCGTCCCGATTCCGGTCGCAGCGGCGCCTTCTCCGCCGGAAGCGCCACCCATCGAGGTGGCCCCGCCCGAGGCCGCCCCTGCCGACATTCCCGAGACGTTGCCGGCCGACGGCATGCCGTCGGCGGCCCCAACCGACGCCACGGCTCCGGAGGCTCCGGTGTTGCCCCCGCCCGTCGCCCCGATCGAAGCGCTGCCGCCCGCAGCCGTGCCGCCCGCACCGGGTCTGGTCCCCGCGCAGCCGACGCCGGTGCAGCAGCGCCGCGGTCTGCTGACCCGGATCAAGGATCGGCTGTCGAACATCGGCGGGAACGACGAGGCCCCCGCACAGGCACCCGTGCCCGCCGCCGCGGGGGCACCTCCGGCACCGGGCGCTCCGCCCGCGCCGCTGCCCGAAGCCGCTGCAGTGCCGCCCGACGCCCCTGCGCCGCCACCGGAGGCGCCGCCGCTGCTGCCGCCTCAGTGACGGCATCTGTCACCGGTCCCGCTTTTCTGCGTCTGGTGCTGCGTGTCTCGATCGTGGCCGCGGTGCTCATCGCGATGGTCGTCGTCGAGCTTTCCTCGCGTTCTGGCGTGACGTGGCGGCTGATCACCTTCACCTATCAGGTCAACATCCTTGCCGCGGCGTATTACCTGTGGACCCTGGTCTCGCCACGCGCTGACGCCCGGGTGGGGCTCCGCGGAGCAGTGGTGCTCTATGTCTTGATCGCCGGAGTCGTGTGGAATCTGCTGTTGACGGAACGGAGCATGGGTTACACGGTCGCGAATTTCCTGCTGCACGTCGTCGTGCCGGTCCTGGCGCTCAGCGACTGGCTGCTCGTCGGGCGTGGGCAGGGACGGGTGCACTGGTGGCATCCGGTGGCCTGGCTGGCGTATCCCGCGCTCTATGTCGTTGTGGCTGTCGTGATTCTCAACGAGGCCGGCCGCCGCGCGCCCTACTATTTCCTGGATCCCGCCGGCGTCGGCGAGGCTACGGTGCTGCTCAACGTCAGTGTGCTGGGTGGCTGTGTGCTCGCCGTCGGCTATGCGTTGCTGGCAGTGAACCGGCTCGCGACACCGGCGCGAATCGATGCCGTTTGAAACGTTCTGAGCGGCGGATTCGATGATCTGTCGACATGGAAAACAACGTAGGTGACGACATGCGGCGGCCCGTGGAACTTGCGGCTACCTCGCTGACTCTCCCGGACGAACTAGGATGAAAGTGTGCTGAAGCTTCGATTCGTGGCCGTGATCGCCGTCATGGTTGCCGCCCTGTCAGGGTCCGTTGCGACCGTGTCCGCCGGTGTCTCCACTCCGACTGACGTGGTCAGCATCTCGCCGTCCGGCATGACAGTCGGTGTGGCGCATCCGGTCACCGTGACCTTCGCGGGGCGTATCGCGGATCGCGCGGCGGCAGAGCGCAGCCTCGAGATCACGTCAACGGACACGCCTGCGGGTGAGTTCAGCTGGCTCAATGACCATGTCATGCAATGGAATCCGACGGAGTTCTGGCCGGCGCACAGCACGATTGCGTTGTCCGTCGATGGCACGAAGGCGAATTTCCAGACCGGGTCGGCCACTGTCGGAGTCGCCAGCATCAGCAATCACACCTTCACCGTCAGCGTGGATGGTGAGGTCATGCGCGAAATGCCCGCGTCGATGGGCAAGTACGGGTTCGCGACACCGACCGGAAACTTCACCGCACTCGAGAAGCAATCGGTGGTGATCATGGATTCGCGCACGATCGGCATCCCACTGGACGATCCGGAGGGTTACAAGCTCACCGTCTACGACGCGGTGCGTGTCACGTGGGGCGGTGTCTACGTGCACGGCGCGCCGTGGTCGACCGGTTCCCAGGGCTATGAGAATGTCAGCCACGGTTGCATCAACCTCAGCCCGGACAACGCGGACTGGTACTACAACACGGTCCGGATCGGCGATCCGATCATCGTCGAGGCGTAACGTCTCGCTACGCCGGTACGTCGGCGTGCAGGTTCTTCACAGTCGGTGAGTTCTCCACCGCGGCCGGGTCCGGGTACGTCTGCAGCACGCGGTCTGCGGTTCCGGAACTGGTGACCGTGAACCAATAGTGCTCGTTCTTGAAGTGGTGATTGCGATGATTGCGCCAAATCGACCGATAGACAGCGGTTTTGGGCTTGTAATCGGTGTGGATCAGGTAATGGGTCCACTCGTAGACGAGCCCGGCCACTGCGATGCACACCAGGAATGTGAGGCCCATCCCGAGCCGGGGGAACGCCAGCAGAGCAGTTCCGATTGCGAGCGGAAGTACCCATGTCGCAAGCGATCTCCAAGGGATGAAGATCAGGGGGAGGCTGCGCGGGTCCACGTGGTGGGCGCGGTGCTCCCTGGACAGCAGCGGGTCGATCGTGAGCCGGCCCACCCGTTTCGGGCGCCAGTGCAGGATGAACACGTGGATCATCCACTCGAAGAATGGGAACACCGCCACGATCGCCAGTGGCACGACGGCGTCGGTGAGCTGCCAGTCGCCGACGATGACCCGCGCGACCACCGCACCGACAAGGACGGTGCCAATCATCCAGGGGGAGGGGTACTTGAGGAATTGTCGGGCGGCGTCGCGCAGCGTCATCTTCTTCCGTGCGGTACGTGCGGCGGCGGTGGTCATGGTTGGTCCTTGAGGTCATCGAGGGCGGACAGGAGCGAGGTCGTAGCGGGTTCGAGTAGGTCGTGTGCGGCTTGTCTGGCCCGCGCAGAATCGCCAGCGGAGATCGCATCGGCCAACTCGCGGTAGGCCTGCGGACGGCCCACCTCGTCGGCCATGACCGCGGCGAGGGCAGGTAACGCGGGCTCGTAGGTTGCGCGAAGCGTGTTGTACATCAACCGGAATGCGATCGAGTCCGCGCCGTCGACGATGTGATCCCAGAACGTCAGTGCGCACCGCTGCCGCTCGACGGGGTCGGTCTCGCCGGCCAGGGCAAGCAATGCCTCATCGAGAATTTCGGCGAGTTCGGGAATACGCCGCTGGGCGGCGAGTTCGGCGACTTTCGGTCCGTTGTGTAAACGGGTCTCCAGGATGCTGCGCACCACGGACACATCGAGTTCGCCTGCACGGATGAGCAGACGGGGCAGCAGGTCGAGGCCGGCGTGGCGACGGAAGTCGCGCACCGTGGTGGCGTCGCCCTGGCGCACCTCGACCAGACCTGCCGCGGTGAGGCGCTTGAGCGCCTCGCGCACGGCGGGCCGCGAGACCCCGAGCACCTCTGCGAGCCTGCGCTCACTGGGCAGCGATTCCCCGGGCTGCATTTCGCCACTGAGCACCTCGGCGACGATCTGTTCGAACACGTCCTCGGGCACCGAGCGTCGGTTCACCGGTTGAAGGGCCATACCGCCACAGTGCCAGGCAAGTGGCCAGAGGTCAAGTGGTAAGACCAGTTATCTAACCTGCGGCGAGTCGCGCCTTCATCGCCTCGGCCAGCGCGAGCATGGCTTGCAGGGGCCGCACCATGACGGTGAACTCGTCGATCACGCCGTCGGCGTCGACGTGGATGAAGTCGCAGCCCTGCACTTGTTTGTCGCCCACCCTGGCCTCGAACACCAGGGCATGGTCGGCCGCACCGTCGGCACCGATCTCACGGATGTAGCGGAAGTCCTCGAAAACGTCGATGACCGCGGCGAGGATCTGCCTCAGGGCCTCTCGCCCTTCGTACGGAGTGAAGACGACAGGGCTGCGAAAGACCACGTCCTCGCGGAGCAGGGCGACCGCTGCTTCGAGATCTCTGGCTTCGATGGCCGCGCGGAAGGGGTGTACCACGGTCAGCAGTTGGCTTCGATACGGAACGTCGCCGTCACAGCATTGCTCGGATTGTCCTTGAACGAACCGTCGGCCTCGCCGGTGATCGTGAATTTTCCGCCCTGGCCGGTCACCTCGGCTTTGCCGACACGGCCGTCCCAGAACGTTCCGGTGAACCCGCCGAGATCGCGGAAATCGACGGATTGGACCGTGACGTCGCCGCCCTCGCTGTTCAGGAACGCCGTCAGTTTCGTCGGCTCACCGGGGGTCTTGATGTTCCACATCCACCCGGTCTGCGAGCACACCACGGCTTGCGCTTCGGCGGCGTTCTCGCCGTCGATGGTCACCTTCGCGGTGGTGCCGCCGAGTGCGCTCGGCGGCGTTGAACACCCTGCTGCTGCTGCTGCGGCGAGCGCAACGGCGACCGTCGCGACAAGTCGATTGTCCATGTCGGATGACTCTATTGCGGTTGACGGTCCGCCATGTGCATTTCACCGGAGCGCGGCGGCCGTCGCATCGTCGGCGGGCAGAAACGCCTCGATGGACAGTTCGGCTGCGGTCAGGTCGAGCGCTGTGCCGAATGTCGTCACGGTGGACAGGAAGGTGAGCAGCTGCCCCCGCTGGGTGTAGAGCTCCAACGGCACCGCGACGCCGCCGAGATCGTGGGTTGCGTCGAATCCGCCTGGAAAGGCCTCGATTTCGGCCAGCAGCGCTGACAGGTCGCTCGACCCACTCATCGCGGCCTCGCGGCGAAGCCGCTCGATGACGTGGTGGCGCCACTGCGCGAGGTTGCGAATTCGCGGTGCGAGCCCGTCGGGATGCAGCGAGATGCGAAGCGCGTTCGGCTGCTCGAGCAGACTCGGCGCGACGCCCTCGAGCAGCAGACCGGCACCCGAGTTCGCATGCACAATCTGCCAACCCCGGTCAACGACGACGCAGGGAAATGGGTCGTATGCGCTGAGCACCCGTTCGACGCCGTCGCGGTCGGCGGCCATGTCCGGATCGTGCAGGGACCGCTCGCTGTAGACCGGGGCGAGTCCGGCGGCCATCAACAACTGGTTCTGTTCGCGAAGCGGAACGTTAAGCACCTCGGCGAGGCGCAACACCATCGCCCGGCTCGGACTCGAGCGACCAGTCTCGATGAAGCTGACGTGGCGCGCGGAGACGTCGGCCTCGATCGCCAGGTCGAGCTGGCTCAGCCGCCGCCGCTGCCGCCAATCGCGCATCATCGTGCCGAACGGCGGCGTCTGCACAGCGGCGGTCGTCATCGGCCCAGTGTCGCGCACCGATGCACCCGTGGCGATTACTCGTCAGGTAATTGCGCCACTTACCCGGGTCGGGGAGGGTCCATGGTGACAGTCGAGCATAGGAGAACGATCATGCGGACCGCACCGTCCGTCGACCGCCCGATCCCGCGATGGCTGCACGTCGTGCTGATCGCCGATCGGGCCGGTTCGGCGTGGTACATCGGCACCGGGTTCTTCTTCGCCCCGCTGCTGGTGCTGCTTTCACCATGGCCGACGGTCACCGCGATCGCGTGGGTCGTCATCGCGCTGGCAGGCCTGTGGCTGGGCCTACTCGGTATCGCGATGGCGACCGGACTCGCCATCGCCATGCGATCGAACGTCGAGATCCCCGAGGACTACTGGCGTTCGCTGGTCGACTATCCGGTCAGGTAGCACCGGCGCCGGTGTAGTCCACCTGCAGGCCGCCGACCGGGTCAGGATGTCGGCAATTTGAGCACACGCCTCCCGGAAACATATACGGCGCCGGTCTTATCCACGGCTACCCCAGACGGACCGCTGAGACCGAGGAAGGGCAACTCGGTCTGCTGGTCGGTGCCGAGCATCAGCTTCAACACCACGCCCGTGCTGAGATCGGTTGCATAGACACCCCCGGACGTGTCGACCCCCACCCCGCGGGGCGTTTGCAAGCCAGCGAACGGCACCGCGGTCTGCTGGTCTGATCCGGCGGCCAGCCGCAACACCCGGATGCTGCGGGGATCGGCCACATATACGGCACCTTCCCTATCAACCGCTACCCCAGCGGGGGAGGCGAGGCCGATGAAGGGCAGTGCTGTCGGCTGGTTGGTCTCGGCGGCCAGCTTTAGCACCCGGCGGTTACCGGTGTCCGCGACGTATACGGCACCTTCGTCATCGACTGCCACCCCATCTGGGTTACGCACGTCGGTGAAGGGCAACACGGTGGGTTGGTCGGCTCCCGGCGCCAATCTCAGGACACGGCTTGCATTGAAATCAGTGACGTAGACGGCCCCGGTGTTATCGACGGCCACCCCGTTCGGGTTACGCACGTCGGTGAAGGGCAACACGGTGGGTTGGTCGGCTCCCGGCGCCAATCTCAGGACACGGCTTGCATT
>JAIEPH010000064.1 GCA_019749805.1 Mycobacteriaceae bacterium | reverse complement strand
GGATTGGCCTATGTGAGTCGGTGCGCTGGGCAGGTCCCGGCTTGGGCGCCATTGCCGGTGCAATATATCGACTACACATTGTGGCAGCGCGCGTGCCTGGGTGATCTCGCCGACAGCGATAGCCGTATTGCTGCGCAGCTGGGTTATTGGGAGCAGGCGTTGGCCGACCTGCCCGAACGCCTGCAGCTACCCACCGATCGTCCGTATCCGGCGGTGGCCGATCAGGCTGGCGCCACGGTGAAAGTGGATTGGTCCGCGGAGTTGCAACAACAGGTGCGTTCTGTCGCGCGTGAGCACAACGCGACGACCTTCATGGTCGTACAGGCTGCCCTGGCGGTGCTGTTGTCCAAGATTGGCGCCAGTTCGGATGTGGCTGTGGGGTTCCCGATCGGCGGTCGTACAGATCCTGCGCTGGATGATCTCGTAGGGTTTTTTGTCAACACTCTGGTGCTCCGCGTTGATCTCGCCGGAGATCCCACCGTTACCGAACTCTTGGCCCAGGTGCGTCAACGTAGCCTGGCCGCCTACGAGAACCAGGACGTGCCGTTCGAAGTGCTGGTGGAACGGCTCAACCCGTCGAGGTCGTTGTCGCATCATCCGCTGGTGCAGGTGGCGTTGGCCTGGCAGAACAACGAGCCCGCAAACTTCCTATCGGGCGATCTGGAGGTTTCGCCGCTACCCGTCGATACCCGCACCGCCCGAATGGATTTGGCGTTCTCGTTGGCGGAACGCTGGAACGACGGCAGTGAGCCTGCCGGTATCGGCGGAGCGGTGGAGTTCCGTACCGATGTGTTCGATGCTGCCAGCGTCGAATCGCTGATCGGTTGGTTGGAACGGGTTTTGGTGGCGATGACTGCCGAACCGACACGGCGGGTCTCATCGATCGATGTGCTCGATGAGGATGAGCATGCCTGTCTGGATGAGTTGGGTAACCGCGCGGTGCTGACCGAGGCGGCGGCTGCAGCGGTGTCGATTCCGGCGTTGTTCGCCGACCAGGTTGCCCGCGCGCCGGAGGCTGTTGCGATCAGCTTCGAGAACGACTCGTTGACCTACCGCGAACTCGATGATGCGGCCAACCGGCTGGCACACCTGCTGACCGGCCACGGTGTATGCACGGGCCAATCCGTGGCGTTGCTGTTTTCGCGTTCGGCCGAGGCGGTTGTGGCGATGCTGGCTGTCCTCAAGACTGGGGGAGCATATCTGCCGATCGACCCGTCGGTGCCGGCGGCGCGGATCCAATTCATCATGGCGGATGCCGCGCCGGTGGCAGTGATCACCACTGCCGAACTTCGCCCGCGGTTGGACGGGCTCGACGTATCGATCATAGACGTCGACGATCTCCGCGTTGACGCTCAACCCAATGCATCGATGCCCGCGCCGGTCTGCGATGAGATCGCGTACGTGATTTACACCTCGGGCACCACCGGGGTGCCGAAAGGGGTTGCGATCACTCACCGCAACGTGACCCAGTTATTGGGATCGCTGGATGCCGGACTACCGGCGCCGGGGGTGTGGCCGCTGTGTCATTCGCTGGCCTTCGATGTCGCGGTGTGGGAGATCTTCGGTGCGTTGTTACGTGGTGGGCGGCTGGTGGTGGTGCCCGAATTGGTCGTCGGGTCACCGGAAGACTTCCACCATCTGTTGGTCGCCGAGCACGTCGATGTGTTGACCCAGACCCCCTCGGCGCTCGCAGCGATGCCTGCAGAGGGCCTTGAGTCGACGGCGTTGGTGGTGGTCGGTGAGGCCTGCCCGACGAGGTTGGTCGACCAGTGGGCGCCGGGGCGGGTGATGGTCAATGCCTACGGGCCGACCGAGACGACGATGTGTGTGGCGATCAGTGCGCCATTGACACCGGGCTCGGGGGTGCCGATCGGCGTGCCGGTGCCCGGGGCGGCGTTGTTCGTGCTGGATCAATGGATGCGCCCGGTGCCCGCCGGGGTGGTCGGTGAGTTGTATGTGGCCGGCGCCGGGGTCGGCGTTGGGTATCTGGGTCGCGCCGGGTTGACCGCGTCGCGGTTCATTGCGTGTCCGTTCGGGGCGCCGGGGCAACGGATGTATCGAACGGGGGATCTCGTGTGTTGGGGTCCTGACAGTCAGCTTCAATATCTGGGGCGTGTCGATGAGCAGGTCAAGATCCGCGGCTACCGCATCGAACTCGGTGAGATTCAGGCCGCCCTGACCCTGCTGGACGGGGTGGATCAGGCGGTGGTGATTGCCCGTGAGGACCGGCCCGGCGACAAACGCCTCGTAGGTTATGTCACCGGGACCGCCGATCCCGCCGGGTTGCGCGCGCAGCTCGCCGAGCGGCTGCCGGGCTACATGATCCCCACCGCGGTCGTGGTCATGGACACTATCCCGCTGACCGTCAACGGCAAGATCGACGCTCGCGCGCTACCGACACCGGAGTACCGGGATGGCGATCATTATCGTCCACCGGCCGATGCGGTTGAGGAGATCCTGGCCGGCATCTATGCCCAGGTGCTTGGGCTGGAGCGCGTTGGGGTCGATGACTCGTTTTTCGATATGGGCGGGGACAGCATCCTGTCGATGCAGGTGGTCGCCCGTGCAAAGGCTGCCGGTTTGGTGTGCAGGCCGCGTGACGTTTTCGTCGAACAGACCGTCGCGCGGCTGGCTCGTGTTGCCGGGGTTGCCGGCCGGGCGGGTGGCCCGGTTGATGAGGGCATCGGGCCGGTGCTGGCGACCCCGATCGTGCGCTGGTTGGCCAGCGTGGACGGTCCGGTCGATCAGTTCAACCAGTCGGTGGTCGTCTCAGCTCCGGCGGGCGTGATCGAGGCCGATGTAGTTGTGGTGTTGCAGGCGTTGATCGATCGGCATGCGACGTTGCGGTTGCGCGTCGACGACGATGGCAACGGCGGGTGGTCGTTGACGGTGCCCGAGCCCGGGGCGGTGGATGCCGGTGCGTGCCTGAAATCGGTGGACGTGCTGTCCGATGAGGCACTGCTCGAGGCGCGGTCGCGGCTGAACCTGGCGGCCGGTGTGATGCTGAGCGCGCTGTGGGTGGCCGGCACCGGCCAACTGGCGGTGATCATTCATCACGTGGCCATCGACGCCGTGTCGTGGCGAATTGTGTTGGAGGACATCAACATCGCTTGGGCCCAACATCGCGACGGGCAGCCGATATCGCTGCCGGCAGCCGGGACGTCGTTCGCCCGATGGGCAGCACTGCTGAACGAACACGCCCATGCCGAGGCGGTGGTGAATCAGGCGGAGGCGTGGCGGCTGGTGACGGAAGCCCCTGCCATGTTGCCCGCCGTACAGCCGGAGGCCGATACCTATGCCAGCGCCGGGCAGCTGTCGGTGTCGCTGGATGTCGAGACCACGCGGCGGCTGCTGGGTGAGGTGCCCGCGGCGTTTCATGCCGGGATACAGGACATCTTGTTGATCGCGTTCGGGTTGGCGGTGGACAAGTTCTTGGATTCCGGCGGCGCGCCGATCGGTATCGACGTCGAGGGCCATGGGCGTTACGAGGAACTCGCCGAGGATGTGGACCTGTCGCGCACCGTCGGGTGGTTCACCGCGAAATATCCGGTGTCGTTGACTGTCGGTGGTCTGGATTGGGCGCAGGTGATCGCCGGCGACGCGGCGCTGGGCCCGGTCATCAAGCACGCCAAAGAGCAGCTCCGCGCCCTGCCCCATCCGCTGACCTATGGTGTGCTGCGCTACCTGAACGCCGACGTTGACCTAGACGGGTCCGACCCCGTTATCGGTTTCAACTATCTCGGGCGGCTGGGCGCGGGGGCCGACGCGTTCGATGATTTGTGGCAGCTCAATCAGAATGACATGTCGCTCACCGCCGCCGCTACGGCGGCGCCCATGCCACTGGCGCACACCGTGGCGCTCAACGTCGGCACCCTCGACTCCGAAAAAGGCCCACACTTGCACGCCAACTGGACATGGGCGCCCTCGGCACTGAATCAGGAGCAGGTCGGGCGGCTGAACCGGTTGTGGTTCAGTGCCCTTCGTGGGATCTGCGCGCACGTGCGAGACGGCGGAGGTGGGCTCACTCCATCGGATATCGCCCCGGCTCGGCTGAGCCAACACCAGATCGATGAGCTTCACCAGCAGTACGAGATCGCCGACGTGCTGCCGCTGACCCCGCTGCAGCAGGGGCTGCTCTTCCATGCCAGCACGACCCGTGGCGGCGACGACGACGTATATGCGGTTCAGCTCGCGTTCACCGTGACCGGCCCGTTCGATCCCGGCCGACTACGCGACGCCGTGAACATCGTCGTCGAGCGGCATCCGAATCTGGCCGCCCGCTTCTGCTCACAGTTCGACGAGCCGGTGCAGGTCATCCCAGCCCATTCGGTGGCGCCCTGGCACTATGTCGAGCTTCGCGAAGTCGACGTCGACGAGCGGGTCGAACGGATCTGCGCCGAGGAACGCGCCGCGGTGTGCGACTTGACCGACGGACCCGCCTTCCGGGTAGCGGTGATCCGCATCGCAGCAAACCGGCACCGGCTTGTGTTGACCAATCACCACATCGTGATGGATGGGTGGTCGCTACCGATCCTGCTGAGCGAAATATTTGCCAGCTACTACAAACAGCGTCTGCCAGCGCCCACCCCGCACCGAAGGCTCATCACCTGGCTGGCCGATCGGGATGTCGCCGCTGCCGAAGCGGCGTGGCGTGATGTGCTGGACGGCTTCGACACCCCCTCGTTGGTGCGCCCGTCGCACGGGTTGGGGATGGGCGGCCGAGGGCTGGAAACATTTCGGGTACCCGAACAAACGACATCGGCGATTGGCGAGCTGGCGCGGTCACGTCACACCACGGTCAACACCGTCCTGCAGGGAGCCTTCGCTCAGCTGTTGATGTGGATGACCGGCCAGCACGATGTCGCCTTTGGTACCGCGGTCTCGGGCAGGCCGGCCGACGTCATCGGCGCGGAATCGATGGTGGGCTTGCTGATCAACACGGTGCCGGTGCGCGCGACCGTCACCGCGGCAACCACCACCGCCTTGCTGCTCGAACAACTGCAGGGCGCCTACACCAACACACTCGAGCACCAGCACCTGGCGCTATCGGAGATACACCGCATCACTGGCCACGACCAGCTGTTCGACACCCTGTTCGTATATGAGAACTACCCACTCGACACCGCCGCGTTGTCGGGCGACCATGAGTTGGACGTTTCGGAGTTCAGTATCAGCGAGTACAACCACTACCCGCTGACGGTACAAGCCACGCCTGGTACCGAGTTGGGCCTTCGCGTGGAGTTCGACACCGACGTCTTCGACGCCGCCGACGTCGCATCGCTCATAGGCCGGTTTCAGCGGATGTTAGCGGCGATGACCACCGACCCGACCCGTCGGCTGTCGTCGGTGGATGTCCTCGATGCCGATGAGCATGCCCGCCTTGGTGACATCGGCCACCGCGCGGTGTTGACCCTGCCGACGCCGCCCGCAACGTCGGTTCCCGCGTTGTTCGCCGAACAGGTCGCGCGCACGCCGGAGGCAGTCGCGGTGACGTTCGAGGGCAACTCACTGACCTACCGCGAACTCGACGAGGCGGCAAATCGGTTGGCACACTTGCTGGCTGGCCACGGCGCCTGCCCGGGTGAGTATGTTGCGCTGCTCATCGAGAGATCTGCGGATGCGGTCGTCGCGATCTTGGCGGTGCTCAAGACCGGGGCGGCGTATGTGCCAATCGATCCGGCGCTGCCGACATCCCGGATCGAATTCATGCTCGCCGACGCCGCACCGATCGCCGCGGTCACCACCGCCGGGCTGCGCGAGCGGTTGGACGGATTCGACGTACTGGTCATAGATGTCGACGACCCCACTGCGGAGACCCAACCCAGCACCGCGCTACCGGTTCCGGGAGCTGAGAACGTCGTTTTCCTCATCTACACCTCGGGCACCACCGGCGTGCCGAAGGGGGTGGCGATCACCCACCACAACCTGACCCAGCTGCTGGCGTCGCTCGATGCGTGGCTGGCACCGGAACAGGTTTGGGCGCAGTGGCATTCGCTGGCCTTCGACGTCTCGGCGTGGGAGATGTGGGGCACACTATTGCGCGGTGGACGACTCGTGGTGGTGCCCGAATCGGTGGGTCGCTCACCGAACGACCTCCACGCAATGTTGGTCAGTGAACGCGTCAGCATGCTCATTCAGACGCCGTCGGCGGTGGGAATGCTGTCGCCACAGGGCCTGGATTCGATGACGTTGGTGGCGGCAAGCGAGGTCTGCCCGGCCGAGGTGGTGGACCGCTGGGCACCGGGGCGCTTGATGGTTCACTCCTACGGACCTACGGAGACCACGGTATATACGTCCATGAGCGCGGGGTTGGCGGCGGGGTCGGGGGTGCCGCCGATCGGCTCGCCGGTAGCGGGAGCGGCGTTCTTCGTGGTGGACGGCTGGTTGCGCCCGGTGCCGGTCGGGGTGGTCGGTGAGTTGTATGTGGCAGGTGCCGGGGTCGGCGTCGGGTATTGGCGCCGCGCCGGGTTGACGGCGTCGCGGTTTATGGCGTCCCCGTTCGGGTTGCCAGGCCAAAGGATGTATCGCACCGGCGATCTGGTGCGCTGGCGCGCCGACGGGCAGCTTCAATTCGTGGGGCGTGCCGACGAACAGGTCAAGATCCGCGGCTATCGCATCGAATTGGGGGAGATCCAGGCCGCACTGGCCCGGCTCGCCGGGGTAGAGCAGGCGGTGGTGATCGCCCGCGAGGATCGCCCCGGCGACAAACGCCTCGTGGGTTATATCACCGGGACGGTGAATCCGGCCGTCGCACGAGCTGCGCTGGCCGAGCGGCTCCCGCAGTACATGGTTCCGTCCGCGGTGGTCTCCTTGAAGGAGTTGCCGCTGGCCGTCAACGGCAAGCTCGATGCGCGCGCCCTACCTGCACCCGCGTATCAGGATTCCGAACCTTACCGAGCACCAACCGGCAAGGTCGAGGAGATCCTGGCCGACATCTTCGCCCAGGTGCTGGGTGGAGTGCGCATCGGTGCCGACGACTCGTTTTTCAACTTGGGTGGGGATTCGCTTTCCGCGATGCGCGTGATTTCGAAGATCAACGCGACGTTCGATATCGACCTCTCCGTGCGCACATTGTTCGACGCGCCGACGGTGGGCAGCTTGAGTGTGCAGTTGGACACGCACAAGGCTGAACAGAGCTCCGGTGCTGCGCGTCCGAGCTTTGCCTCGGTGCACGGCCGCAACGCCACCGAGGTACACGCCAGCGACCTCACGCTTGACAAGTTCATCGATGACGCGACGCTCAGCGCCGCGCCGACGGTGCCAGGTCCCGGCGCCCAGGCGCGGACGGTTCTGTTGACCGGGGCGACCGGCTTTCTCGGGCGCTATCTGACCCTCGAATGGCTGGAGCGAATGAAGCGCGTCGATGGCACGCTGATCTGCCTGGTGCGGGCGCAGTCCGACGCCGACGCCCGGGCACGGCTGCGCAAGACCTTCGACAGCGGCGACCGCAATTTGCTGCAGCGCTTCCAGGAACTGGCCGCCGATCATCTGGAGGTGATCGCCGGCGACAAGGGCGAAGTGAGCCTGGGACTGGACGCGCAGAATTGGCAGCGGCTGGCCGGCGCCGTCGATCTGATCGTGGATCCCGCCGCGCTGGTCAACGGTGTATTCCCTTACCGGGAGCTGTTCGGGCCCAACGTGTTAGGTACTGCCGAGCTGATCCGGTTCGCGCTTACCACGAAACTGAAGCCCTACAACTTTGTGTCGAGTGGCGATGTGCGAAACCAGATCGACCCGTCGAAGTTCACCGAAGATGCCGACATCCGGGTCATCAGTCCCACCCGTAAGAACGACGGCGGGTTCGGTAACGGCTACGCCAACAGCAAGTGGGCCGGTGAGGTACTGCTGCGCGAGGCTCACGACCTGTGTGCGCTGCCGGTCGCAGTGTTTCGTTGTGACGTGATCTTGGCTGACCCCACCTACACGGGTCAGCTCAATGTGTCGGACACCATCACTCGAATGGTGCTCAGCCTGGTGGCCACCGGTCTCGCACCCAACTCGTTCTTCCAGCTCGACGCCGACGGCAACCGGCAACGCGCGCACTTCGACGGGTTGCCAGTCGATTTCATTGCCGAGGCGATCGCCTCGCTGGGTGCGCAGGCGGGCCGCTCGTCCTCGCCGGGATTCCAGACCTATCACGTGATGAACCCACACGACGATGGCATCGGCCCGGACGAATACGTCGATTGGCTGATCGACGCCGGTTACCCGATCCAGCGCATCGGAGACTTCGGGGAGTGGTTGCACCGGTTCGAGTCCGCCCTAGACGCGCTGCCGGAGCGGCAGCGCGAGCACTCGGTGCTGCAGTGGTTGCTGTTGCGCCCTTCCGGTGAGTTCCAGATCCCAGAGCCAAGCTTCGGGTCCTTCGCGCCGACCGACCGATTCCGTGCCGCGGTGCAGGAGGCGAAAGTCGGACCCAACAAGGACGTTCCGGACATTCCACACGTTTCGGCACCGATCATCCTCAAATACGTCACCGACTTGCAGCGGCTCGGATTGCTATAGACCGCTTGAAGAACTTCGCTCCGTACACCAAATCTGGAGAAATGAAAATGCGCAGAATTGCCCTCTCCATCTACTGGGGATTTCTGACGGCTGTCCGTTCATTCACCCTCGTGCGGCAGAAAGACGCCGCGGCCTATTACACGGTCCTCGGAGACGACGTCATCGATTTCAAGAACGAGGGGTACGTAGACGACTCCAAGCCGCTATGGCTCAACCTCGGCTACTGGAAGGAGGCACGCACCTATCCCGATGCGTGCGTTGCGATGGTCGAGCTACTGGGAACTCGTGGCGGGCTCCGACCCGGCGATGAAGTCCTCGACGTCGGTGTCGGTTTCGCCGAACAAGACTTCGTACTTCTCGAACGCTTCAAGCCGTCTCGGATAGCTGGCCTCGACATCACCCCCGTCCATGTCGACAAGGGCCGGGAACGCGTCGCCAAGCGCGGGTTGGAACAACAAATCGACATCCGGCTCGGTTCGGCCACAGCGATCGAGTTTCCCGATGCGTCCTTTGACAGCGTCTTGGCGTTGGAATGTGCGTTTCATTTCGACACACGTGATCAATTCATGGATCAAGCATTTCGGGTTCTCAAACCCGGAGGATCCCTTGCGATCGCGGACATGCTCCCGTGTCCCGGTAAGAAGTCGACCAGGGCGACGGCCTTCGCCCGGAAGTACGGCCACATTCCCGAGGCCAATGTGTATGACCGGGAGGAGTACTCCCGTCGCCTGTCCGCAGCGGGATTCGACGATGTCGTGGTGGAATCGATCCGGCAAGACGTGTTTCCCGGGATGGCCAACTACAGTCGGCAGCGCGTGGCGGAGAACAAGAAGATGGATGAGGTGATCGTCGAAATCTCGGAAGACGATCGCGCTCAGTGCCGCGGCGTGGAAATCTGGGAACGTGGGACCGGGCTGACGGACTATGTGATCGCCTCGGCGCGAAAACCTTTGGAGGCGTGACGTCGCCGGTTAGTGTCGGTGCGCGCTGTTGCCAGGTGTTGCGGCGAAGTCGCCGGCTTGCAGTTCGATCGGCTTGCCATGTGGTGTGCGCCCGGCAGCGTGTTGCCACGCGTCACGCCAGCGCGCCGTCTCGGCTGAGCCGATTCCCTTGTGCGTCAGCAGATCTTCCAGGGCCGCGAGCCAGTGGTGGTAGAAGGCACCGCCGTCCTCGGCGTCCTGCGCCATTTCGATACGAGCGGCCAACGCATGGGTCCACTCGGCCCAGCTGTACAACCCGCGGTCGTGCAACGCGACTGTGATCGCGAAAGCCCTAGCTTGCCATGGCTCCGCGAAGACAATCTCACGATCATCGGCGGATCCGGCAGGCCAAACGGGCTGTCTCACTGGGCTTCCAAGTATGGTTCCCACGCGTCGATCGACACAGTCAGGCCGGGCTCAGCGCCCGGCCACAGCTCAGTGCCGCGGAACACCGCCGTATACAGCCATTGCGGTTGTTCGCCGTCGCCGCTGGCATTCGTATCCGGGAAGACGTGCATTCCGTGAACGCGTTCGATCACCGCTGGCTTACCCTGCGCATACCCGGGTAGACGTGTGTGATGTGAGATCGGTCCGATAGTCGTGCGCACGCGCATGCCCACGGTGAACCGCGGGGCCTTGGTGGCAAGGCGCTCGGTGGGCGTTCCGCGGGCTTGCACCGTCGGCACATCGCATGCTCGCACGAACCGGGGCAACACACGCGCCGCGTGCAGCGACCGGCCGGCGGCCACCTCGTCGGCGGAAACCAACCCGCGCTCGTCGAGCTGCTGGCGGAGCGCGGCGAACCAGATTTCGTAGTAGCTGCGTTGGTGGTAGTCCGGCAGTGATTCGCGCGCAGCGCGCGACATGTCGAGGTTCCAGGCCCCGGCGGCACCCATCGCCAAATGCAGGGCGAACACGCGAGGCTCCCACGCCGCCCGCCACAACTTGCCGTCGGACTGGATCTGAATCGGGCCATGTTGCAGCTGTCCGCCAACATCGGCGTGCGTGACGTATTCGTCGCTACTCATGAGCCGATGCCTCTGGGCGCGTGGGCAAACCGCAGCCGATCATCGAGTCGCGGGTCACCAGCGCGACGAGCTCCTTTTCGGTGAGGTGCTCGCTCCCGGCCGGTCGCATCGGAACCACGAGATAGCGTACTTCGGCCGTCGAATCCCAGACACGAATGTCTTGGTAGGGCGGCAGGGTCACGCCGAATTCGGCCAGGACTCCGCGCGGGTCACGCACTGCACGCGACCGGTACGGTGTGCTCTTGTACCACGCGGGGGGTAGGCCCAACACCGCCCACGGGTAGCAGCTACACAGTGTGCAAACCACCAGATTGTGTTGCGCAGGTGTGTTTTCCACCGCGACCATGTGCTCGCTCTGCCGGCCAACGTAGCCCAGCCATGCGATCGCGGCGGTGGCGTCGGCCAGCAGCCACTCTCGGTAGACCGGATCGATCCACGCCCGAGCGACGACATGCGCTCCGTTACGGGGGCCAACGCGGTGTTCGTACACGTCAATCAGCTCGTCCAGTGCTGCCGGGTCCACGTATCCCTTTTCGACGAGCACGCTTTCCAGCGCCTTCACTCGCAGATCCATCTCATCGATCTCGCCGAGATGCTCTCCGTCGCTGCCGGAGGCACTGCCGGATCTGATCATGAGATGAGGTTACGTCTAGTCGTCGGGCCCGCACAATGGCGCCGCACAGTCCGGATGGCCAAATGCTCAGCGCCTCAAGGAAATCGACGCACACAGACACCGCAGCCAGGCGTCGACGCCTGGCACGAGCGGTGGGGCCCGCTGTGGTGAGCTAATCGTGTGAAGCTTATGAGGTCGGATCCTCCGTCGGGGCGGGTACGCGGTGTTCACGCGAAAAGCGGTGTACAGCAGTTTCACGCGGGCACCATTCGTGAGCATGCACGGGGCTTTCGCCATTCGCGAGATGGCCCAACTCGGCATCGGGAAACCCCGACCCTTGGGCTAAACCGATGCTGACTTCGTGGCCGGCCGAGATGGGATAGCGGTCGAGCCGACCCGCAGTAACTGATCTGGCGTCGGCTGCTTTTCGGTACTCCCACTGCTCCCGGTCACGGATGTAGAGCGGTGATGCGGCCCTGAATCCATCTAGGTCGAACCCACCGTTTCGAAGGGAGAATCTGACGTCGCCGCTGACGCAGTTGGCGCTCACTTCCAGGAAGGACTGCAAGGATCTTCGGAGACCGCGAAACCATCGCCCCTCTACGGCTTCCATGATCAAGGCCTCGCCGAGAATGCGCATCCAGCGCAGGGTCTCGACCTCGACCGTGGCCGACGCCAGCTGACTGAAGCCCTCGAGGATGAGTGCCGCAGCGGGTGCCTCGCGGACCTCAAGTACCTTCTCGCCGCCTTCGAGATGCTCCAGGCTGGAATACCGTCCGATACCGTACCGACCGACGGTGGCATTCAGGTCGGAGATCATTTCGACAAGGTCGGTACTAGGCTCTCCGTCCACCGCCACCAGACGCCCGCTATCGAAGCTCAGTTCGATGACGCGACTGGTCGTCTCAGAGATGACAGACCATTGATACAGATCCTTGCCTACCTCGAATCGTTCGGGATCGTCGAGGGTTCCACTCTCGAACTCTCGGCACCACAAATTCGTGTCGGTGCTCGAAATCCGGTTCTCGAAACCCGAAATGTCGAAATTCTCTTGAAGCTCGAGGCGTTTGAAGTCGCGGGACAAGGCATCGAACTCGTACGGCGATCCGAAGTATCCTTCAAAGCCCAAGTCGCAGATCGCTCCGTTCAGTCTTCGCAAGCTGTTTTGCGATTGATTGGCTGTATGGAGCAGAAACTTGGCTCCGAGCGATCGCGCGAACTCCACACCGACTCGGGCAATCAGCGGCCGTGACAACGAGGCGCTGATCGGATGCTGACCGAGATACTTGCCACCAGCAAGGATCGACGCGCACACAAACCCTTCGGCGAACTCTTTTTTGCAATCGAGCCGGACGACATCAACATCCAACTTCTCGGCGATGTAGGAGAAATGCTCTGTGTCGAAGTCGTCCCCGAGATCGACGGAAAGTGCCACCACATCGACGCCAAGTTTCGCCAGTTGTGCGAGCAGGTACGCGCTGTCCAATCCGCCACCGCACAGTGTCACGATGGTGTCATTCCGGTGGCACAACTGTTCGATGTCCGAGAAGGAGCGGATCTTCCTCTGCTTCAGATCGTCAGATCCCATGATTCAAACGCTCTCGGGAGGGCCGGAAGGGTTCACTGCAATCCACCTCCGTCGCCCGCGAATATGGCACTCGTCCGGCCGAAGCTGTGAAGGCCGCATCGGCCGTGGCGGAAAGCCCGAACTTGACAGACGTTCTGCGGCCTCCCGACTGGCTCAGGCTAACACTCATCAACGAGACCAGCAAAGAAATTGGCGTGATCGATCCTCGTCCGTGACGCCGGCCGTGGGCCCCGTTCGGTCGTGCCTCAGCAGGCGTGAGCCCTCGACGAATAGTTGCGTTCCGACTTAGTGCCTGACCAACGACCGGCGTGACAGCACGCGTATGCGGGCCGCCGTGTCCGCCATCGAGTGGCGGGGCCGACGCATTGCCTGGATCTCGGGTATAACCCAGCTCGCACGGCATTTCTGCGTCGTCTCCCAGGTTGAACGCTTCACTCGAAAGGCTGATTCTCGAAATCAATGCCCGGGCATTTGCTCACATCTGGTCTGCAATAAGTGCTCAGCGGCCGAGACGACTTGTCGGCATCGTCGAGACCGCCGAAAGAGGGCGACGCAGCGTCGTGTCAACGCCATTTCGTAAGCTTCTAGCAAACTATGCTTACTCGTGTGCGCAGCATACCGCCGGTCTATCGGGGAGACGCTTGCTCCGGCCCAGCAGCCGCCGCACGCTGTCGGTGGCCAGGGACGAGCCCGAGCCCAGCGTGCAGTCAAGGCGCCCTTCGTGGCGACGTTGTCCTCGGGTGCAACGCAATTGACGCACACGTCATCGGCGTCGAGCCCGGTTGGACGTATGTCCCACGCTCTTTGCAACGCACCATCGACGCGTCCGAGTCGGACCAGGTTCGGGTCACGACGACCGAGCGGGCGATGAACGCGAGCCGGTATCGACGACGGGGCAAATACGCGTTACTGGAGTGGCCGATTGGGCTGCGTTTGGCGATGCAGGCGCTCCAGGCGAGCCTGCGTTTCCATTGTGGTGCGGATGAATTGACGCCGAGCCGGCCGAGATTCGTTTTAATGTCGGCGGCAAGGATTTGATCGATCAACATATGCACCCGCGCGAACTCATATTCGGCCGATGATCAGCAGTGCTTCTATTTCAATGGCAATTACTCGACCCCGGAGTGAGCAGTTGAATGGGCGGAAACCATGACTCACGGCATTTCTGTGGTACCGCGACAGGGCGGGAACGCGTGCTCGCAATCGCAATTGCATTGCCTATGTATCTGTTTCGTGCCGAACAGCCGCGGCCGTCATCCATGATGGTTCACATGGACAGGGACGCGCTCGACATTGCGAGCATGCCCCGAGGGGGACCGGACGCCTCCTGGCTGGATCGGCGGCTTCGCACCGACAAGTTGGAATACCTTGATCGCGACGACGTCGACGAGCTGAAGCGCAAGGTCGTCGAATCGCTCGACCGCACCGGTCGGCGACGTCTTCTGGGGAATTACGAGTTGTGTGCTCGTGCGGCGTTGGATGAGGTGACTGATACCGACTCGCCGAAGATGCTCGAACTCGGATGCGGCCTAGGCGGGCTGTCGCGCAAGCTCTTGGAGTATCACCCCACGGCTCAGGTGACGGTCAGCGACATCGATCCTGCATTCGTGGCCACCGTCGCCGCCAGCGACCTCGGCAGCCACCCGCGCGCCACGGTCCGGCAGATGGACGCCACCGCAATCGACGCTCCCGACGGGTGCTACGACCTCGCGGTGTTTGCATTGTCGTTGCATCACCTGCCCCCCGAACAGGCCGCCCTGGTGTTCGCCGAAGGGACGCGGGCGGCGAAGAAGTTGTTGATCATCGACCTCCGCAGGTGGTGGGCGCCTCTTCAATTGGGGTTGTTGACGTTCACGCTGCCGTTTACCGCGGTGGCCCCGCCGTTGCACGACGCGGTCATCAGCTCACTACGCGCGTACAGTACGTCGGCGCTGCGTGCGCTCGCCGAGTACGCCGACACGGCGATCACCGTCGAGTTTCGCGGCCGGCCGCGGGGCGCGACGTCGCTGGTTGCCACTCGCCCCGGGACAGCGAAGTGATCGGCCGGTCGAACGGTCCCGGCACGCCTTGCTGACACGGTCACCGTGGTGATCGGCGCCAACGGCCACGCCATACCCTGAACAGATGACGACGGTCGCATCCCGCGTGCGCACCGGCCCGGTGTGGCCGGTGCTGGTCGGTGTCGCCGTGCTGGCCGGCGCTGTCGCCGCGGGTCTGGCCGCGCTGTCGCTCACTGATGCGCTGACGGCGACGGGGCTGCCCGATCCGGGCCCGGTGACCACCTATGGCCTGCCGTTTGTTCGCGCAGCGGGAGAGATCGCCGCCGTGATCGCGGCCGGGTCGTTCCTGTTCGCCGCATTCCTGGTGCCCCCGCAGACCAACGGGGTGCTCGACGCCGGCGGTTACCGCGCGCTGCGGCTCGGCACTGTCGCCGCTGGCGTGTGGACCGTCTGCGCCGCGTTGCTGGTCCCGCTGACCGTGTCCGACGTCACCGGGCAACCGATCTCCTCGCGTCTGGATCCGTCCGCGATCTGGTCGGTGGCGAGTCTGGTCGAGATCGCCGGGGCGTGGCGGTGGACCGCCTTCATCGCCGCTGGCGTGACCATCGCCAGCATCCCGGTCCTGCGCTGGTCGCCGACCCCGCTGCTGTTCGCCGGGGCCCTGGCCACCCTGTTGCCGCTGGCGTTGACCGGCCACTCGGCCTCCGGCGGTTCCCATGATCTGGCCACCAACAGCCTGCTCATCCACCTCGTGGCCGGCGCGCTCTGGGCCGGCGGGTTGCTGGCGCTGCTGGTGCACGCGCTGCGCGGTGGCGAGCACGCCTACCTGGCGGCGCGTCGATTCTCGGCCGTTGCACTGTGGTGCTTCATCGCCATGGCGTTCAGCGGTGTCGTCAACGCTCTCGTCCGGGTGCAGCCCTCGGATCTGTTCGACACCACGTACGGCTGGCTGATCTTGGCCAAGGCGGCGGCGCTGTGCATACTCGGCGCGCTCGGTTGGTTGCAACGCCGCCGCGGTGTCGCCGCGCTGGAGGCGGATCCTGGGGCGCGCGCTCCGTTGATCAGGTTCGCGCTCGCCGAAGCGGTGGTGTTCGGCCTGACGTTCGGTATCGCCGTCGCGCTGGGGCGGACACCGCCTCCTACACCCCCGATCTTCAATCCCTCTATCCCGGTGATCGAAATCGGCTACGACCTCGCAGGTCCACCGACCCTGGCCCGCATCCTGTTCGACTGGCGCTTCGACCTGGTATTCGGCACGGCCGCCATCGTGTTGGCCGTCGTGTACGTGGTTGCCGTCATCAGGCTGCGGCGCCGCGGCGACACGTGGCCGGTCGGCCGTACCGTGGCATGGCTCCTGGGTTGTCTGGTTCTCCTGTTCGCCACGTCATCAGGCGTCGGCCGGTATATGCCGGCCATGTTCAGCATGCACATGGCCGCGCACATGCTGCTGTCGATGCTCGCGCCGATACTGCTCGTGCTCGGGGCTCCCGTCACGCTCGCATTGCGGGCGCTACCCGCCGCCGGCCGCGACGATCCGCCGGGGCCGAGGGAGTGGCTGCTCGCCGCCCTGCATTCTCGGGTGTCGCGCGTGCTCACCAATCCGTTCGTCGCGACCTTCCTGTTCGTCGCGGGGTTCTACGGGCTGTACTTCGGCGGCATCTTCGACGCGGCGGTGGACAGCCACCCCGCCCACCTCGCGATGAATCTGCACTTCCTCCTGACCGGCTACCTTTTCTATTGGGTGGTGATCGGTGTCGACCCGACTCCGCGGCCGATACCGCCGCTGGGCAAGGTCGGGATGGTGTTCGCCTCGCTGCCGTTTCACGCGTTCTTCGGGGTCGTGTTGATGAGCACGAACACGGTCCTGGGAGAGCCGTTCTACAAGTCGTTGCAGCTGTACTGGCACAACGACCTGCTCGGCGACCAACGGTTGGGTGGTGGAATCGCCTGGGCGGCAGGCGAGTTACCGCTCGTCATCGTGATGGCCGCACTGCTGATTCAGTGGCGCCGCAGCGACGAGCGCACCGCGAAGAGGCTGGACCGCGCCGCCGATCGGGACGACGAGGCCGACCTCGCCGCCTACAACAGGATGCTCGCCGAGCTTGCCCGCCGCGAGGAGCCGTCCCAGTAGCGGTCGCTAGACCGCCCGTGCCGCCACGGCGGCGGGCCAGCCGCCATAGTGACTGATGTCGGGGCCGGTGTCGGCTGAAGCATCGCAACTAAATCCGGTTCGCCATGTGCCGTCGTCGAACTCGACCTTGCCGAGCTGCATGGGCGCGGGGAGCGCCGCGAGGAACAAGCCGAGTGCATGTGGGGAGAGCAGCCAGCGATGACCCATGATCGACGCGCCCGCAGCGCCGTCGGGCACGCGGGTGACGGCGGGCTTGGGTGGGTCAGTCGGTAGCACCGACATCCGGTACCTGGGCACCGTCGTGATCTCGCCGGCCCACCGCGCGCCCAAATCCGTGAGTTCGTGCGACAGCGGTCCACCCCGCAGGTGCGCGCCGAACACCACCAACTCCAGGTCCTCGCTCATGGGGCCTCAATGTACGGGGCATCGTCGCCGGTGCGCGCGGTAAACGCTTGCCGAATGGGAAGTTAACGCACGCATTTTCGCGAGATGCGTCACGCTGCATGCCACCCGGCGGTGCCACTATTGGTGCCGTGACAAGTGTCGACTTCTCGTTGCTGGACATTCCGCGCGACCGACCCGTCGAGGACCCGGACGCGTTTCTGCGTGCGGCGATCGCATGGCATTTCGGCGACGACACCGGCTGCGCGTTCTGGCTACGGGCGGCGAAGGGCCTGGACTTCGACCCGCTGACCGAGGTCACGACCTTCAACGATCTTCGCAGGTTTCCGAACCTGCTCAGTGAGCTCCGCGATGCCCCTGTGGAGGATCTGATCCCGCGCGGGTACGGAGACCCGGCGCCGATCCCGTTGATCTTCGAATCGGGCGGAACCACCGGGGCGCCGAAGCGCACCGCTCAGCTGCCCGATTGGGTCGAGCAGGTAACCCGTTGGCAGGTAGAGGATTTCGCGACGGGTGGCTTCGTCGGCGGCAGCGGTTTGGCTTGCCTGATGCCCAGCGGTCCGCACGGCGTCGGCTACTTCTCGCGCGAGGTTTCGCGGCGGCTGGGATCGGCATTTCACGGCGTCGACCTGGATCCGCGCTGGGTGAAGAAGCTCACCGCGCGAGGCGCCGCCGCCGAGGTGTTGATGTACGTCGACCATGTCCTCGAACAGGCGCAGTTCATCCTGCAGACCCAGAACGTCGCCAATCTGCACACGTCGCCGCCGGTGTTCGACGCCATCGCACGCAACGACCGTCTGGTGGATCTGGTCAACGAGCGCATCCGCTATGTGCTGCTCAGTGGCGCGCATGTCGACGTCGACACACTGGAGTTGCTGCGAGACATCTTCCCGCAGACCACGATCACCGTCGCGTTCGGCAGCACGATGATCCTGTCGCAGGCGATCACCCGCTCGGCACCGGAGGGCGAGTTCGTGTTCCATCCCCGTGCGCCGTACATCGTCTTCTGGGTGGTCGACCCCGACACCGGCGCGCGGGTCGGGCAGGGGCAGCGCGGTCAGGTGGTGATGAACCACGTCAGCAAGGGCATGTTCATTCCTAACAACCTCGAACGCGACAGCGCGATTCGCATGCCGGGATTGTCCGGCCAGATCGGAGATTCGCTGAGTGATGTCGCGCCGGTAGTGACCTTCGAAGGCGAAGTGGTCATCGAGGGCGTGTATTGACCGTGACCGTCCTCGACGCCCTGGGTCCCGACGGCGAATACCGAACCCGCAAGCGCGAATTGATCACCGACGTCTGCGGCACCCCGGTCGCGGAGATGACCGTCGTGCCTCCGCTCTATGTGGCGCGCACCGTCAACGCGCTACGCAAGAGGCGGCCCCTGCCCGCCGCGGAGCGCGAGGCGGCACTGGCCCGCGCGGCGACGATGTTCCTCTCCGATGAGATCGCCGGGTTTGACTTCGAGGGCTACGTCGACCTGGCCAGCCGGGTGTCGGGTCTGCCTATCGCCGTGACGCGTGCGGGAGCGCGCAGCGTGGCGGACCAGGTGGTCGCCGTGGACGAATCGCTGCGCGCGGCCCAGCCACGTGGCGCCGAACGTGACCACCGTGCGATCCACGGCGGCGGCTCCGTGTGGGCCCGCCGTGGCGAGGTGTTCGCGGTGCACGCGTCGGGCAACGCCCCAGGGGTGCACGGACTTTGGCCGCAGGCGCTCGCATTGGGATATCGAGTGGCCGTGCGACCATCGCGTCGCGAACCGTTCACCGGACAGCGACTGATCACCGCCTTGCGCGAGAGTGGATTTCGCGCGGGGGACGTCTGCTATCTGCCCACCGACTACGCGGGTGCCGACGAGATCATTCGTGCGGCGGACCTTGCGATGGTCTACGGCGGCCAGGACGTGGTCGACAAGTACGCCTCGGAGGAGTCGGTCTGGGTGAACGGGCCCGGGCGGGCGAAGATCCTGGTGGCCGCTGATCAGGACTGGCGCGAACATCTCGAGATGATCGTCGAGTCGATTTGCACATTCGGCGGAACGGCGTGCGTCAACGCCACCGCGGTGTTGGTCGAGGGTGACGCCGCGGCGTTGGCCGACGCGATTGCGCAACGGCTCTCGACTGTGGCTCCGCTGTCGATCAGCGACGAGGCGGCCGTGCTGCCCGTGATGTCAACGGCCGCCGCGCGGTCGATCGCGGAGTTCCTCAGCGTTCGCGCCGCCGGGACGACGGCCCTGCTGGGCGCCGATCAGGTGGTCGCCGATCTCGGTGACGGGACCGCCGCCCTGCGCCCTGCTGTGCACCTGCTCCCGCGCCCCGATGCAGTCAGGTTGAACACCGAACTGGCGTTCCCGTGCGTGTGGGTGTCGACGTGGGCGCGCAAGGACGGACTTGAACCGCTGCGCCGATCGCTGGTGGTCACCGTGATCACCGAGGACGAGCAGCTGGTGGGCGAGCTTGTCGACGAGCCGACGATCCCGAACGTCTACAGCGGCCGGATTCCCACGTGGTTCAGCGCCCCCCACATCCCGCATGACGGGTTTCTCGCAGACTTCCTGATGCGCAACAAGGGCTTCATCCGTGGCTGAGACGGAATTCGATGTGGAATGCGGGCGGTCGCTCTAGCGTGTGCATGGCAGATGCGGACGGCGAGGCGGGAAATCCAATGATTCAGCTACGCGTCGAACGGACCATCGCAGCGCCCTCCGAGAAGGTATTCGCCTGGCTCGCCGATCCGGCGAACCTCACCACATCGCCGTTGATATTCAGAGCCGGCTGGTCGAAAGGCTCATCGGAACCCGGCGTCGGAGCGCTGCGAGACGCGCTTGCGCTCGGCATGTGGCTTCGCGAGGAGATCACCGCCTACGACCCGCCGCGCAGCTACTCGTACCTGATCGTCCGCTCGTTCCCGGCCATGAACCACGACGGCGGCACATTGACGCTGACGCCGTCGAATGACGGCACGCACGTCGAATGGGTTACGGCGTTGACCTTTCCTGTTCGCGGCGGCGGCAGACTGTCCGAGGTGGTCACAGGACCGCTGTTCCGATCGGGATTCGACGCGATCCTGGCGGGTTGTGCGGAGGCACTCGAAGGCTGACCCGCGGCCTGTCCACAACGGCGGATTCATCCACAGCCGCGGGGCGGCGCCGACCGCCCGCGGTCTCGATGTCGGTGGTCCGACGGTCAATGGGGTTGTCACCGACGCGCCGGGGTCGCCGGCCGTCGTACGTAATGAAAGGAAGCATCATGTTCGAGACGCCGTTTCACATCGTCGGCAATATCGTCACCGATCCGATCCACCGCCAGGTCGGCGAGCAGGAGATGGTCAGGTTCCGCGTCGCCAGCAATTCCCGCCGCCGCACTACCGAAGGAACATGGGAGCCGGGTAACTCGTTGTTCGTGACGGTGACCTGCTGGGGGCGCGCGGTCGCCGGTGCCAGCGCCGGTCTGGTCAAGGGTGACCCGGTGATCGTCGTCGGACACGTCTACACCAGCGAGTATGAGGACCGAGACGGCAACCGGCGCTCGTCGGTCGAGGTACGGGCGACGGCCGTCGGCCCAGATCTGGCTCGTTGCAACGCACGTATCGACCGGGCCAAACAACCGGCCGACGCGCAGGTCACCGACCTTGCCGACGAAACCTCCGACGCCAGCGATGATGTCGCCGCCGACGAGTCAGGCCGGGAGCTGCCACTGTCGGCGTAGCCGCAGGCACACGGTCGGCTCGACCGTAGAGGCCACGCCTAGGATGGTCGGCGGCGATAAACGACTCGACCCTCTTTTGAAAGGCAACACCACGGCATGGCCGAATTCATCTATTCGATGCGGAAGGTCCGCAAGGCGCACGGCGACAAGGTCATCCTTGACGACGTCAGTCTGAACTTCCTTCCAGGCGCGAAGATCGGCGTTGTCGGTCCTAACGGGGCTGGTAAGTCGAGCGTCTTGCGGATCATGGCCGGGCTCGACACCCCCAACAACGGCGATGCGCTGCTACAACCGGGTGCGACGGTCGGCATCCTGATGCAGGAGCCGGAACTCGACGAGACCAAGACGGTCCGCGAGAACGTCGAAGAAGGCGTTGCGATCAAGGCCAAGCTCAACCGCTACAACGAGGTCGCCGAGCTGATGGCCACCGACTACAGCGATGAGCTGATGGAGGAGATGGGCAAGCTCCAGGAGGAGCTCGACGCCGCCGACGCTTGGGACATCGACTCCCAGCTCGAACAGGCGATGGACGCGCTGCGCTGCCCACCGGCCGACGAGCCCGTCACCCACCTGTCCGGCGGCGAGAAGCGGCGGGTGGCGCTGTGCAAGCTGCTGCTGTCCAAGCCTGACCTGCTGCTGCTGGACGAGCCGACCAACCACCTCGACGCCGAGAGCGTTTTGTGGCTCGAACAGCACCTCGCCAGCTACAAGGGCGCCATCCTGGCCGTCACCCACGACCGCTACTTCCTGGACAACGTCGCGGAGTGGATTCTGGAGCTCGACCGCGGACGCGCTTACCCGTACGAGGGCAACTACTCCACCTATCTGGAGAAGAAGGCCGAGCGCGTCGCCGTTCAGGGTCGCAAGGATGCCAAGCTGCAGAAGCGACTGCAGGAGGAGCTGGCCTGGGTCCGGTCTGGCGCCAAGGCGAGGCAGGCCAAGAACAAGGCCCGTCTCGGGCGGTACGAAGAGATGGTCACCGAGGCGGAGAAGACCCGCAAGCTCGACTTCGAGGAAATTCAGATCCCGGTCGGTCCGCGCCTCGGCAACGTGGTCGTCGAGGTGGAGCATCTCGACAAGGGGTTCGAGGGGCGCACCCTCATCAAGGACCTGTCGTTCACTCTTCCGCGCAACGGAATCGTCGGCGTCATAGGCCCGAATGGTGTCGGTAAGACCACGCTGTTCAAGACCATCGTCGGTCTCGAGCAGCCGGATAGCGGCACCGTGAAGGTCGGCGAGACGGTCAAGCTCAGCTACGTCGACCAGAGCCGCGGCGGTATCGACCCGAAGAAGACCGTGTGGGAAGTGGTTTCCGACAAGCTGGACTACATCGAGGTCGGGCAGACCGAGATCCCGTCCAGGGCGTATGTCTCGGCGTTCGGTTTCAAGGGTCCGGATCAGCAGAAACCCGCCGGCGTGCTGTCGGGTGGTGAACGCAACCGGCTCAACCTCGCGCTCACCCTCAAAGAGGGCGGCAACCTGATCCTGCTCGACGAGCCGACCAACGATCTCGACGTCGAAACGCTGTCCTCGCTCGAGAACGCGCTGGAGAATTTCCCCGGCTGTGCAGTCGTGATCTCCCACGATCGCTGGTTCCTCGACCGCACCTGTACGCACATCCTGGCGTGGGAGGGCGACGACGACAACGAGGCCAAGTGGTTCTGGTTCGAGGGCAACTTCGGCGGCTACGAGGAGAACAAGATCGAGCGGCTCGGTGCCGACGCGGCACGTCCGCACAGGGTGACCCACCGCCGCCTCACGCGAGACTAGTGTCCATCGTGCGGACCACGTGGTCGCCTGGTCGTCGAGCCGGCGACGACGTCCAATGACGGGCGGTCCACGGGTACAGGCGAGGAGCGTCGCATGTCGGTGAATCCGGGAGCCATCGGCGGACCAGCTGATCCTGGTCCCGATCGCGCCGGACCTTCAGCACCTCACGCGCTGAGCCCGGAAGACGTCGCGCGGCTCGCGCACGCCTATCTCGACACCTACCGCGGCCCGCACGATGCACCCGCATCCGACGCGTCGCTGACCCTGCCGGTAGATATGTCGTCGCGCCAGATGATGGGCCCGGCGCTGGTGACCGCGCATCATCGCCTGGGGCAGCGTCGGGCGTTCGGCGAAACCCGGGTCGCGGTGTACGGCGGAGACGACCCGACGGGATTCGGTCCGGCGATGCAGGTCGTCACTGATTACAGCCCGATGGTGATGGATTCGGTGACAGTGCTGCTGCACCGATTCGGCGTCTCGTACTCGGCGATCATGAATCCGGTCTTCCGGGTGCGCCGAAGCCCGAACGGCGAGCTGCTGGACGTCCGGCCCTCCGCCGACCCGGCGGCGTCTCGTGAAGGCGTCGATGAGTCTTGGATCCATGTTCAACTCGGCCAATCCGCGGACAGCAGCGTGCTGACCCAGGTTGCCCAGTTGCTGCCCGGCGTCCTGGCCGACGCACGACAGGTTGCTCTGGACTCCAGCGCGATGGGTGCCTCGATGCGCCAGCTGGCGTTCGAGCTCGACAACGACCACAATGGCCGATTCCCCGGGCGGGATCGCAAAGACGTTGCAGCGCTGCTGCGTTGGCTCGCCGACGGGCACTTCGTGCTGCTCGGCTACCAACGCTGCTCCGTTGACAATGGTCGCTCTTCGGTGGACCCGGCGAGCCGGCTCGGCGTGCTCCGGCTGCGCCAGGATGTGCTGCCGCAGCTGACGCACACCGACGAGCTGCTTGTGCTGGCGCAGGCGACCATCCCCAGCTACCTTCGCTACGGCGCGTACCCCTACATCGTCGTCGTACGCGAGCAATTGGGTCCGACGGTGATCGAACACCGTTTCGTCGGCCTGTTCACCGTCGCGGCGACCAATGCCAATGTGCTTGAAATACCGTTGATTTCCGGGCGAGTGCGCGAGGCGTTGGCGCTGTCGCAGCGCGATCCTAGCCACCCGGGCCCGTTGCTGCTCGACATCATCCAGACCATTCCCCGTTCGGAGTTGTTCGCGCTGTCGGCACGGGCACTGCTCGACATGGTCAAGGCGGTCGTCGACCTCGGGTCGCGACGCCGCACCCTGCTGTTCATGCGGGCCGATTCGCTCGCCCATTTCGTCTCGTGTCTGGTGTACCTGCCCCGTGACCGCTACACCACCGGCGTGCGGCTGGAGATGCAGAACATCCTGGTTCGCGAGCTCGGTGGGGTCAGCATCGAATACACCGCACGTGTCAGCGAATCGCCATGGGCCGTTGTGCATTTCACGGTGCGCATGCCCGATGGCTCGCGTCCGGCGGACATCGATGTCTCGATGGAGAACGAAACCCGCATTCAGGGTCTGCTGACCGAGGCGGCCCGCACGTGGGGAGACCTGCTGACCGGTGCGGTCAGGACCGGTTCCATCGACCAAGCCAAGGCAGCGCACTATGCGTCGGCGTTCTCGGAGTCCTACAAGCAGGCCTTCGCGCCGCATGAAGCGATCAACGACATCGCCATCATCGAAGAGCTGCAGGACAATTCGATCAAGCCAGTCCTCCTGGACGCCGTCGAGGAACACATCGCGCAGCTCACCCTGTATCTCGGTGGGCAGTCCGCGTCCCTGAGTGCCCTACTGCCGATGTTGCAGTCGATGGGTGTCGTGGTGCTCGAGGAGCGGCCGTTCACCGTGACCCGACCCGACGGCCTGCAGGTGTGGATCTACCAGTTCAAGATGTCGCCGCACAGTTCCGTACCGGAGGTGCCGCCGGGCCCTGAACGCGACGCCGCCCAGATGCGCTTCGCCGATGCGGTGACCGCGATCTGGCACGGCCGTGCCGAGATCGACCGGTTCAACGAACTCGTCCTGCGGGCCGGTCTCACCTGGCAGCAGGTAGCCGTTGTGCGCAGCTATGCAAAATATTTGAAGCAGGCGGGTTTTCCGTACAGCCAGTCACACATCGAGACCGTGATCAACGACAATGCCGCGACGGCGCGGTCGCTCGTCGAGCTGTTCGAGGCGCTGTTCTGTCCGACCTCCCCGACAGACGACGCGCCGCGACGACGCGATGCCCAAGCCGCCGCAGCAGCCGTCGCCGCCGACATCGACGCCTTGGTCAGTCTCGACACCGACCGAGTCCTGCGCGCGTTCGCGTCGATGATTCAGGCCACGCTGCGAACCAACTACTTCGTCACCCGGCAGGAGTCCGCGCGCGCACGAAACGTCCTGTCCTTCAAGCTGAACCCGGGCCTGATCGACGAACTCCCGCTGCCGCGACCCAGATTCGAGATCTTCGTGTACTCGCCACGCGTCGAGGGCGTACACCTGCGATTCGGGTATGTGGCCCGCGGCGGACTGCGCTGGTCGGACCGCAGGGAGGACTTCCGCACCGAGATCCTGGGCCTCGTGAAGGCTCAGGCGGTGAAGAACGCCGTCATCGTGCCGGTCGGCGCAAAGGGCGGGTTCGTCGTCAAGGACCCACCCCCGGCCACCGGCGACGCCGCAGCCGACCGCGACGCCCAACGCAACGAGGGCGTGGCGTGCTACCGACTCTTCATCTCCGGTCTGCTCGACGTCACCGACAACGTCGACAAGGTCACCGGGTCGGTGGTGACGCCGGCCGACGTAGTGCGCAGGGACGGCGACGACGCCTATCTCGTGGTCGCCGCCGACAAGGGCACCGCGACGTTCTCAGACATCGCCAACGAGGTGGCGTTGTCCTACGGCTTCTGGCTCGGCGACGCCTTCGCGTCGGGCGGATCGGTGGGCTACGACCACAAGGCGATGGGTATCACCGCCAAAGGTGCGTGGGAATCGGTCAAACGGCACTTCAAAGAGATGGGCGTCGACACCCAGTCCGAGGACTTCACCGTCGTCGGCGTCGGTGATATGAGCGGCGACGTGTTCGGCAACGGGATGCTGCTGTCCAAGCACATTCGATTGCGCGCCGCGTTTGACCATCGGCACATCTTCATCGACCCGAACCCCGACGCGGCCACGTCGTGGGACGAGCGCAAGCGACTCTTTGAACTGCCGCGGTCCAGCTGGGAGGACTACAACGCCTCGCTGATCAGCGAGGGCGGCGGTGTGTACGGCAGGGAACAGAAGGCGATCCCGATCAGCCCCCAGGCCCGCACGGCGCTGGGCATCGAGGACGGCGTCGAGGAACTCACGCCCCCCGCGCTGATGAAGGCGATCCTCATGGCGCCTGCGGATCTGCTGTTCAACGGCGGCATCGGAACCTACATCAAGGCCGAGACGGAGTCCGATGCCGACGTCGGCGATCGCGCCAACGATCCCTTGCGGGTCAACGGTAATCAGGTGCGCGCCAAGGTCATCGGCGAAGGTGGCAACCTGGGTGTGACCTCACTCGGGCGGGTCGAGTTCGATCTCGCAGGGGGCCGGATCAACACAGACGCGTTGGACAACTCGGCGGGCGTCGACTGCTCCGACCACGAGGTCAACATCAAGATCCTGATCGATTCACTCGTCACGGCGGGCAAGGTCAGTCCCGAGAGCCGCACTGAACTGCTGCTGTCGATGACGGACGAGGTCGGTCGTCTGGTTCTGAAGGACAACGTCGATCAGAACGATCTGCTGGGCACCAGTCGTGCGAACGCGGCAAGCCTGTTGAACGTGCATGCGCGCATGATCAAGGACTTCGTCCACCACCGCGGGCTGAACCGGGAACTCGAGGCGCTGCCATCCGAGAAGGAGATCAGTCGCCGCTCCGAAGCCGGTATCGGTTTGACTTCACCGGAACTCGCGACGCTGATGGCTCACGTCAAACTCGCTCTCAAGGACGACGTGCTCGCCACCGACCTACCCGATCAGGACGCGTTCGCTGCCCGCCTGCCGGCGTATTTCCCGGTCAGGCTTCGCGAGGAGTTCAGCGCCGACATCCGTACGCACCAACTGCGTCGGGAGATCGTCACCACGATGCTGGTGAACGACCTCGTCGACACCAGCGGCATCAGCTACGCCTACCGGGTCGCCGAAGACGTCGGTGTCGGGCCGGTGGACGCGGTGCGAAGCTATGCGGCGACCGACGCCATCTTCCGGATCGGCGAGGTGTTGCGTCAGATCCGTGCGGCCGGCGAAAGCGGGGTGTCGGTGGTGGTGTCGGACCGGATGACATTGGATCTGCGGCGGCTCATCGACCGCGCCGGGCGCTGGCTCCTCAATTACCGGCCGCAACCGCTGGCGGTCGGCGCCGAGATCAATCGGTTCGCGGCCAAAGTCGCCGCCCTGACTCCGCGCATGTCGGAGTGGCTCCGCGGCGACGATCAGGCGATCGTGGCCAAGGAGGCCGGCGAGTTCAGTTCGCAGAGAGTGTCTTCCGACCTGGCGTACATGATCGCGACGGGGCTGTACCAGTACAGTCTGCTCGACGTCATCGACATCGCGGACATAGTCGACCGCGAGCCGGCCGAGGTCGCGGACACGTATTTCGCGTTGATGGATCACTTCAACACCGACAGCCTGCTCACGGCGGTGTCACGGCTCGAACGCGATGACCGTTGGCATTCCCTGGCGCGGTTGGCGATTCGCGACGACATCTATGGTTCGCTACGTGCGTTGTGCTTCGATGTGCTGGCGGTGGGCGAGCCCGACGAGACCGGCGAGGAGAAGATCGCCGAGTGGGAGTCGACCAACAGTTCGCGCGTCGGCCGTGCACGGCGGACGCTCGCCGAGATCTACGAGGGCGGAGAACTCGACCTGGCCACCCTGTCGGTGGCCGCCCGCCAGATTCGCAGCATGACTCGGACGAGTGGAACGGGGACGTCTGGGTGACACATGGTTTCATAGCGCCGGTGCACGTCCGTTGGTCGGACATCGACATGTATCAGCATGTCAACCACGCGACTATGGTCACACTTCTCGAAGAGGCCCGGATCCCGTTTCTGCGTGAACCGTTCGGCCCTGAGATCGACACCGTCGGCCTGCTGATCGCGGACGTGCACATCTCCTACAAGGCGCAGGTGCGACTGATCGATTCGCCCTTGCAAGTGACGATGTGGACGAAGAAGGTGCGGTCCGTCGATTTCACCATCGGGTACGAAGTGCGGCCGGTCGGTGCATCCCCCGACTCGAAGCCCGCGGTGATCGCCGATACACAGCTGGCCGCCGTACATATCAGAGAGCAAAGACTGCAACGACTCTCGGATGGTCAGAAGGCGTATTTGCAGCAATGGTCGAGATGACTCAACCCGAGCGCGGTATTTGGCTGGACGACGCCTCCAATCGCGAAGACCTCGCGGCGTTCGTCGAGCGCGCCTTGCGGCTGGACGACGCGGCGGTGATCCGATTGCGTGAGCGCGAGGGTGGGCTAATCACGGCCTGGGTGTCGACCGGATTCGACGTGTTGGCCAGTCGCGTGGTGGCCGGTGAAGTCAAGCCTGCCGACCTGTCCGTGGGCGCCGACGCGTTGGCCGCGGGTCTGACCGCGATGGATGCCAGCGGATATGTCGAGACCGGCTTCGCGATGGACTCCGCGTGGCGCGGTGCGTTGCCGCCCGAGTCGGGCTTCGAGCACCTCGACGACGTGCCCGCCGGTGTCATGCTCGATCTGGCGCAGCGAGGAATGGCGCTCGTCAAGGAGCATTCCGGCGCGCATGGTCCACCCGCGTCGCTGCTGGACCAGGAGGTGGTGGCGGTCATCGCGGGCGATGCCAGCGTTGGTATACCGATGCGCTGTGTATTCGCCTTGACCGCAATGGGTTTCCTCCCGCAATCGGGTGATGCCGTCGGGGGCGACGAGATCGTGCGAGTGCGTGCGCTTCCGACATGGCTGCGCGTCGACGCTCGCTTCGGTTCGGTTTTTCGGCGGCGGGGCGACCCGGCATTGGTCCTGCGGTAATAGCCTCTTCGCGGAAAGCTAGACCAGCCAGGCGGCGGCGTTGGCCGGCAGCTTGCCGCCCACCAGTTCAGCACTCGACAACAAGACTTCATCGGCGGGCAGCGCTATCGCGTCGGCGCCGGCATTGAGCACGCACACCAACCCGCCGCTGTTCCGGAACGCCAGCGTGTCGGCGGGGGAGTCGAGCCATTCGATGGTTGCGCCGCCGAATTCGCTTCGGTCACGACGCAATTCGATCGCCCGCCGGTAGAACTCGAGGGTCGACGCCGGATCGCCGTCCTGCTTCTCGACGGTCAACGCGGCCCAGTCCTCGGGCAGCGGCAGCCAGGTGTCAAGACTGTCCGAGAAGCCGAACGGCGGCGCGTCGCCCTCCCACGGCACCGGCACCCGGCTGGCGTCGCGCCCGCGCCGCGTGTGACCCGAGCGCTCCCACACCGGATCGCGCAGCGCCTCGTCGGGCAGGTCGACGTTGGGCAGGCCCAGCTCTTCGCCGTTGTAGATGAACACCGCACCGGGCAGTGCCAGCATCGCCAGCGTCATCGCCTTGGCACGGTCCAGGCCGACGGCTCCGCCGCCGTAGCGGGTCGGTTCACGGTCAACGTCGTGATTGGCCAGCGTCCAGCTCGGCGTCGCATCTACGAGATGCGCTGCGGCAAGCGAGTTCTCGATGGCGTGACAGATGTCGGCGGCATCGAACTCCGCGCGCAGCAGGCGGAAGTTGAAGGCGAGATGCAGCTCATCGGCCCGCACGTACTGCGAGAACTGTTCGTTGTCGTACACCCAGACCTCGCCGATCGCGACTGCGTTGTCGTAATCGTCGAACACCCCGCGGATCTGCCGGTGGATGTCGTGCACGCCGTCGTTGTTGAACCGCGGGTCGTCGTCCATGTCGGCCAGCAGCACCTCTGCCTTGATGTGCTCCATGTCGGGCAGTCCCGGCGGCTTGGCCATCCCGTGTGCGACATCGATGCGGAACCCGTCGATGCCACGCTCGAACCAGAACCTCAGCGTCTTCTCGAGATCGTCGAAGACCTCCGGGTTGTCCCAGTTCAGATCCGGCTGTTCGGCGTCGAAGAGGTGCAGGTACCACTGCCCGGGATTGCCGTCGGCTTCGACGACGCGCGTCCACGCCGGCCCGCCGAAGATCGACACCCAGTTGTTCGGGGGATGAACACCGCCGGGGCCGGTGCCGTCGCGGAAGATGTAGCGTTCGCGCTGATCGCTGCCGGGGCTGGCGGCCAGCGCCGCCTGGAACCAGGGGTGCGCCGAGCTGGTGTGGTTGGGCACCAGATCCATCGTCACCTTGATGCCCGCGGCGTGCGCGGCCTCTGTCAGCCGGTCCAGCGCTCCGATGCCGCCGAACATCGGGTCGACGTCGCGGGGGTCGGCCACGTCATAGCCGTTGTCGGCCATCGGCGACACCATGACCGGGTTGAGCCAGATCGCGTCGACGCCGAGTGCCTCGAGGTAGTCCAGCTTGGCGATCACACCATCGAGATCGCCGAGACCGTCGCCGTTGCTGTCGTAGAACGACCGCGGATAGACCTGATAAAACAGCGCGTGCGACCACCAAGGCTCACGGGCACTTAAGTCCTGACTCATCGCCGCCAAATCTACGTCAGCAACACCGGGCATCGGCGGGACGGAACCGAGAGTTCACCATCCGGATCCCGGCGGGGATGTTGCTATGAGATCCAGACGACGGCATGGCCGGTCCTGCATTTCCCGACTCTTCAGTGAGGTCAACCTCGACACCCTCGCGGTCGGGTTGATTGCCCACTCGTCAGAAGGGTGAGTTGACCATCGAGTGCGCGGCCATCTCCAGGTAGGCCAGGAGCTCGGCGCGGTGCTCGTCGTCCAGCGTCTGCGAGTCGATCTCCGCGACGGCGGTGTGCATGCAGCGAAGCCATGCGTCGCGCTCGAGGTAGCCGATCTGAAACGGTGCGTGCCGCATGCGCAGCCTCGGATGACCGCGCTGATCGGAATAGGTCCGCGGCCCGCCCCAATACTGCTCGAGGAACATCCGCAGCCGCACCTCGGCGCCGTCGAGGTCTTCTTCGGGATACAGCGGGAGCAGGATCTCGTCCTCGCGCACCAACTGGTAGAACCGCGACACGAGGGTTCGGAACGTGTCATGGCCACCGACTTCGTCGTAGAACGACCGCTGGGGCTGAGTCACTCCACCATTGTGTCCTGCCGCCACAAAGCGCTGCCCAGCCGGTCGCGTCACCCGATGTTCATTGGACTGACCAGCGAACACGTGCAGAATTGTCGTGCGATTGACAGGAATCCGTGGTGGACTGTCCGACGGAGGACGTATGGCGCATCGCAAGAAAGGCCCGTCCAAGAGGGCTGGCCACCGGCTTCACGACGCCGCAGCGGGCTTGTCCGGGCCCGCAGTGCCGCATTCGCAGTCGCGCGTCCTGCGCAGCGTCGAAACCCATCCACCCAGTACCAGGGAAGGCTCGCTGTGGAGCCGGCGGCGGGTACTCCTGCTGAACTCCACGTACGAACCGTTGACCGCTCTGCCCATGCGGCGGGCGGTCATCATGCTGATGTGCGGAAAAGCCGACGTGGTCCACGACGATCCGGGCGGACCCGTCATCCACTCCGCCAGCCGCTCCATCGTGGTGCCCTCGGTCATCCGGCTGCGGTCCTACGTCCGAGTGCCTTACCGTGCGCGCATCCCGATGACCAGGGCAGCGCTGATGCACCGCGACCGGTTCCGGTGCGCCTATTGCGGTGGCAAGGCCGACACCGTCGACCATGTGGTGCCGCGTAGTCGCGGCGGCGAGCATTCGTGGGAGAACTGTGTGGCGGCCTGCTCGACGTGCAACCATCGCAAGGCCGACCGTTTGCTCGCCGAACTCGGCTGGTCGCTGCGTTCGGTGCCGGTGCCGCCGAAGGGCCAGCATTGGCGACTGCTGTCGAGCGTGAAGGAACTCGACCCGGCATGGGTTCGGTATCTGGGTGAAGGCGCGGCCTGACCCGTTGCTGATACGGTTTGCGCGTGAGCACAGCACTTACTCATTCCCTCCTTGGCGGGGTTCCACTGGCCGTGCTGCTGGTGTTGATGTTCTTGATCTACGTCGTCGGTCCAAAGCGCAAGGACCCGCATCCGGCTACCTACAAGATGTCCGACAAATGGACGCACGACCCGATTCTGTGGGCAGCCGATGAACCCGCGGATCACGGTCATGGTGGCCATGGATCGCACCCGGTCACGGTAGGAGGCGGCGCAAGTGGCAAGTGGTGAGGTCGTAACTGCTCGTTCCACGGAACTCGCCGAGCTACCCCGCGGCTGGGTCGTTACGAACAGCGGCCGGATCTCCGGGGTCACCGAGCCCGGCGAGTTGTCGGTGCACTACCCGTTCCCGGTCAACGATCTGGCCTTTCTCGACGACGCGCTGAAATACGGTTCGCGCGCCGCCAAGGCACGCTTCGCGGTGTACCTCGGGGACCTCGGCGCCGATACCGCGGCGACCGCTCGCCAGATCCTGGCGAAGGTGCCGACACCGGACAACGCTGTGCTGCTCGCGGTGTCGCCCGACCAACGCGCGATCGAGGTGGTCTACGGCAGTGAGGTCAGCGGCCGTGGCATCGAGGAGTCCGCACCCAAGGGTGTGACCGCCGCCGCGGAGCTGTTCAAGGACGGCAAGCTCATCCCCGGCCTGATCAAGGCCGTCCAGGTGATGAGCGCCGGCGTCGCACCAGCCGCTCACTAGCCGGCGTCGGCCAACAGCGCCGCACGGATCTCGACGTATCGCTGTAGAAATCTGCGTTCGTCGAGGCGCTTTCGGCGCATCCACCCGGTGACTTCGTCGTTGCACTTGCTGGTGTTGCACTTGGCGCATGCGGGCACGACGTTGTCGATGGTGTAGCGCCCGCCGCGGGATATCGCCATGACGCAATCGCGCTGTAGTGCAGCGTCGGTCGCCCCGCAGTAAGCGCAACCTTCCCATGCATCCTTGATGGCTGCCCACTGCTCGGCGGTCAGGTCATGGTCGACGGCGGCCATCCGCTTCTTGCGCTTACGCGCAGCGCGCGCTCGTCTCGTCCGACTGACCGCCATCCATAAAGAATGCCGCGCGAGTGACCGCAAAGTGCACACGGTTTGCGGCGTGTCGTCGTACAAACACGGTCTATCGCGAAAAGTCAGCTGGCGTCGAAACCCCGTGCGCGCAGCGACCGCTCGACCCCGGCGCGGCCTTCGAGCACCAGCCGGCGTAGCGGCGGCGGCACGTCTGGGTCGGACAGGAACCTGTCAGCGGCGGCCAACCCCTCCTGGCTGATGTCCCATGACGGATACAGCCCGACGACGACGGTCTGCGCCACCTCGCTCGACCGTCGTTGCCAGACGCCGGAAATGGCGCTGAAGTACTTGTCGCGGAACGGCTTCAGCAGTTCTTCCTGACCGGGGCGCACGAAGCCGATGGTGATCGACCGAGCGGTGACGTTGGCGAGGGTGTCGTCCTCCATGACCTCCTGCCAGTCCGCTTCCTTCACCGCCAACTGGGGCCGCGCCGCCGCGGCCTGCGCGGCATGCCGCCCACCCGCAGCCGTCGGATCGCGTTCGGCCTCCGCGTCGATGAATGGTGATTCGGGGCCGTCCGCGTCGATGACACCCGCGGTGGCCAACGCGGTGACGATGCGCCAGCGCAAGTCCGTGTCGATCACCAGACCCGGCATGTTCACCGCCTCGGGTTCGTTGTCCAACAGCGTCGACAGCACCGCGATGTGGTTGGGGGAGAGCACCGATGCGCACAGCGCATTGACGAACGCCAGCTGGTGGTCAGAACCGGGCGCCGACTCGCGTGCGCGGTCCAGCAGTGCATCGCAGAATGCCGGCCAACCGTTCTCTTTCGCCCAGACCGGGTCGGCGTAGGAGCCGAGTGCGGTCTGTGCCTGCAACAGGAGGCGTTGCGCGACACCGACTTCGGATTCGGCGTGCACACCGCTGATGACCAGTGCGACGAAGTCGCGGGCCTTCAGTTCGGCGTCGCGGGTCATCTCCCACGCCGCGGACCACGCCAGCGTGCGGGGGAGCGGATCGGCGATGTCGGCGATCCGCGTGAGCGCCGTCTGCAGCGACTGCGGGTCGAGGCGTAGCGAGCAGTACGTCAGGTCGTCGTCATTGACCAGGATGAGCTGTCCTCGCGAAATTCCCTGCAGCGCAGAAATTTCGGTTACATCACCCTCGATATCAAGCTCCTCGCGGTGCGTTCGCACCAGCTTGCCGCTGCCGTCGTCGTCATAAATTCCGACCGCGAGCCGGTGCACGCGCGTCTCCCCGGCGCCAGGTTGTGCCCCGCTCTGGGCGATCGCGAACCGAGTGAAATTGCCGTCGGCGTCGAGGTCGAATTCAGGGCGCAGCGTGTTCAGTCCGGTGGTCTTGAGCCACTGCCTGCCCCAGCCGGACAGGTCGCGTCCGGATGCCTTCTCCAGCGCGCCCAGCAGATCTCCGAATGTCGCATTCGCAAAAGCGTGGTCGCGGAAGTAATCCCGCAGGCCGGCCAGGAACGACTCGAGTCCGACGTACGCCACGAGCTGCTTCAGGACGCTGGCGCCCTTGGCGTAGGTGATGCCGTCGAAGTTCACCTCGACGGCGTGCAGATCGGGGATGTCGGCGGCCACCGGATGCGTCGACGGCAATTGATCCTGCCGGTACGCCCAGGACTTCTCGACGTTCGCGAACGTCGTCCAGGCCTCTTTGTACTCGGTCGCCTCGGCCTGGCACAGCACCGAGGCGAACGTCGCGAACGACTCGTTGAGCCACAGGTCGTCCCACCACTGCATCGTGACCAGATCGCCGAACCACATGTGCGCCATCTCGTGCAGGACGGTCTCCGCGCGTCGCTCGTACGACGCCCGCGTCACCTTGCTGCGAAAGACGTAATCCTCCAGGAAGGTCACGGCGCCGGCGTTCTCCATCGCGCCCGCGTTGAACTCCGGCACAAACAGCTGGTCGTACTTGCCGAACGCATACGGCACGCCGAAGTTGTTGTGGTAGAAGCCGAATCCCTGTTTCGTCTCCGTGAACAGCCGGTCGGCGTCCATGAATTCGGCGAGCGACTTGCGGCAGAACAGGCCGAGCGGAATGTCGCCGTGCTCGTCGCTGTAGTTGTCGTCCCAGCGCGCGTACGGGCCGGCGATCAGCGCGACCAGGTACGTGCTCATCTTCGGTGTGACGGCGAAGGTGTGCCGCTTGCCGGCGCCCGCGTCTTCGGCGTCGGTGGTGGCGCCGTTGGAGACGACCTCCCAGTGCGACGGGGCCGTGACGGTCACCTCGAAGGTCGCCTTGAGGTCGGGCTGGTCGAAGCATGCGAACATCCGCTTGGCGTCTGCGGTTTCGAACTGTGAGTACAGGTAGACCTCGTCGTCGACCGGGTCGACGAACCGGTGCAGGCCTTCACCGGTGTTGGAGTAGCGGCAATCGGCGTCGACGACGAGGACGTTGCTTTCGGCCAGGCCCGTCAGCGGAATACCGGTGGACTCGTCGTAACTCGACACGTCGATGTCGCGGCCGTTGAGGACGGCGCTGCGGACGCGGTCGGCGGCGATGTCGATGTAGGTGTCGGCGCCGGGCAGCGCTTCGAAGTCGACGGTGGTCACCGATCGGAACGTGCGCTCGCCGGGCTTGCCGCCGCCGTCGGTCAGATCGAGGTCGATGCGGTAGTTGCCGACGGTGACCAGTGCGGCTCGTTCGACGGCCTGGTCACGGGTGAGGTTGGGAAGTGCCACGAGTCCAACCTAGTGGTCGGTCTCGTGGTGAGTCGCGCTAGAACCCCGGTATCCCGAACCCGCTGAGCCCGGTGAGCCCGTTCAGTCCGCCCAGTCCGTCGAGCCCCTCCAAGATGGTGCCGTTGCCGATCTGGGTCATCATCGATGGGCAGTACATCGATATGGCGATCCCGGTGAAGAACGCCGCCATGTCGGGGTTGATGCCGTTGTTGGAAACAGTCGAATACACCGACGCCAGGTTCTTGCCCGGTTCGACGAGCATCGGGCAGACCGACTGTCCGAGCTTTTCGGTGCTTGCGGCATCGCCGTAGCCGATGCCGGCGTCGTTCAACGCGTTGAGGAACGTCGTGTCCACCGGCTCGGCGAACGCCGGTGCCGCGAGGCAGAGTGCCATCGCGGGGCCGACCAGGGTCATGGCGATCGTGCGTTTCGTTTTAATCACAGGTGAAACACTGATTGACAACAGTCACATCGACAACACGCTTGTATAACTGTTTGCACACTATGCGTGTCCTGTGCGCGGGTACGTCGAAATGCGTGGCAGCGGGAACATGCGGGCGAGGCGCAAGGTTGTCTGAATGGACGTCTGACCAACTACCGAGAGGTTTTCATGCCCGAGAAGTCTGTCGCCGGTTTCTGGTTCGACCCGCTGTGCCCATGGTGCTGGATAACGTCGCGTTGGATCCTCGAAGTCGAAAAGGTGCGCGATATCGAGGTGCAGTGGCACGTGATGAGTCTTGCTGTGCTCAACGAGAACAAAGAAGATCTGCCTGAGCAGTACCGCGAAGGTCTCAAGCAGGCGTGGAAGCCGGTCCGGGTGGCGATCGCCGCAGAGCAGGCCAAGGGCAGCGAGGTCCTCGCGCCGCTGTACACGGCGATGGGCACGCGCATTCACAACCAGGGATATGGAGACTTCGACTCCGATTTCACACAGGTCATCAAGGAGTCGCTGGAGGAGGTCGGACTGCCGGCCGAGCTGGCCGAGGCCGCCAGCACCGACAAGTACGACGAGGCGCTGCGCAAGAGCCATCACGCGGGCATGGATGCCGTCGGCGACGACGTTGGCACGCCGACGATTCACGTCAACGGTGTTGCCTTCTTCGGCCCGGTGCTGTCGAAGATTCCACGCGGCGAAGAGGCCGGAAAGCTGTGGGACGCCTCGGTGACGTTTGCGTCCTATCCGCACTTCTGGGAGCTGAAGCGCACCCGCACGGAGCCGCCCGTATTCGACTGACCGCTCGCGGTCACCTTCGGCTGACGAGCGTTCAGCGCGCGGCGAGCCACCAGGCATACAGCGCCGTGAGGTCGTCGCCGGATGCCGACCCCACGCACAGATCCGAGTTCTTGGTTCACGACACCGTCGGCGCGCCCTGTCGGGGGCCGCCGGCTGTCGTGCAGACCACCATCCCGCTACCCCATGCGACCGGCTGCGCGCCGGCCGCTCCCGGACATGCGACGGGACTGCCGCTGCCCGCCAATATGCCGAACGCCGTGTCTGCGTCGGCGGGGCTCCCGTACAGCGTGTAGACGGCGTTGTACGGCCCGCCCGGTCGGCTGTTCTGGCCGCAGCCGAGCCTGGCGACGAACCTGATCGCTCGCTGGGTCAGCGGCCGCTGGTGCCGAAATGCCAACCAGTGCGGCGGCGGAAAGGCAACCGACAGCGATCGCTCGTGAAGGCTGAACCAATTCGAACGTTGGCCGCTCTCCGATTGCAGCGCCTATGGCCGTGATAAGCCGCCATGTTCTGCCTGCGCGGTTGTTTGCACGGCGACATCGCGGTTTGTCAGGCCCTCGCTCGCCGGTATGCGAACACCGCTAACCACAGTCGTCTGCCAGAATGGCCGCCATGCGCGTCTACCTGGGAGCCGACCACGCGGGCTTCGAGTTCAAGCAGCGGATCATCGAGCACCTCACCGCCAACGGGCACGAACCCGTCGACTGCGGGGCGTACGCGTATGACGCCGACGACGACTACCCGGCGTTCTGCATCGCCGCCGCGGAGAAGACGGTCGCCGACCCGGGAAGCCTGGGCATAGTGCTCGGCGGTTCGGGCAACGGCGAGCAGATCGCCGCAAACAAGGTGCCCGGTGTGCGGTGTGCGTTGGGGTGGAGCGTCGAGACGGCCAAGCTCGCGCGCGAGCACAACAACGCGCAGGTGATCGGCATCGGGGGGCGCATGCACACGGAAGACGAGATGCTCGCGATCGTCGATGCGTTCCTCACCGCACCGTGGTCGAAAGCCGAACGGCATCAACGTCGTATCGACATCCTGTCCGAGTACGAGCGCACCCACGTCGCGCCACCTGTGCCCGGCGCGCCGAGCTAGGGGATGCCGGAAGGGCACACGCTGCACCGGCTTGCCCGGCTGCATCAGCGCCGCTTCGGCCGGGCACCGGTCATGGTGTCCAGCCCGCAGGGCCGTTTCACCGACGGGGCCGCGGCGGTCAACGGGCACGTCCTCAAGAAGGCCAGTGCGTGGGGTAAGCACCTGTTCCACCACTACGACGGTGGCCGCGTCGTGCACGTTCACCTTGGGTTGTACGGGACGTTCACCGAACTCCCGCTGCCCATGCCGCTGCCCGTCGGTCAGGTGCGGATGCGGATGCTCGGTGTCGAATACGGCACCGACCTGCGCGGCCCGACGGTGTGCGAGGTGATCGACGAGCCGGAGATCGCCGACATCGTCGCGCGCCTTGGTCCCGACCCGTTGCGCCGCGACGCCGACGGGGCATTGGCGTGGAACCGAATCCGCAAGTCGCGCAGACCCATCGGTGCGCTGCTGATGGACCAGTCGGTGATTGCAGGTGTGGGCAACGTGTACCGCAGCGAGCTGTTGTACCGACATCTCATCGACCCGTACCGGCCGGGCACGCACATCGACGAGAGCGAATTCTCCGCGATGTGGACAGATCTCGTCGAGTTGATGAAAGTGGGCGTTCGGCGGGGCAAGATCATCGCGATCCGCCCCGAAGACGACCATGGGTTGCCGTCATATGGTCCCGGCCGGCCGCGCACCTACGTGTACCGGCGTGCGGGAGAGCCATGTCGGGTATGCGGCACCGAGATTCGCACCGCGGAGTTGGAGGGCCGCAATCTGTTCTGGTGCCCGACCTGCCAGAAATAGAATCGACTCTGCTGAGGGTTCAGAAGCCGCCGAAGTCGCCTCCGAAGTCGCCGCCGCCCCAATCGCCGCCCCAGCCGCCATCGCCGCCGCCGAAGTCGCCCCCGCCGCCGTCGCCTCCGTAATCACCACCGCCGTCACCGCCGTCGCCCGCGCCTTGGTCGTAACCCTGCGCAAAGCCTTGCTCGTATCCGCTGCCGGCCATGCCCGAGAACAGTGCGCTGAACAGGAACATCGATCCCACACCCCAGGCGCCGGCGACGAGTGCCGGCTTCCACCACGGCTCTGAATACCAGCCTGCGGGCACGGGGCGACCGGCCACGCGGCCCCCGGGGTAGTAGTTCGGGGTGCGCTCTGAGGGAGAGGGTGATGCCTCGATCTCACGGCCCTCGAAGTTCACGCGGCGATCTTCGGTCACGTTGCCCGCAGTGCGTTGACCGGCCAACGTCTCCAGTTCTGGTCCCGGATCCATGCCCATCGCCACACGGGCGGCCCGCGTGTAATACAGGCCTTCGAGCGCACTCTCCTTGGCGAGCAGCGCCTGCTTGGCGGTGTTTGCCTGCTCGATCTGCGAACCCGCCGCCGTATACCGCTCCGACGCGTCGGCAAGCGCCTGCTTGGAGGCGTCGTCGGTGCCGGTCAAGTTGATGACCTGGCCGCCGAGACGTTCGATCACGCGACGCGCGTCGGCTTTTGCGTCCTCCAGTGAGGCGGCGTTGCGTCGGTCGGAGGCCCTCATCGCTCCGTACACCACCGCCCCGAGAGCGACGACGACCAGGACAACGAGGACAAGCAGCACGCCGTTCATGGCGTCCAGCGTACCGACAGGAAACAGTCAAGATCGGTCGCGAACCTGCAGCGAGTTACGCCCACAGCGGAGAACTACAGCGCGAGAGTCCTGCGCAGGTGCCAGGCGACGTCGCCGTCGGCGTCCTTGTCGGGATGGCTGAAGTACTCGGTGTGCGCGGAGCCGGGTTTGAGCCGCTCGGGCTGATTCCCGCGCACCGCGATGTCGCGGATGCCGGCGCCGAACAACGGACCCAGCTCGCCGCCGAACCAGTCGCCGCGGCGGCTGCCCCGAGTCACGGGAAACCACAAGTTCGTCCATCGCGTCGCGGCGAACGGAGACTCGGGTTGGCATCCGACGACTGCGCCGCGACGCATCAGCTCCTCGAACAGCTCACGCCGGAGGGTGCCGTCCGACGTCTTCATGCCGCTGAGCAACGGCGGCCGAGTGTACAACAGATCCGCCAGGACCAGCGGTGCGCCGACGGTGACGAAATCGGTTATGTGCGAGGGCTTTCCCTGCTTGTGAAGCTGTGCCCATAACAGCGTCAGCGCGTCATGAGCGATGTACGTGCCGATGCCGTGGGCAACCACGACGATGCGTGTGTACCCCTCCTCGTGCAAATCGCGGAGAAGGTCGACCAGGCCGCCGCGGACGGCTCGTCGCGCCGCATATGAGGGCGGCGACGGATCCAGGTAGCGGGCGGAGTCGACCAGAGGCGCGGTCTTTTTGTTCACCAACGCTCGCGCCAGCATGCGGTAGAGGCCGAACCAGAAGATCAACACGACCGCGCTGATGGTCAGCCCGATGATCCACGCCGGAACATCCGAATTGAGGGCGTAGCCGGACACGAACAGTATGGGGATCAGCAACAGGACTGCCAGAACCACGATCCATACCCGACGCCAAATGCCGACCAGGGCGTCGGGCACGTTGCCGGGCCGCCGCAGGAAGAGCCGCAGCGCCGTCGACGCAACCCCGGCGTACTTGCCCGTCGTCATCAGGAATGGCCAGTGGTATTCGAAGAAGTCGACCGGACCAGGGGCAACGTAGCGGCGCGCTTCGTAGGTGTCGGTGACCTCGGCCGGACGCGGGTGGTAGTCCCATTTCCCGTCGACTGGATGCAGTGCCGTTCTCACGAACGCGTCGAACGTCTCCATCGGGCGTTTCTCGACCATTCCATGCACGATGACGACCGCTGTGCGTCCCGGATCCTCCGCTGCCATGTCACCTTCTAAGACTGTTGTGTCGCGAGGAGAGTCCGCGATCCCGATGAATTCTCAACCACAACGCGTGCGCCCGCCTGGAATCTCGGCAGACCGCGCAGCCTGCTGCACGGGCTGCCTTTCCGTAATCGTGTACACCACCTTGGTCTGCCAAATATCGTTTCGCCCTAGCGCGGGGATCGAGCGATGGGGGACCTGTGGTTGGGGATTGACGCGGTGTTTGGCGGCTACCCGCTGAACGCGATCAAGCGCGCCGACATACAGCAGTGGGTGCAGCGGATGATCGACGCCGGGAAGAAACCGAGCACCGTCCGGCACGCTTACTTCATCGTGCGGATGGTGCTCGCGCAAGCCGTCGCGGACAACCGACTGCCCGCCAACCCCGCCGACCACGTGAAGCTGCCGACCGAGCACAGCGCGAGCGCATCCGGCACCGTCGATGACCCCGCGCAGTTCCTCACCGCCGAGCAAGTGGCGGCGTTGGTCTCCGCAACGCCGTGGCCATACAGCGTCTACGTTCACGTTGCCGCTTGGGCCGGCTTGCGGGCTGCGGAACTATGCGGCCTACAGGTTGGTGACGTTGACCTACCGGACCCGCGCTCACACAGCCGCCCTCGCGTCTTGCGGGTCGAGCGGACCGTCCGCGTGATCGGCGGCAAGTTGACCTACCTGACGCCGAAGACACGTGGCAGCCGCCGACGCGTGCCGCTGACAGCCGAGACGACCGCGCTGCTACGCGACTACCTCGCAGAGCACCCGAATCGCGACCATCCGACCGCCCCGCTGTTCCCCGGAATGCGGCTCACGACGCCGCGACCGACCGGCGTCTAGGCAGCGAGCGACGACGGCGAGCCTGCCGACCGCCGAGCGGTCAAGCAGCGGCAGTCCGCCGCCCTGGCACGGCTGACCGTGCACGAAGCCGCCGACCGGCTTGTACTCGATTGGTCAACGGCGCTGCGACACGGAACCTGGTACAAGGCGGTGTACAAACCCGTCGTGCTGCGCGCGATGCGCCACAACCCCCGCGCCGGACTCTCGGCAGCGCTGAAGTTTCACAGCCTGCGGCACACCTACGCGAGTCTGTGCGTCGCGGCCGGGATACCGCCGCTCGAAATCAGCCGGTTCATGGGGCACAACAAGGTGACGACAACGCTCGGCATTTACGCGCACCTGTTTGATGACGACCACTCCGACGCAATGGCCGCACTTGAGGCGATGAGCCGACGGGTCGCACCGAACGTGGTGCCGATGCGGCCACGGGGTTAGAAATACACATCCGCCACGAAAGCGGTCATGTTCCAGCGTTGTTGTTGATGATGCCTCTGACCGTTTCATGACGAAAACTCATCTGTAGTGGCAATAATTGGCATTCCACATTTTTCGCTACATCAGAGCTATCACCCATGCCACACATGTTTTCTGTCCATTTGTCGTAATCTTCTTGAAACTCTTCTATTGCTCTGAGTAGGTCGGTCCGGGCTTTACTCATCGGCAGAGTCTGTGCGTCTCGGTAAAGCGACTCCATATCGACGTGTTGCAGGCCGACACATGCTCGCCATACGCCGCCTGGGTCTGCGTCCTCGCCGCATTCACGACTGAGAAGTGCCGAATATTGCGTTTGAAGGTATTTCCAATCGGCACCGGTCTGCACTGTCGTGGTCGGTGCCACGGTGACCGTGCTTGTTGTCGCGCCTTCGGAGTCGCCGCCGCACGCAGCGATAGTCGCGACCGCCATTCCCAGAACACCCGCCCACGCTGCACGTTTTCCCGCTTTGGCTAATTGTCGCAAATGCGGCCGTACCACCGCCGTGTCGCTGGTCACGACAGAAGTGGTTCCCAGCCATGCCAGCCAGCAAACGACCCTCAAGACAGCCGCGATCACGCCTGCCCGGTAGTGCGGACCTATTGCGGACCTAGAACCGCCTTGGAATTAGCGAATTGGCTCATCGCCGCAGGTAAACGCGGAGCCGGTGACGGGAATCGAACCCGCGTTCTCAGCTTGGGAAGTATTTTCGACGCCCGAACGCGTGAGCGATAAGCCGCTTGTCGGCGGCCTAGCGCCAGAGGCATTTGCGCTGTTCAAATGCCTGTTCGGTACGGCTAACGGACGCCCTCGGTACCGCCTCAGTACGCCCGCAGTTCGGCTGCGTCTACGCGACCGACGCGGACCGTCGTCAGTGCTGAAAGTCGACGATGAGGCTGGGCGGCTCGTCGTAAGCCCGCACGCGATACGGAACCTCGGTGCGCAGTCCAACGACCCACGTCATGACGGCCTCGAAGTCGCCCGCTGCCTTTACCTCGGTGACCTCCACGGTAGGGGCGGAAACCGTGGACGGGCCGAAGTAGGTGCGCTCGCCGTCGGGGCCTCCTCCATTGCCTGTCGCCCCGGTCAGCGTGACTTGTACGAGAGCATTCGCCCCGGGCAGCGGTACGTCTTTGCCTGACGGGTCGGCGCGCGCCGGGAGCGGTTGGTAGCGAATCTTGTAACCGGGCACGCGATCGGTGAACTCGAAGATCAGCCGGTCGTACCCATTTTGGGGAGCCATCTTGACATTGGAAAGGTGCGCGGTGCCGCCGGTCCCGACCGCGCTCTTTTCGGAAGTGTCAGCGATATCTTCGAGCGGCGGCTCGGGAGCGCTGCTAGAAGGCGGCGAAGGTGACGTGCTCGGACGGGTGGGAGCCGCTCCGGGCGGCACCATTTGAGGGTTTGGCGGCCGACCTACCTCAGGCGGGATGTTGTCGTAATAGGCGCAGCTGGACGGAACGGCGCGCCCGTCCGGCGTGTACGCCGGTCGGTTTAGGTAGCAATAACCGCCTTCAAAGGTGTCGCTGTAGTTGTAGTTGACACATTTGGCGTTGGCCGGTGCTACCGGAAAGTCGTACGTGCAGAACGGTGGAGCCGCACCCGCCATTGGCGGCGAAAGCGCTGCTGCGACGAGAGCCGACGCTGTTACCACTACAGCGAGTTTCATGCGCCGATTGAACGTGATCTCAGCGGTCATCGAATCCCCCAAAGTTGAGTGGTGTTCCACAATCGGCAAACAAGTCTCTAGGAATTCTAGACTGCTCAGAGGGAGGCGGGCCCATCCTGGTTAACTTCTTTCTACCACCAGCGCATCAGCCGCGGTTCCCGCTAGCTTGTAGCTGGGCAGCCGGCCACGAAGCGTCGAAAGGACGTAACTCCGCTCCGTGACCGGGCCGATCAGGGGTACCTCAGCCGACCCGCTCGTCGGGGTAGCCACGCGGCGGGTCGCCCCGCTTCCATCTAGCTTCTCGCGCGCGCACGCTGAGGTCGTCGCTACGGGTGAGTTCGACCGGCGGGCACTTCGCTCGGTACACGCCGCCCTCGCTCGGCGGCGCATCCTCTCTGCCCGGTGGCACGAGCCCGGGGCCAAAGCCGAACTCCGTTCGGTCGCGGTAGTCCACCCCTGGGTCGCGTGAGTTACGACATCTGTCCGCCATGACTAGGTCTGAATGGTCGGAGCGATGTAGTTCACGTTCGTCGTCACCTGCATCACCGCCGCTGCGCCGCGGTGCCGAACACCGACAGCGAAGCCTCGTGCATAGAAGCTGTCCACCAGTGGGTAAGGGCCGCGACCCGGGATGTGCCGAAGGCCCCGGTAAGCCGGATTGGCGTGCGATCTCAGACCAATCGGATTTCTGTCGGAGTCTAGCCCGCCCGTCGCAGCCACGATGACGTAGCCGGACGGGACGTAGTGCGATTCGATGAGCCTCACATCCCCAGAACTGCCTCGAGAACCATCGAAACGGCAAAACCGTTGCAAGGCAATAGCGTTGAAAACCCATGTAAAACAACATGATTGGAATACAAACGGTGCCCAGTGAAGACGTCTACTCGGACGATTGGTGGCTAGACCGCAAGGATCAAAATCGTTGTGTAGCAATACGAAAAAACGGCGAGCGTTGCCTCAAGCCAGCCAACCGCGGCATGACAGTTTGCCGCACGCACGGTGGCGCGGCCCCGCAGGTCCAGCGCAAGGCCAAGGAGCGGCTTGAGCTTGCGGCCGACCGGATGGCCCGCGAACTGCTCGGGATGGCCACCAGTGCCGAATCAGAGGCGGTGAAGCTCAACGCGATTCGCGGCGCACTCGACCGCGCAGGGCTTGGCGCGAAAACCGAGGTCTCAGTGGAGGTTAAGCCGTGGGAGCAGCTTATGGGCGACATCACCGGGGTCGCCACAATATCGCGCGCCGAGCACCGCGCACTCCAAGGGCGACCATTCCTAGACACACCCGCCCTGGCCCAGGCTATCGACGCCGAGGTAGTCGAGCCCGACGACGCGAACGGCCCGGCGCGCCCCGCTGAGCCGCGCGAGAGCGAGATGCGAGGCCCCGAGTCGGGCGACGACGGCGACGGCGATATGCCGAGCGGTACCGGCCTGATGACGCTTGAGGACGCCGCCGAGGCCGAGCGCGCGCACCGGGTGAAGCCACGTCAATAGATAGCTGTCATCAATAAAAGACGAGGACAGAGCATTTATCCCGTTTGCTGTTGGCGTAGAATCGACGCGTAAGGCGGAACCGAACGTTAACGCCCCGACTGAAACGGAGACGACATGAAACCCACAGTTCAGAAGCATTTTGTGGCCTTCAGCCGCGTCAGCACCGACGAGCAGGCCGACCGACGCAACGGCCTTGAGGCGCAGCGTGCAGCCATCGACGCCGAGGCAACCCGCCGAGGCTGGACAGTCGAACACCTGGCAGACGAAGGCGTAAGCGGCAAGCACATCGGCCCTGCGCTGCGGAAGGCGCTGGAACTGTTGGCGTCCGGTCAGGCTGACGGCCTGATCGTCGCCAAGCTGGACAGGCTGGCGAGATCCATCGTCAACGCCGCGAACATCATCGAAGCCGCGCAGAAGCAAGGGTGGTCGCTCGTCGTGCTGGACATGGACCTCGACCTGACAACCGCAGCAGGCCGGATGATGGCGCGGCAGCTGGTCAGCTTCGCGGAGTACGAGCGCGAACTGATCGGCGAACGGACGAAGGCAGCGCTGGCAGCCAAGAAGCAACGCGGTGAGCGCATCGGCAGGCCACGCGAGGCAAGCTCCAAAGTCGTCCGCCGGATCGTTGCCGACCGCGACAACGGTCTGAGCTTCGACCGGATCGCCAAAGCACTTGAGGCCGAGGGCATCCTGTCGCCACGTGGCGGACAGAAATGGCAGTCGTCAACTGTGCGGCGCATCTACCAAAGTGCCACTGCCACAGTCGAACAGAAGGCAAGCGCATGATCGGCCACGTTCAGCACAAGCACGGCACATGGCGCGCCCGTTGGGACAATCCAGACGGCAGCGAGAAGACCAAGGCCGGGTTTCGCACGAAGAAGGATGCCCAGCGCTACCTAGCGACTGAAGTTGCGCCGACGCTCGCGAAGGGCAACGCGTTCGATCCGAGCATGGGCAAGCTGTGCTTCCGCGAGGTCGCCGCTGATTGGCTTCAGAGCCGACCTGACCTGAAGGCGACGACCCTAGCCGCGTACCGCGAAGCTCTCGCGCCGACGACCGGGACCACGGCCAAGCGGCATAAGAGACTGGCGCACTTGAGAATTGACAACGTGTTCGGCGGCTATCCGGTTAACGCGATCCGGCGCGAGCAGATACAGCATTGGGTTTCGCGGATGACCGACGCGGGCAAGAGCACAAGCACAGTGCGAAATGCGTATTTCTTGGTGCGTCAGGTGCTCACACATGCGGTAGTTGATGGCCGGATTGATGCGAAACCCGCCGATTACGTGAAGTTGCCGACCGAGCACAACAGCGGATCGCAACGCGTCGTTGATGACCCCTCGCAATTCCTGACTGCTGCACAGGTGGCCGACCTCGTTGACTCGACCCCTTGGCCGTACAACCTCGCGGTGCACCTTGCGGCTTGGTCCGGTGTGCGAGCGGGGGAGCTGGCCGGTCTACAGATCGGCGACGTGAAGCTGCCCGCGATTCAAAACCGACCTGGCAGCCTGCGGATAGATCGCACCATCGTTCGCGTCGGCAGTGACCTCGTCTACCTGACACCGAAGACCAAGGGCAGCCGCCGCACAGTGCCGTTGACCCCGCAGACGACGGAGCTTCTGCGGGGGTATCTGACCGAGCACCCGCGTAGGACCGACCCGGCAGCGCCGTTGTTCCCGGCCTTCAAGCTGTCCACGCCGCCACCGTCCACGTCGGCTGATCGCGCTCATCGAAATTCCCCAGGTGTGCTCGTTGAAATTCCTCACCTGTGAGCAGCGGTCAGTGTAGTGGTT
>JAIEPH010000008.1 GCA_019749805.1 Mycobacteriaceae bacterium | reverse complement strand
AACCCAAACCGGCACCATGAGTGTCAGCGATGTCCCAAGACATAAGTGTCAGCGATGTCCCGAGACACCACACGACCCCTCAGGGTTGATGAGCGCGCCGAATTCACTCGGGAAAGGGAGGCAACACCGGTATCTGCGCGACGTCTACTAGCGGTAGACCCTGCCGCGCAGGATCACCACGTCGGGCGCAGTGACGACGGCAGCGCCCTGCCGCGGATCGTCCTTGTAGCAGACGAGATCGGCCGAGGCCCCGTGCTCGATGCCAGGGCGGCCCAGCCATTCGCGGGCGGTCCAGCAGGCCGCGCCCAGCGCCTCTGTCGGGCTCATCCCGATGCCCTTGAGCGCGTCGATCTCGTCCGCGATGCGGCCGTGAGCCACCATGCTGCCCGCGTCGGTGCCCGCATAGATCGGCACGCCCGCCTCCCGCGCGGCGGCGATACGCGACGGGCACATCTCGTAAAGATCTCGCATGTGCCGGGCATAGGTCGGGAATTTCGTTGCGTTGTCAGCGATTCCGGGAAAGTTTTCGATATTGATCAGCGTCGGCACCAGCGCCGTGCCGTGTTCGACCATCAGCTCGATGGTGCCGTCGGTCAGACCGGTACCGTGCTCGATGCAGTCGATGCCTGCCCTGATGAGCCCGGGCAGCGCGTCCTCGCTGAACACGTGCGCCGTGACGCGGGCGCCGTTGTCGTGGGCCGCGTCGATTGCCGCCTTCAGCACATCGTCGGACCACAGTGGAGCCAGATCGCCGACTTCGCGGTCGATCCAGTCGCCGACGAGCTTCACCCAGCCGTCGCCGAACCGCGCCTGTTCGGCGACGGCGTCGGGCAGTTGGGACTCGTCCTCCATCTCGATCGCGAAGCCGCGCTGATAACGCTTGGGCCTGGCGAGGTGGCGTCCCGCGCGGATGATCCGCGGCAGGTCGTCGTTATCGTCGAGGCTGCGGGTGTCGATGGGTGAGCCCGCATCGCGCAGCAGCAGGGCGCCCACGCCGCGTTCCGTCTCGGCCTGGGTGATGCACTCGTCGATGGTGTCGACAGGGCCGTGCTCCCCGAGGCCGACGTGGCAGTGCGCATCGACGAGCCCGGGCAGGATCCATCCGTCAGCCCCGTCAGCACCGAAGACGGTCTCGGCGTCCGGTACCGGTTCGGCGCTGAGCGTGCCGTCGACGATCCACCACTCGACGGGTTGTTCATCGGGCAGCCCGCGACCGCGTACGTGCAGTGGTGGCGCAGGCATGCCTAGTTCTGGCCCGGGAACTTGAACTTCGACAGGTCGATGTTGGCGAGACCGGGAGGAAGTTCGTCCAGTCCCTTGGGCATGTCCGAAAGGTCTGGGAATCCGGCAGGCATTCCCTGACCCAGCGGATTGCGCACCTTGGGTGGCGTCGGCCCGCGACCACCCTTCTTACCCTTCTTCTTGTTCTTCGCCGTCTTACGAGATGATCCCTTGCGGCCGAAGGGCATACCCATCTGACCGGCCATCGACGACATCATCTTGCGCGCCTCGAAGAACCGGTCGACAAGCTGGTTGACCTCACCGACTGTGACGCCGGATCCGTTGGCGATGCGCAGCCGACGCGAACCGTTGATGATCTTGGGGTCCGCACGCTCGGCGGGCGTCATGCCACGGATGATCGCCTGCAACCGGTCGAGCGACTTGTCGTCGACGGCTGCCAGCGCGTCCTTCATCTGGCCTGCACCGGGCAGCATGCCCAGCAGGTTGCCGATCGGGCCCATTTTGCGGATCGCCAGCATCTGCTCGAGGAAGTCCTCCAGCGTGAGCTCGCCGCTGCCGATCTTCGCGGCGGCTTCCTCGGCCTGTTGCGCGTCGAAGACCTGTTCGGCCTGCTCGATGAGGGTGAGCACGTCGCCCATGCCCAGGATCCGGCTGGCCATCCGGTCGGGGTGGAAGACATCGAAATCCTCGAGCTTCTCGCCCGCGGACGCAAAGAGGATCGGCACACCGGTGATCTCGCGCACCGATAGCGCGGCACCGCCGCGCGCGTCGCCATCGAGCTTGGTCAGCACGACGCCCGTGAAGCCGACCCCTTCGCGGAACGCCTCGGCGGTGTTGACGGCGTCCTGACCGATCATCGCGTCGAGCACGAAGATCACTTCGTCGGGGTTGACGGCGTCGCGAATGGCGCCGGCCTGCCGCATGAGTTCCTCGTCGATGCCGAGGCGGCCGGCGGTGTCGACGATGACGACGTCGTGGTGCCTGGCATTGGCCTCGGCGATACCTGCCGATGCCACCGCGACCGGATCGCCTGGCGCCGAATCGTCGGATCCCTCGGCGGTGCCCGGGTGCGGGGCGAAGACATCGACGCCGGCTCGCTGGCCGACGATCTGGAGCTGGTTGACGGCACCGGGCCGCTGCAGGTCACACGCCACGAGAAGCGGCGTATTCCCTTGGTCTTTAAGCCATTTGGCAAGCTTGCCGGCCAGCGTGGTCTTACCGGAACCCTGCAGACCCGCCAGCATGATCACCGTCGGCGGGGTCTTCGCGAACGCCAGCCGGCGCGTCTCCCCGCCGAGGATGGCGATGAGTTCCTCGTTGACGATCTTGACGACCTGCTGGGCGGGGTTCAGCGCGCCCGACACCTCGGCGCCCTTCGCGCGCTCCTTGATGCGTGCGACGAAGTCGCGCACCACCGGCAGGGACACGTCCGCTTCGAGCAGGGCCAACCGAATCTCGCGGGTCGTCGCGTCGATGTCGGCGTCGGACAACCGCCCCTTGCCGCGCAGCCCCTGGAGGGCGCCGGTCAATCGGTCGGAAAGCGATTCAAACACGCGGTCCAGCCTAACTTCTCCCAGGCGACACCCGGGTCAGCCGGGTCTTCTGCCGTCGCTCATCTGCCCGAGAGGACGACCGGCGCCGCATTCGACACGTCGTCGATCGAACCGAGTATCAGAGCCAACCACGCCACGACGAGGATCAGGAACAGCGCCAGCAGCACCGTCACGACGTAGCCGATCACCAGGCCTGCAACGGCCATTCCCCGGCCGTCCTGGCCGGTTCTCTCGATCTGCCTCAGTGCCACGTGTCCGAAGACGATGCCTAGCGGCGCAAGTACCAGCGAGGACACCAGCGCCGCGACGGCCATCGTGTTCGTCTGCGGTGTCGCCGGGAATGCCGACGATCCGAGCGTCTGGACGGGTGCCGGCAGGACGGCCGGGGTTTCGGTGTTCGCGGCCGACATTCCCATCGCATCAAAGCCCCAGCAGGCCAGGCAACCCAGTAGGAATCCCCCGATCCAAACCGCCCAGTACGCGATCCAAGCCGTGCCGAACGCCGTGGACAGCCAATCCGTCGCGTACAGCGCGGTCACGAGAACGGCGATCACCAGCGCCGGGGCCAGGCCGATCGCCCATTTCGGGGTGTTGCGGCGCGCAACACCCCAGGCCCCGACGAACAGAACGAGAGCCACGACCATCAGCACCCGGTCGATCCACAGAACCGGGTCCGAGTACGAGGAGAACGAGAGCATCGCCGCGGCGCCGACATCGATGACCGTCGCCGCAGCGGCCATGATCACCGCGGGTAGCCTGCGCGCCGCGGTTCGGGCCAGCACGGCGACAACCGCTACGAAATAGCCCCCCAGCACCACCGTCCAGGCGAGGCTCCAGATCCTGAAGCCGTTTGTCGGCCAGTCCATGACGGCCGGCCAGGAACGCAGGTACCAGATCACCGTCGTCGGGAGCACCAGCGCCGCGCTCACCACGGCCTGCGCGGTGGCCGTCCCCCGGTTGGCAAAGCTTTGGCTCCCAGCGGTCATGACGCCGATTATGACCGCCGGCGCAGGGGCGACCCTGCACCAAATCCCCGGCGGTCAGTACAACTAGCTGGCTTCCGACACCGGTTTCGCGGGCGGGGGGGTGGGCAGGATCGCGTACAGGTCGCGCTCGAGCTCGGCCCGAACGGTCGAGGGAAAACGAGCCGGCGCTCCGGCTGAATTGCCGTCTCCGACGGCGACGATTCCGAACAGGTCGACCACCGACGAGCCGAGGGTGGTGACCTTCGCCCAGGCGATGTCGACGCCGTCACGTTCGAACACCGCCGTCAGCCTCGCCAACAGGCCGGTGCGGTCGGTGCTACGGATCTGTACCACCAGCTCGCCTGGGGCAGCACCTTCGGACCACAGGATCCGCGGCGGGGCGACCACATGGTTGATCGGCACCGCGTCCGGCGCTTCTCCCGCACGCGCCGTTCCGTACTGCGCGGCGTCGCGATCACGCTTGTCCAGCGATGCAAGCGCATCGAGGTCGCCGTCGAGGGCCAGGATCCACTGCTGCCGCAACAGTTCGGCCGCCGGCGGAGCACCGAAATGCGGCGACACGACAAAGGTGTTGATCGCCGAACCCGCGTGTCCGTTGACCGAGGCCGAATGCACCCGAAGCGAGTTCAGTGCCAGCACACCCGCGGCCTTGGACAACAGTCCCCGACGGTCCGGCGCGATCATCGTGATGTTGTAGATGTGGGGGCTGTCGGCAGGCGTGATCTCAACGTGCACACCTACCTCGGCGGCCAGCGAAAGATACCGGGGGTCAATGGGATCGGGCTGCGGCAGTGGGTCACCGGCCATCACCAACCGGCAACGGTGCACGAGATCGCCGATGAGCGAGGCCTTCCAATCGCCCCACACCCCGGGTCCGGTGGCCAATGAGTCTGCCTCAGCAAGCGCGTGCAGTAGTTCGAGCACTACGTGGTCGCCGTCGAGTGTGTTGACCACCGACTCAATGGTGTTGGGGTCCTGCAGATCGCGCCTGGTGGCGGTGTGCGGCAACAGCAGGTGGTGGCGCACCACCTTGGACAGGGTCTCCACATCCGACGGCCACAGGCCGAGGCGGGTGCCGATCTGAACCGCAAGCTCGGCACCGATGATGCTGTGGTCGCCGCCGCGGCCCTTCCCGATGTCATGGCACAGCGCACCGAGAACCAGCAGATCCGGCCGCGACACCCTGGTGGTGAATGCGCTTGCTCGCGAGACGGTCTCGACGAGATGACGATCAACCGTCCAGATGTGAACGACGTCGCGCGGCGGGAGGTCGCGCACGGCGCCCCATTCCGGAAAAAGCCTGCCCCACAGACCGGTTCGGTCAAGCGCCTCGATGGTGGCCACGGCCGCGGGACCCGCGCCCAGCATGACGAGCAGGTCTTTAAGCGCCTGGCGAGGCCACGGGGTACGCAGCTCGGGTGCGGTTTCGGCCAGACGGGCCAGCGTGGATGCCGCCATCGGCAGGCCGGTGTTGGCCGAGGCGGCCGCCACGCGCAGGATCAGACCCGGATCACGTTCGGGACGGGCGTCGCGGGCAAGGATGACTTCGCCCGCGAACTCGACCACGCCTTCGTCGAGGGGTCGGCGCGCCGGTCTGCGGAACGCCGAGAGTCCGCGTTTGGGGAGTGCGTTGCCTGCGGTGCGGATTCCGGCGTCGACGTAGAAGCTGATGGTGCGGGCGGCGTCGGAAAGCATGCGCGCCAACTCGAACCGGTCACCGATCTGCAGCGCGGCGCCGATCTCGTCGGCGTGCTGGGCGAGCAACAAATCCCGGCCGCGCCCAGCCACCCGATGCAATTCGGTGCGTAAGTTCAGCAGCGTCATGTGCGCCTCACCGAGAGTTTCGGTGGGCGACGCCAGGGATCGGCTGGGATAGACATCGGCAAGCTGGGCGATCGCCAACGCGTTGAGCAGTTGAACGTCGCGCAGGCCACCGCGTCCACACTTGAGGTCGGGCTCGGCGCGGTGGGCGATCTCGCCGCTGCGCTGCCACCGCGCCCGGGTGTGCTCGACGAGTTCGTCGAAACGCGAAGCGACGCCGGTACGCCACTGCCGCCGTGCTCCCGCGATCAACAGGGCCGACAGATCCGCGTCGCCGGCGATGTGCCGCGCTTCGAGCATGGCCAGCCCCGCGGAGATGTCTTCGCTGGCGACGGTCAACGCCTCGGGTACCGTGCGCACACTGTGGTCGATGCGAATGTTCGCGTCCCACAACGGATACCACATCAGCTCGGCGACCTGGCCGACGACATCGTGCGGCATGTTGTCGTGCAGCAGTGTCAGGTCCAGATCCGAGTAGGGCACCAGCTCGCCGCGGCCCAACCCACCGGTCGCGACAAGGGCGAAGCCGCTGGTGGGCGTGATGCCGATCTCGGTGGCCTTTGTGGTGAGCCAGAATTCGTGCAAATCGAGCAGCGCGTCGCGTAACGCAGCCGAATCCAGTTGCCGGGGACCGTTGGTCAGTAGCTGTTCGGCGGCGGCGGAAAGGTCGGTCGCGGGTCGTAACGAACCCGCCGCCGGGGGTTCCCATCGAGGGGCCCCGGCGGCGGAATCTGGTTTCTGCTCAGTCATTTCGTGTCCTCCCCCGGCCCTTACCTTCAAACATTCACGGTGCAACGGCCGGGCGATGACCTCTTATTTCATCGGGCTGGTCAAAGGGCGTCCGTTCCACGTTCACCCGTGCGCACCCGCACGACCGTGTCGACGGGACTGACCCACACCTTGCCGTCGCCGATCTTTCCGGTGCGCGCGGCCTGGACGATCACGTCCACGACCTTGTCCACGGCGGAATCGTCGACCACGACCTCGACCCGAACCTTGGGAACGAAGTCGACGGAGTACTCCGCGCCGCGATACACCTCGGTGTGGCCCTTTTGGCGACCGTAGCCCTGGACCTCGCTGACGGTCATTCCGAGAATTCCGGTCTGCTCGAGTCCGGTTTTGACGTCTTCGAGTGTGAACGGCTTGATGATCGCAGTAATCAGCTTCATGTAGTCAATCCCTTCCGATGAAATTGTTGCCGATCAGGCGAGCTCATAAGCCGTTTCAGCGTGTTCGGTTTCATCGATACCAGTTTCTTCGTCCTCAGTGGAAACTCGCCAGCCCAACGGCTTCACGATGAACGCGATGATTACGGTCATGATGCCGGTGAAGATGACTGCCGCCAAGGCGATTACCGTTTGCACGACCAACTGCTGGACACCGCCGCCGAGGAACAGACCGGTATCGGTCGCGAAGAAACCGATCGCGACAGTGCCCCAGAGACCCGCGACGAGATGGACACCGACGACGTCGAGCGAGTCGTCGTATCCGAACTTGTACTTCAGTCCGATCGCCAGGGCAGACAAGATGCCTGCGATCGCGCCGAGAACCAGCGACCAGACCGGGGTGAGAGCCCCGCAGGCCGGCGTGATTGCGACGAGACCGGCGACGATGCCCGATGCGGCGCCGACGCTGGTCGCGTGTCCGTCGCGAATGCGCTCCACCAACAGCCAGGACAGCATCGCAGCGGCGGTGGCCGCCGTGGTGTTGACCCAGACCTGGCCGGCGATCATGTCCGCCGCGCCCTCGGAGCCCACGTTGAAGCCGAACCAACCGAACCACAGAATCGCGGCACCCAGCATTACGAACGGGATGTTATGCGGCCGGTAGGGCGTCTTTCCCCATCCGGCCCGCTTCCCGAGCAACAGCGCCAGAACCAATGCGGCCATGCCGGCGTTGATGTGGACAACGGTGCCGCCGGCGAAGTCGATCGGCGGCACGTTGGCCGCCCCGGCTTCCGCGTCGTAGCCGAAAAGCCAAGAAGCAATGCCGTTCTCAGCGCCGGAGAGCATGCCACCGCCCCACACCATGTGGGAAAGCGGGAAATACACCAGCGTGACCCAGATGCCACCGAACAGCAACCACGTTCCGAACTTCATCCGCTCGGCGACCGCGCCACTGATCAGCGCGACGGTGATCACGGCGAAGGTGAGCTGGAAAGCCACCCAGACAATTGCGGGCACCGAACCGAATCCGCCGAGGACATACAGCGTGTCCTCGCCGACTTCCTTCGTTTCCAGAAGCTGACTCACCCCGAATAGGGATATCGGATTGTCGAAGATGAGGCCCGGGTCGGCGCCGGTGTGCGCCGAAGCGAACGACATCGAATAGCCCCAGAGGATGTAGACGACGCTGACGACTCCTATCGAGCCGAACGACATCATCATCATGTTGAGAACCGACTTTTGCCGGGACAGTCCACCGTAGAAGAACGCCAGGCCAGGTGTCATGAACAACACCAGCGCCGCGGCGGTCAGCACCCAGGCGGTGTCGCCCGCGCTCAGCCCGTCCGGGCCGAACGGTGCGAATGCATCGTCAGGTAGTACTAGAGGTACGGCTGAAAGCACTTTGTGTGAACCTCCTTGCGAATGCGCCGAGAGATCGGCCTCCCGAAGAGACTCTTTGGTGTGCGTTTCACCGGTGATGCGCTCACGTTTCGTAAATGTGAACGCAACCGCCAACACGGTTACGCTCATGTTTCACCGCCGAACACGCGGGATAATGCGCCGACGAAAGGTGTGTCGGCTGACTAACCGAGCAACGCGTCGACGAACGCCGCCGGCTCGAACGGCGCGAGGTCGTCCGGGCCCTCGCCTAGACCGACGAGTTTGACGGGCACACCCAACTCCTGCTGCACGCGGAACACGATCCCGCCTTTCGCGGTGCCGTCGAGTTTGGTGAGCACGACGCCGGTGATGTCGACGACTTCGGCAAACACGCGGGCCTGTGGCAGACCGTTCTGGCCTATCGTGGCGTCAAGCACCAGCAGCACCTCGTCGACCTCGGCGCGACGGCTCACCACACGTTTGACCTTGCCCAGTTCGTCCATCAGGCCGGTCTTGGTGTGTAGGCGCCCTGCGGTGTCGATGACGACGACGTCGGCACCGGTCTCGACGCCGACGTCGACGGCGTCGAACGCCACCGACGCGGGGTCGGCGCCCTCGGCGCCGCGCACCACCTGCGCGCCGACGCGAGACGCCCAGCTCTGCAGCTGGTCTGCGGCGGCCGCGCGGAAGGTGTCGGCCGCACCCAGTACGACGCGGCGCCCGTCGGCCACCAGTACCCGAGCCAGCTTGCCGACGGTGGTCGTCTTGCCGGTGCCGTTGACGCCGACGACCAGCAGCACGGACGGCTTGTCGGCGTGCGGAAGCGCCCTGATGGACCGATCCAGGTCGGGCTGCAACTCGTCGATCAAGACCTGCCGCACCACCGCGCGGGCGTCCGCCTCATTGCGCACCTGGCTGCCGGCCATCCGCGCACGTAACGCTGCGACGACCGAATCCGTCGCCACAGGGCCCAGGTCGGCGATCAGAAGGGTGTCCTCGACGTCCTGCCAAGAGTCTTCATCGAGGTCGCCACCGCCGAGCAGGCCGAGCATGCTGCGGCCCAGCGTGCTCTGCGACTTGGCGAGGCGGCCCCGCAGCCTCTCCAACCGGCCCTCCGCCGGCGCGATCTCGTCGAGCGCGGGCGCTTCAGGCTCGGCGGGGGCCTCAGGCGCGGCCGGCGCTTCAGGCTCGACGGGCGCTTCAGGCTCGCCGGGCGCTTCAGGCGGCTGTTCGACGACCGGCGGCTCCGGCAGTTGTACGTCGGCGATCACCCGCTTCGGAGCGTCCCGCGGAATGGTGGCATCATCGCCGACGGCGGGTAGTCCGTCGGTATCGATGCGTTCGACCGGCTCAGCGGGCGCTGATTGCGAGAACGTGATGGTGGACGAGGCGGTGTAGCCGCCCGAGCGGTCGAGAGGAGTGGCGGTGTCCTTGGACGACAAACTGACCCGTCGGCGCCGGTACCGCACCAGGCCCACGACTAGCGCGGTCATGAGTAGAACGGCGATGACCGCGATCGCGATCCACAACTCGACAGTCACCACGTCATTGTCTCAGGAGGGGTAGCCGGTGGCTTCTGCGCCCGGGAGCTCCGGCGGCCTCATGGAAACCCGCAAACGACGGCACATCGACGTGTGCCTCGGCGATTCGGTCAACTTCCAGACGGTGACGACGGGGTTGGAGCGCTATCAGTTGCCGTACAACGCCCTCACACAGACCGACCTCGGGTCCATCGAGTTGGGGACCGAGTTCCTGGGCATCCACTTGCGCGCTCCCGTGCTCATCGGCGCGATGACCGGTGGCGCGGAGTTGTCCGGCACCATCAATCGCAACCTCGCCGGTGCGGCCCAGCAGCTCGGTGTGGGGATGATGCTGGGCTCGCAGCGCATCATGCTCGACAACGGTCCGGCGTCCGCGACGTTCCGGGTCCGTGACATTGCGCCGGACGTACTGCTGATCGGCAACATCGGACTGAGCCAACTAACCGCGCAGACGGTGCAGGCCCTGGTCGAGGCCTTGGATCAGATCGGCGCCAACGCCCTTGCGGTGCATACCAATCCGCTGCAGGAGGCCATGCAGCACAAGGGTGACACCGACTTCTCGGGTTCGATAGGACGCCTTCGCGACATCGCGGCTGCCATCGGGTACCCGGTGGTAGTCAAGGAAGTCGGCCACGGTATCGGGGCCAAGGCCGCAGCCGAACTTTCGGACTGCCCCATCGCGGCGGTCGACGTCGCAGGCGCGGGCGGTACGTCGTGGGCGCGCGTCGAGCAGTTCGTTCGCTACGGCGAGATCCGGTACCCGGCGCTGGCCGAGTGGGGCATACCGACCGCACAGGCACTTGTGGAAGTGCGGCGCACGCTGCCCGGAGTCCCGCTCGTCGCTTCCGGCGGCATTCGCACCGGGATGGACGCGGCCAAGGCGATCGCATTGGGTGCCGACGTGGTGTCGGTGGCGCGACCGTTGCTGGCGCCTGCGATCGAATCGTCTGCCGCCGTTGTGGATTGGCTGCAGCGCTTCATCGACGAACTGATGATCTGTTTACACGGCAGCGGCGCGGCCAACCTTGCCGAACTCCGCGAGGGCGGCGTCACCCCCCTGTGATTTCGGTGCGCTAACCGTCGCTGGGCGAACGTCAGCGCACCGAAATCGCCATCAGTTGGCGGCGCCGACGAGTTCCTGGCCGCGCATGCGCTGGCTGATCACCGCGGTGATGCCGTCGTCGCGCATCGTGACTCCGTACAGCGCGTCGGCGATCTCCATCGTCGGCTTCTGGTGCGTGATGATGAGCAGCTGCGACTGGCTGCGCAACTGCTCGAACAGCCCCAGCAGGCGGCGCAGGTTCACGTCGTCGAGCGCGGCCTCCACCTCGTCCATCACGTAGAACGGCGACGGCCGCGCCCGGAAGATGGCCACCAGCATCGCGACGGCGGTCAGCGACTTCTCACCACCCGACAGCAGTGACAGGCGCTTGATCTTCTTGCCAGGCGGGCGGGCCTCGACCTCGATGCCGGTGGTGAGCATGTCGTCGGGGTTCGTCAGCAGCAGCCTGCCCTCGCCGCCGGGGAACAACGCCGAGAACACTTGCTGGAACTCACGTTCCACGTCGACGTATGCCTCGGAGAACACCTGGAGGATGCGGGCGTCGACATCGTCGATGACGTCGAGCAGATCCTTGCGGGCCGCCTTGACGTCCTCCAATTGGGTGGACAGGAAGTTGTAGCGCTCCTCCAGTGCGGCGAACTCTTCCAGCGCCAGCGGATTCACCCGGCCCAGCTCGTTGAGTTCGCGCTCGGCCTTCTTCGCGCGACGTTCCTGGGTGGGCCTGTCGAACGGCATGGGCGCCGGCGCCATCACCTGCTCGCCGCGCTCGCGCGCCTGCTCGAACTCGGCCATCTCCAGCTCCGACGGAGGGAGCGCGACATCGGGGCCGTACTCGGCGACCAGATCGGCCGCCGCCATTCCGAACGTCTCGAGGACATGCTCCTCGAGCTGCTCGATACGAAGCGCCGCTTGTGCTTTGGCGATCTCGTCGCGGTGCAGTGCGTCCGTGAGAGCGTTGATCTTGGCGCCCAGCTCGCTGACCTCCTCGCGCGCCTTCGCCAATGCGGTTGCCCGGTGCTGACGTTCGGCGGCGACGTCGTCACGTACCCGCGACGCGACCGCCACCGCCGCGCTGAGCCGCTGCGCGACCAGGCGTCCCGACTCCGCCACGGCAGCTGCGACCGCCGCGGCGTGCACGCGTGCCTCCCGGGCACGCTGCGCACGCAAGCGGGCATCACGTTCGGCGGTAGCCGCCCTGCGCATCGAATCGGCCCTGCCGCGAACGGCGTTCGCTCGCTCTTCGGCCGTACGCACGGCCAGCCGGGCTTCCACCTCGGCGCCGCGGGCAGCCTCGGCGGCCGCCGTTGACTCCTGGCGATCGACCGGTTCGGATTCGAGCGTCGGCTCCTCTTGCGCGTTGTGCAGTCGCTGCTCTAGCTCGGCGAGCTCCTGGACGGTCCGATTGCGGCCGGCCTCGAGTTCGTCACGTTGCCGGATCAGCCGCTGCCATTCGTCATCGGTCGCGCGGGCATCCTGGCCGAGCCGCCCGAGCTGTTCGTAGACCGCCGAGATCGCCGCGTCGGACTCGTTGAGCGCGGCGAGCGCCTGTTCGGCGGCGTCCTGGCGGGTGGCCTGCTCGGCCAACGCACCGGCGAGGGCGGCAGACAGTTCTGCGGTCTGCTTCTCGGCGGCTGCGAGCTCTTCGCGGGCCTTCTCGACCTCCGACGCGATCTCCAGCGTGCTGGGCTTGCGGTCGGACCCGCCGGTCACCCAGCCAGCGCCGACCAGATCACCGTCGGCGGTGACCGCCTTCAGCTGCGGACGCGCTGCGACCACGTCGAGCGCCGCGGAAAGGTCACTGACCACCGCAACACCCGACAGCAACGCGGTGATCGCCCCTCGCAGTCGGTCAGGTGCAGCGACAAGATCCAACGCCCACAGCGCGCCCTCGGGCGGCAGGCCCGCGTTCGGGACCGAGGGGTGAGGCCAGTCACCGAGCACGATGGCCGCGCGGCCGCCGTCAGACTGTTTCAACGCGACGACGGCCGACTGCGCCGCACCCGAGTTCTCGGCGGCGACCGCATCCGCAGCAGCCCCCAGCACGGCGGCGATCGCCGCCTCGTAACCCGGGCGCACCTTGACCAGATTGGCGATCGATCCGAAAAGCCCTGCGCCACCGTGGTGTTTCTGCAGCCACGCGGCGCCGTCCTTGCGGTCCAGGCCGACGGACAGCGCCTCGATGCGAGCACGCAACGAGGCCACCTGACGTTCGGCGCCACGCTCGGCTGCCTGCAGTTCTGCGACCCGCTCGTCGGCCAGCCGCAGCGCGGTGACGGTGCGGTCGTGGTGCTCGTCGAGGCCGACCTCACCCGCATCGAGTTGGCCGACCCGACCCTGCACGGTCTCGAACTCCGCCTGTGTCTGCTGGGCTTTGGCTGCGGCCTCGTCGATCCCGACGGTCAGCCGTGCGACGGTCTCGTCGATCGACTCGACGCGGGTGCGCATCGTGTCCACCTGGCCGGCCAGCCGGGCCAGACCCTCACGGCGGTCGGCCTCGGCGCGGACGGCGGCCAGATGGGCGCGTTCGGCTTCTGCGGCGACACCTTCGCGCTCACTGAGTTCGGCGCGGGCGGCTTCCAGGCGCGTGCGCGATTCGTCCAGCTCCTTTAGCAGTTGGCGCTCCTGGGCGGCGACCTCTTCGGCCTTGGCCTCCAGCTCGTCGGGATCGGGGCCGGTCGACGCTTCGGGCTCGGTGTCCAGGTGCTGGGCCCGCTCGCTGGCGATGCGGACCGTGGCGCTGACCCGTTCGGCCAACGCCGACAGCGAAAACCAGGTCTGCTGAGCGGATTCCGCGCGCTCGCTGAGGCTGCCGACCGCCGACTCGTGCGCGTTAAGCTCGACGGTACGCGCCTCGAGCCGCGCCGCCAGATCGTCATGTTCGCGACGCAGCGTCGTCTCGGTCTGATTGGTGTTCTCGAACTCCGCCTTGCGGACCACGAGGTCGTCGGCCGCCAGCCGCAGCCGGGCGTCGCGCAGGTCCGCCTGGATGGTCTGGGCGCGGCGTGCCATCTCCGCCTGCCTGCCCAGCGGCTTGAGCTGACGGCGTAACTCGGTCGTCAGGTCCGTCAGCCGCGCCAGGTTGGCCGACATCGAGTCGAGCTTGCGGACGGCCTTTTCCTTGCGCTTGCGGTGCTTGAGGACACCCGCGGCCTCTTCGATGAATGCACGCCTGTCCTCAGGGCGGGATTCGAGGATCTCGGAGAGCTTGCCCTGCCCGACGATCACGTGCATTTCGCGGCCGATGCCGGAGTCGGACAGCAGTTCCTGCACGTCCATCAAACGGCAACTGGCGCCGTTGATCTCGTACTCGCTGCCGCCGTCACGGAACATCCGGCGGGTGATCGACACCTCGGAGTATTCGATCGGCAGAGAGTTGTCCGAGTTGTCGATCGTGACGGTGACTTCGGCTCGACCCAACGGCGGGCGCGAGGACGTGCCTGCAAAGATGACGTCTTCCATCTTGCCGCCGCGCAGAGTCTTGGCACCCTGTTCGCCCATCACCCACGTGAGCGCGTCGACCACATTCGATTTGCCGGACCCATTCGGTCCGACGACACAGGTGATGCCTGGCTCGAAGCGCAGAGTCGTCGGCGAAGCAAACGACTTGAAGCCCTTCAGGGTCAGACTCTTGAGGTGCACGACGTGCCACACTACCGTCGCGCAGGCTAACGCTCGGTGAACCCCGATAGCGTTTCGCCGACTTCTGACCAATCCGCGATCACTTTGTCGACATGTCCCGGCGTATCGCCGCCTTGCAGCAGGTCAAGCAACTTTTCGCAGGCCTCGCGCGGGCCCTGGGCGACCACCTGAACGCGGCCGTCGGGCCTGTTCGAGGCGTATCCGGTCAACCCGAGTTCCAGCGCGCGCGACCGGGTCCACCACCGGAAGCCGACTCCCTGCACGTGGCCGTGCACCCATGCAGTGAGTCGTACCTCAGCTAACTCCTGCATCATCTACCTCAAACGTCACTTTGGTACCTGACTTGAGTGTGCGGCCCACCGTGCAGACCTGATCGATCGCCCGCTCCACGACCGTGAGTACCCGCGCTCGCTCCTCTTCCGACAGCCCCGACAGGTCGAGTTCCATACGCTCCTCCAGCAGCGGGTAGCGCTCCTGTTCGCGATCGGCGGGGCCCGACACCCGGATCGTGGTCGAGTAATCCTCGCCGAGACGACGCTGCAAGGGGGCGTCGCTGGCCATCCCACTGCACGCCGCCAGCGCGATCTTCATCAGCTCGCCGGGGGTGAACACGCCCTCGACATCCTCGCTGCCGACGAGTACCTCGGCACCGCGCCCGCTGCGTCCGGTGTAGCGGCGGGCGCCGGTGCGCTCAACCCACAGTTCGGTCATGACTTATTTCTACAACGCCAGTCCAACCGCCATTCCCACGCCGAAATCCGACTTTTGTAGAGAAAGTGCGAGTAACTCCCGACAAAACTCGGATTTCGGCGACGATCAACCCCGGCGCACCCGTGGGCGTGGTTGGCACCGTGGGCAATAGAACGACGAGCGGTTCATGAACTTCTCCCGCCGCATCACCGCGCCGCACCGCCGGCACGGCTCACCCTCGCGGCCGTAGGCGTCCAGCGAACGTTCGAAATAGCCGGACTCGCCGTTGACGTTCACATAGAGCGAGTCGAAGGACGTGCCCCCCTGGCCGAGCGCCGCGGTCATCACCTCGGCGGCGGCATCGAGCACCTCAGCCAGCTTCGACCGGGTCAGCGACGACGCCAGTCGCGCACCGTTGACGCGTGCTCGCCACAGCGCCTCGTCGGCGTAGATATTGCCGATCCCCGACACGACCGTCTGATCGAGCAGCTGCCGCTTGATCTCGGAGTGCTTGCGTCGCAACACCGTAACCACGCCATCGCGATTGAATTCCGGGTCCAGCGGATCACGGGCCACGTGCGCGACGGGAAGGGGAACATCGGTTCCCTCGACGGTGACGAGGTCGGCCAACATCCATCCGCCGAACGTGCGCTGGTCCACGAAACTCAGCGCCGTGCCATCGTCGAGCAGTGCCGCGATGCGCAAGTGGTCCTCGCGCGGCAGCGGCCCGAGCAGCATTTGTCCGCTCATCCCCAGATGGACGACGAGCGCTGAGCCATCATCAAGCGTCAGCCACAGGTACTTCCCGCGTCGCCCCGTTCCGACAATCCGCGAATCGAGCAGGCGCGCAGTCAGATCGGCGGGCCCAGCCTCGTGACGGCGCACAGCGCGTGGATGATGAACCCGCACAGCGGTAATGCGCTTGTCGACGACGTGTGCGTCCAAACCCCGGCGAACGACCTCGACTTCGGGAAGTTCAGGCATGTTCGTCTGCAGCGGACGTCAGCGCGTTCCACGCCGCAGCGGCCGCCTTGAGTTCGGCCTCTTTCTTCGTGCGGCCGACCCCCCTGCCGTACTCATCGTCGGCGATGATCACCATCGCGGTGAATTCCTTGTCGTGGTCCGGCCCGGTTGATGTGACCGTGTACGACGGCGCACCCATGCCGCGGGATGCGGTGAGCTCCTGCAGACTGCTCTTCCAGTCCAGCCCCGCACCCAGCGTCGGCGCGGTGTCCAGCAGCGAAGCGAACAGACGCAGAATCACCTCCCGCGCCGTGAAGATGCCATGCTCCAAATAGATTGCACCGAGCAGGGATTCGACACCGTCGGCGAGGATACTGGCCTTGCCTGCGCCGCCGGAGTTTTCCTCACCCTTGCCCAGCAGCAGGTAGGCGCCGAGCCCGTCGTCCGACAGTTCACGTCCGACGTCGGCCAGCGCATGGGTGTTGACGATGCTTGCCCGCAGCTTGGCCAAATCACCCTCGCTGCGATCGGGGTGGCGGTGATAGAGCTCCTCGGTGATGGTCAGCCCGAGTACAGCGTCGCCGAGGAACTCCAACCGCTCGTTGGTGGGCAACCCGCCGTTCTCGTACGAGTAACTGCGATGGGTTAGTGACATGGTGAGCAGTTCGTCGGGCAGGTCGACGCCCAGCGCCTTGAGAAGTGACGTGCGGTCAGTCACGGGTGTCCTCAGTGGGATCGTCGGCTCCGCCGACAGTGTCGAACATGCCCGAGAGCTTGGCCCATCGCGGATCGATCTTCTCGTGCTGGTGTCCCGGTTCGGCCGTCGCCAGCGGCACACCACAGTCGGGGCACAGTCCGATGCAGTCGGGGCCGCACAGCGGGACGAACGGCAACGCCAGGCCGACGGCGTCGATGATCGGCTGTTCCAGGTCGACGGTCTCGTCCACTACGCGGCCGAGCTCGTCGGCCTCGGTGGTCTCATCGGTGGCGCTGTCGGGATAGGCGAACAGTTCGGTGATGTCGATGTCCACGTGCCCGGTGATCGGCGTCAGACAGCGCGCGCACTCACCGACCGTGGGGGCGGACACCGTGCCCGAGACCAGAACTCCCTCCGAGACGGATTCGATCCGCAGATCCAGATCCAGCGGAGCGCCCTCGTCGATCGCGATCAGGTCCAGTCCAATACGCATGGGGCTGGGCGCGGTCTCGGCGACGGTCATCATCGACCCCGGCCTGCGGCCGAGCCTGGAGATGTTCAGCACGAGCGGCGATCGCGAGGCCCGCCGCGCCCCCGACTTCGCATGCGTCGCCATAGGGGTCGATCTTACGGCGGCCGTCCCAGGGCCTAGCGAGCTGCGTAGTCGTGCGTCCCCGCCGCGGTCCGCAGCTGATGGCGGCCGCGGCCTACCGACCTCAGCGTGCCGTTGAGGAAGTCCTCGAACTCGGCCAGCTTGCTGTCGACGTAGATGTCGCATTCGCCGCGCAGTCGGTCGGCCTCGGCGTGCGCCGAGTCGATGAGGCGGGTGGCTTCCAGCGTGGCGGTCTGGACGATCTCGGTCTGGGCGACGAGGCGCTGCTGTTCCTTGATGCCTTCCTGCACGGCCTTCTCGTAGGCGAGGTTGCCGTTCTCGATGAGCCGGTCGGCCTCGTTCTTGGCGCGTCCCGTGCTCGCCTCGTACTCCCGCTTGGCGGTTGCGGCCAGACGGGAGGCCTCTTCGCGCGCCTCTGCGACCATGCGCTCGCTGTGCTGGCGGGCCTCGCCGACCATGCGGTCAGCCTGCGACTTCGCGTCGGCGAGCAGTCGGTCGGCCTCGGCGCGGGCGTGGTTGACCAGGGAATCCGCCTCGGCCGTGGCCGACGACACCATTGATCCGGAGTGCTCCTTGGCCTCGCGCAACAACGAATCGCGAGCGTCCAGCACATCCTGGGCGTCGTCGAGTTCGCCGGGGATCGCGTCCTTGATGTCGTCGATCAACTCCAGGACATCGCCGCGGGGCACGACGCAGCCTGCCGTCATGGGAACGCCGCGCGCTTCTTCCACAATCGCGCCCAACTCGTCGAGCGCTTCAAATACTCGGTACACGGCAACACCCTCCAGGCGTAGTTGACAGTTACCAGTGTGCCTGGTGTTACGCCTGTGACTCAGCTATCGACACGGTGTGTCGCGTCTCAGCTGCACTTCCTGCTGCGCCACCGCTTCCCCAGGCCGCGGGCCGTCCGCATGCTCTGCGCACATTATGTCAAGACGACGATGGCCGCACGCCCGGGTTCTGCGGGCGAAGAACCTGGCTAACGGACCGCCGCGGAGATCGCGTCGCGGGCCCGGTCGATCATTGACGCGAACGGGCCGACCATGAAGTTGGCCTTGGCGCTCTCAACTCCCGCATGCGGCCGGGTCGGCGCAATGGCCTCCGCGGCGAGTACCGCCTTGGCCATCCGGCCGCGATCCTCAGCCGTGAGGTTGCTTTCGAGCTTGGTGAACTCGTCGGCCTCCTCGTGCTCGGCGTGCTCGATGACCGCGTCGCGGAACGCCTGGAGTTCGGCGATGAATTCCGGCGAATCGATGTCCATGCCCTCGAGCGCCGAAAGCATCTCCTTGGCCTTGTGCTCCTCTTCCAGGCGGGCGTCGACGATCTCGTCGCCGTTCTTCGCCTCGTTGCGGACCCGCGGGTGGACCACCATCTCCTCGGCAGTCTCATGCACGGCGAGCAGTTGGCGCAGTTCAACGAACGCCGTCTCACGCGCCTTGGTGTCCGAAGCGCTGAGCACCTCGTCGAACATGTCCTTGATCAGGTTGTGCTGATCCTTGAGGAATCTCACGACGTCATCGGTCGACTGCACAAATGTCTCAACCACGGCAAAGCCTCCAGTACTCATGGGGAATGTTTAGGGCGCGATGGGCTGGGCGCCACTTCTGGCTACCCCTTGAGCTGGCCGGCTAACCCTTGAGCTTGGCCTGCAGCCGCACGTTGACGGCCTCGGGCAACAATGCGGAGACGTCGCCGCCGAGCGACGCGACCTCCTTCGCCAGCGAGGACGATACGAACGAATACGTCGGCGTCGTGGCGACGAAGAAGGTGTCGACGCCGGCAATGTGCTTGTTCATCTGCGCCATCTGCAGCTCGTATTCGAAATCCGTCCCGGTGCGCAGACCCTTGACGATCGCGGTCAGCCCGCGGTTCTTGACGAAGTCGACCACCAGACCCTCACCGGACTCCGCCCGCAGATTCGGCAGATGTGTCGTCGATTCCTCGATCATCGCGATGCGCTCGTCGAGGCTGAACATGCCCTTCTTGTTCGGGTTCACCAATACGGCCACCACGACCTCGTCGAACTGGGCCGCTGCGCGCTCGAAGATGTCGACATGGCCGAGGGTTATCGGATCGAAGGACCCCGGGCATACGGCGCCGCTCATGGGGAACGACGGTACAGGGCGGTCAAGTCCGCTCGGCGAGTTCCAGCCGGGTGTCGCCGTACGTGCGCGCCGGCCACACCTCCCATCCGTCGGGCCACGTCAGTGCCGCGCCGGACGCCGGGCGTTCGACGACGGCCACCGTCCCTGTCGTCGTCCAGCCGCCGTGCGTCAGAGCGGAGAGCACTCGTGCCAGATCACCCGCCTCCACCGTGTAGGGCGGATCGGCGAGCACGAGGTCGGCAGGGTGCGCGGTGCCCGAAGCCAGGACTGTTGCGACCGCGCCGCGACGCACCGTCGCACGGGTCACACCAAGGGCGGCGATGTTCTTGTCGATGATGTTCGCGGCCCGCTGGTCTGATTCGACGAATACCGCCGAGGCGGCTCCGCGGGACAGCGCTTCGAGGCCGAGCGCTCCCGAGCCGGCGTACAGATCGAGAACGGAGCGACCGAAAAGCTCCAGCCGCGCCGTCAGCAGATTGAACAGCGATCCCCGGACCCGGTCGGTGGTGGGGCGGGTTCCAGTGCGCGGCACCGTGATTCGCCGTCCACCCAGGGTGCCGGCGATGATGCGGGTCAGCTGACCACCACGAGCAGATCGCCACCTTCGACCTGGGCGGTGGCCGATACGGCGACGCGGTCGACCTGGCCGGCCTTGGGCGCGGTGATCGCCGCTTCCATCTTCATTGCCTCGATCGTGGCGATGGTCTGTCCTGAGTCGACCTTGTCTCCCGCGGACACGCTGACCGTGACGACGCCGGCGAAGGGCGCTGCGACATGATCGGGGTTGGACCGGTCGGCCTTCTCGGCGGTGGGTACCTCGCTGGCGATACTCTTGTCACGCACCACGACCGGACGCAGCTGACCGTTGAAGATGCACATCACGGTGCGCATGCCGCGTTCGTCGGCGTCCGAGATCGCTTCCAGCCCGATCAACAGCTCGACACCGCGCTCGAGCCGTACCTGATGCTCGTCGCCTTGACGCAGACCATAGAAGAACTGGTTCGCCGACAGGCCAGAGGTGTCTCCGTACAGTTCCCGATGCGCCTCGAATTCCTCGGTCGGGCCGGGGAAAAGCAGCCGATTCAAGGTGGCTTGTCGAGTGGTGCCGGGTTGCGCCAGCGCCGCCTCGTCCTCCTCGGACAGCTCCTCGGTGGGCCGCGCCGGCGACCGTCCGGCAAGTGCCTTGGTGCGCAACGGTTCGGGCCAGCCGCCCGGCGGGTCGCCGAGTTCCCCACGCAGGAATCCGATCACCGACTCCGGGATGTCGAAGCGCGCTGGGTCCGCGGCGAATTCGTCGGCGCTGATCCCGGCCCCGACCAGTGCCAGCGCCAGATCTCCGACCACCTTGGACGACGGCGTCACCTTCACCAGTCGGCCCAGGATGCGGTCGGCCGCCGCGTAATTCTCTTCGATCTCCTCGAAGCGATCCGCGAAGCCCAGCGCGATGGCCTGCTGGCGCAGATTCGACAGCTGACCACCCGGGATCTCGTGGTGATACACCCGCCCCGTTGGAGATGGAGGGCCAGACGCTGCAACATCGAAGGGCGCGTACACCTTTCGCAAAGCCTCGAAGTACGGCTCGAGATCGCATACCGCCGGCAATGACAACCCGGTGTCGTATTCGGTGTGCGCCGCGGCTGCGACGATCGAGGACAGCGCGGGCTGACTCGTCGTTCCCGCCAACGGCGCCGAGGCGCCGTCGACGGCGTTGGCACCGGCCTGCCATGCCGCCACATACGTGGCCAGCTGCCCGCCGGGAGTGTCATGGGTGTGCACGTGTACGGGCAGGTCGAACCGGCCGCGCAGCGCCGACACCAACGCGGTGGCTGCCTGCGGCCGTAGCAACCCGGCCATGTCCTTGATCGCCAGCACATGCGCGCCGGCGTCGACGATCTGCTCGGCCAACTTGAGGTAGTAGTCCAGGGTGTACAGGTTCTCCCCCGGATCGGAAAGATCGCCGGTGTAGCTCATCGCGACCTCGGCGATCGACGTGCCGGTCTCTCGGACCGCGTCGATGGCCGGGCGCATCGACTCGACATTGTTGAGCGCGTCGAAGATGCGGTAGATATCAATCCCGGTGCCCGTCGCCTCAGCAACGAACGCCTTGGTGACCGATTCCGGATACGGCGTGTAACCCACGGTGTTGCGGCCGCGCAGCAGCATCTGCAGGCAGATGTTCGGCATCGCCTCACGCAACGCGGCCAGGCGCTCCCACGGGTCTTCCTTCAAGAACCGAAGCGCCACATCGTAAGTCGCGCCACCCCAGCACTCCACCGACAACAGTTGCGGCGTCATCCGCGCGATGTAGGGCGCCACCATGAGCAGACCGGTCGTCCTCAGCCTGGTCGCCAACAGGGACTGGTGGGCGTCGCGGAACGTGGTATCGGTTACGCCGACCGCCTTCGATTCGCGCATCCAGCGGGCGAACCCATCGGGCCCCAGTTCGGTCAGCAGCTGTTTGGACCCCGACGGCGGCGGCGACGCCAGATCGACGTCGGGCAGCTTGTCGTGCGGGTACACCGTCGACGGTCGCGGACCGTGCGGTTGGTTGACCGTGACGTCTGCCAGGTAGTTGAGGATCTTGGTACCGCGGTCGGCCGGGGTGTGTGCGGTCAGCAGGTAGGGCCGGTCGTCGATGAATGACGTGGTGATGCGTCCGGCGCGGAAATCCGGATCGTTGACGACGGCCAGCAGGAACGGGATGTTCGTCGACACTCCACGCACCCGGAACTCGGCCAGCGCACGCCGGGACCGAGCGAGCGCCGCCGCGTAGTCCCGACCGCGACAGGTCAGCTTGACCAGCAGAGAGTCGAAGTGGGCCCCGATCTCCGCGCCCAAATGTGTTGCGCCGTCGAGGCGGATCCCCGCACCACCCGGCGACCGGTAGCTCGTGATGCGCCCGGTGTCGGGGCGGAATCCGTTGGCGGGATCCTCGGTGGTGATCCGGCACTGCATGGCAAAGCCCCGCGGCGCGGTCAATCCGTCCTGGCTCAGTCCGAGGTCCGCCAGCGTCTCGCCGTCGGCGATGCGCAACTGGCTCGCGACCAGATCGACGTCGGTGATCTCCTCGGTCACCGTGTGCTCGACCTGGATGCGCGGGTTCATCTCGATGAACACGTAATGCCCACGCTCGTCGAGCAGGAACTCCACCGTGCCCGCGTACGTGTAGTCGATGGAACGGGCGAAGGCGACCGCATCAGCACACATCTTGTCCCGCAGATCCGCGGGAAGGTTTGGCGCAGGAGCCAATTCGATGACTTTCTGATGGCGACGCTGCATGCTGCAGTCACGCTCGAACAGATGCATCACACTGCCGTGTTTATCGGCGAGGATCTGCACCTCGATATGGCGCGGGTTGAGCACCGCCTGCTCGAGGTAGACCATCGGATCGCCGAACGCCGACTCGGCCTCACGGCTGGCCGCCTCGATCGCCTCGCGCAGCACCGACGGCTCTGTGACTCGCCGCATTCCGCGTCCACCGCCGCCGGACACCGCCTTGACGAACAGCGGGAACTCCATGGTCTCCGACGCAGCGACCAGTTCGTCCACCGACGACGACGGCGCCGAAGAGTTCAGCACCGGCAGACCTGCATCGCGTGCCGCGGCGATCGCGCGGGCCTTGTTCCCCGTCAACTCAAGGATTTCCGCCCCCGGACCGATGAACGTGATCCCGGCATCCGCGCACGCCGCAGCCAATTGCGGGTTCTCCGAGAGGAACCCATACCCGGGATAGACGGCATCGGCGCCCGCCTGCTGCGCGATGCGGATGATCTCGTCGACCGATAGGTATGCGCGTACCGGATGGCCGGTCTCACCGATCTGATACGACTCGTCAGCCTTCAGGCGGTGCTGGGAGTTGCGGTCCTCGTGCGCGTACACCGCGATGGTGGTGATGCCCATCTCGTAGGCCGCCCGGAAAGCACGAATCGCGATCTCGCCGCGATTGGCCACCAGAACTTTGGATATCACGCGCTACCGCCCCCGTCGGGTGTCTAGAGAAGGGTGGACCAGTAGTCCCAGAAGCGCACCAGGATCAATAGGAGAAGCCCGGTGAACCACAGGGCCACCAGGGACCAGCGCCACGTATGGAGCACGCGCACAACACCGTTGGATGCCGCAGCACGGGACGCGATCGACGTCGCAACCACGAACAACGGAATCGTCACGGCCCATACCACCATGCAGTACGGGCACAGTGCGCCGATGCTGTACAGGCTCTCCCACGCCAACCAGTGCACGAATCCGACGCCGAGGAAGGAGCCGATCGCCAGGCCGGTCCAATACCAGCGCGGCAGATCGACTTTGGCGAGCGCCAGCACACCGGTCACCAATACGACGGTGAACCCGACGATGCCGATGAGCGAATTGGGGAACCCGAAGACCGACGCCTGCGGGGTGATCATCACCGAACCGCACGACAGCACCGGATTGATGCTGCAGGACGGCACGTAGTCGGGGTTGATCAAGATCTCGATCTTCTCGACTGTGAGCGTCGCCGCAGCGGCCAATCCGAGGACACCGGCGATCAGCACCCATATCGCGCTGGGTCTGCCGACTGTGACACCCGTCGACTGCGCCGACGCGGGTTCGCTCGGCTCGACAGTGCTGGGTGTGGCGACGGTCATGGTGCAGGCGCGGGTGCGGGAGGTGGAGGTGCCAGGGGTGTGGGCTCGGCAGCTGGTGGTGGTACGCCGGCGTCGAAGGCCGGCAGCTTGCCGACTGTCTCCTCGATCTTGGCGACCAACGCCTCTGGGGTCGTCGGGCGGTAGTCCTCACCGTTGATGCGAATCGTCGGTGTCGAATTCACGTCGGTGGCCGCGGCGAGTCCCGACACCATGTCGGCGTTCGTCTCTTTGTTGATGCACTCGGGAACTTCGCCCGCAGCGCCGGCCTGACGGGCGATTTCGGCAAGGCGGGCATTGTCGGGGAACGGTCCGACACCCTCCTGGGGCTGCTGGGCGTACAGCGCGGCATGGAACCGCCGGAATGCCTCGATCGAATCACCCGCGACGCAGTACGCGGCGTTGGCCGCCCGCGTCGAGTACCCGTCGCCCTGGCGATCCAGGATCGAAATCATGTAGTAGTCGGCGGCCACCGCTCCCGAATCGATCAGCTTGTTCACGGTGGGTCCGAACTCCTGCTCGAAGTTGCGGCAGGCCGGGCACAGGAAGTCCTCGTAGAGCCCCAACACGACCTTGGGCTCGTCAGTGCCGTCCTTCTTGATCAACTGAGCAGACGTCGACGTGACCCGGATCGGATCCGCCTGGCCCGCGGTCGGCTTTTCGTCGGCCGACAGCACGATGTACATCACGAGCGCCACGGCGAAGATCACCACGATCGCGGTCAGGCCGATCTGGACCGCCAGGTTGCGCTTGCGGTCGGAGGCCTTCAGGTCGTATTTCGGTTTCGAAGCCACGTGCTAAGAGTACCGGCGGCCTTTTCCAGGTTTCTCACATGCGGGCCAGATGGGCCCGCAGCGCGGAGATCGACTCCGCGACGGCGGTCGCGCTGTCGCCCCCGACCGGGAAGAAGTTGACGAAGCCGTGTATCAGCGACCCGAACTCTCGGTGGTCGACCGGCACCCCCGCCGCACGCAGGGCTTCGGCATATTGCCTGCCTTCGTCGCGAAGAGGGTCGAAGCCGGCTGTCAGTACCAGCGCAGGCGGTAGTCCAGACAGGTCGTCGGCCAGCAGGGGCGATACCCGAGGGTCATCCGCGTCGACATCCGCGCCACCAAGGTACTTCTCGGCGCCGAACTTCAGATCGCCCCCGGTGAGGAAGAAGCCTTCGCCGAACAACGTTCGCGACCGCGTCTGCGCGTTCCACGCCGTGACCGGGTAGAACAGCAATTGCACCGCCGGCAGCTGAACATCCTCGTCACGGGCCCGCAGCGAGACCAGTGCGGCCAGATTGGCGCCGGCGCTATCGCCTCCTACCGCCACTCGACGGGGGTCGGCGCCCAACTCTGCAGCGTGATCGAGCGCCCACGTGAACGCGACGAACGCGTCGTCGACGCTTGCCGGCGCCTTATGCTCCGGCGCCAACCGATAGTCGACCGACAACACATGCAGGCCGCCGTCCCGGCAGATTTGCCTGCACACGTCGTCATGCGTCTCGAGATCGCCGACCACCATCGCGCCGCCGTGAAAGAAGACCAACAGCGGCGCGTCGTCGCCGTCGACCGGTCGATAGTGGCGCGCAGGGATCGCGCCCGCCGGACCGGGTATGACGAGGTTCGTCACCGATGCGACGGGGAGGTCCTGCCTGAAGGCGTCTGTCAGCTTCCTCAACAGCGCACGAGCCGTCGGGACGTCGTGATCCAGGATCAGACTTCCGAGGCCCATCGCGTTCTGGCCGAACAGCATGAACTGAAGAGTGGTGTCCAGGGTGTTGCCGTCGATGACGACCGAACGACCACCAAGCAGAAGCCGTTTGACCGAGCGCGGAATATGAGGGAGCGCGCGCAACGTAGTGCCGCCGATCTTCGCCAAGCGGGCTTTACGACCGGTCGGCGTTCGCACTGCCTGGACTGGCAGACTCGAAGTCATGGCCTCTCCTTCGATCACGCTGAATGACGGTAATCCAATCCCTCAGGTCGGACTCGGAGTTTTCCAGACACCCCCCGATGACACCGAACGCGCGGTGACGACGGCCTTCGAGGCAGGTTACCGGCACGTCGACACGGCAGCGGCGTACCAGAACGAACGCGGTGTCGGGCAGGCGGTCGCGAAGTCGGGTCTGCCCCGCGAGGACGTCTACATCACCACCAAGCTGTGGAACTCAGACCAGGGCTACGACTCCACGCTCAAGGCATTCGACCGCAGCATGGACAAATTGGGCTTCAGTGGATCGCACGCCTACCTCGATCTGTATTTGATCCATTGGCCGTTGCCCGCCAGGAACACGTTCGTCGACACGTTCAAGGCGTTCTCCCGGTTGCGCGATGAAGGCCGCATCAAATCGATCGGCGTCAGCAATTTCGAGCCGGAGCATCTGCGAATCCTGGTCGACGCCACCGGCATCGTCCCCGCCGTCAACCAGGTGGAATTGCACCCGCTGTTTCCGCAGGAGGAGTTGCGTCAGGTGCACGCCCAACTGGGCATCGCCACCGAGGCGTGGGCCCCGTTGGGCCAAGGTGCACTGCTCGACAATCCGAAGGTGACCGAGGTTGCTGAACGGCACGGCAAAACGCCGGCGCAGGTACTGATTAGGTGGCATATCCAACTCGGCAATATAGTCATCCCGAAATCGGTGACCCCCGAGCGAATAGTGAGTAATTTCGACGTGTTCGATCTTGAACTGAGCGAGGAGGACATGGCGTCCATTTCCTCGCTGGGCGATGGAACACGGTTGGGTCCCGATCCAAGGACCTTCGACTTCACAGGTTAGGTGACATGACACCCTCGGCCGCTGCGATCCCCACCGTCACGCTCAACGACGGGAACACCCTTCCGGTGATCGGTCTCGGCGTCGGCGAGCTGTCGGAAGCGGAGACCGAAAAGTCGGTGAGCGCTGCCCTTGAGGCCGGTTATCGGCTGATCGACACCGCATCGGCCTACGGGAATGAGGCCGCGGTCGGACGCGCGATCGCCTCGTCGGGGATTCCGCGCGAGGAGGTGTTCGTCACCACCAAGCTGGCCACCAGCGACCAGGGCTTCCAGGCATCGCAGGACGCTTTGAAGGCGAGCCTGGAACGGCTCGGCCTCGATTACGTCGACCTCTACCTCATCCACTGGCCGGCCGGAAACCCCGGCAAGTACGTCGACAGCTGGGGTGGCCTGATGAAGCGGAAGGAATTGGGCGACACCAAGTCGATCGGTTTGGCGAATTTCCATGCCGAGGACCTCTCCAACGTCATCGACCTGTCGTTCTTCACGCCTGCCGTCAATCAGATCGAATTGCACCCGCTGCTCAACCAGGCCGAGTTGCGTGCGACCAATGCCGAATACGGCATCGTCACCGAGGCCTACGGCCCCCTGGGCGTCGGAAACCTGTTGGACAACCCAACAGTCGGATCCGTCGCGCAAGCGAACGGCAAGACGCCGGCGCAGGTGCTCATTCGGTGGAGCATCCAGCTCGGCAACATCGTCATCCCGCGCTCGTCGTCACCGGAGCGGATCAAGTCGAACATCGAAGTCTTCGACTTCGAGCTCAGCGACGACGACATGGCCACCCTCAACGGGCTGAACGACGGTACGCGTTTCCGTCCGGACCCCGAAACCTACACCGGCAGTTAGATTTTCATTCACGTGCATCTTCACGCCGCCGGACATGTCGACGCCGCATCACGCAACGCCGCCGCCGACGGTGCGTCGATCGGCAGCGCGTAGCCACGAATCACGGCGATGAACTGCATGGCGTACTGGCAACGGAATGCGGTGTTCGGTGGCATCCAGGTCGCCGGCTCCTGATCGCCTTTGTCCTGATTCGCCCCTCCGGCGACGGCGATCAGATTGGCCGGATCGTTGGCGAACCGCAGCCGCTGGTGGTCGGTCCAGAACCGGGCGCCGAGATCCCACGCCAATGCCAGTGGCACGATGTGGTCGATCTGCACTGCGGCGCCTGTCTTTTCGCCACGGGTAAAGGCGATCGCCGCGTTGGTGTAGGGATCATGCAGGAAGCCGGTCGCCACGGCGGCGGGACAACGTTTGATCGGCACGTAGGTCTTGTCGACGAGGTCCCGGTCGAGGATGTCGTTACGGGTATCGCAGCCGTTGTAGCCGCCAGGCGCTGGATTCTCGTCGGTCCAGCTGTCGCCGAACGCATCCCGCCGGTAGTCCTGCCCGCGGACGCGCACCGGTATCTGGGCGATGCCCGCGAGGACATCGACCCCCGGCGCCACCGTCGGGGCGTCGGCGCCGGCGATGAACTCTGCCCGGTTGATCGATGAGTTGGTGACCTGAACGGCAACGAACACCGCGATGGAGACGATCGCAAGAAGCCACAGCAGGTGCTTTCGGTTCACGCCTTTTCCAAATACTCGATGCGGTCGGTGTCGGAGAAGGGCGCGGCCAGGGCCGCCATCCCGGGGTCGCCCGGATTCCGCCGGTAGTGCGCATCACAGAATTCGCGCGCGGCCAGAATCAGATCGAGATGCTCGAAGAGCGACAGGAAGCGCAGCGTGATCGGACGCCCGGATTGGCTGTAGCCCAACACATCTCCCTCGCGGCGCTCCACGAGATCGAGATCAGCGAGCTTGAAACCGTCAAGCGTCGAGGCGACCGCCCGCAGGCGCTCCCCCGCCTTCGAGCTCTCCGGCAATTTGGTGACGAGCAGACACAGGCTCGGATGTTCGCCGCGACCGATGCGGCCGCGCAGCTGGTGCAGCTGGCTGATACCGAACCGGTCGCCGTCCATCACCAACATCACCGTCGCGTTGGGGACATCGACACCGACCTCGATCACCGTGGTGCAGATCAGGACGTCGATGTCACCCGCGCGGAACGCCCCCATCACCGCGTCCTTTTCATCAGCTGACAACCGACCGTGCATGAGTCCCAACCGCAGGCCCGAAAGAGGACCGCTACGCAGCCGCTCGAACAGTTCCACGACCGTCGTCGCGGGTGGACCCGCGTCCTTGACCTGGTTGCGTCCCTTACCTTTTCCCTTCGCCTGGGTCTTGTCGTCTTCGTCGATGCGCGACGCGACGACGTACGCCTGCCTTCCGGCGCCGACCTCCTCGATGATCCGTTGCCAGGCACGGTCGAGCCAGCCCGGATGCTCCTTGAGGAAGATCGTGTTGGTGGTGATCGGTTGACGACCACGCGGCAGTTCACGAAGTATCGACGTCTCGAGGTCGCCGTAGTGGGTCAGTGCGACGGTGCGCGGTATAGGCGTCGCGGTCATCACAAGCAGGTGAGGTGTGACCCCCTCGGGCGCCTTGGCGCGCAGCCGGTCTCGCTGTTCGACTCCGAACCGGTGCTGCTCGTCGACGACGACCATGCCGAGACGGCGGAACTCGACGGTGTCCTGCAGCAGAGCGTGCGTTCCGATCACGATGCCCGCTTCGCCGGAGGCGACTTCGTCGCGCACCTGCTTTTTCTGCTGCGGCGACATCGATCCCGTCAACAGCGCAATGCGCGTCGCCTTCTCGGCGCCACCGAGCTGGCCGGCCATCGCCAGCGGCCCGAGCACGTCGCGGATCGAACGAGCATGCTGGGCGGCAAGGACTTCCGTCGGAGCCAGCAGCGCACATTGATATCCCGCGTCGACCATCTGCAGCATGGCGAGCACCGACACGATGGTCTTACCTGAGCCGACCTCGCCCTGCAACATGCGGTTCATCGGGCGGCGAGACGCCAACTCGGTGGTCAGCACCTCGAGGACATCCCTCTGGCCTCCGGTCAGTTGGAACGGCATCTGATTGCGCATGGCCGCGACCAGACCGCCGATCGCCGGAGCCGCGACGGGTCCAGCCTCACTCAGCTCGCCGAACCTTCGCTGCGCCAACGCCCATTGCAGCCCGATGGCCTCGTCATAGGTCAGACGCTCGATCGCGGCATCGCGTTCCACGACCTTCTCCGCCGTGTGGATCGCCCGCAGTGCCTCGTCCTCGCCGATCAGATTGTGTTCACGCAGAAACGATTCCGGCAGCGGCTCGTCGATCGGGTCCAGGACGTCGAGCACCTGGCGCATGCACGCGTAGATGTCCCAGCTCTGTACCTTGCTGCTCGCTGGGTATATCGGCAAGAAGTCACGACCGAAGACGGAGAGCAACCTGTTTTCGTCGGACGTCCCTTCGGCTCGGGCAATCGCGGTGAGTGACCTGGTTCCGGCGACTCTGCCGTCCCCATGGATCACCAGGAAGGCCGGATGCGTCAGCTGCATCGTGCCTCTGAAATAGCCAACCTCGCCCGAAAGCATCACCCGCTGGCCCTCTTTGAGGGTTCTCTTGATGATCTTCACGTTAAAGAAGGTCGCGGTCACCTTCGGCTTGCGGTCGCCGATCGTGACGACCATGTATTCTCGCTGCGGCGGACGATTAGTCACCCGAAGCTCCACCTTGGTGATGCGGTCGACGAACGTGACGTGTTCGCCTTCCTCGAGTTCCTCGCCTTCGCCGGCGGTGATCATCTCGTCGCTGTACTTGCGCGGGTAGTGCCGCAGCAGATCATTGACGGTGACGATGCCGAAGTGCTCCTCCAGCAGATCGGCGGACTTCTTTCCGATGACGAAGTCGAGCCGGTCGGTCAGCTTGGCCACGGTTACTCGACGCCGATCAGCAGAGCGTCGCCGCGATGGCCCGTGTGGTACGTGACGATCTCGGCGGCCAGGTGTTCGCGGTGGACGTGCTGCGTCAACGCCTCTCTGACCGCTGCGTCGACACCCGCACCGGTGAGCACGGTGACGAGTTCACCACCGGCGGCGAGCAGCAGATCGATCAGTCCGGCGCCTGCCGTCGCGATGTCCTTGCCCACGATCAGCACCTCGTCGGCCGCGATGCCCAGGCCGTCGCCGGGCTCGCAGGCGCCTGCCCACGTGAGCGCCTCCTCGGTGGCGACACGCACTGACCCGTGCCGGGCGCCCGCGGCGGCGCGCGCCATCGTGTAGCCGTCGTCGACGGCTTGCCGATCGGCGTCGTGCATGGCCAGGGCGGCGAGCCCCTGCACCATCGACGCCGTCGGCACCGGCACGACGTCGATACCCCACCCGCTGGCGGCGGTGCAGCCCGCCACCAGTTCCTCGGCGGCCACATATCCGTTCGGCAGCACCATGATCTGCGCCGCACCTGTGTTGACCAGGGCATGGAGCAGATGTTTGGCGCTGACGGGTCCGCCGGCCTGGAGCTGCAATACGTGCGCGCCCTCGCCCGCGAACAGTTCCTCGGCGCCGGCGCCGTCGACAACGGCGAGCACGGCCCGTTCCCTGGCCCATCCGCCGGATGGCCGCGCCCCCACCGCACCGGTGAGCGACGTGATCTGGATACGGCTCAGCGTGCCCAGCGACAGCCCCGCTTCAACGGCGGCACCGGCATCGTCGGCGTGCACATGCACCGAGTACTGGCCCGCGTCGGCCGTCGTCGCGATCGCCACCGACTCCCCGAGCCGGTCGAGGCTGCAGCGAAGGGTCTCCACCGCAGCTGCGTCGCATCCGCTGAGCAGGTACATCACCTCGAATTGGGGCGACGTGACCGTCGCGGCAGCGACGACGGGCGCCTGCGGCGGGGACGGCACGTACTCCTCGCGATGCCGGACCTGACCGGTCAGGGTGGCGCTCATCGCATCCAGCAGTACCAGCAGGCCTCGCCCGCCGGCGTCCACCACGCCGGCCTCGGCCAGCACGTCGAGTTGCCCCGTGGTCTTGTCCAGTGCGACGGCCGCGGCATCGGCCGCCGCCGCGACCACCGCGGCGATCCCGAAATTCGCGGCACCCGCGTCCTCGGCGGCACCCGCCGCATCCTGGAGCACCGAGACGATCGTGCCGGGAACCGCTTCACCCATCGAGCTGACGACCAGGGCTACCGAATGCCGCAGTGCCGCCGCGAACAGGGCCCCGCCGACGTCGGCAAGCACGCCGTCGCGGTCGGCAGCCGCAGAGGCCGTGACATCGGCGAGCCCGCGCAGAATCTGGGACAGGATGACGCCGGAGTTACCGCGTGCGCCCTGGAGTGCCCCACGCGCCAGCGCGGCGGCGATGTCCACAACATTGTCGGACGCCGCCAGCGCGTCGGCCTGCGCCCACGCGCCACGCATCGTGAACAGCATGTTCGTGCCGGTATCGGCGTCGGCGACGGGGAACACGTTGAGCCGGTTGATCTCGTCGGTGTGGGTGATGAGGTCGCCGACGGCGGTATACGCCCAATCCCTCAATGCGGAGGCGTCGAGCCGCCGATCCGACATGCCCCACCTCCAGCCGCTATGCCGACACGACGCTGACTCGAGGCGCCGCCATCGGCGCAAGCCTAGCCATTCGGCCTGACAGTCCCTTGGCGAACGTCCGCGCCTGTGGAGACCATTTTGGTGATCCTTGGCGTGGCCGGTATCCTGGTCAGGTTGTCGGGTCGACCCGCCGCCGGTTGCGGCGGATACCCAGGCCCCCAAAGTACTGATTCGAGGAGTTCTACATATGGCTGCCGTGTGCGATATCTGCGGGAAGGGCCCCGGCTTCGGCAAGTCGGTGTCGCACTCCCATCGCCGGACCAGCCGTCGGTGGGATCCGAATATCCAGACCGTGCGCGCCGTGACCCACCCCGGTGGCAACAAGAAGCGCGTCAACGTGTGCACGTCGTGCATCAAGGCCGGCAAGGTCTCGCGCGGCTGACGCTGCCGCTGGTTTAACGCCTGTTCCGTCGGGTACGCGGAATTTCATGGACCCACGCAGCGCATCAACACGGTCTCTGTTCGCACTTGCTTCTGGTATCGCGGTCGTCTCCCTGCTGACGGCCTGCGGTGGCGACGGCGATGCAGAAGACACCACCACAACCACCACCACCACCACGACCGAGACGACAGAGACCGAGACTCAGACGGAAACCGTCGAGCCGACCGCTCCGGGGCCGACAGAGACTCAAGGCACCGTCACAGTGCCGCCGGCACCGGACATCACGGTTCCGCCGGCACCGGACATCACGGTTCCGCCGGCACCGGACATCCAGATTCCGGGTCCGCCGAACGTTGAGGTTCCAAACCCCTGAGCGCTGAGAACGTCACGGAAGGCGCCAGTCAATCGGGTCGGCGCCCATCTTTTCCAGTAGCTCATTCGCACGGCTGAACGGTCGCGAGCCGAAGAAACCCCGGGAGGCCGACAGCGGCGAAGGGTGCGGCGACTCGATGGCCACGCAATCGGCGCCCAGCATCGGCTTCAGCGTGGACGCGTCGCGGCCCCACAACACCGCAACCAAGGGCTGGCGCCGTGCGACCAGCGCCCGGATCGCGCACTCGGTCACCGCCTCCCAGCCCTTGCCCCGATGCGACGCCGGTGTCCCCGGTCGGACGGTGAGCACCCTGTTCAGCAGCATCACGCCGCGCTCGGCCCACGGCGTCAGGTCGCCCGTCGCCGGGGCGGGATACCCGAGGTCATCGGTGTACTCGGTGAAGATGTTGGATAGGCTGCGCGGCAACGGCCGCACGTCGGGCGCCACCGAGAAACTCAGTCCGACGGCGTGGCCCGGCGTCGGATACGGATCCTGGCCGACAATGAGAACCCGCACTTGTTCGAATGGGAAAGTGAAAGCACGCAACACATTCTGACCAGCTGGCAGATATCGTTGACCCGCCGCGATCTCGGCGCGCAGGAACTCCCCCATCTGGGCGACCTGCGCCCGGGCCGGTTCCAGCGCACTCGCCCATCCGTCTTCGACGATTTCATTCAGCGGTCGTGCACCCACGATGGGTCAACTTAGCGTGCCCGGACGATTGGGGTCGCTCAGAACGACTGCCAACCCGCTTCCCCGTGCCACGGCTGCCCGTCCAGCAGGACCCTCGCCGTCCCATCGAGCACTCGTCCGATCACCCGCCAGCCGGGAGGCGGCGGTCCCGGAAATGTCGCGACCAGCGAATGGTCCTCACCTCCCCCGAGCACCCAGTCCGACGGATCGACGCCCAGCACGGCGCCCGCTGCAGCGAGTGGTTCGCGGTCCGTGCTCAGCGCATCCGACGACAGATCGATGCCGACGTCGGACGCGCGAGCGATATGTCCGAGATCAGCCATCAGGCCGTCTGATACGTCGGTCATCGACGTCGCGCCGGCTTCCGCCGCGACGCGACCCTGGCCGTACGGCGGCTCCGGTACCAAGTGGCGGCGGCGCAACGCCTCGAAACCGTCAATACCATTGCGCCACAAAGCGTATCCGGCGACAGACCACCCGATTTCGCCGACGATCGCGACGGTGTCACCGGCTCGTGCACCGTCGAGCCGAACCGCGTCGCGGCCGCCCAGATCGCCAAGTGCCGTCACCGAGATCACCCACTGCGGCGCCGTCACCAGATCGCCACCCACGATGCCGGCGCCGAGCAGCCGCGCCTCGTGCCACAGGCCGTCGGCCAGCTCCACCGCTTGTGCTGCAGCTGTTCGGCCCGGCGCCCCGAACGCGACGACGAATGCGGTGGCCGTCGCACCCATCGCCTCGATATCGGCCGCGTTCTGCGCGATCGCCTTGCGCCCCACATCGTGCGGCGTCGACCAGTCCAGCCGGAAATGGCTCCCCTCGACGAGCATGTCCGTCGACACGACCGTCGCCCCGTCGCGGGCCCACACAACCGCCGCGTCGTCACCGGGCCCCAGCGCCACTGAGTCCGGTTGCTCGCGCCCCGCGACAAGCCGGTCGATGACGGCGAACTCGCCCACCCCGGCCAGCGTTTCAGGAGGCTCGTCGCTCATCATGTCGCCTCCCCTGAGCTGCGGTACGTTTGGTCCCTGCGGCGTGGAGTCTATGCAGCAAGAGGGAGGACAGCCCGGTGGTCGAGGCGTTCATGCTGATTCAGACCGAGGTGGGCCGCGCTGAAGTCGTCGCCAAACAGCTCTCGGCCCTGCCCGGTGTGGTGTCGGCCGAATACGTCACCGGTCCGTACGACGTGGTGGTCCGCATCGGCGCACAAAGTCACGACGAACTGCAGGCCGGCGTGGTTCCCAGCGTTCAGCAGGTGCCCGGCATCACCCGCACCCTGACCTGCCCGATCGCCGACGGGGCGCGCCCATAGAGTTTGGGCCGTGGACGACACCGAAACCCGCGACGGCCCGCCCAGGGGCCTGATGATCGCGGCGATCGCCGTGGCCGTCGCCGCCATCGGCTCGATCCTGGTCTTCGCGGCGCTCCGACAGACCCCAATGACCGAAAAGCCCGTCGCGATCGCCGCGGTGCCGGCACCGTACGCCGACAGCGCGGACTGTCGGGCGTTGGTCGACGCACTGCCCGCGCGCCTCGGCGACCATCGGCGCGCCGCAGCCGCCGACCCGGCACCACCGGGTGCCGCGGCGTGGCGTGCGGCTCCCGACGGCGACGCCGTGATCCTGCGGTGTGGTGTGGACCGGCCCGCGGAGTTCGTCCTCGGCAGCCCCCTACAGGTGGTCGACAAGGTGTCGTGGTTCCGGGTGGGCGAAGCAGGGGCGGGCGAAGCCCAAGGCGCCGACCAAGGGCGCAGCACGTGGTTCGCCGTGGATCGTCCGGTGTACGTCGCCTTGACGCTGCCCGCGGGCTCGGGTCCCACGCCGATCCAGGAGATCTCGCGGGTCATCGCGAAGTCGTTGCCCGCCAAGGCGGTTGAGCCTGCACCAGTGGGCTAGCGCAGACCCGTGCCGCGCTTGCGTGCTGTTTCGACCATGGTGGCCAACAGCGTCGGGTAGTCGACACCGCTGGCCGCCCACATCCTCGGAAACATCGAGATGGTGGTGAATCCCGGCATCGTGTTGATTTCGTTGATGATCGGGCCGTCGTCGGTCAGGAAGAAATCGACACGGGCCAAACCCTGGCAGTCGATGGCCTGGAATGCACGAATCGCCAACTGTCGCACCTCATCTGCAATGCTGTCGTCGACTTTGGCCGGTACGTCGAGCTCCGCGGCGTCTTCGAGATACTTCGTCGCGAAGTCGTAGAACGAGTCTTCGCGACCGCGGACACCCGCCACCCGGATCTCACCCACAGTGCTGGCTTCTACGCGGCCGTCGGGGAATTCCAGTACACCGCACTCCAATTCACGTCCGACGACTGCCGCCTCGACGATCACTTTGGGGTCGTGGCGCCGGGCCAGCTCGATCGCCGCGGCCAGCTGATCCCACGCCGTCACCCGGCTCACGCCGATCGACGATCCACCGCGTGCGGGCTTCACGAACACGGGCAGTCCGAGCCGTTCGCGTTGCTCCAGGTCCAGCGTCTCCTGCCGTGACCGGAGCACGACCTGATCGCCGATCGGCAGGCCCTCGGCAGCCAACAGCTTCTTGGTGAACTCCTTGTCCATCCCCGACGCGCTGGCGAGCACGCCCGCACCGACGTAGGGCACTCCGGCCAGCTCGAGCAGGCCCTGGATCGTGCCGTCCTCGCCGTACGGGCCGTGCAGCACCGGGAAGACCACGTCGACGGTTTCGAGCACCTCGGGAGCACCGCGGCCGACCGACAGCAGCTCACCACGTCGTCCCGGGTCGGCGGCGAGGGCCAGCTCCTTACCCGATTCGCCGGTGACCTGCGGCAACCGGCCGTCGGCGATGGCCAGGTCGTCAGGCTCCGCGTCGGTGAGCATCCACGCACCCTCAGGGGTGATGCCGACGGCGACCACTTCGAAGCGTTCGGGATCGAGGTTGCGCAGGATGCTACCTGCGGAAACGCAGGAGATCGCGTGCTCAGAGCTGCGGCCGCCGTAGACGACGGCCACGCGAACACGCCGAGCCGCGCTCAAGCCCGATGTCGCCGCCGGCGCGGCTCCCTGCTCATCGCTCGCAGTCACAACCTAGAGAGGCTACCGTCCAGCCGCACTGCGGGTCGCTTCAATATCCTGACCTGGGGTTTCAGGATAGCGCCTGTTCGAAATCGCTGATCAGGTCGTCGGTGTCCTCGATGCCCAGCGAGATCCGGGCGAATCCGTCGGCGACTTGATCGCTCCAGCGAGCGCGGCGGTCCAGCGAGGTGTGGATCCCGCCGAAGCTCGTCGAGGAGACCACCAGCGCGCTGCGTTCCACCAGGGAGTGCACTGCCTGCGCACTGTCCAGTTCGATTGCGACGAGCCCGCCGAACCGCTTCATCTGCAGGGCCGCGATCTGGTGTGACGGATCGTCGGGCAACCCGGGATAGCGGACCGAGCGCACCGCCGGATGAGTGCGCAACATCACCGCGAGCGCCTGCGCGTTGTGACACTGCCGTTCGAACCGCAGGCCCGCGCTGCCCAGACTGCGCAGCACCAGCCACGCCTCGAACGGACCGAGGATTGGTCCGGCAAGCAGACGCTCCTGTTCCACCGCGGCCATCAACTCTGGATGGCTGCCTGCGACATATCCCGCGACCAGATCGCTGTGTCCCGACAGCGATTTCGTCGCGCTGGCGACGACGAGGTCGGCGCCAAGGGACAGCGGCTGCTGGCCCAGTGGCGTCGCGGTGGTGTTGTCGACCACGAGGGTCGACCCCCGGCTCCGGCATTCCATCGCCAACCGGTGCAGGTCGACGACATCGAGCCCGGGATTGGCCGGTGTCTCCGCGAGCACCACGTCCGCATCAGCGGCCGCGGCACACATCGCAGAACATGCCACCTCTACCACCGTGATCCCAAGTGGCACAAGGTATTCCCTGGCATAGCTGCGTACCTGATTGTAGCCGTCGGCAGGAACCACGAGTTTGGTGCCGGGCTTGGCCAGCACCCGTAACACCGCGGTGATGGCGGCCATTCCGGAACCGAACGTCAACGCGGCGGCGGCCCCTTCGAGTTCGGCCAGCGCCGACTCCAGTTGCCGCCAAGTGGGATTCGAATACCGCCCGTACTTGTCAAACGGCTCCGCCTCGTCCGGGGAGAGATGAAACGTCGACGCGAGCACCGGAGGCGATACCACGGGGCTACCCGAAACCGGTTCCGAGCCAACGGCTTTGACGCTGCGGGTCGAATCGCCGTATAGACCGTCCACGTCCTACTCCGGTTTCGTACTGCGCCCGAGCAGCAGTGCCACCGCCTCGTACACCGATGCGCCTTTATGGCAGACCCGATTCACGGCATCGGTGAGCGGCATCTCGACGTCGTAGCTGCCCGCAAGCGCGAGAATCGACTGGCACGACGTCACGCCCTCGGCGACGTGCCCATCCGCGGCACGTGTCGCAGACTCCATGGTGCCGCCTTTGCCCAGCCGTTCGCCGAACGAGCGGTTGCGGGAGCGCCGTGACGTGCAGGTGGCGACGAGATCGCCGACGCCCGCCAAGCCGGCCAGCGTTGCCGGCTTGGCGCCCAAGGCGATCCCGAGTCGCATGATCTCGGCGAGCCCGCGAGTGATGATTGCTGCTGCCGTGTTCTCCCCCAGGCCGACTCCGGCAGCCATGCCGGACGCCAGCGCGATGACGTTCTTGCACGCGCCGCCGACCTCGGCGCCGATCACATCGGCGTTGGTGTACGGACGGAAGTATCCGGTCGAGAACGCACGCTGCAGCGTCACGGCCCGTCCGGAGTCGCTGCATGCGACGACGGTGGCCGCCGGTTGCTCATCGGCGATTTCGCTGGCGAGGTTCGGCCCGGAGATCACCGCAACGCGCGCCGGGTCCGCCCCGGTGACCTGCACGATCACCTGGCTCATCCGCATCAACGTGTCGAGCTCGATGCCTTTGGCCAGGCTTACCAGCGTGGCGTCGCCACCGATGAGAGGAGCCCACTGCACGAGGTTCGTCCGCAACGACTGAGCGGGCACGGCAAGGCACACGGTGCACGCCCCGGTGAGCGCTTCAGCGGGATCGCTGGTCGCGCGGATCGTCTCCGGCAGCTCCGCGTCATCGAGATAGAACGGGTTGCGATGGGTGTTGTTGATCTCGTCGGCCAACTCGGGCCGACGGGCCCACAGCCGCACCTCATTGCCGGCGTCCGCCAGGACCTTGGCGAGTGCCGTCCCCCAAGCTCCGGCCCCGAGCACCGCCGCGTCGACCACGCCTTCACCCTAGCGCGGCGTGGTCTGCTGGCAGGATGGCGCTCATGGGCGGGTCATCGGAAGCCGATATCGGGCTGGTGATCGCGGTCAAACGTCTGGCGGCCGCCAAGACTCGGCTGGCGCCGATTTTCTCCGCGACCACCCGCGAAGCCGTCGTGCTGGCAATGCTGATCGACACCATCACAGCTGCCGCGGCGGTACCGGCGGTGCAGTCGATCACCGTGGTGACACCCGACGACGTCGCCGGCGACGCTGCCAGGCAGCTCGGCGCACGAGTGCTCCCCGATCCGACCCCGCAGGGCCATCGGAATCCGCTCAACAACGCCATCGCCGCAGCGGAGGAAACGGTGCGGACCGAAACGTCGAACATCGTTGTGCTGCAGGGAGATCTGCCCGCACTGCAACCGCAGGAGCTGGGTGAGGCGATCGCGGCGGCCCGTGCCCACCCCCGCAGCTTCGTCGGCGACCGACACGGGACGGGCACCTCGGCGTTGATCGCTCTCGGCGTCGCGCTGGATCCGAGATTCGGCCAGGATTCAGCCGAGCGCCATCGCCATTCGGGCGCCATCGAGCTGACCGGCGCCTGGCCCGGGCTGCGCTGTGACATCGACACACCCGATGACCTGTTGGTGGCGCGTCGCCTCGGTGTCGGCGCGACAACTGCGCAGGCCATCACTGGTGTCAGGTAACAGTTCTTCACCGCGGTGGCCGCGCGACTACTCAATAGGGAATCATTTGACACATGACGGAAGCCGATACCGAGATCCTCGCGACCGACTCCGGGTCGACGACCGGAACCGCGCAGCCGGCGACGTCAGCTCGTCCCGGGACTCCGCAGTCGGGAGATTCGGCGCCTGAAGCCCCACCGGCGGCGACATCGCAAGCGGTCGACAACGCGCTGCCGGAAGACCGTTACCTCAACCGCGAACTGAGCTGGCTCGACTTCAACGCGCGCGTGCTTGCGCTCGCCGCCGACCCGTCGCTGCCGCTTCTCGAGCGGGCGAAGTTCCTCGCGATCTTCGCGTCCAACCTCGACGAGTTCTACATGGTTCGAGTGGCGGGACTGAAACGACGCGACGAGATGGGGTTGTCGGTGCGGTCGGCCGATGGCCTGTCACCGCGTGAGCAACTACGCCGGATCAACGAGCGCACTCAGCAGATCTCCAACAGGCACGCCCATGTGTTCCTCGACGCGGTGCGGCCCGCGCTCGCCGACGAGGGCATCGTGATCGTCACGTGGGCCGAAGTGGATGAGGGCGAGCGCTCCCGGCTGTCGACCTACTTCCATGAACAGGTGTTCCCGGTGCTGACGCCGCTGGCCGTCGATCCGGCACATCCGTTCCCGTTTGTGAGCGGGCTGAGCCTGAACCTTGCCGTCACCGTGCGGCAACCCGAGGACGGCGGACAGCACTTCGCCCGAATCAAGGTGCCCGACAACGTGGATCGCTTCGTCGAGTTGGCGCGCCGCGAAGGTTCCTCGGATGTCGTGCGGTTCCTCCCCATGGAGGAACTGATCGCCGCGTTCCTGCCGGTGCTGTTCCCCGGTCTGGAGATCGTCGAGCATCATGCTTTCCGCATCACCCGCAACGCGGACTTCGAGGTCGAAGAGGACCGTGACGAAGATCTGTTGCAGGCGCTGGAGCGAGAATTGGCGCGTCGGCGCTTCGGTTCCCCGGTGCGCCTTGAAGTATCCGACGACATGACCGAGAGCATGCTCGAGCTGCTCTTGCGCGAACTCGACGTCGACACCGGTGATGTCATTGAGGTACCGGGGCTTCTCGACCTGTCGTCGCTGTGGCAGATCTATGACCAGGACCGCCCCGCGCTGAAAGACCGTCCCTTCGTGCCTGCGACGCCGCCCGCATTCGGTGAGCGGGAAACCCCGAAGAGCATCTTCTCGACGCTGCGTGACGGTGACGTGCTGGTGCACCACCCCTACGATTCGTTTTCCACTTCGGTGCAGCGGTTCATCGAGCAGGCCGCCGCCGATCCCAACGTGCTGGCCATCAAGCAGACGCTGTACCGGACATCGGGTGATTCACCCATCGTCAACGCGCTGATCGACGCGGCGGCGGCAGGCAAACAGGTTGTCGCGCTGGTTGAGATCAAAGCGCGCTTCGACGAACAGGCCAACATCAAATGGGCCCGCGCCCTTGAACGTGCGGGCGTGCATGTGGTTTACGGACTGGTCGGGTTGAAGACGCACTGCAAGACTTGCCTCGTCGTGCGTCGAGAAGGATCCACGATCCGGCGCTACTGCCATGTCGGCACCGGCAACTACAACAGCAAGACCGCACGCCTTTACGAAGACGTCGGCCTGTTGACGGCTGCGCCGGACATCGGCGCCGACCTCACAGATCTGTTCAACTCGCTGACCGGGTACTCACGCAAAGAGTCGTACCGCAATCTGTTGGTCGCGCCCTACGGTGTCCGCAAGGGGATCATCGAACGGATCGAAGGGGAGATCGCCGCCAAGCAGTCGGGCGCCGATGCGGGTATTCGGCTGAAAGCCAACGCGCTGGTCGACGAGCAGGTGATCGATTCGCTCTATCGGGCATCGCAGGCGGGGGTCCGCGTCGAGGTGGTGGTGCGCGGGATCTGTGCACTGCGTCCCGGCGTGGCCGGATTCTCCGAAAACATCACGGTGCGCTCGATTCTGGGCCGGTTCCTCGAGCACTCGCGAATTATTCACTTCCGCGCCACCGACGAGTTCTGGATCGGAAGCGCCGACATGATGCATCGTAATCTCGACCGACGAGTCGAGGTGATGGCTCAAGTGAAGGATCCGAGGCTGACTTCACAGCTGAACGACGTCTTCGATTCCGCCCTTGATCCATCAACCCGGTGCTGGGAGTTGGACATGGATGGTAAGTGGACAGCGTCGCCGCGAGAGGGCGAGACGGTCCGCGACCATCAGGTGTCGTTGATGGACCGCCACCGGCACCCTTGAGATCCGTCGGCTGTGAGCTCTCGGGGCCCCGAATGACCAGCAGGAGTTGACGTGCCGAGGGACGACCCACCCCGCGCCGTTCCGGCGAGCAAGGCCGTATTTGCCGCGGGTGCGGTGCTGTGGCGACCGGGTGATGATGCGGCCTCACCAGAAGTCGCGGTCATTCACCGTCCCCGGTACGACGACTGGTCACTTCCCAAAGGCAAAGTCGACCCCGGCGAGACGGAACCCGTGACCGCCGTCCGCGAGGTCGCCGAGGAGACCGGCTACGCGGCGCATCTCGGCCGGCGGTTGGCCGCGGTGACCTATCCCGTCGACAACAGCACCAAGAAGGTGCGGTACTGGACTGCCCGCGCCATCGGCGGCGAGTTCAGCCCGAACTCGGAAGTCGACGAACTCAAATGGCTCCCCATATCCGAAGCGATCAAGGCGGTCGGCTACCCGCACGACCGAAAGGTCCTACGCCGCTTCAAGAAGCTGCCGGCCGACACGAAGACGGTGCTGATCGTCCGGCACGGCACCGCAGGCAGCAAGTCGCGATACAAAGGTGACGACCGCAACCGTCCTTTGGACAAGCACGGCCGCGCCCAGGCCGAGTCTCTCGTCGGACAGTTGTTGTCCTTCGGCGCCGACACGTTGTACGCCGCGGACCGGACTCGGTGCCATCAAACGATCGCGCCGCTGGCCGAGGAACTCGGTGTCGACGTCAGCAGCGAACCGCTGCTCACCGAAGAGGCGTATGCGGAGAATCGCAAAGCCTCGCGCAACCGCTTCTTTGAGATCGCCGCCGCCGAGGGCACGCCGGTGATCTGCACTCAGGGCAAGGTGATTCCGGATCTCATCTCGTGGTGGTGCGAGCGTGACGGCGTCCGCCCTGACAAATCGCGTAACCGCAAGGGCAGCACTTGGGTCCTGTCGATGTTCGACGGACGCCTGATCGCCGCCGATCACATCGGCAGTCCGCTCGCCCTCAAGAAATGAACGCTGCGGCAGTCGCCGAAACCTCGTTACACACAAACACGCCGTGGGTCACAATCGATTGATTGCCGGCTCAGCCGGCGCGACCCACGGCGTGTTCGATGTCGAACTTACCTGCGGCCCTTCTTGGCCGGGGCGCGCTTCACAGCCTTCTTGGCCGGGGAACGCTTCACTGCCTTCTTGGCGGCGGTGCGCTTCACTGCCTTCTTGGCTGCGGCCTTTTTCACAGTCTTCTTGGCTGCGGCCTTTTTCACAGTCTTCTTGGCTGCGGTGCGCTTCACTGCCTTCTTGGCGGCGGTGCGCTTCACTGCCTTCTTGGCGGCGGTGCGCTTCACAGCCTTCTTGGCTGCCGTGCGCTTCACAGCCTTCTTGGCCGCCTTCTTGACTGCGGCCTTCTTCACGGCCTTGCGGGCGCCGCCCGCCGTCACGCCACGCTTCACTGCTGGTCCTTCCGACGGGAGGCGCTGTGCCCCAGAAACAACCGCTTTGAACTGTGCGCCGGGACGGAATGCCGGCACGGATGTGGGCTTAACTTTCACGGTCTCGCCGGTGCGCGGGTTACGCGCAACACGAGCAGCACGACGACGCTGTTCGAAAACGCCGAAGCCGGTAATTGTGACACTGTCACCCTTATGAACCGCACGCACGATTGTGTCGACGACATTCTCGACCGCAGCGGTTGCTGACCGACGATCCGAGCCCATTTTCTCCGTGAGTACGTCGATGAGCTCTGCTTTGTTCATGCAAAACCTCCGAAAACCAGTAGCCCACTTTGGGCCGACTAGTGGACACGGTAAACCCAATGGCCACTGATTTCCAAGAGCCACGCGCAATTTCAGGAGAATCTAGCGAACTTTCTTGCCCCCCTTGAGCTCCTGCCGGGGTCCCGATAACCGGGTTCAGGGGTGAAGATCTCGGCTCAGAAAGCCAATCCGTCACGCCGGCAAGGTACGCGGTTTCCAGCTCGGACGACGTGCTTCGTACGAATCGATTTCATCGCATTTCCGCAGCGTAAGGCCTATATCGTCGAGCCCTTCGAAGAGTCGCCAGGCGGTGTAATCGTCAATGTTGAACGGCACCATGACCGTTCCCGCGACGACGGTTCGATCTTGAAGATTCACAGTAATTTCCATGCCGGGATGCTCCTCGATGAGCTTCCATAAAAGTTCGACATCATCTTGGGCGACTTCGGCCGCCAACAGGCCCGCCTTGCCCGCGTTGCCGCGAAAAATATCGGCGAAGCGAGATGAGATGACGACTCTGAATCCGTAGTCCATGAGCGCCCACACGGCGTGCTCTCGCGACGAACCGGTGCCGAAATCGGGACCCGCGACCAACACGGATCCTTTGTCGAACGGCGACATGTTCAGGATGAAGGACGGGTCGGACCGCCATGCCGCGAACAAGCCATCCTCGAAACCCGTTCGGGTTACCCGCTTCAAATACACGGCGGGAATTATCTGGTCGGTGTCGACATTGGACCGGCGAAGCGGAACGCCGATACCGGTATGGGTGCTGAATGGTTCCATCACAGAGCTCCTATGAGTGAGTCAGATCGGCGGGCGAGGACAACGTGCCACGCACAGCGGTCGCCGCGGCGACAGCAGGCGACACCAAATGGGTGCGCCCGCCTTTGCCCTGCCGTCCCTCGAAGTTTCGGTTCGACGTCGATGCGCAGCGCTGCCCCGGGGAAAGTTGATCTGGATTCATTCCAAGACACATCGAGCATCCGGCCTGCCGCCACTCCGCGCCGGCGGCGGTGAAGATCTCACCGAGGCCCTCTGATTCGGCCTGCGCTCGCACCCGCATCGAGCCCGGCACAATCAGCATCCGCACGCCTTCGGCGACCTTGCGACCCTTGAGCACGTCGGCGACCACGCGCAGATCCTCGACGCGCCCGTTCGTGCACGAGCCGACGAAGACGGTGTCCACGGTGATGTCACGCATCGCCGTTCCGGCCCGAAGATCCATATACGCCAACGCTTTTTCGGCCGCTTGACGTTCGCCGTCGTCAAAGATCAGCTCGGGGTCCGGTACCGACGCCGACAGCGGAACTCCTTGCCCGGGGTTGGTTCCCCACGTGACGAATGGGCTCAGCGTCGCGGCGTCGACGTAGACCTCGGTGTCGAATTCCGCACCTTCGTCGGTGCGCAACTGACTCCACGCCGCGACTGCGGCATCCCAGTCCGCCCCCTTCGGTGCGTGCGGGCGACCATGCAAGAACTCGAAAGTTGTCTCGTCGGGTGCGACCATTCCGGCGCGCGCCCCGGCCTCGATGCTCATATTGCAGACCGTCATGCGCCCTTCCATCGACAGCGATTCGATGGCGCTGCCGCGGTATTCGATGACGTATCCCTGTCCCCCTCCGGTGCCAATCTTTGCGATCACCGCGAGGATGATGTCCTTAGCGCTCACGCCCGCAGGCAGCTGCCCGTCGACATTGACCGCCATGGTCTTGAAAGGCCGCAGCGGAAGCGTCTGCGTCGCGAGGACATGCTCGACCTCGGATGTGCCGATGCCCATCGCGAGCGCACCGAACGCACCGTGCGTGGAGGTATGGCTGTCGCCACACACCACCGTCGTCCCCGGCTGGGTCAAACCCAACTGCGGCCCGATGATGTGGACGATGCCTTGTTCGACGTCACCCATCGGATGCAACCGGATGCCGAACTCTTCACAGTTGCGGCGCAGCGTCTCGACCTGAATGCGGGAGACCGGATCGGCGATCGGCTTGTCGATGTCGATCGTCGGCACGTTGTGGTCTTCGGTGGCGATCGTCAGATCGGGTCTGCGGACCGGCCGACCGTTGAGCCGGAGGCCGTCGAACGCCTGCGGGCTGGTGACCTCGTGCACGAGGTGCAGGTCGATGTAAATGAGGTCGGGTTCGCGGGCCGCGCCGTCGCCCGATCCCTTCGCGACGACGTGGTCGTCCCACACCTTTTCGGCGAGTGTGCGTGGCTTATCCTGGGCTGCCATCTTGACTTTCTCACATTCTGGGAAGGTAGTATCTCCCTGTGAGACAGGATAGCGGTATCGGGGTGCTGGACAAAGCCATGGGGGTGCTGCACGCGATCGCTGATTCGCCGTGCGGATTGGCAGAGCTGTGCGAGCGCACCGGCCTGCCGCGGGCGACCGCGCACCGCTTGGCCGCGGGCCTGGAAGTGCATCGGCTGTTGATCCGCAACGGAGACGGCCATTGGCGACTCGGGCCAGCACTCACCGAATTGGCGGGACAGGTCAACGACCCCTTGCTGGCCGCCGGCGCCGTGGTGTTGCCGCGCCTGCGTGAGATCACCGGAGAGAGCGTGCAGATCTATCGCCGCGAAGGCACCGCACGTACATGTATCGCCGCCTTGGAACCACCTGCCGGGCTTCGCGATACCGTCCCGGTCGGCGCGCGATTGCCGATGACGGCCGGCTCAGGCGCCAAGGTACTGCTGGCCTACGCCGACGCCGCCACGCAACAGGCGGTGTTGCCCAGCGCGAAGTTCACCGACCGTACCCTCGCCGAGGTCCGCAAACGTGGTTGGGCGCAGAGCGCCGCCGAACGCGAACCGGGGGTGGCGAGTGTGTCGGCGCCGGTGCGCGATGCCAACGGCGCGGTGATCGCCGCCGTATCGGTGTCCGGGCCGATCGACCGAATGGGACGACGCCCCGGAGCACGATGGGCCGCCGACCTTTTGGCCGCCGCCGATGCGCTTACCCGCAGGCTGTGAATGACTACTTTGTACTGCAAGACTCAATCGCCTCGGCACGAGAGCAAGCTCTCTGCCCTCGGCTCACTCGCTTG
>JAIEPH010000020.1 GCA_019749805.1 Mycobacteriaceae bacterium | reverse complement strand
AACACAAAGCCTGGGCACACCGACAAACTCCCGACACCCAAGCCGCTTGACAACTTACGAACCTGGGATGTCTAGCGGGCAGACGGCCACCTTGCCGTCTGCACCAGGGCTGGCATGATCAGGGACCATGAGCATCGAAGTTGTTTTCACGTCAGAATCCACCGCAACCGCAGGCGGCCGCGAAGGCCATGTGAAGTCCTCGACCGGCCGTATCGACATGGACACCAACCATCCGAAGGAGATGGGTGGCAGCGGTGTGGGCACCAACCCCGAGGAGTTGTTCTCGGCCGGTTACGCCGCGTGCTTCCTCGGCGCGCTTCGCGCGGTCGCGGGCAAGGAGAAGATCGACGTCGACGATGCCAGCGCGATCACCGCGCAGGTCGGATTCGGTAAGGACCCCGACGGCGGGTTCGCCATCAACGCCCACCTGATCGGGTACCTGCCCGGCTTCGAGCAGGCCGCCGCGGAGGAGCTGATGGAGAAGGCGCACCAGTTCTGCCCGTACTCCAAGGCCACCCGCGGCAACATCGACGTCAAGCTGTCGGCGAAGGTCTAGTTCGTGATGCCTCGGCGGCTCGCCGTCCTCGCCGGTGTTGCCGCCGGCCTGTCGTTGACGGCGCCACCGGTGGAGGCTTCGGCGCGACCGTCCGATCCGGGTGTGGTGAATTACGCCGTGATGGCGAAGGGCTCGGTGAGCAACATCGTCGGGGCGCCGATGCGGTTCGAGTGGACGTATACCGTGCCGTTCCAGTCGTTCTGGGTCGACAACGCCGCGTGCAACAACTGGGCCGACGTCGGGCTGCCCGACGTCTACGCCGACCCGGACCTGGCATCGTTCAACGGGGCCGTGACGCAGACGGGGCCCGGCAACCAGACCCATTTCGTCAAGCAGGCCGTCGGCGTCTTCGCCACCAATGACGCCGCCGACCGGGCTTTCCGCCGCCTTGTCGACCGCACTGTAGGATGCAACGGCCAGACCACCGCGATGCACCTGGACGACATGTCGACCCAGGTGTGGACCTTCACCGGCGGGCCGGCCTCCGCGACCGACGCCGACTGGGTGAAGCAGGAGATCGGAGCCGGGCCGCCGGCGACACCGGGCCAAGCGACCGATCGCCGCTGCTTCAACACGACCCGTAAGCGCGAGAACGTTCTGCTACAGGCGAAAGTCTGTCAGTCCGGCAACGGAGGTCCAGCGGTGAACGTGCTGGCCGGTGCCATGCAGAACACCTTGGGTCAGTAACCACGCGAACATCTGGGTACACCGACCAACGACGTCACAGAAAATTTCGTGGGACTTTGTCGGTGCGGTCTGGAAGATGTACTGAAGGACACGATCGTTCCCTACCCGGAAGGGGCCGGAAGACATGACCTTCGCCATGACGTCCGAGGTGGACGACGCACATCCGATCGAACCCCCGAATGGCGAGCTGACCAGCGCCAACGATGCGCACCGCTACGTCAGTGACCACTGTCTGAACGACGGCCCCGTCGGCCAGGTGGGCCTGGAGGTCGAGGCACACTGCTTCGACTTGGCGGACCCCATGCGCCGGCCCGGCTGGGACGAACTCACCGAGATCATCAGTGGCATTCCGCCGCTGCCCGGTGGCAGCGCGGTGACCGTCGAACCCGGCGGTGCCGTCGAGCTGTCGGGTCCGCCGATGGTCGGTCCGCTGCGGGCCATCGCCGCGATGCAGTCCGACCGCGCCACGCTGCGTGCGACGTTCGCGCAGGCGGGTCTGGGGCTGGTGCTGCTCGGCGCCGATCCGCTGCGACCGGCCAAACGCGTCAACCCCGGGGCTCGCTATCAGGCGATGGAGACGTTCTTCAAGGCCAGCGACACCGGAGCCGCCGGCGCGGCCATGATGACGTCGACCGCCTCGATTCAGATCAACCTCGACGCGGGCCCACACGCAGGCTGGGCCGACCGGGTGCGGCTCGCGCATGCACTCGGGCCGACCATGATCGCGATCGCCGCCAACTCACCCCTGCTGGGCGGCAGGTTCGCGGGCTGGCGGTCGGCACGCCAACACGTATGGAGTCAATTGGATTCGGCGCGCTGCGGACCCGTGCTCGGCGCCAGCGGTGACGACCCGGCCCGCGACTGGGCCCGGTACGCGCTGAAGGCGCCGGTCATGCTCGTGAAGAGTCCCGAAGTGATCCCGCTGACCACGTGGGTGCCGTTCGCCGACTGGGCTGACGGCCTCGTGCAACTCGGCGACCGTAGGCCGACGCAAAGCGATTTGGATTACCACCTGACCACGCTGTTCCCGCCCGTCCGGCCGCGGCGCTGGCTGGAGATCCGCTACCTCGACAGCGTTCCGGACGCGGTGTGGCCCGCCGTGGTGTTCACGCTCGTCACGCTGCTCGACGACCCGACGGCGGCCGATATCGCCACGGAGGCCACCGAATCCGTCGCGACGGCGTGGGACCGCGCCGCGCAGATCGGCCTCGGTGACCGCAGGCTCGCCGACGCCGCCGCGATATGTGTGCAGGCGGCCGCCGAACGTGCGCCCGCCGAACTCGAGGAATCGATGCAGCAGTTGGTGCGTTCGGTGGAACAGGGCCGGTGCCCGGCCGACGATTTCTCCGACCGGGTGGTGAGGTACGGGATCGCACCGGCGGTCACTCAACTGGCGCAAGGGGAGTTGTGACGGTACGCGAGAGGCTCGCCCGCGAACTCACGACGGCCCGTGACCGGACTCTGCGGCTTGTCGACTTCGACGACGCCGAACTTCATCGCCAGTACGACCCGTTGATGAGCCCGCTGGTATGGGACCTCGCCCACATCGGCTGGCAAGAAGAGTTGTGGCTGCTGCGGGGCAACGCCCCCGGCCGGGCCGGACTTCTCGATCCTGCGGTGGAGCGGTGCTACGACGCATTCCTCAACTCCCGTGCAAGCCGCGTTGACCTACCGTTGCTGTCGCCGGCCGAGGCCAGGTCCTACTGCTCGACCGTGCGCAGCAAGGCGCTCGACCGCCTCGACGCGTTGCCCGAAGACCGCGAGGATTCTGAGGCGGAGTTCACGTTCGGTCTGGTGATCAGCCATGAGAACCAGCACGACGAGACCATGCTGCAGGCGCTGAACCTGCGGACCGGGCCCGCGCTGCTGGACCGCGGAACGCCGCTGCCGTCGGGCCGGGCCGGTGTCGCGGGTACGTCAGTGCTCGTCCCCGGCGGTGAGTTCGTCCTCGGAGTGGACGCGGTCACCGAACCGCACTCGCTGGACAACGAGCGTTGCGCGCACGTGGTCGACCTGCCCGCCTTCCGCATCGGCACGGTGCCCGTCACCAACGGCGAGTGGCGCGACTTCGTCGACGACGGTGGGTACGACCAACGGCGATGGTGGTCCGAACACGGCTGGGCGCACCGGCAGGACTCGGATCTGCGGGCGCCGCAGTTCTGGAACCTGGACGGCACCCGCATCCGCTTCGGACATGTCGAGGCCATCCCCGCCGACGAACCCGTCCAGCACGTCACCTTCTTCGAAGCCGAGGCATACGCCGCATGGGCGGGCGCGCGGCTACCCACCGAGCAGGAGTGGGAGAAGGCCTGCGCATGGGATCCCGCGGTGCAGGCGCGACGCCGCTATCCGTGGGGTTCGTCGGAACCGACGGCACATCTGGCGAACCTCGGCGGCGACGCGCTGAGGCCCGCGCCGGTGGGCGCGTATCCGGCGAGTGCGTCGGCGTACGGCGCCGAACAGATGCTGGGCGACGTGTGGGAGTGGACCACGTCGCCGCTGCGGCCGTGGCCGGGCTTCACCCCGATGCTCTACGAGCAGTACTCCGCCCCCTTCTTCGATGGTGATTACAAGGTGCTGCGCGGCGGGTCGTGGGCGGTCGCGCCGAGCATCCTGCGGCCCAGCTTCCGCAACTGGGACCATCCGATCCGGCGGCAGATCTTCTCGGGTGTGCGCCTGGCGTGGGATGCTGCCTGATGTGCCGGCACCTTGGCTGGCTCGGCAAGTCGGTGTCCGTCGCGTCGTTGGTGATGGAACCGGCCAACAGCCTTTTGGTGCAGTCGTATTCACCGCGCAGGCAGAAGCACGGCCTGATGAACGCCGACGGCTGGGGGGTCGGGTTCTTCGATGGTGACACGCCGCGACGCTGGCGCAGCGCCGCGCCGCTGTGGGGAGACGCATCGTTCGCGTCGGTGGCGCCCGCGTTGTACAGCGAGTGCATCGTCGCGGCGGTACGGTCTGCGAGCGTCGGCATGCCTATCGAACCGTCCGCGTCCGCGCCTTTCACCGACGGTCACTGGCTGCTGTCGCACAACGGCCTCGTCGACCGTGCGGTCCTGCCCTTGTCGGCTGATGTCTTCCGGCTGGCCGAATCGACCTGCGATAGCGCGGTGTTGGCTGCGCTGATCTTCGAGCGCGGTCTGGACGCGCTCGGGGACACCATCGTCGAGGTCGCCGCGGCGGACCCCAATGCCCGTCTGAACATACTGGCGGGCAACGGTTCTCGCTTGCTCGCGACCACGTGGGGCGACACCCTTTCGACGCTGCGATGCGACGACGGCGTCGTGTTGGCCAGCGAGCCCTACGATGACGACCCCGGCTGGCAGGAAGTTCCCGATCGCCACCTGGTCTCGGTTCTCGGCCGGGACATCGACCTGATCCCGCTGAAAGGATCGTGATGACGTTCGCCCTCTCGAACTACTTGTCAGCCGACTCGGCAGGACAAGCGCTGCGCCGCGATGTGCACGACGGGTTGACGCGGTCTCCGAAATCTTTGCCGCCCAAGTGGTTCTATGACTCCGCCGGTAGTGACCTGTTCGACCAGATCACCCGCCTGCCCGAGTACTATCCCACGCGCACCGAGGCGCAGATCCTGCGCGAACGGTCGGCCGAAATCGTGGCCGCGTCGGGGGCGGACACGCTCGTCGAGCTGGGCAGCGGCACGTCGGAGAAGACGCGCATGCTGCTGGATGCCCTGCGCGACAACGGATCCCTGCGGCGGTTCATACCCTTCGACGTCGACGCGTCGGTACTGAGGGCTGCCGGATCCGCCATCGAGAAGGAATACCCCGGCATCGAGATCGACGCGGTGTGCGGCGACTTCGAGGAGCATCTGGGCAAGATCCCCCATATTGGCCGCCGGTTGGTCGTCTTCCTCGGATCGACGATCGGAAACCTCACCCCCGGGCCACGCGCCGAGTTCCTCACCGCGTTGGCGGAGACGCTGCAGCCCGGCGACAGTCTGCTGCTGGGTACCGATCTGGTCAAGGACGCCGATCGACTGGTGCGCGCTTACGACGACAGCGCAGGCGTCACCGCACAGTTCAACCGCAACGTGCTGGCCGTGGTCAACCGTGAGCTGGACGCGGATTTCGACCTCGACGCGTTCGAGCACGTCGCGAAATGGAACACCGACGAGGAGCGCATCGAGATGTGGCTGCGCGCCGGACACGCCCAGCGGGTGCGGGTCAAGGCACTCGACCTCGCGATCGACTTCGCCGACGGTGAGGAGATGCTCACCGAGGTGTCGTGCAAGTTCCGCCCCGACGGCGTCGCCGCCGAACTGGCCGACTCTGGCCTGCGCCGGACACATTGGTGGACCGACAGCGCCGGTGACTTCGGCCTGTCACTGTCGGAGCGGTGATGTCCGAGAGCCTCGCCGAGCAGTGGCGCGCGGCCCGGCCGCCCGTTGCGGGTGTGCATCTGGACAGTGCGGCGTGCTCGCGGCAGACGTTCGCGGTCATCGACGCCACGGCGCAGCATGCCCGTCACGAAGCCGAGGTCGGCGGATATGTCGCCGCCGCGGCTGCCGCCCCGGTGCTGGACGCCGGTCGTGCAGCCCTGGGCGCGCTGACCGGTCTGGACGGCGCCGACATCGCCTACACCACCGGCGCCAACAACGCGCTCGACATCCTGCTGTCCAGCTGGCCAGGCGACCGCACCCTGGCCTGTCTGCCCGGTGAGTACGGACCAAACCTGGCGATCATGGCCGCCAACGGTTTTGACGTACGCCCGTTGCCCGTGGATGGTGACGGCCGGCTCGACGTCGAGGCCGCCGCCGACAAACTGAAGGCCGACCGGCCGCCGCTGGTGCACCTGACGGCATTGGCCAGCCACCGCGGCACCGCCCAGCCCATGGCGGAGCTGGCGGACGTGTGCCGAAACCTGGACGTTCCACTGGTGATCGACGCGGCGCAGGCGCTGGGTCATCTCGACTGCGTTGTCACGCCTTCGGCGATATACAGTTCGTCACGCAAGTGGGTGGCCGGTCCGCGCGGTGTCGGTTTCTTGGGGGTGCGCGCGGATCTGGCGCAGCGACTCGAGCCGCGGCTGCCCCCGCCGGAGTGGGGTATGTCGCTCACCGTCATGGAACGGCTCGAACACGGTGAAGCCAATGTGGCTGCCCGCGTTGGCTATTCGGTGGCGCTGGGCGAGTATCTGGCGACCGGACCCGAACGGGTCGGTGAACGGCTGGCCGAGGTGGGCGCGATGACGCGCGAGGCCCTCGCCGATGTCAAGGGCTGGCGGGTGATCGAAGCGGCGGACGAACCGACGGCGATCACGACACTGGAACCCGTCGACGGGGCCGACCCGCAGGAGGTGCGGGCGCAGCTGATCGCCGAGCACGGCATCGTCACCACCTACGCCGAGACGCTGCGGGCCCCCTTCGAGATGGCGGCGCCCGTGCTGCGGGCGTCACCGCACGTCGACGTCACCGCTGAAGAACTCGAGCAATTCGCCAAGGCGCTGGCCGCTGCTACCTAGTCGGATGTCGCCGGCTGCGCGGCTGCGGTGTCACCCTTGTACGCGGTGAGCAGAAACGCCGGCATCTTGTCCCTGCCCTTCTCGTCTTTCTCGAAGGGCGGCAACGTGAACGGTGCGTCGGCGGGCATGGCTGAGGACATGTTGGCATGGATGAACGCGGGCCGGATCTCGTCGACGGTCCAGTACCTCGAGACGGCCTGGCGCAGCTCCTCCTCGGTGACGGTGTTCGGGCCGAATTCCGCTCCCGGTGGGAACGCGCCGTTGGCGAACACACGCGATCCTTCGCACCAGCGTCGCGATCACGATGCACAGTTCGTTCACAGGCCACCCCAGGTATGCACGGGCTCGTTGCTGTGCATGCGTTCGCAATAGAGCCGCAGCATCTCGGCCAGCGCGTCCGGCCGCGACAGCCCGCCCTCCTGCAGCGCGTGCACCGTCGAGATCTGCCAGACGGACCCATTGACACCGGTCTTCGCACGGCCCTCGATCACACCGAGGTAGCGGTCGCGGACGTCGGCGGACACCTCCCAACGTTGCAGACCTTCGTCGGCCATCGGCAGCAGCTGCCGCAGCACCAGCTCGTCGGGTGTCACCTCACCGAGGCCGGGCCAATACAGCCGCGCGTTCATGCCGTTCTGCGCTGACTCGGCGAAATTATGTTGGGCCGCAGCAAAACTCATCTTCGTCCAGATGGGCCTGTCGTCCTCGGCCATCGTCCGGAGCACGCCGTAGTAGAACGCGGCGTTGGCCATCATGTCGACCACCGTCGGCCCGGCGGGCAGCACCCGGTTCTCCACCCTCAGGTGGGGCCTACCGCCAACGACGTCGTACACCGGCCGGTTCCACCGGTAGATCGTGCCGTTGTGCAGCCGCAGTTCGGCCAGCTTGGGGGTGCGGCCCTCGGCCAGCTCGCGGGTTGGATCCTCGTCGGACATCTCGGGCAGCAGCGACGGGAAGTAGCGGACGTTCTCCTCGAACAGGTCGAAGATCGAGGTGATCCAGCGTTCGCCGAACCACACGCGGGGCCGCACACCCTGGGTCTTGAGCTCGTCGGGCCGGGTGTCGGTGGCTTGCGCAAACAGCTCGATGCGCGTCTCGGCCCACAGCTGGTGCCCGTAGAAGAACGGCGAGTTGGCGCCCAGCGCCAGCTGCGGACCGGCCAGCACCTGCGCCGCGTTCCAGTTGTGCGCAAAGTCGGCCGGGGAGACCTGCAGGTGCAGTTGCATGCTGGTGCATGCGGACTCCGGCGCGATCGACTCGGTCTGCAGGCTGAGCCGTTCCGGCCCGTTGATGTCGATGAGGATGTCCTCGCCGCGCGCGGTGAAGATCGAGTCGTTGAGCGCCTGGTAGCGCACCGACTCGCTCATCCACCGCCCCGTGAGGTGCTCGGGCATCAGGGTCGGCAGAATGCCGACCATGACGATGTGCGCTTCATGCTCATTGGCCTTGGCTTCGGCCGCGTTGAGGCTGGCCCGCACATCGGCTTCGAGCTCGAGTGCGGCGCGGCCGGGCAGCCGGCGCGGTGGAACATTGAATTCGATGTTGTAGGCGCCCAATTCGGTCTGATACGCCGGATCGGCGATCGCCTGCAGCACTTCGTGATTCGTCATGGCGGGCTGGTAGGCGGAGTCGACGAGGTTGCACTCGATCTCCATGCCGGTCAGCGGCCGTTCGAACTCGAAACTGGACTCCTTGAGCATGGTTTCGAAGACGTCGAGGCACTGCTGCACCTTGCGGCGGTACTCGCGGCGGTGCGCGAGGGAGTACTCGGTGTCCTGCACTTCTTCGCCCACGATCGAAAGCCTATCGGCGGGTGGCCACCACAACCTGCGGATTCATCAGCCCGCCGCGCAGTTCCACGTCGATCGCCGGATCGGCATGTTCGGCCAGCGTCCGCAGCGCCGACGGACTGTAAGTGCGCAGCGAGCTGATGAAGCCGTCGTGCACAAAGGGAACGAACGGCGTGAACGGCAACATCGTCGCCAGCCGCAGGAGGTGCAGCGGCGCCGGCGGTCGGGGCAGATCGATGATCACCAGCTTGTCGGCGGCGCGCGTGCCCTCGGCGAACACCCGGGAAGCAGCCGAGGGCGGCAGGTGGTGGAACGAGAGCGCGAACACCGCGAGGTCGAAGTGTCCGTCGGGCGCGTCGATGGCGGTGGCGTCCATTTCGCGAATTGTCGCGCGCGGGTTGTCGCCGAGGTCGCTCGACGCCATTTTCGCGACGGACGCGGGCTCGACGTCGGTGACGGTGAGCTCGGCGGTGGGGTGCCAATCCAGCAGTTTTCGCGACAGCCCGCCGTGGCCGGCGCCGAGCTCGAGGATCTTGGGATCCGCAACGTCAGCGACTTCCTCCAGCGCGATGCGCGCGAAGTTCTCGGTGTTCCCGAAGCGTTCTCCGGTCCATTCGAGGGCGCGGATCACGCTGCGTTTGACGTCCTCGTCCACGTCATCGCGGTCGAGGTACTCCTGGCGATCGGTCTCGAGCAGCCGGTCCAGGCACGACGCGTCGGGCCCGCCGCGGGGCATGCGGTCAATGTCGACGATCGGGCTGGCCACGTAGACCATGATGGTCGATTGGAGTCGCCGTTACGAGGGGAGAATGAGTTGGCCGATTTCGTCGCCGCCATCGACCAGGGCACCACCAGCACCCGGTGCATGATCTTCGACCACGACGGCGCCGAGGTGGGCCGCCATCAACTCGAACACGAGCAGATCCTGCCAAAGGCCGGCTGGGTCGAGCACAACCCCGTCGAGATCACCGAGCGCACCGCGGCAGTCATCCAGTCGGCGCTGAACAAGACCAAATTGTCGGCCACCGACCTGGCGGCGCTGGGTATCACCAACCAGCGTGAGACCTCGCTGGTGTGGAACCGCAAAACTGGACGTCCGTACTACAACGCGATCGTGTGGCAAGACACCCGTACCGACCGCATCGCCACCGCGTTGGACCGCGACCGGCGCGGCGACGTGATCCGGCGCAAGGCGGGACTGCCGCCTGCGACCTACTTCTCCGGCGGCAAGCTGCAGTGGATCCTGGAGAACGTCGACGGGGTGCGCCGCGACGCCGAGAGCGGCGACGCGATCTTCGGAACCACGGACTCGTGGGTGCTGTGGAACCTCACCGGCGGCGCCCGCGGCGGTGTGCACGCCACCGACGTGACCAATGCCAGTCGCACGATGTTGATGAACCTCGAAACGCTGGACTGGGACGACGAACTGTTGTCGTTCTTCGACATCCCGCGTCAGATGCTGCCTGAGATCAAGCCGTCGTCGTACCCGGAGTCCTTCGGCGTCACCCTCGACGGTGGGCCGGTCGGCGGCGAAGTGCCGATCACCGGCATCCTGGGTGATCAGCAGGCCGCCATGGTAGGTCAGGTGTGCCTCGACGCGGGTGAAGCCAAAAACACCTACGGCACAGGCAATTTCCTGCTGCTCAATACCGGTGAGAAGATCGTCCGCTCGGAGAACGGGCTGCTGACCACGGTGTGCTATCAGTTCGGAGACGCGAAACCCGTTTATGCCCTCGAGGGTTCGATCGCGGTCACCGGATCTGCGGTTCAGTGGCTACGCGACCAACTCGGCATCATCAGCGGCGCGTCGGAGAGCGAGTCGCTGGCCCGTCAGGTGGAGGACAACGGCGGCGTCTACTTCGTGCCCGCGTTCTCGGGACTCTTTGCGCCGTACTGGCGTTCGGATGCGCGCGGCGCGATCGTCGGCCTGTCGCGGTTCAACACCAACGCACATCTGGCGCGCGCGACGCTGGAGGCGATCTGCTACCAGAGCCGCGACGTCGTCGACGCGATGGAGGCCGACTCCGGCGTGCACATGGAGGTACTCAAGGTCGACGGCGGTATCACCGCCAACGACCTGTGCATGCAGATCCAGGCCGACGTCCTCGGCGTCGAGGTGGTCAAGCCCGTCGTCGCCGAGACGACCGCGCTGGGTGCGGGCTACGCGGCCGGGCTCGCCGTCGGATTCTGGGAGAATCCCGATGACCTGCGGGCCAATTGGCAGGAAGGCAGCCGCTGGTCCCCGGCGTGGAATGACGAGCAGCGCGCCGACGGATACGCCGGCTGGCGCAAAGCCGTGCAGCGCACGCTCGATTGGGTCGACGTCGAGTGAATCTGGCGCGCTAACCAACCCTCACGGTGCGTCAGCGCGCCCGATTCGCAATCAGGCGGCGGCGTCGAGCTGTCGTTTGGTCTCGTCGTCGAGCGTGATGTCGCGCACCGCGGTGTTCTCCTCGAGATGCGCCAACGACGATGTGCCCGGTATCAGCAGCACGTTCGGCGCGACGGACAGCGTCCACGCGAGTGCGACCTGCGCGGGCGTGCGACCCAGCTTCTCCGCTTCGCTCTTGACGGCTGGATGGCCGAGCACCGGATTGTCGGGACTGAACGCCGACCCGAGCGGGAAGAACGGCACGAACGAGATGCCGTGCTCGATACACGCCTCGAGCACCGGCTGCGAGGTGCGATCAACGAGGTTGTAGGCGTTTTGCACGGTTACGATCTCGGTGCGGTCCAACGCGATTCGCAGATGTTCGGGACCGATGCTGGACAGGCCGATTCCTCCGATGAGCCCTTCGTCACGGGCCTTGATCATGGCGGTGAGCTGACGGTCGAACAACTCGCGATCGACAGGACCGACCGAACTCGGATCGCCGGCATGAATGCGAAGGTTGACCGCGGCCAGGTGGTCGGTCCCCAGCGTCTGCAGATTCTCCTCGATGTCGGCGCGCAGTTGGTCGGGTTCCTGCGCCGCCAGCCACGCCCCGGTGTCGTCGCGTCGGGCGCCGACCTTGCTCACCAGCGCGAGATCGGCGGGGTAGGGGTGCAGCGCTTCGCGGATCAGCTGATTGGACACATTGGGCCCGTAGAACTGCGACGTATCGATGTGGTTGATACCCAACTCGATTACGCGGCGCAGGACCGCGATCGCCTCGTCATGGTCTCGCGGCGGACCGAACACTCCCGGCCCGGGTAGTTGCATGGCGCCGTAGCCGACGCGCCCGACATTGAAGGAGCCCAGCGGCAAGGTGTCCATGAACAATCCGTACACGCTCCCCGCCGGGCTTATTCCGATCGGGTGATTATTCGACTTCGCCCAAGATGCCGTAGATCTCGCGGCGGGCATTGTTGACGATGTCGACAATGCGCTGCTGCTGTTCGGCGGATGCAGCGTGCGCCGACTGCGCGACCGCTCCCATCAGCTGGCCAACGGCGGCGCGCAGGCTGACTGCGCCCGGATCGGCACCTTCGGTGATCTCGTCCCATGGAGCGGTCTCGATCTTTTCCGCGGCGGCCCGGCCTTGATCGGTGAGCTCGAAGAGCTTCTTGCTGCCCTCGGTCTCCGTCGCGACGAGCAGGCCCTCGTCGACCAGCAGCTGCAGTGTCGGGTACACCGACCCGGGGCTGGGCTTCCACAGCTGCTGACTGCGTTCGTTGATCTCCTGGATCATCTCGTAGCCGTGCATCGGCCGATCGGTGAGCAGCTTCAGGATTGCCGCGCGCACGTCACCGCGCCTGCCGCGGCCGCCGCCACGGGGTCCGCCGCGCCGACCGCCACGACCGGGGCCGAAGCCGAAGCCGGGACCGAAACCACCGGGGCCGAAGCCGCCGAAACCGGGACCGAATCCTGCGTCGCCGCGGTGTTCACGGACGTGCTCGCGGAACCCGCGACGGGCTTGCCGACGCTGTTCGTGCAGCGTACGACGGTCTTCAGGACTGACGGCGGGAGCGAAACCGAATCCGCGGCCCGCGAAGGGGCCTTGAGGGGGTGTGAATGGGGTGTTCATGTCTGTGTCTTTCTTTCGACAGGAAGCACGATCTGCGCTTCCGATACGTTAACGATATATCGGAAACTATCGTCGATGCAACGTCCGAGCTCAGCGGGACACCGACACATCGACCGCCAAGTACTCACCGATGGCACGCGCCGTAGGCCAGTCACCTTCGTTCACGGCCTTTTGAAGATCACCGACCAACGGACTGTCGGCACCGAGTTCGGCCAGCCAGCCCGAGACCGTCGTCGCAATCGCGTCCGCCGGGACCTCGACGGTGAGCCCACCATGCAAGCGTTGAGTGATGCGGTAGAGGCGCTGCATACTCGTGATTCGGAGACAACGGACCGACGGATGGCCTCATAGCGCCGAGGAGCCCAGTTCGTCCGCCGCGGTGGAGCGGTGGAGCGGGGACCACCTTTCGATCACGAAACCGAGTTGCCGCTAGCTCGGCGGCGCGAAACCGCCGGGGTCGGACGGCGGTGGCGGAACCCGCTGCGGTGGAAACTGCTGCGGGGGAGCTGGATACCCGACGACGGGGGGTGCGCTCGGCGGCCATTGGGGCGGAGGCCCAAGTGGCGCGGGCTGCAGGCGGGCGAGTTCGCGGCGGTGGCGTTCGGCCAACACCGCGGCCAGCACGTACTGCGGTGGTGTACCGGGCGGTGGTGGCGGCGATATCTGGGCGACGACGTCACTGGTGATCCGGTAGGCCATCTGGTCGCGCAGCTGTGGATCCAATTGCGATACGCGGGAAAGGAACTGGCGTGCCAGCTCGGCCTGCTCGGGATGCAGCCCGGACAACTGCAACGTGGATGCCCACCACGCGAGCTGCGGCGGCATCAGCGGAGGCGGCGACATTTTCGGTGCACGTTCACTGATGACCACGGTCCCGGCGAAGATGTCGCCGATCCGTTTGCCCTTCGACGACGCCAGGCTGCAGATCACCGCCGGCCCGCCGGTGAGCATCCAGATTTCGATCACGCCGGCCAGCGCACGAAACAAGGCTTGCCGAAAACGTTCCGGACTGCCATCGTCGGACACCACCCGCAGTCCCATCGCGAGCTTGCCCAACGAACGGCCGCGGGTTGTCGCCTCGAATATCGTCGGGTACCCCACGATCGCCAGGACGGTGAAGATGATCAGCACCGCAGCCGAGAAGGCCGGATCGAATTGGGTGAGTGTGGTGGCCCACAACACGACGCCGGTGATGTAGAGGATGAACACCACGGTGACGTCGATGATCGCCGACAGCGCGCGGACCGGTAGCTGGGCGATCTGAACATCCAGAACCACCGCGTCGCCGGTCACCACGGGTTCTTGCTGGCTGACCATTGCAGCAACGCTACTAGGATCCGTGGGGTGGATGTCGACGCGTTCGTAGTCGCGCATCGTCCGACGTGGGAGCGGCTGGAGCAGCTGACCAAGCGTCGGCGGAAGCTCACGGGCGCCGAAGTCGACGAACTGGTCGATCTTTACCAGCGGGTGTCCACCCACCTGTCGATCGTGCGCAGCTCGTCCACCGACTCGGTCCTCATCGGGCGGCTGTCGGGGTTGGTCGCCCGCGCACGGTCGGTGGTGACGGGTGCGCACGCGCCGCTGTGGCGCGAGTTCGCGAGGTTCTGGACGGTGTCGTTCCCGGTGGTCGCGTATCGCTCATGGCGATGGTGGCTCGGAACGGCCATCGCGTTCTTCTTCGTCACCGCGCTGATCGCGCTGTGGGTGTCGGGCAACCAGGAGGTGCAGTCGGCCCTCAAAACTCCAAGCGAGATAGAACAATTGGTGAACGAGGATTTCGCGAACTACTACAGCGAGAACCCCGCCGCATCGTTCGGCCTGCAGGTGTGGATCAACAACTCATGGGTTGCCGCTCAGTGCATCGGGTTCGCCATCCTGCTCGGCATCCCGATCCCGTACATCCTGTTCCAGAACGCTCTCAACCTTGGAGTGATCGCCGGCTTCATGTTCGACGCGGAAAAGGGCGACGTCTTCCTCGGCCTGCTGACCCCGCATGGGCTCATCGAACTGACAGCGGTGTTCCTCGCCGCGGCCGTGGGCATGCGACTCGGGTGGTCGGTCGTGTCGCCGGGCAATCGGCCGCGGACGCAGGTGCTGGCGGAGCAGGGCCGGGCGGTGGTTGCGGTCGCCGGCGGCCTGATCGTGGTCTTGCTGGTGGCCGGGCTGATCGAGGCGTTGGTGACGCCGTCGCCGCTGCCGACGTTCGTGCGCATCGCCATCGGCGTGGCAGCCGAAGTCGCTTTCCTCTGCTACGTAATCTATTTCGGCCGCCGGGCCGTCGCTGCGGGGGAGAGCGGCGACATCTCCGTCGCACCGGATGTGGTGCCGACGCGCTAGAGCCTGCCGGTGGCCTTCATCGCAAGGTAGTGGTCCGCGAGCGCGGGTGCCAGTTCGTCGGGTGGTGCGTCCACGACATCGACCCCGGCCGCCCGCAGTCGCGACGCCATTGAACGCCGGTCGTTGCGCGAACGTTCGGCCGCCGCAGCGTCGTACACCTCGGCTGCGTCCGCCCGTCCCGCGGCCATCGCGTCCACCCGCGGATCGGCGACGGCGGCCAGCAGAACCTGATGTTTGGCGGACAACTGTGGCAGCACCCCCATCAGACCCTCGTCGAGCGCGGAGGCGTTCAGGTCGGTGAGCAGGACCACCAGTGCGCGGCGTCGAACGCGTCGCTGTATCGCGGCCACCATTGCCCTGGCATCGGACTCGATCAGTGCGGGTTCCAGCGGCGCCATCGCGCCGACCAGTTGCGCGAGTAGTTCGGTGCGCGACGCGTTGAACAGGCCCGCCCGAGTGACCCGGTCATGAGCGAGGAAGTCGACGTGGTCGCCTGCGCGCGCTGCGAGCGCGGTCAGCAGCAGCGCGGCATCCATGGACCAGTCCAGTCGCGGCCAGCCACTGGGGTCGTCGGCGGTGGGGTCAACGCCGACACGGCCCGCCGATGTGCGTCCGGTGTCCAGCACGATCACCACCCGCCGATCACGCTCGGGTCGCCATGTCCGCACCACGACGTCGGCTCGCCGGGCGGTGGCGCGCCAGTCGATGGACCTGACATCGTCACCGATGACGTACTCGCGCAACGAATCGAACTCGGTGCCCTGACCGCGAATCAGGACCGCAGTGTTCCCTTCCAGCTCGCGAAGTCTGGCCAGCCGCGAGGGCAGGTGCTTGCGCGACAGGAACGGTGGAAGGATCCGGATCTGCCAGGGCACCCGATGCGAGCTCTGCCTTCCGGCCAACCCCAACGGCCCGATCGACCGGGCAGTCACCAATGCCGATCTCTGGTCGCCCCTGCGAACCGGCCGCAGCGTCGTGACGAGCCGAACCCGTTGTCCTGGAGCAATATCCACGCCGTGCATCCGCGGCTCGGCCCTGGCACTGGGCGGCCATGCATCGCGGACCTGTCCACGCAAGCGTCGCCGCCCCGGGTTCTCCACTTCGAGAACCGCGTCGACGGGCTGCCCCAGTCTCGCCGCGCTGTCACCGGATCGCGCGAAGACCAGATGGCGAGTGCCGGCGGCCAGAGCGATGTCGAGTGCGATCGCCGCCGCCAGCGCGCCGGCTAGAACAGCGAACGCCGTTGCCGGCCAGGGTGACAACGCGACCGGAAGCACGCAGACCAGTGCCACCACGCCGGCGCGGCCGGTCAGAACCACTACCGTGGCACCGGCACGGCAGCGAGAATCCCGTCCAGCACACCGTCGGGATGAGCACCTTCGAGCTCGGCCTCCGGACGCAGCTGGATACGATGCCGCAACGTCGGCCGCGCCATCGCCTTGACGTCATCGGGGGTGACGTAGTTGCGGCCCGACAGCCATGCCCAGGAGCGGGCCGTGGCCAGCAGGGCGGTCGCCCCGCGCGGCGACACCCCTAGCTGCAGTGACGGGGAATGCCTGGTCGCGCCTGCGATATCGACGATGTAGCCGAGCACCTCGTCGGCGACGAGCACCTGTTGTACGGCGGCGCGGCCCGCCGCCAGCTCGGCGGGTCCCGCGACGGGCCGCACGGCGGACAGGTCACGAGGGTCGAAGCCGCGTGCATGCCGATCGAGGACCGCGATCTCCTGGTCTCGCGGCGGCAGGGGAACGTTGAGCTTCAAGAGGAACCGGTCCAGCTGTGCTTCGGGCAGCTGATAGGTGCCCTCGTACTCGATGGGGTTCTGCGTCGCCGCGACGATGAACGGGTCGGGCAACGGACGCGGTTCACCGTCGACGCTGACCTGGCGCTCCTCCATGGCCTCCAGCAGCGCGGCCTGAGTCTTGGGTGGAGTCCTGTTGATCTCGTCGGCCAGCAGCAGGTTGGTGAACACCGGGCCGGCGCGGAACTCGAATTCGGCCGTGCGAGCGTCATATACGAGCGAACCGGTGACGTCACCGGGCATCAGGTCGGGCGTGAACTGCACCCGCTTGAACTCGAGTTGCAGCGCGGCCGCCAGAGTGCGCACCAGCAGGGTCTTGGCAACGCCCGGCACTCCCTCCAGCAGCACATGGCCGCGGCACAGTAGTGCGATCACCAAGCCGCTGACGACCGCTTCCTGGCCGACGACTGCCTTGGCGATCTCAGAGCGCAAAGCCAGCAGCGCATTTCGCGCCGCATCACCTGCGGCGCCGGGATTCTGACCTGGAGGTGGCTGAGTCACGATTGGGCGACCTGCCTTTCGATGTTGTCGAGTTCACGGGCGAGCTGGACCAAGTCGTCGTCGGTCTGCGGTGGTGGACCGAACAGGGTGTGCGCCAATGTCTGTGCGTGGTGTCCGGACCGCTGCGCCACTGCCTGGACGACGGCGGGCGGCTCGGCGCCGGTGGACAGGCCGAGGCGCGGCAGCATCCGTTGCAAGGTGGCGGTGCGCAGGGCCGTCGCTGCGCGGTCGCGAGCGCGACGGGACCGATACAGCCTGCCGCGGCCCTCGACCGTCTCGGATGCGCGCACGACGACGGGCATTCGTTCTGCGACAAGCGGACCGAGGCGTCGGCCCCTCCACAACGCGACGAGCGCGATCGCGAGGCACAGCTGGATCGCGATCCATCCGACCGCGGGAGGAACGAGGTCGGAGATTTCCGCGCCCGCATCGGATTCGCCTTGGCGCTTCTGCGGCGCATACCAGATCACCCGCGGGTTCGTGCCGGCAAGGTTCATCGCGAGGGCGGCGTTCCCGTCGGTCAGCAGCCCACCATTCATCATGAAATCCCCGCTGCCGACCACCGTGACGGTGCGTCCGTATTCGGTGTAGCGGACCAGAGCACCGTCGTAGCAGCGGGTGATCGGAAAGTCTTCCACCGCTTCGTATTCGTCGCTCACGCCGAGCTGAACCGCGCCGGCTCGGACCGCCTCCCGCAGGTCGCAACCGGGTTCGGAACCGCCGAAGGGAACCGACCCGGCAAGGGTTATATGGGGAGCCAGCGCTTCACGGGTACGCGACGACGGAGCCACCAGGAGCCGGTCGCCCGGCAGGTTGCTCAGCCGCGACAGGACGTCGTCATCGAGATGCTGCAGTGTCTGCAACACGACGATGAGTGTGCCGGGCCGCGCAGCACTTTCCGCGGCCGGGATATCCGGCGCCTCAACGACATCGACGCCGTGCTCGCGCAGCAGGGTCACCAGTGCATGGGTGCCGTCGGGGGACGTGGACGCCGGATCCATCGGGCCGCCGAGTCGGGGCGCGGTCAGGTAGGTGATCAAAGTGGCGACTGCGATGATGACGACGAGCGACGACAGCATCCATCTCGAGGCGCTCCACCGCTGCTTCAGCGTGTGCCCGACGGCTGTGTTCGTCATCGCACCTCCGCCCAGTCGCTGGATGGCGCTGCGGCGGGGGCGGCACTGGAACTCGTCGCAGTGTTGAACCGCACGTGATCGTCGAGTTGGGCGACCATCCGGTACGCGGCTTCGGTACCCGGTCGCTCCCCGTAAGTGACATCGTTGAATGAGGTTGCAGCCATGGCCAATTCAGCGGCCAACGCCGGCATCGCCTTGCCCGCGTCGCGCGCGAGCTCGGTGGCTGTCCGGCCGGGGACGGCATCCAGCACCCTGGCGTCCTCGAGCTCACGGGCCACCGCTCTCAGGCGGTGACGGATCGCCGCCGCCCAGTCACCCGCGGCGGCGCACTGCTCGGCCGTGGCCCGGTGCTCGGCAGCGCTGAGTTCTTGTTCGCCGAACAGCGCGTAGCGGCCGCCACGGTCGGTCCGCATGGTGCGCCGTGCGATCCGTATCGCGACGACGATCCCGACGACGAGCAGGATCAGCAGGACAGAGAGTGTAAACCAGCCACCGGGCAGGCGAGATCCGGCGTCGGCCAACCGGTAGAGCAGCTCGTTGATCCACTCGAGGAGACGTTCGGTCAGGCCTGGCTTGGGGTAGATCGGTTTTTGCAGTTCGCGTTGCGCGGCGTCGTGGGCGGCATCGCTGTCGATGTCTATCGTCGGCACGTCAGGCTTGGCGGGTCAGCCACAGATGGTCAGTGGAATCGGACGGCGAGGACGGCCCGTAGGCCGCACCGGTCCGCAATACGAGGTCGAACGCTTCGGCGCGGATCCGACGATCGGTGTAGAGCAGCACGACGACACCTGCCAGGAACGGGGCGGTGATGATCTGGGCGATGACGCCGCCCACCGACAGGAGGAGGAATGACAGCATCATCATCGCTGTGGACTCGGCCGCCATCAGAAGGAGCTGACCGCCCACGCTGAACGGGATCGTCACCGCGCCGGCGATGAACTGCGCCGCGATCGTGGCGAGCAACCGGATCCCGAACACCCGCCAGAAGTCGTTCTTCACCAGCCTGAACGAACGCTCGATGGCGGCGAAGATGCCGATGCGTTCCAGCACGATGAGCGGCGGCGCGAAGCTGAGAATCACCCAGACATAGACCAGCGCAACGATCAAGAGCAGACCCAGAGGCAGGCCGACGATGATCGCGGCGGTGACGCTGGACGCTATCCCGATCCAGAAGATCAGGCCGAAGACGACGGCGACCAGAATCCCGACGCCCAACCCTTCGATGAGCGTGAACGCGATCAGTGCCCACAGTCGACCCTTGAGCCGTTGCCACGCTTCACCAATCGTGATGCCGGCCCCGAAGACGGCCCGGCCGACGACGACGGTGAGCAGCCCACTGAGCAGGATCGCCGTCAACCAGGTCGCAGCGGCGCCGGCAAGGCTGGACAGCGTCGAGCCGAGCACGGCGCCGGTGGACACCTCTTCACCGGTGAGCGTTTGCGTCAGCTCGCCGGTGACGGCGAGCGGTCCCACCGAGAGCACGAGCGCCATCAACTGGCTGGCGACGACGACGATGGTGGTGAATCCCAGCGTCGTCTTCGGATTGGCGCGAATGTAGGCGACCGCGCCGTTGAAGATGTCGGACAGGCTCAGCGGTCGCAGCGGGATGACGCCCGGTTTGAGCACGGGCTGCATCGGCGGTCCGTAACCCGGAGGCGGATACCCCGGTGGGGGACCGTAACGCGGAGGCAGTGCGTATCCGGGTGGGGGACCATAGCCCGGCGGTGGCCCGTATCCCGGTGGAGGACCGTAGCCCGGCGGCGGTCCGTAAGCCGGCGGCGGTGTGTAGCCCGGTGGCGGCTGTCCGGCGATCCCCGAATTGCCGGCCTCGGTGCTCATGGCAACCATCCTGTCGATCATGATGCGAATTGACAAACGTCTCTGACCGCGGTTGGTCACTGGATCCGCAGCCGGCGGTGCGGCGTAGGTTTGCGGCATGGCAGAACTCAAAGAGCAACTGCGTGCAGACCTGACCGCGGCGATGAAGTCGCAGGACAAACTGCGGACCGCAACGCTGCGCATGCTGCTCGCGGCGATCCAGACCGAGGAAGTGGCGGGCAAGGATGCGCGCGAGCTGTCCGACGCGGACGTGCTGAAGGTGCTGTCCAAGGAATCCAAGAAGCGCGCGGAGGCCGCGGAGATCTACACCCAGAACGGCCGCGGTGAGCTGGCCGCCAACGAGCATGCCGAAGCGCGCGTCATCGACGAATACCTGCCCACCCCGCTGACCGAGGCCGAAGTGGCCGATGTGGTCGACACTGCGATCGCGCAGATCGCCGAGGAGATCGGCGAGCGGCCGAGCATGAAGCAGATGGGCCAGGTGATGAAGGCCGCTACCGCAATCGCCGCAGGTAAGGCCGACGGCTCACGACTCTCGGCTGCCGTGAAGGCCAGGCTGTAATCGTTTCGTCGTCATCCGCCCGGGTACCCGAATGCCATGACGCGTTTCGGCTACACCCTGATGACCGAACAGAGCGGACCTAAAGATCTTGTCCGTTATGCCGTTTCGGCAGAACGGGTTGGGTTCGACTTCGAGGTTTCCTCGGACCACTACTTTCCGTGGCTCTCGTCCCAGGGGCACGCCCCCTATGCGTGGTCGGTGCTCGGCGCCGTCGCGCATGCGACCGATCAGGTCGAGGTGTTCACCTATGTCACGTGCCCGACGATGCGCTACCACCCCGCGGTGGTCGCACAGAAAGCCGCCACGTTGCAGATCCTCGCCGACGGCCGGTTCACCCTCGGGCTCGGCAGTGGCGAGAACCTCAACGAACACGTCGTCGGCAAGCGTTGGCCGACCGTGACCCGACGCCAAGAGATGCTGCGCGAGGCCATCCAGATCATCCGCGAGTTGTTCACCGGCGAGCTCGTCGACTGGAAAGGCGAGCATTTCGAGGTGGATTCCGCTCGACTCTGGGACATTCCGGAGACGCCGGTCGCCATCGCCACTGCGGTGTCCGGTGAACGGTCGGTGGAAACCTTCGCGCCGCTGTCCGACCATCTGATCGCTGTCGAACCGAACAAGGATTTCGTGGACGCTTGGCATGACGCCAGACGCGCCACCGGGCTGCCCGGAGATGTACGGGTCATCGGACAGATTCCGATCTGCTGGGACCCTGACCGTGACAAGGCAATTCGCCGGGCGCACGACCAGTTCCGCTGGTTCGGGGGCGGTTGGGCGGTCAACGCCGACCTGCCGACCACGGCCGGTTTCGACGGCGCCACCCAGTACGTGCGGCCGGAGGACGTCGCCGAATCCATCCCGTGTGGACCGGATCTCGACGCGATCGTCGATGCGGTGAGCAAGTACTGGGAGGCGGGTTTCACCGATATCGCCCTCGTGCAGATCGGTGACGAGGGCCAGGATCTGTTCCTCAAGGAAGCGGCCGGATCTCTGTTGGAAAAACTCAGAAGCGCATCGGACTGAAAGGCAGACATGCCCAAGGGCAAGGGAATCTACGAGGACCACACGGTCGACGAGTCGGAGAAGAAGGGCGGACGGCCGGGGCCGACCGACGAGGGCGGCGAAGGAGGCATGGCCACGCGCGAGGAAGCGCCCGATGTCGCCGATACCCGTGGTGAGCCCACCGCCTGACGGCTACTGCTGGTCACGTCCTTGACGGCTGCGTCGATAGGCCGCGCGCCGGAATCTGGTCAACCAGCCGGGCAGCAGTTCGACGTCGCAGTCGCTGTGCAACGCGGGATCGAACGCGATGTCGTCGCAGCTGGGGTCGATGTGCCGCAAGGTGAGCCGCGCCAACGGGCCGAACTGACCCTTTGCGGGAGCCTGTTCGATGTCGAACTCGACGCCGCCCGAATTGATTTGGGACTCAATCGTGTCGAGGGCCAGGCCTCGGTCGCTGAGGTCGGTGGCGAGCCGTGCCCGTAACCACCACACACGGTCGCGGTAGCGCAACGGCATCAGGCTGGAGAAGGTGGCACCGGACCATGAGGTGACCGGCGCCAGACCGAAACGGCTGCCCGCTGCGGTCGATGCCAGCAGCACATCCCAGGGACCGCAGGAACTCAGGTCCTGCGGCGGCGGAATCCGGAACGCCAAACCCGCGATGTCGGGCGCCGCTCCTGGCAGTCCGACACCCTTCGATACGCGACCGATGACGTCGCAGGACCGCATGGGCAGTCCCTCACTGCCGGGGGCCGTCCGCTCCAAAACGCCTTCCGCGAGCACACCGACGGGATGGAACAGGCGGCGTCCGCGAGCGGCGGCGCCGAACTTGATGGGCAACGAGGCGAGATCGGAGATTTGCACGCTTGACGGGTGCCCGTCCTGCCGGGCCGCAAAACCGGGCGACCCGGTTTAACAGCCTGGATACCGGGCATTAATCCAGCGCACTGCTGCGACGCCGCAGCGAAGACTGTTCGAAAGGCCCTTTGCGTGACAACCGCTTACTTCGACTCGCCGGACACTCTGATCGCGCCGGCGGGTGTCTACGCCCCGCAGGAAGATTCGCAATTTCTCATCGACGTGATGGAGAAGTCCGACCTCGCGCTCGGTCGCCGGGTGGCCGACCTGTGCACCGGCAGCGGAGTGGTGGGGATCGCCGCAGGCGAGCAGGGAGCGTCGCAGGTCATGGCGTTCGATGTGTGTTCGCGTGCCGTCCGTTATGCGCGGATGAATGCATCGAGCGTGGGCGTTGATGTTGATGTCCATCTGGGATCGTGGGCACGCGCTGCGGAGTTCGGCCCGTTCGACCTGGTGGTCTGTAACCCGCCCTATGTGCCACACGATCCCGACGTCACGTACGCGCCGATGCCACCGGATACCGGCCCGGCGCGCGCGTGGGATGCCGGTCCCGACGGTCGTCTCGTTCTCGATCCGCTGTGCGAAGCGGTGCCGGATCTGCTTGGCCCGGGCGGCACTTTCCTCCTGGTGCAATCCGAGTTCGCGGTCCCGCGTCAGACGCTGGCGGCGCTGGCGTCGGCTGGACTCGACGCGGAAGTCGTTGCCTATCAGTGGATTCCGTTCGGACCCGTGCTGACGTCGCGCGCCGCGTGGTTGGAGGACACCGGCAGGCTCGAGCCGGGCCGTCGCGAGGAAGAACTCGTGGTGATCAGGGCCGAGAAGCCGTGACTGAAACCCGCACAGTGCGCATCGTTCCCGCCGGCCCGGTGATGGTCGAGGGGCCGGTGCGAATCGAGTTGCCCGACGGCAGCGTCGTGGAGTCCGATCGCTTCATGGTCGCGATCTGCACATGCCGTCGCAGCAAGGACTATCCGATGTGCGACACCAGCCACCGGTGCCGCCCGCAAGCCGGCAAGCGGTCAGCTCAGCGGACGTCGTAGCGACGAGCGACCCGCCTTCCAGCACTTCATCAGGTGATCCGCGAGACGGTCTTCGACAAGGTCGCGCGCCCTGATCCCGAACACCACGTCAGCCTCCAGATGCGGCTCGCGCGCAAGCAGACCACCGACGACGTCGGTACGCACCACTTGTTCGTGAACCGCGTCGGCCACCACGTGTTCTGAATAGAACGTCACGCATGCTTCGGGTGCGTTCATCCGCCGAAGCGCGTCGACCAGCCGCCGTGACCCGGGCGACGAGGTGATCTCGGTGGACGCGAAGTGCCCGACCGTTGCGCCGCGCAATTCCCTGTGCAGCCCGAACAGCGACATCAGGTTTATCGATGCCAGCGCCTCGGCGGGCACATTGTCGAGATAGGCGAGGTAGGTGGCATCGAGGCCGGCGGCGTCCATCAAGTCGGCGTACAGATGCTGGTGGACCCGCTCGTCGCGGCCGGCGCCGTACTCGTCGAATTCGACTGCGACGAAGGCCGCCTTCGCTCGCCCGGTGAGGCGGGGGATCGCCCACGCGTGGGGGTCGCCCTCCTTGAGGTGATAGATCGAGCGGTGCACGAAGTACTCCTGCATCTGCTCCCAGGTGCCCTCGTCACGCAGGTAATAGGACGGGCCATGGCCTTCGACGGGCTCTTGCGAGATCGCATCCATCTCCGCTTCGGCGGTGTCGTCGGACGTGATGTCCCCGACATCGCGCCGAACGGCCTCCAGAAACGCCTCCTCGAGGCGGCCGCGCAAGTGGAGCAGAGCGGGATTCCATTCCCAGCGGGGATTGACCGAGCGAAACCCGCGGTAGTGCAACTCGTAGCAGACACACAGCGCGAGTTGCAGGTCGAGTCCATACGGATCCGCCTCGTAGACGGGAACGTCGAGCGGGCGCACGGGCAGGGCCGGGCGCTGACGCGCAAGCATCTCAACGATCGCCGCCGAGACGGGCCCGGCAGCGCGGGGGAGAGCAGGTTCGACCAGAGTTGATGGCAACGTCACAGCCGTGTGATTCCCGGCTGGCGACGGGTCAAACCTCGGCAGCCTGGTCCTCCCGAGAAGGCAGCGTTATTATCCGACAGCCGGTTGCCACTTCTGTGGCCAGGTTGTTCCGATAGGGGGTCTCATGCGGATGCCTCGCGCAGTCGCAAACTTCAACCGGCGGGTCACCAATCCCGCGGCTCGCGCAATAACTCCGTGGCTGCCCGGTCAAGGCACGCTCGAGCACGTCGGACGAAAGTCGGGTAAGCGGTACCGCACACCGCTGCTGGTTTTTCCCACCGCGGACGGGTTCGTCGTTCTCATCGGGTACGGGCCCGAAACGGACTGGGTGAAAAACGTGCTGGCCGGTGGACCGGCGGTGCTGCACAAGCGCGGCAAGGGTGTTCTGCTGACCAACCCGCGGCTGATGAGTAAGGCCGAGGCGGCACCCCTCGTCATCGGGCACGGCCGCAATTTCTATCGGCTGTTCCCCTACAACGAGGCGGCGATGGTCCTGACCAGAAGCACGTAGCAACGGAAACGCCCTGACCGGCTGAGCCGAATCAGGGCGTCTACCTGAAATCACATGAGTCGGGGTGGCGGGATTTGAACCCACGACCTCTTCGTCCCGAACGAAGCACGCTACCAAGCTGCGCCACACCCCGAGTGAAGCCACGACAGCGTATCGCACCCGGAGGGTGTGACACCAAACGCTTCAGGGCGTGCTGAGGCGCATGTCACGACACGCCGGTGGATGCATTTGGGTTGTCGGTGACGTTATGCAAACTGACGGTGGAAACGACTAAGTGAGGCGAGAAATGACCGGGCTCGGTGCTTCGATCTATCTGGGATTCTTCGTCCTGGCCGCCTTGTGGCTGTTCCTGACGTCCGACGGTCCCCTCATGGGCCGGTCTGACGATCAGGCCCAGCGGCCCGAGCGTTCGAATTCGATGAGGACCTCGGCCCACGCCGAGGGGTCCAACCCGTGGCTGGTAAGCCACTCGTCGCAGAAGTAGGTGTCCGCGTAGCGGTCGCCGCTGTCGGCGAGCAGGGTCACCACTGACCCGCTGCGCCTGCTCGCGACCATTTCCGCAAGTAGCCCGAAAGCGCCCCACAGGTTCGTCCCGGTGGACGGACCTACCCGTCGCCCCAGCACCGCACTCGCATGCCGCGCGGCGGCGACCGACGCCGCATCGGGCACGACGACCATCCGATCGACGACGTCGGGCAGAAACGACGGCTCCACCCGTGGACGGCCGATGCCCTCGATCCGCGACGACACCCCCGTCACGACATCGCCGCGCCCCTGCGCATAGGAGGGGAAGAACGCCGAATTCTCCGGATCGACCACACACAAGCGCGTCTCGTAGCGGCGGTACCGGATGAACCGGCCGATCGTCGCGCTGGTGCCGCCCGTGCCCGCGCCCACCACGATCCAGTCGGGCACGGGGTGGGCCTCTTCGCGCATCTGATCGAAGATCGACTCGGCGATGTTGTTGTTGCCACGCCAGTCGGTGGCCCGTTCGGCGTTGGTGAACTGGTCGAGATAATGGCCACCGGTCTCCTTGGCCAGCCGCTCGGCCTCGGCATACACCTGCGACGACTCGGCGACGAAATGGCAACGGCCGCCTTGTGATTCGATCAGGGCAATCTTGCTGGCGCTCGTCGAGCTCGGCATCACCGCGATGAACGGCAAACCCAGCAGCGCCGCGAAATACGCCTCCGACACTGCCGTCGACCCCGACGACGCCTCGATGACGGTGGTGTTCTCGTCGATCCAGCCGTTGCACAGCGCATACAGGAACAACGACCGCGCCAACCGGTGCTTGAGGCTGCCGGTGATGTGGGTGGACTCGTCCTTGAGGTAGAGCGCGACGTCAACCGTGTCGCACCACGCGGTCGGCAGCGGATAGCGCAACAGGTGTGTGTCGGCGCTACGGCGCGCGTCGGCCTCGATCAACCGAACCGCATTGTCGACCCACCTGCGTGGCCGACCCCGGCTGGCGCTCGCTGCCGCGCTCAAGGCGCTCAGCGCACCGAGACGCTCGGGTGGGACTGGCCCTCTTGGATGCCGGTGAAGGACCCGCCGATCGGTGCGGCGACCAGAGTCAGCAACGTGGCCTCGGGGCGGCAGCAGAAACGCATCGGCGCATACGGCGAGGTGCCGATGCCCGCGGACACGTGCAGCTGCGTGTGGGCGCCCCACTGGGAAGCACCCTTGGCCCGCGACCGGTCGAGATCGCAGTTGGTGACGATCGCGCCATAGAACGGCAGGCACAGCTGGCCACCGTGGGTGTGGCCGGCCATGATCAGCTGATAGCCGTCGGCGGCGAATCGGTCGAGCACCCGCGGCTCCGGCGAATGGGTCAGGCCCAGCCGCAGGTTCACCGCCGGGTTGGCGGGTCCGGCGATCGTCTCGTAGCGGTCACGCTTGAGGTGCGGATCGTCGACGCCCGCGGCCGCGACCAGCAGGCCGCCCACCTCGAACTCGCGCCGAGTGTGCGTCATGTCCAGCCAGCCGCGCTCGGTGAACGCCGCGCGCAGGTCCTGCCAGGGCAGCGGCTCGCCGTGCAGGCGGCGAGTCGGATTGGTCAGGTAGTTCAGCGGGTTCTTCGGCTTCGGACCGAAGTAGTCGTTGCTGCCGAACACGAAAACCCCAGGGACGGCGAGCAGGTCGCCGAGTGCCTGCACGACGGCGGGCACGGCCTTCGGATGGGCGAGGTTGTCGCCGGTGTTGACGACCAGGTCCGGCTCCAGCCGCGCCAGTTCCCGCAGCCAGTCCTGCTTGCGGCGCTGCTGCGGACGCATGTGGATGTCGCTGATGTGCAGCACCTTCAGCGGTGACGATCCTGGCGAGAGCACCGGCATCGTCACTTCACGCACGGCGAACGCATTGCGCTCGATGAGCGACGCGTAGCCGATCCCTGCAGCCAGCGAACCGGCGGCGGCGACTGCGGAATTCTTCAAAATCGAAGACGCGGGCATGCAGCAGAGCTTACTGCCAGCCCGCCGTTCACTGCGATTTCACCTCGGTCAGCGTGGGCCAGACCACAAGGCCGTCACGGCGGTGGCGGGCCCCCCGGTGGGGGTGGCGGCGGTGGTGGCGGACCCAGCACCGGCACCGTGATCGGCGGCAGTCCAGGAATCTGGACCACCGTCTGCCCGACCGGCGGCGGCAGACCCGGGATCGCTCCCGGCGGAGGGGGAGGCGGTGCCGGCGGGATGCCGTTCGAGATCTGGATCGTGATGATCGATCCGGGCACCGTCTGACCGGCCGGTGACGTGCCCACCACGGATCCATACGACGCGCCGCTGTTCACCGGCGTCGACTCGTTGGCGACCTGGAAACCCGCGTCGCGCAGCCGCTGCCGTGCGGTGCTCTCGCTCATCCCGGAGACGCTGGGCACCCGCGAGCCCGGCGCGCCGTCGACGTAGCGGGGGTCGGTCGGGGGCAGCGTGACGGGCCCGAAGTTGTTGGCGATCGGCATCATCGCGGTGAACCACGTCCGCGCGGGTTCATTGCCGCCAAACAGGTTGCCGTCACCGCCGCACTGGCGCAGCGGGTAGGAGCACAACGCGCCCGGCGCCGGCGAGTCGTCGTAGACGTAGTTGGCGGCCGCGTACTGGTTGGTGAAACCGAGGAAGCCCGCCGAGCGGCTGGCCTCGGTCGTGCCGGTCTTGCCCGACATCGGCAGATTCCAGCCGACCGAGCCCGCGGCCCCGGCGGCGGTGCCCGCGCCGGTGTCGTCCTTGCTCATCGCAACCGCGAGGGTGTTGGCCAATCCCTCGGGCACGACCTGTTCACACGTCTCGGTGGTCACCGACACCTGCTTGCCGTCGCGGTCGATCACCTCGGCGATCGGATTGGGCGGGCACCACATCCCGCCGGACGCCAACGTCGCGGCGACGTTCGACAACTCCAGCGCGTTGACCTCGATCGGGCCCAGCGTGAACGAGCCGAGATTCTGTCGCTTGACGAAGTCGGCCAGGCTTTCGTTGCTCTCAGGGTCGTAGTCACGGGCCGTACCGGGCAGCGCGTAGGAACGCAGCCCGAGCTTGACCGCCATATCGACAGTGCGCTGCACACCCACCTGAGAGATCAGCTTGGCGAAAGCCGTGTTCGGCGACGTGGCCAGCGCATCGGTGACGCTCATGGTGCCGCGGTAGTTGCCGCCGTTCTGCACACACCACGTCGCCGGTGGGCAGCCCCTGGCGCCACCGCTGCCCAGACCCTTGGCCTGGAACCGGGCCGGCGCGTCGAGCTGAGCGTTGATGCCCATGCCCATGTCCATCGCGGCGGCCGTGGTGAAGATTTTGAACACCGAACCCGCGCCGTCGCCGACCAGCGAGAAGGGCTGGGGCTGCATGGTCTCCCCCGCGTCCAGGTTCAGGCCGTAGGTGCGGTTGCTCGCCATCGCCAGGACCGGGTGGGACTCCTTGCCCGGCCTGATCACGCTCATCACGCTCGCGACGCCGTCGAGGTCGGGACTTGCGATCTCGTTGACCGCCGTTTTCACCGGAATCTGCACGTCGGGGTCCAGAGTGGTCTTGATCAGGTAGCCGCCTCTGGCGACCTGGTCCTTACTGATCCCGGCGCGCGCGAGATATTCGAGGACGTAATCGCAGAAGAACGCGCGATCGCCCGCGGCGATACAGCCGCGCGGCAACTCCTTGGGCACCGGCAGGACGCCCAGGGGCTTCTCCTTCGCCGCCCGCAGCGCCGCGGCCTCCTCGGGGATGTTTTCGATCATGGTGTCCAGCACCACGTTGCGACGGGCCAGGGCACCCTCGGGATTCGTGTACGGATTGAGGGTGCTGGTCGACTGCACCATGCCGGCCAGCAGTGCGGCCTGTTCCCAGTTCAGCTCGGAGGCGTTGATGCCGAAATACGTCTGCGCGGCATCCTGCACACCGAACGCGCCGTTGCCGAACGAGACGAGATTCAGATAGCGGGTCAGGATCTCGGGCTTGGTGAAGGTCTTGTCCAGCGTCAGCGCCATCCGGATCTCACGCAGCTTGCGGGCCGGAGTGGTCTCGATGGCCGCCCGCTTCTCCGCGTCGGTCTGCGCGATCACGAGCAATTGGTAGTTCTTCACGTACTGCTGCTCGATCGTGGAGCCGCCGCGGGTGTCGAGATTTCCGGACAGATAACCGGAAAGACCGGTGAGCGTGCCCTGCACGTCCACGCCATTGTGTTCGGCGAACCGCTTGTCCTCGATGGACACGATCGCCAGTTTCATGGTGTTGGCGATCTGGTCGCTTTGCACCTCGAACCGGCGCTGGCTATACAGCCATGCGATGACGTTCCCCTTGGCGTCGACCATCGTCGACACCTGCGGCACCTCACCCTCCACCAATTGCGCCGAACCGTTGGCCACTACGTCCGAGGCCCGGTTCGAGACCAGTCCGAACCCTCCGACCACGGGAAACATCAGTGCCGCGAGGACGACGCTGGCCAACACACAGCACCACGCGAGCTTGATCACCGTGACCGCGGTTGGCGGTGGGGACGGCGGGGTCTCCGGCATGGGTACAGAGTAGCTAGCGGATTCCGCAGGCAAAATTCGCAGATCCCCGGGCTTATTGCCGCACTTTGTTAGCTCTCCGACCTGCGCGCGCGTCAATTTTTGTCAAGGACTGCACGGTTGTCCCAAAAAAGTGGCCGCCTACGTATTGCGCAGAAGCGTCCTGACCACTTAAGTTGTGCTGACAGTGCGATGCAGGTCACACTAGACCGTCGCAATGTGACGTAGAACGCACTTGAGCGCTCTGCACCAGGAGAGTAAGCCGTCGTCGGGGGGCGGCCGGAACGAAGGGGAACGCTGGTGTCCGGTACGAGGCCCGCAGTGCGGAGGACAAGCATGACAATTTCTGCCCCCAGTGTCGTCCAAGGCGCCGAGGCTGAGGCACGCATCGCCTGGGTTTCCCAGGCGCGCTGCCGTCAGGCCGACCCCGATGAGCTTTTCGTCCGCGGAGCCGCGCAGCGTAAAGCAGCCGTCATCTGCAGGCACTGCCCGGTGATCCTGGAATGCGGCGCCGATGCGCTCGACAACCGGGTGGAGTTCGGTGTGTGGGGAGGCATGACCGAACGCCAGCGCCGTGCCCTGCTCAAGCAGCACCCCGAGGTGGTTTCCTGGGCCGAGTTCTTCGCCGCCCAGCGCAAGCACCGCAGCGCTGTCTAAGCCGCAGGGGTCTCGCCGGTGATCTGATCGGCGATCGCCCGCAACGCCTCCAAGTCGGAGACGTCGAAAGGCAACGACGGCACACCCACGATCGCCACATGTGGATTGGCGCCCGTGAAGCGTGACAGCAGCCTGATCTCCCGCTTGGACCGTCCCGCACGGTCGGAGTGGATCCGCAGCGCCGCCGCGGTCACCGAGTCGGGATCGGTGGCTTGAATTGCATCCGCGGCCTCGTCGGCCTTGTCGGCATGCAACGACGACAACATCGGGTGGGTGCGGTTGAGGATGAGCCCCGACAGCGGCATATGCTCCTGTGAGAGCCGGTCGATGAAGAACGACGCCTCACGCAGCGCGTCGGGTTCGGCGGCGGAGACCACGACGAACTGGGTGCCCCGGCGCTTCAACAATTCGTAGGTGCGGTCGGCCTTCTCCCGGAACCCGCCAAACGTGGCGTCCAGCGACTGCACGAAAGCCGCTGCATCCCCGAGCATCTGAGAGCCGAGCACCGTCGAGAGTGCTCGCATTGCCAGCCCCATCGCGCCCGTCACCAACTTGCCGATACCGCGGCCCGGTCCCAGCAGCAGCTTCCATAGCCGACTATCCATGAAGCCGCCCAACCGTTTCGGCGCATCGAGGAAATCGAGCGCGTTGCGCGACGGGGGCGTGTCGACGACGACGAGGTCCCAGCGGTCCTCGGAGAGCAACTGGCCCAGCTTCTCCATCGCCATGTATTCCTGCGTGCCCGCCAGCGACGTCGCGACGGTCTGATAAAACTGGTTGTCCAGAATCTCTTGTGCGCGTTCTTTTCCGGAGTACTGGATCACCATCTCGTCGAACGTGCGACGCATGTCGAGCATCATCGCGTACAGCTCTCCCGAGACCTCGGGGGCCAACGGTACCCGCTGCGGCGTATTACCCAGATCCTTGATGCCCAGCGCCTGCGCCAACCGCTTGGCTGGGTCGATGGTCAGCACCACGACGGTGCGACCGTACTCGGCCGCGCGCAACGCCATCGCCGCAGCCGTGGTGGTCTTGCCGACACCGCCTGCGCCGCAACACACCACGACGCGATTGGAGGTGTCGGACAGGATCGACGCCATGTCCAGTGCCGGCGGTGTGGTGCTCATCTGACCCCCTGCTGGGCGAGTGCTTCGGCGAGTTCGTAGAGGCTGCCAAGATCGACGCCGTCGGAAATCTGCGGCAACTCGAGACGGGCCACGTCGAGCTCGTCGAGCTGTTCGGCGCTTTCGGCTCGCGCCTGGATCCGGGTGGCGTGCTGGATGGTCTCGGTCAACAGCCCCGCGAAGTCGCTGTCGGACAACGTGATTCCCGCGTCGTTGAGGCCTGCGCGTACGGCGTCGGCGTCGATCACACCCTCGGCGGCCTTGGCCAGGTCATCCGGAGAAAGGTAGGCGGGGATGTTGCGGTTGACGATGACACTGCCGATCGGCAGGCCCAACTCCTTGAGCTCATCGATGGCCTCCAGCGTCTCCTGGATCGGTAATGCTTCGAGCAGCGTCACCAGATGGATCGCGGTGAGGTCGGAGTGCAATACCTTCACGACGCTCTCGGCCTGCGAGTGCACGGGGCCGCCCTTGGCCAGTTGCGAGACGGCCTTGGTGACGTCGAGGAAGCGGGAGATACGGCCTGTCGGCGGCGAGTCGACGACGACGGCGTCGTAAACCGGCTGTTTTCCCTTCTCGGCCCGGGTGACGATCTCGCGGATCTTGCCGGTGAGCAGCACGTCACGCAGGCCCGGTGCGATCGTGGTGGCGAATTCGACCGCGCCGATCCGGCGCATGGCGCGGCCGGCGATGCCGAGGTTGTAGAACATGTCCAGGTACTCGAGGAACGCGGCCTCGGTGTCGATCGCCAGCGCGTTGACGGTGCCGCCACCGTCTGCGGTGGCGATCTTGACTTCTTCGTACGGCAGCGGTGGCACGTCGAACAGCTGCGCGATGCCTTGTCGCCCTTCGACTTCCACCAACAACACCTTGCGGCCGCCGGCGGCGAGCGCCAGGGCAAGCGAGGCGGCGATGGTCGACTTGCCGGTTCCGCCCTTGCCGGTGACGAAATGCAGTCGTGCCTTGGTCAGGCGCGACGGCCAGCCGACCGCGCCGCGATCCTCAGAGGTGGTGCCCACCCGTGCATGCTAACCAAGTGCGCTTGGCTGCCCGATAAGCTCAGCAACATGAGCGAAGAAACCAGGTGGGCGACGTGAGCGAAGCGAACAAATGGGAATACGCCACCGTTCCGCTGCTTACGCACGCGACCAAACAGATCCTCGATCAGTGGGGAGAAGACGGCTGGGAGCTGGTGTCGGTACTCCAAGGACCGACCGGTGAGCAGCACGTCGCCTATCTCAAGCGACCAAAATGAGCCCGTCGGCCAGGCTCGCCGAGCTGGGCATAACGCTGCCCGACGTGGTGCCGCCGCTGGCTGCCTATGTGCCCGCGGCGCGTACGGGGAATCTGGTCTACACCGCCGGTCAGCTGCCCATGGAGGCGGGAAGTGTGCTTCAGGCCGGCAAGGTGGGCGCCCAGGTCACACCGGAGGACGGCAAGGCGTTGGCGCGGGTGTGCGCGCTCAATGCGATGGCTGCGGTGCATTCGCTGGTCGGCATCGATTCGGTCACCCGCGTGGTCAAGGTGGTGGGTTTCGTCGCCTCCGCGCCCGGCTTCAACGGCCAGCCCGGGGTCATCAACGGGGCGTCGCAGCTGTTCGGTGAGGTTTTCGGCGACGCCGGGGCACACGCCCGGTCGGCCGTCGGCGTCTCCGAGCTGCCGCTGGACGCCCCGGTCGAGGTCGAAGTGATCTTCGAGGTCGCGTGAGCGACGATCGGGCAGAGGTCGCGTGACCCTCGAGCACCCCGCGTACAAGAAACTCCGTCCGGTGACGGAAACCGCGTCGGTGCTGCTGTGCGACAACCCCGGCCTGCTGACCCTCGAGGGCACCAACACGTGGGTGCTGCAGGGGCCGGGCAGCGACGAGATGGTCATCGTCGACCCCGGACCCGAGGACGACGAGCACATCGAGCTCATCGTGGGCCTGGGCAAGATCCCACTGGTGCTCATCAGCCACAAGCACGAGGACCACACCGGCGCCATCGACAAGATCGTCGACCGTACCGGCGCGGTGGTGCGCTCCGTCGGCAGCGGCTTCCTGCGGGGCCTCGGCGGACCGTTGACCGACGGTGAGGTCATCGACGCGGCCGGCCTGCGCATCACGGTGGTGGCCACGCCGGGGCACACCGCGGATTCAGTGTCATTCCTGCTCAACGACGCGGTGCTGACCGCCGATACCGTGCTGGGCCGGGGCACGACCGTCATCGACAAGGAAGACGGCAGCCTGCGGGACTACCTCGAATCGCTTCGGCGGCTGCGTGGCATCGGCCACCGGACGGTCCTGCCGGGCCACGGCCCTGAGCTCGCCGACCTGGAAGCGGTCAGCGATATGTACCTGGCGCATCGCGAAGAGCGGCTCGAGCAGGTGCGGGCGGCGCTACGCGAGCTCGGCGACGACGCCACGGCGCGACAGATCGTCGAGCATGTGTACACCGACGTCGACGAAAAACTCTGGGACGCAGCGGAATGGAGCGTCCAAGCCCAGGTCGACTACCTGCGGAGCTAGCGAGAAGCTAACGCGCACGGCGAGCCAGGCGCTCGCTGTCGGAGATCAGAACGCTCTTGCCTTCCAGACGAATCCAGCCGCGATGAGCGAAATCGGCGAGCGCCTTGTTGACGGTCTCGCGCGAGGCGCCGACGAGCTGAGCGATCTCTTCCTGCGTCAGGTCGTGGGTGACGCGCAGCGCGCCGCCCTCCTGGGTGCCGAAGCGCTGGGCCAGCTGCAGCAGCTGCTTGGCCACGCGGCCGGGCACGTCGGTGAAGATCAGGTCGGCGAGGTTGTTGTTGGTGCGGCGTAGCCGGCGGGCCAGCACGCGCAACAGCTGCTCGGCGATCTCCGGGCGGTCGGCGATCCACGCACGCAGGGCGTCGCGGTCCATCGAGACGGCGCGCACGTCGGTGATCGTCGTGGCGCTGGACGTCCGCGGACCGGGGTCGAAGATCGACAGCTCGCCGAACATGTCCGACGGGCCCATGATCGTGAGCAGGTTTTCACGGCCATCGGGCGAGCGGCGGCCGATCTTCACCTTGCCGGAAACGATGATGTACAGCCGGTCGCCGGGTTCCCCCTCTGCGAACACGGTGTGCCCACGTGGGAAGTCGACGGGCTGCAGTTGTTTGGTCAGCGCTGAAACGGCGCTGGGTTCGACTCCCTGGAAGATTCCGGCCCTCGCCAGGATCTCGTCCACGTTGCCCCTCTTAAGCTGTTGGCTGATATGACATGCGCAGGCCGACCTCAAATTGGTTAGCGAGATCAGTCTAGAGGTGGGCCCCGCCGACGTTGTCGGCATTGCGCCTCCAGCGTGAGCCCACGCTACACACGATTGGGTTGTCGAGTCCGCTGAAATTCAGGATTCATCCCGCTGTGGATATACACCCGCGTCGGCAAACCAGCATGGTCCGCGGCCGGTATTCGGTCATTCTGTTTCGATGCTTCCCCGTGTAATCGCCGATGCTGGCGGTCGATGGCGCGGCTCATTCCGTCTCGCGCAAGTGTGTTGACGTCGTCGGCCTCGACTTGTTCGAGAAACGCTGCCACGTCGCTGGACGACACCGTGTCGCGGGACAGGCTCGTCTCGAGCCGTTCCAGCGCGAAAGTTGCCATCATCAGCAGCCCCGGAATTAGGGCCACGAGCAACCAAGACACAAGGCAGAAGTAAACACGCCCAAGGTCTCAGCGGGATTACGAATTGTCACCGGTCCGCGCAGTGTTCCGGCGCGGCCTGTCGGTGCCGATCAGTACGCTGTTTTCGTGACTGTGCCCAAGCGTGCCCGCAAAAGAGACGGTGAGACCCGCCTCGGTCTCGTCCGTCGGGCGCGGCGAATGAATCGTGAGTTGGCACAGGCATTTCCACACGTGTACTGCGAATTGGACTTCACCAATCCGCTCGAGCTGGCCGTCGCCACGATTCTGTCGGCACAAAGCACCGACAAGGGCGTCAACCTCGCTACCCCCGCGCTGTTCAAGAAGTACCGGACCGCGCTCGACTATGCGCAGACCGACCGCGCCGAGCTGGAGGAACTGATCCGGCGCACCGGGTTTTACCGCAACAAAGCCAACTCCCTGATGCGGTTGGGCCAAGAACTCGTCGAGCGGTTCGACGGACAGGTGCCTGCGACGCTCGAAGAGCTCGTCACGCTGCCCGGCATCGGTCGCAAGACCGCCAACGTCATCCTCGGAAACGCCTTCGGCATTCCCGGCATCACCGTCGACACCCATTTCGGCAGGCTCGTCCGGCGTTGGGGATGGACCACGGAAGAGGATCCGGTGAAGGTCGAGCACGCGGTCGGCGAGCTCATCGAGCGCAGTGAGTGGACCGACCTGAGCCACCGCGTGATCTTCCATGGCCGCCGCGTCTGCCATGCCCGCAAGCCCGCCTGCGGCGTATGTGTCCTCGCCAAGGACTGCCCGTCCTTCGGCGCCGGCCCCACCGACCCGCTGACCGCCGCGCCTCTGGTCAAAGGCCCCGAAACCGAGCACCTGCTGGCACTGGCCGGTCTCTAGCCGCCGTCCCGACGCACCGATGAACACCTCGACCCGCTGGACCGTGGCCGTGATGGTCGTGGTGGTCGCCCTCGGTGCCGCGCTGTGGACCCAGCTCGGCGGCGACGAATCCCAGCCGGGCTCGACCGGTCCGGGCAGCTCCCGCGACCGGCGCGACGCCGACACCGCGGAGGCGCTGGCCGGACCCCGGGCCCGCGCCGACCTGGCACCGTGCCCGGCGCCGGGTGCCGGGGAAGGTCCGGAGGTGTTGCGCGGCATCATCCTGGAATGCGTCGGTGACGGGTCCAGCGTCGACGTCGCTAAGGCGGTCGCGGGCCGCACGGTCGTGCTCAACCTGTGGGCCTACTGGTGCGCACCGTGCGCCCAAGAACTGCCTGCGATGGCCGAATACCAGCGCCGCGTCGGTTCGGAGGTGACGGTGCTGACGGTGCATCAGGACGAGAACGAGACTGCGGCCCTGCTGCGACTCGCTGAGCTGGGCGTACACCTGCCGACGCTGCAGGACGGCCGCAGGCGGATCGCGGCCGCGCTGAAGGTTCCGAACGTCATGCCCGCGACGGTTGTGCTGCGTGCGGACGGTAGCGTTGCCGCAATCCTGCCGCGGTCCTTCGCCGACGCCGACGAGATTGCGGCCGCCATCGACCCACAGTTAGGAGAGCCGGGGTGAGTTGGGCCAGCGACGGGAGCGAACTCGTTCCCGATGCGGCCCCATCGTGGCTCAAACCGCTGGTCGACAACTCCGAAGACATCAAGCACGCCTACCGCAGGCGGGTGCCTCCCGAGGTGCTGGCGATGGTCACCGCCGCGAACACGAAGGCCAGCTTGAAGGCCAGGGTCACCGGGGCGCGGCGGGACGCCGCGGTGCTGGTGCTGTTCTCCGGCCCGCTCGATTCTCAGTCCGGCGGCCTTCCCGACGAGGCCGATCTGCTGGTGACCGTGCGTGCGTCCACCCTGCGTCACCACGCCGGACAAGCCGCGTTCCCAGGTGGGGCCGCCGATCCAGGCGACACCGGACCGGTGTTCACCGCGCTGCGCGAGGCCACCGAGGAGACCGGCATCGACCAGGCCCGGTTGCACCCGCTGGCGACCCTCGAGCGGATGTTCATCCCGCCGTCGGGCTTTCACGTCGTGCCGGTGCTCGCCTACTCGCCCGATCCGGGGCCGGTGGCGGTGGTCGACGAGTCCGAAACGGCGGTGGTGGCGCGGGTCCCGGTCCGGGCGTTCGTCAATCCCGAGAACCGAATCATGGTCTACCGCAGGGAGAACACGCGCCGCTCCGCCGGCCCGGCGTTCCTGCTGAACGAGATGCTGGTCTGGGGATTCACCGGGCAGGTCGTCTCGGCGATGCTCGACGTCGCCGGCTGGGCGCAGTCGTGGAACACCGACGACATCCGCGAACTAGAGGACGCAATGGCGCTAGTCGGACGCGACGACGACTACCGTAAGGCGCAACCATGACATCGTCGCAATGGCTCGACCTCGCCGTCCTCGCGGTGGCGTTCATCGCCGCCGTCTCGGGATGGCGCTCCGGCGCGCTCGGATCGCTGCTGTCCTTCGTGGGCGTGGTGCTCGGCGCGGTGGCCGGTGTCCTGCTGGCCCCGCACGTCGTCGCCAACCTCGAGGGTCCGCGCACCAAGCTCTTCGTGACGCTGTTCCTGATCCTCGCACTGGTGGTCGTCGGTGAAATTGCGGGCGTGGTGCTCGGCCGGGCCGTGCGGGGCGCCATTCGCAACCCCGGGGTGCGGACGCTGGACTCCACCATCGGGGTGGCGTTGCAAATCGTCGCCGTGCTGGTAGCCGCGTGGATGCTCACCTACCCGCTGCAAACCTCCGACCAGCCGAACCTGGCCGCCGCCGTACGGGGCTCGGTGGTGCTCAAGGAAGTGGACGACGTCGCACCGAGCTGGCTGAGGTCCGTGCCGACGCGGCTGTCGGCGCTGCTGGACACCTCCGGCCTGCCCGACGTATTGCAACCGTTCGGGCGCACCCCGATCGTCGCCGTCGACGCTCCTGACGCCGCGCTGGCGGGCGACCCCGTCGTTGCGGCGACGCGGCCCAGCGTGGTCAAGATCCGCGGTGTCGCGCCCGGATGCCAGAAGGTGCTCGAGGGCACCGGATTCGTCGTCGGGCCGAATCGGGTGATGTCCAACGCGCACGTCGTCGCCGGTGCAGAAAGTGCCACCGTCGAGGTCGACGGCCGAACATACGACGCCTACGTCGTCTCGTACGACCCGCAGGCCGACATCTCGATCCTCGACGTTCCCGACCTGACCGCCACACCGCTGGAATTCACGCAGGGCGAGGCCGCCACCGGGACCGACGCCGTCGTGATGGGATATCCGGGTGGCGGCGACTTCGTCGCGACGCCTGCCCGTATCCGCGAGACCATCGAGCTCAACGGTCCCGACATCTACCGCAACACCACCGTCACGCGTCAGGTGTACACCGTCAGAGGCAGTGTGCGACAAGGCAATTCCGGTGGACCCATGATCGACCGCACCGGCAAGGTGCTCGGTGTGGTCTTCGGTGCGGCGGTCGACGACGCCGACACCGGCTTCGTGCTGACGGCCGAGGAGGTCGGGCGTCAGCTCGACAAGATCAACAACACCGCGCGCGTCGCCACGGGATCCTGCGTCACCTAGTCAGGCGCCGTACACCTGCGCCACGTAGCGCGACAGCTGATCGTTGACCGCGTCCGGCGCTTCCTCGTGAGCGAAATGCCCTGCGCCGGCGATCGATACGTAGCGGCCATGCGGTGCGTAGTGCTGGGTTCGGTAGACCGGGTCGGCGAGGACGTACGGGTCGGCGTCGCCGCGCAGGTGCAGCACCGGTACGTTGATGGGCCGTCGCATCGAGCGCATGAACCGCCGCCCTTCACCGCGGAACTGGCTGCGCACCGCCCAGCGCTGGTATTCCAGCGCCGAATGCGCGGCCGAGGGAATCTGGATCGCACACCGCATATGCGAAATCGTCTCGGAGAAGTCTTCGGAGGCAAGCCATTTCTCACCTGCGCGGCTGCGAACCAGCCGCTCGAGTGCCTCGCCGTTGTGGCGTGTCAAGGAGTGCTCGGGCCATGCCGGAATCTGGTAGCGCAGCATCCACGGCAGCAGCGCCCGCCCCTGGTCTCGTCGCGTCAGCGCAGAAGCGCGCAGTGCGACCGGATGCGGCGAGCTGACGACCGCGATCGACCGGACCATGCGCGGATGCAGCACCGCGGTCGCCCAGCAGACCAGGCCGCCGTCGGCATGGCCGACCAGCGTCGCGGCGTTGTGGCCGAGCGCGCGGACCAGCCCGGCGGTGTCGCCGGCCAGCGTCCAACCGTCGTATCCGCGTGGCGGTTTGTCACTGTCGCCGTAACCGCGCAGGTCGACGGCCACCACTCGCGCACCAGTCAACCCGCGGAGTTGGTGACGCCATGACCACCAGAACGATCCGAACCCGTGCAGGAGGATGACCAGCGGGCGCTCCGTGACAGGTATGGACGATGAGTCCTGGGATTGCGCCTCGACTACATGGAAGCGAATTCCATTGGCGTGCACCTGGAGATGTTTCCAGGGACCGTCGATCCGAACGACCGACGGATCGGGTGGCATTACCAGCCTGACGGGTCAGAGGTCGACGCCGGCTTGCCGGACTTTCCGTCGCCGTTCGACTTGATCGCCACGGCGCCGGACCTGTCGTGGCCCGGTGTCAGTGCCTCGGGCAGTTCCCTGACCGATTCGATCGTCTTCTGCGGTCCCCTGATGCGGCGGACCTTGAGATAGCCGAGGAGCGCGAAGATCGCGGTTACCAGGACCATCACCCCGAACACGATCAGGAATGCCGCCCATCGCCACAGCCAGGTGTCGAGCAGCTCGGCGGCGAAGAAGAAGAAAAAGAAGGTGGAGTAGAACAGCACCACCAGCGCGAGGATGAAGAACACGCTGCCCGTGAGGCCCTTCTTGACGTCGCGGGTGATCTCGGCCTTGGCGAGCTCCACCTCGGCGCGTACCAGCGTGGACACCTGCGCGGTGGCGTCTTTGACGAGGTCGCCGATCGACGGGTCGGGCTTGGGAGCGTGCGGGTCGACCAGTGGTATTGAGGTCACGGTGGTCGGCACGCCATTCCTGCGATCGCTCACGACAATTCCTCCCGCATTCATGTCGGACTGCGGTTCATGTTGCCATGCGGCGCGCGGTCAAACGATTCCGGCCGACGTTAGACTTGGCCGACGAATGGGATCGCAGGTCGGGCGAGTCGAGGAGGTTCTCCAGTTGAGGAGCAGCGGCCGCCGCCTGCGGATCCCAGTGGTTGTCGCCACCGTGATGGCGTTATTCGTGCCGACCCCCGCGGTCGCGCACGCCCAGGCTCCCGTCACGCTGGGCGGCGGCTCGGGTCTGGTGGTCAACGGCGAGACGTTCTGCACGCTCACTGCGATCGGCAACGACAACCGGGGCAGCCTGATCGGATTCACCTCCGCGCACTGCGGTGGTCCGGGCGCGCAGGTCGCCGCGGAGGGCCACGAGGATGCCGGCGTGCTCGGCACGATGGTGGCGGGCAACGACCTTCTCGACTACGCGGTCATCGAGTTCGACCCGCAGAAGGTGCGTCCGGTCAACAACATCGACGGCTTCCAGATCGACGGCCTCGGCCCCGACCCCCTCGTCGGCGACATCGCCTGCAAGCTCGGCCGCACCACCGGGTACTCGTGCGGCATCACCTGGGGGCCGGGCGACGAGCCGGGCACCTTCATCAACCAGGTGTGCGGTCAGCCGGGCGACTCCGGGGCGCCGGTGACCGTCAACAACCGGCTGGTGGGCATGATCCACGGCGCGTTCTCCGAAGAGCTTCCGACGTGCATCATCAAATACATCCCACTGCACACGCCCGCAGTGAACATGTCGTTCAACACGCAATTGGCCGACATCGTCGCCAAGAACCGGCCCGGCTCCGGCTTCGTTCCCGTCGGTGCGGCGCCGGCCGCCTGAGTCCGCGCCTTGCCGGGATTGCCTACCGGTAGTCGATGACGACGCGACCGTCGATCTGGCCGCGCTCCATCCGCTCGAACACCTCATTGACGTCGTCGAGGCCTGCGCTCGTGACGGTCGGGTGGATGAGCCCGCGGGCGTAGAAGTCGAGCGCCTCGGCCATGTCCTGGCGGGTGCCGACGATCGAGCCGCGAATGGTGAGCCCCTTGAGGACGATGTCGAAGATAGGTGCCGGAAAGTCGCCTGGCGGAAGACCGTTGAAGACGATGGTGCCGCCGCGCCGCGCCAGGCCGATCGCCTGCCCGAACGCCTGTGGATGCACCGCGGTGACGAGCACGCCGTGCACGCCGCCCGTCGCCTTCTGCACTTCGGCAATCGCATCCTGGGTCTTGGCGTTCACGGTGACCTCGGCACCGAGTCGTTCGGCAAGTGCCAGCTTCGCCTCGTCGATGTCCACGGCCACCACGCGCAGACCCATCGCTCGGGCATACTGCACCGCGATATGACCGAGACCGCCGATGCCCGAGATCGCGACCCACTGGCCGGGTCGGGTGTCGGTGACCTTGAGCCCCTTGTACACGGTCACACCGGCGCACAGGATCGGAGCAACCTCGAGCGGGTCGGCGCCCTCGGGGATGCGCGCCGCGTAGGCGGCGTTCACCACCATGTAGGTGCCGAAGCTGCCGTCGACTGAATAGCCGCCGTTACGTTGGCTCTCGCACAGCGTCTCCCAGCCGGTGCGGCAGAATTCGCAGCTGCCGCACGCCGACCACAGCCACGCATTGCCGACCTTGTCGCCGACGGCGAGATCCTGCACTCCCTCGCCGAGTGCCACCACGGTTCCGTATCCCTCGTGCCCGGGAACGAAAGGAGGAGCCGGCTTCACCGGCCAGTCACCGTGCGCCGCATGCAAATCGGTGTGGCAGATGCCTGATGTCTCCAGCTTGACGAGGGCTTCGCCGTATCCGGGCACAGGTAGTTCCACATCGGTGATGTCCAGTGGCGCACCGAATTCTGTGACCACCGCGGCGCGCATCGTGGCGACGGAGGTGTCGCCGGTGACGTTGTTGCCGAGTGTCTGTGTCATTTTCGTACTCCTTGTTCGTTGGTGGGATGATCGTTGTTTCGTTAGAACTCAGAAGAATCCGAGAGACTTGTCGCTGTAGGACACGAGCAGGTTCTTGGTCTGCTGGTAGTGATCGAGCATCATCTTGTGGTTCTCGCGGCCGATACCGGATTGCTTGTAGCCGCCGAACGCGGCATGCGCCGGATAGGCGTGATAGCAGTTGGTCCACACCCGGCCGGCCTTGATATCGCGCCCGGCCCGATACGCGGTGTTCCCATCGCGCGACCACACGCCGGCGCCGAGTCCGTACAGGGTGTCGTTGGCGATGCCGATCGCGTTGTCGTAGTCCTTGAACGACGTGACCGCGACGACGGGTCCGAAGATCTCTTCCTGGAAGATGCGCATCTTGTTGTTGCCCTCGAAGATCGTCGGCTGCACGTAGTAGCCGCCGTTGAGGTCGCCGCCGAGCTGTGCACGCTCACCGCCGGTGACGACCCGAGCGCCCTCGTCTTTGCCGACCTCGATGTAGGACAGGATCTTCTCGAGCTGATCGTTGGAGGCCTGTGCCCCGATCATCGTCTCGGTGTCCAGCGGATCGCCCTGACGGACGGCCTTGGTGCGAATCGCCGCGAGTTCGAGGAACTCGTCGTAGATGTCGGCCTGGATCAGGCTGCGCGACGGGCAGGTGCACACCTCGCCCTGGTTGAGGGCGAACATCGTGAAGCCCTCCAGCGCCTTGTCCTGAAAATCGTCACCCGCAGCCATCACGTCGCTGAAGAAGATGTTGGGGCTCTTGCCGCCGAGTTCCAACGTCACCGGGATCAGGTTCTGCGATGCGTACTGCATGATCAGCCGGCCGGTGGTGGTCTCACCGGTGAACGCGATCTTCGCGATGCGGTTGCTCGATGCGAGCGGCTTACCCGCCTCGAAACCGAAGCCGTTGACAACGTTCAAGACGCCGGCGGGCAGCAGGTCACCGATCAGGCTCATCAGGTAGAGGATCGACGCCGGGGTCTGCTCGGCAGGCTTGAGGACCACGGCGTTTCCCGCCGCGAGCGCGGGAGCCAGCTTCCAGGTGGCCATCAGGATCGGGAAGTTCCACGGGATGATCTGGCCGACGACGCCGAGCGGTTCATGGAAGTGATACGCCACGGTGTCTACGTCGATCTCGGACAGCGAGCCCTCCTGCGCGCGGATGGCGCCTGCGAAATACCGGAAGTGATCGACCGCCAGCGGTAGGTCGGCGTTGAGGGTCTCGCGGATCGGCTTGCCGTTGTCCCACGATTCGGCGACAGCGATCGATTCGAGGTTCTCCTCGATGCGGTCGGCGATCTTGTTGAGAATGAGGGCGCGTTCAGTCGCCGAGGTCTTGCCCCAACCGGGTGCGGCGGCGTGGGCGGCGTCAAGCGCCTTCTCGATGTCGGATTCGTCTGAGCGGGCGACCTCGCAGAACACTTCACCCGTCACGGGGGACCGATTCTCGAAATATCGACCGGCGACGGGCGGCACCCACTGACCGCCGATGAAGTTGTCGTACCGCGACTCGAACGACATCACGGCGTCCGTGGTTCCCGGTCGTGAATAGACGGTCATGGATTTCCTTCCCTGTCCGGTGTCGCCGACACCAGCTGTGGCGCACGTCACTGAAGGTAGGAAAGAAAGGGTTGCAGCACGGTTGCAAGCTTTCGCAACGGTGGGCGGCGGCGACTAACTGGCTGTAGGTCGTGTCAAGACTTTGGATGGGCGTAGTGAGTCGGCATCCAAGTCGGGTGCAGGCG
>JAIEPH010000029.1 GCA_019749805.1 Mycobacteriaceae bacterium | reverse complement strand
AGTTCGCTCTACAGTGGACCACGACCCATCAACCCCAAGTCGCATAGCGACTGGACCACCAAACGGGTCCCCCTCAATCCGTGAGGTCGACGATTCGCCGCATCGCGCTGGACTTCCCCGCCCCTTGCTCAGCGAATAGGGCCAAGATGGGATGCGGAACATCGGGTTGGATCAAGGCCGCAACCATAAATGCGATGACAAGAACCCGATCTTCCTCGACAAGGTTGAGCACTCGCCACATGTCGGCCAAGTCACCATCAACTTGTGGCATCGGAAATGCAGTCGTTAACCTCGTTCGACGAAAGAGAACGGGGACTTCGCTCTTGACTATCGACCACCCCGCAGCGTCTAAGCGGACGACCGACTCCTCTTTGTCGCCCACATCGATGTAGACCGTGCCTTCGTGTTCGGCGACACGTAGATGAACGTCGACAGGGGTTGCTTGGGCTGCCCGTCCCTCAAGGATCATCAGAGCGTCCCCGAGAGCAGAGCTTGACGCGGCCTTGGACGTCCGCTCGTTAAAGGCCAGCGCAAGTTCGTTTCGCAATCCACGCTTGCCGCCGCGCAACATCTTGACCATGTGCCCGCCGCCTTTTTGTCGTGCATAGGGCACATCATCTGGTGTCACGCCGAATTCATACCGCTCGAGGGCCAAGTCGACCAGCTGCGTCGCTATCGATCGATTTCCGCCTCCAGGTTCGGCTTCCTCGTCGGGCTCCTCGACACCGTCAGCTGCCTGACTCCTGCGGCCGTCTCCATACTGGGCCGACGCACCGTCGCGAGAACGCTCACCACCCTCGTGAGGTGCCGGATCCATATAGCCTTGTGTCAGTTCACCTCCCGTTTCGGACCGACTTTCATCGTTGTCTTCACACAACTTCAAATTCGCGCTCGTCATAGTGCTGTCCCCGTATCACTCGGCAAGGGCTCCCCGCACTCGGGGCACCAGTGTTCGGCCCACGCGAACTCGACAAACCCTTGGTCGACTTGGACCATGTGCGGATCGGCCCAAAGCTGTTGAGCGACTGCCAGTACCCTCTCGATCTCAGGCGTCGCACGAAACACTTCGCCGTAGTGCTCACTGAGCTCATCGAAAAGTTGCCAAATGCTCACGGCAACGAAGTCACCCTGTTGGCGAATGATGTCCGTCGCGGCGACAACGATGTCGTTGATCAGTTGCTCTTCGCCATCGATAGGTTTTGATGTCATTTTGTTCTCCTCGCGGTCGTTATCCGCATGTTGGTAGGACGCACGCATCATGCGTGCAGTTATGCACTGGCACAATGATGTTCGTTGTGATCGATACTCTGTAGGGTCGCCTCGCGGCGGTGTTAGTCATCCGTCAGTTGGGCTCAACGATGAAGAAGCTCGCGGACCTTATTGATTCAGTCATTCATCTGATTCAGTCATTCATCACTGCTGTTGTCGGTACCGGTGTCGCGATCAGAGGTGTCACCCCCTAGCGCCCGTCGCAAGAGCTCCTCACTCGCATTGCCGTAAAACAGCTCAACAAGTTCCTCTGGCGTAAAGCCATCCGCGTCCTCACCTTGCAAGGTCGGGCGCTGACCTTCTTCATTGCGACGATGAGGCGGCTCAACGAGAAAAATCACGGCGCCAGGGGGCGTGCCACCCATGCGTTCGGTGCCGGGCGGAACCGAAGTCCAGTTCGGGCACCAAGGAAGGTCTCCGGCAAAATCACCAGGTAGTCCCTCATTGGGTCTAGTGAGATCGCCGAGTGCGACCAGCACAGGCGAGCCGTCGCTGTAAGTGTCGTGATACCTATCAATTTCATCGTCCGGCCAGTCGTCACTACCCATCCCGGCGATTGTCCCGAAGTACGTTGCAACGGCGATCTGAGCGAACGCTCCCCTTAGCCACTCGGTATCGATCGCTTCAATTTCTCCGCTGGCGAGTACCTGACCAACCCAATCGGCTACACGCCGGGTCGTCAGAAACACCTGCGCATAGCAATGCCGTTTATCGTCGGCTTCCTCGTCAGCAGTTCTGCCGAAACGGTCCTCAGTCACTGGTGCCATCCTGTGAGCTTCGGCCGGCTGCAATGTCATCGGCTGCCTCACATTCCGAGAGCCACGTCAACACCGCGGACTTTCGCCAAAGGCGACGCCTGCCGCAGCGAAAGCTGGGCGGCCCAAAGGCGCGCATGGCCCAGTAACGCCATGTCGAGGCCCTTATGCCGGTCAACCGCTCAAGTTCAGCAGAGTTCAGGAACTCGCGATCCATCTTCATCACTTCCTTAAATCGGAATGCTTGCCAGAATCGGTAGTTCCAGTGTGCACGCGACTAGCCGCACCTGTCAACCGACTAGAGGTAGACTTCCGATTATGGCTAGGGGATCCGTCGCGGAGGATCAGTTCCGGATGCGACTTAGAGAAGAGCGGGAACGTCGTAACCTGTCACAGGCTGACGTCGCAAAACGTCTGGGAGACATGGGCGTTGATGGCATTTATGCCACCACTATCGCCAAGATGGAGAATGGCGAGCGCGCCGTGCGAGTCGATGAAGCTGCCGCAATCGCTGACCTTTTCGAGACCTCTGTTGACGTCCTTACCGGTCGCGAGATGAGGCCCGGAGACGAGCAAGAGAGCCTTTATCTAACGGCGTTACTGGATGCGACTCGGCAAGCCAAGGATCAGCTGTTTCGGAGCCGACGCAACTTCGACATGCGGCTGATCGCGGTCGTTGGCGACGAGATCGGCGATTTTTTCACCGACGACGCAGCCCATGCGGTCATGGAGCGCGGCCAGAACGTTTCGCTCAGCATGCGCGATCTCGAACACGATCTTCGATACCTCGAAGACGGGATTGTCGACTATCTCGATTCGAAGCGACAAAAGAAGCAGAGAAAGAGGAGTCGTGAGGCGCAATCGTAGAGCCGGCGTCGAGGATCGGTGGACCAAAACCGTCCGCGATGAACATGGCAACTCGCAGAAGGTAGCCAGCGTGAGACACGGTAAAGGGCTGCGTTGGTTGGCGCGATATGTCGATGATTCAGGCCTCGAGCGATCCAAAGCGTTCAATCGTAAGTCTGATGCCCAGGCGTGGCTGGACACCGAGGTGACCGCCAAGCTCGCGACCGGAGCCTACGTCGCCCCGAAGGCGGGAGCCAAAATTGTCAGTGAGGTATACGAGTCTTGGTCTGCGTCTCAAGGCCACATCTCGCCCAAAACTGCCGCTACGCGCAGAAGCGCCTGGCGCACGCGTGTTGAACACCGCTGGGGCAGAGTCGCGGTCGCCGATGTGAAGACGTCAGCAGTGCGAGCCTGGGTAGCAATCATGGCCGAAGACGGGGTTGGGCCATCGACAATTGAGAACGCTTTCGGCTTGCTCCGGCAAGTTCTCGATGCGGCAGTTGAGGACTCCCGTATCCCCCGCAACCCATGCGTCGGAGTGAAGCTCCCTAAGCGTCAACACTCCGACCGGGGCTACCTGAGCGTTAGACAGGTGACGGTGCTAGCCGAAGCTGTCGAGCGGCAACCCGAAGTTGTCCGGTTCCTCGCGTACACCGGCCTACGGTGGGGGGAAATGGCCGCGCTTCGATTGTGCGACTTCGATATGTTGCGCCGCCGGGTCAACGTCTCGCGTTCGGTCACTGAATCGGGCGGCCTAGTGTGGAGGACACCCAAGACACACGAGCGTCGCTCCGTGCCCTTCCCCGCCGTGTTGTCCACGGAGCTGGCCGCGCTGATGGTCGGCAAGGACCATGATGCGCTGGTGTTCACCGATCAGCGGGGTAGCGTCCTTCGCAATTCCAACTGGCGCGCTCGGGTGTTCCAGCCCGCCGTGGAAAAGTGCCAGAAGATCGATGACTCGTTCCCCACCGTCACTCCGCACGACTTGCGCCACACTGCGGCCAGTCTCGCGGTGAGCGCAGGGGCGAATGTCAAAGCTGTCCAGCGGATGCTAGGGCACGCGAAGGCGTCGATGACATTGGACGTGTACGCGGATCTTTTCGATGAGGACCTGGACGGCGTAGCCGACCGACTTGACATCGCGATCCGATCTGTTGCGGACCAACTGCGGACTAGTATGCCAGCAACTCAGTAAGCAGCTAATCGAGTGGACCCGCTTATCTGCGTGAATCGTGGTGGAGCTAAGGGGATTCGAACCCCTGACCTTCTCGATGCGAACGAGACGCGCTACCAACTGCGCCATAGCCCCTGATACCGGTAGCACACGCTACCAGTCGCCGCCCGCGGGTCGAAAACCGCAGGGCTACTGGCCCGCGGCGCGCGGAAGGTCGTAGTGGCGTGCGAACGGGGCGTAGTCGAGGTGCTCGAAGGCCGGGTCCTCGTCGTCGATCTCCAACACCACCGAGCCCGGCCGCCGCAGCCGTGACGGCACGACGTCGAACTCCCGGTCGTCGGTGTTCTCCACCCCGAGCCGCGACCGGGCCATGCGCTGTGCGCGACGGCGCCGCAGCCGCTCCTCGATCCGTGTCTGGCGTCGCAGGTAGCCCAGGTAGAACAGGGTCACCGCGCTTACGGCGGCACTGACCCACCACATCGTCGGCGAGACGGTGTACGCCGTGACGACCGCCGCGATCACCAGCACCGCCATGACGGTCAGCATCCGCTTGCGGAACTTGTACTTTCGCGCGCTCACCGCGGCACCGGTCTTCGATTCGTAGCGGCGCTTGCGTGCGGCGCTCAGCGAGTCGGCCAGCTCGAGCTCGTTGTCCGACGGCGCCTCCAGACCGGCGGAATCGGCGACGTACTCGTATTCGTCGTCGGTGCCCTCCAACTCGGGTCCGCCTTCGGGTTCGCGCTCGCCCTGCGGTTCGCCGGCCTGTTCGGCAACAGGCTCCCCTTCGGCAACGTCATCGAAATCCAGTGTCAGCTCGTCGGTTTCAGCCCGCGCGGACTCGCCGACCGGTAGCGCGGTGGCGTCCTCGTCGATCACGTCGACATCGAGGTAGCCGGGATCCTCGTCCTTCTCATCGACGGCGGCGACCCGCACGACGGTCCGGCGGGCCGGCGCCTCTTCGACCTCGTCGTCGTCTTCATCGAGGTCGTCATCGAGGTCTTCCTCGGACGGCCGCCAGTCCGGGTCGCTGGCATGGCCGGCCGCGGGCGCCTTGCGCCGTAGGAGCCGAGCTCGGCTGTCGTTGAGAACCCGCGTCGCCAGCGCGACGTCGCTGGTGCGGCGCACTGCGTCTCGCTTGCTGATCAGCATCGGGACGAGCACGAACAGCCAGAGGACGACGAGAGAGATCCACAGGAGGGATTGGGGGATGCTTGGCATGTCGCCGGCTCCTTTCCCCGTTTAGGCTAGGTCTTCTGACCTGCGCATCCGTGGATGGCGCGCCGAGACAATTACACACCTGTAATTCGCTGCTGACAAGCACCAACAGTCACATGTGTCACTTTTGCAACAGATTGGCCTCTTGTTCGCTTCGCGAGATCAACACGAGGGCCGCGACTTACCGCTTGGGCACCGCCCTCATGTAACGCTCGCGAAAAGAACACCACCTGCCGAGTCCGCGACACCTACGTCCAGCTCGCGTGGCCCTGGCGCACCAGAGCCGACGCCGCCGAGCCGTTGAGCTCCTCGATGGTGATCGCCACCAACAGATGGTCCCGCCATGCGCCGTCCACCTCGAGATAACGGCGCAGCAGACCCTCCTCGCGAAAACCGACCTTTGCCAGCACAGCGCGACTCGCGGCGTTCTCGGGGCGCACCGTCGCCTCCACACGGTGCAACCGCACGGCGTTGAAACAATGGTCCAGCCCCAACGCCAGCGCGGCCGTCGCGACACCACCGCCCGTCGACGAGCTGGCCACCCAGTACCCGATCCACGCCGAGCGCAGCGCCCCATGCGTCACGTTCCCGATCGTCAATTGGCCGGCGAAGCCCCCGTCCAGTTCGATCACAAACGCCAGCATCCGACCCTTGCGCGCCTCTGACCTCAGCCCCGAGCACACCGAGGGCCATACCGTAATGGCGTGCCGCACTTCCCAATCCTGGCCGGTGGTCGGCTCCCAGGGCTCGAGATGAGCCCGGTCGGCCAACCGGATACGGCTCCACTGCGGACCGTCGCGCAGCCGTACCGGCCGCAGCCTCACCACGCCGGCGGGCACCCGCAACGGGCCGGCCGGCTGCAGCCACCCCGGATGTACGGAACTGGAACGCCACAGGTTCATGACGGGGTGCCCGGCGTCGATCAGCCGCGCTGGGCCAAGAACGCGACGTCGACGATCTCGCCCGTGCGGATCTGTTCGGCCTCACTGGGAACGACGACCAGACAGTTTGCCTCGGCGAGCGTGGCGAGCAGATGCGACGGTGCGCCGGGCACGCCGCCGAGCGCCTGCACCAGGTACTCGCCGGTGTCCTGATCGCGCATCAACTGGCCCCGCAGATAACCCTTGCGACCGGCCACCGAGGTGATCGGCGACAGGGTGCGCGCCTGCACGATCCGTCGATGCGCCTGGCGTTTACCCAGCGACAGCCGGATCAGCGGGCGCACCATGACCTCGAAAACGACAAGCGCGCTGACGGGGTTGGCTGGCAACAGGAACACCGGTACGCCGTCGCGTCCGAGCTGACCGAAGCCCTGCACCGAGCCCGGATGCATGGCGATACGCACGACTTCCATCTCGCCGAGTTCCGCGAGGACCGCCCGCACGCCTTCGGCGGCGGCCCCGCCGACCGCGCCCGCGATCACCACCACCTCGGCCCGGTTGATCTGGCCCTCGATGACATCGCGCAGCGCCTTGGGTTCCGTGTCGACTATGCCGACGCGGTTCACCTCCGCGCCCGCGTCGCGTCCCGCGGCGGCCAGCGCGTAGGAGTTGACGTCGTAGACCTGCCCATTGCCCGGCGTGCGGGAGATGTCGACGAGTTCCCCGCCCACACACAGCACCGACAGCCGCGGCTTCGGGTGCACGAGCACGCGGTCCCGCCCGACCGCAGCCAACAACCCCACCTGCGCCGGTCCGATGATCGCTCCGGCGCGCACCGCCACGTCGCCTGGCTGAACGTCGTCTCCCGTCCTGCGGACGTAGGCCCCGGAGCGCACACCGCGCAACACGGTCACCCGCGAGTCGCCGCCGTCGGTCCACCGCAGCGGGAGTACCGCGTCGGCGAGTGTCGGCATCGGCGCGCCCGTTTGGACCCGGGCGGCCTGGCGCGGCTGCAGGCGGCTGGGGGTGCGCGCCCCGGCCTCGATCGAACCGATGACCGGCAGGCTCACCTCACCGTCGGAGCCGGTCCGGGCGTCATCGCCGTCTTCCTCGTCCCCGGTGCCGACGCCGAGCACGTCGACGCTTCGGACCGCGTAGCCGTCGATGGCGGCTTGATCGAAACCCGGCAGCGGACGCTCGGTGACCACCTCTTCAGCACACATCAGACCCTGCGCCTCCGCGATCGCCACCCTGACCGGTCTGGGGGCCACCGCGGCGGCGGCTACTCGGGCCTGCTGCTCCTCAACCGACCGCACAACACGCCTTTCTAGGTGTCAGGGCGATCGCCGCGGGTCAGCAATCGATCAGCCCCAAGCGCTCCACCAACCACCGCCGTAGCTCGGGCCCGTAGTCGTCGCGCTCCAACGCAAAGTCAACCGCAGCCTTGAGGTAGCCGCCGGGATTTCCGAGGTCGTGTCGAGAACCGCGATGCACGACGACGTGCACCGGATGTCCTTCGTTGATCAGCAGAGCGATCGCGTCGGTCAGCTGGATCTCACCGCCGGCGCCACGGGGAACCCGCTTGAGCGCACCGAAGATCGCACGGTCCAGCACATAACGGCCGGCGGCGGCATACGGCGACGGCGCGTCCTCGGGCTTGGGCTTCTCGAACATGCCCTTGACGCGCATCACGTTCGGGTTGTTGGTGTCGGTGACGGGTTCGACGTCGAAAACGCCGTAGGCGCTGATCTCGTCGTTGGGCACCTCGATCGCACACAACACCGAGCCGCCGCGCTTGGCACGGACTTTCGACATCGTCTCCAGCACACCGGTGGGCAGCACCAGATCGTCGGGCAGCAGCACGGCGATCGCGTCGTCGTCGTCGGTCAGGACGCTCTCCACACAGCCGACGGCGTGGCCGAGACCCAACGGTTGGGCCTGGACCACCGACTCGACCTTGATGAGCGCCGTGGCACGACGCACCTTCTCGAGCATCACGTGCTTGCCGCGTGCCTCCAGCGTGCCCTCGAGGACGAGGTCCTCGACGAAGTGGGCCACCACTCCGTCCTTGCCCTCGGAGGTCACGATGACGAGCCGTTCGGCACCGGCCTCGGCGGCTTCTGCGGCGACCAGTTCGATGCCCGGTGTGTCCACAACGGGCAACAACTCTTTCGGCACCGTCTTCGTCGCCGGCAAGAATCGTGTCCCCAAGCCTGCAGCCGGGACGACCGCGGTGCGCGGAATCGGTACCTCGGGCCGTGTCATCGTTCACACACTAGTGTCCTAACGGCGGTTGAACCTTCCAAGTCCCGAGGTTTGGAGGCGGTGCGTGCGAACGAAAGCTGAACTGCGCACGGCGATCTTGATGGCCCGCCGCGCAGTGTCGCCGCGCGAGCACGCCGTCGAGGCGCAGGCTCTCGTTCGCCATCTGGCGGCACTCATCACCGATGCCGCAACCGTGTGCGCCTACGTGCCGGTCGGGTCCGAGCCAGGATCCATGGACCTGATCGACACACTGCACGGCCGCGGTGTGCGGGTGCTGCTGCCGGTTGCCCGCCGCGATATCGCGGAGTTGCAGTGGGGCGAGTACCGCCCCGGCGAGCTTGTCGAGGCACCGTTCGGACTGCGCGAACCCGCTGCACCGTGGCAGGGGGCCGACGCGATCGCTCAGGCATCGGTGATCCTGGTGCCCGCGCTGGCGGTCGATCGCACCGGCGTCCGGCTTGGCCGCGGCGCGGGGTTCTATGACCGTTCGCTTCCGCTTGCCGATGCGGCGGCGGGCATGATCGCCATCGTGCGCGACGAGGAACTCGTCGACCGCCTTCCCGCCGAACCGCACGATGTGCGCATGACCCACGCGCTGACCCCGCGTGGCGGGCTCGTGACACTCGGCTAGCAATCGCGGGAATGCCGAAGCCGACGTAGCGGTTCTAGCACTTGAGCCGGTAGAGTGCTAACAAGTTTGACGATCTCGGAGGTTTTCGTGCCCACGTATTCATATGCGTGCACCGAATGCGGCAATCGGTTCGATGAGGTGCAGGCGTTCAGCGACGAAGCGCTGACGACCTGTTCCCTATGCAGTGGACGCCTGCGCAAGCTGTTCGGCAACGTAGGAGTGGTGTTCAAGGGCAGCGGCTTCTACCGCAACGACAGCCGCGAGACGGCCAAGAGTTCGTCGTCGGCTTCGACCTCGGCTTCGACGTCGTCGAACGGGTCCTCCGGCGGCTCGGAGTCCTCGACCTCGTCTTCCGACAAGTCCGCTTCGAGCCCGTCCAGCGACTCGAGCTCCAACTCCACGAGTTCGGCCCCCGCCGCCGCGGCATCAAGCTAGTTATCCACAGGCGCGGCGTCAGCCCACGCCATCACCCTCGTCTGCCGCCTAGTTTGGCGGTATGGGGGATTCGCTCAATCCGTCGGCGTTGAGTCGGATCGTCGAACGCCTGCGCCCGGACTGGTCCCGCACCGTGGCGGCCCGGCGGGTCGCGGCCGGCGCTCTCGTCATCTTGGCCGCCGTCGCGGCGCTTCGACCCGACCCGGCGCACGAACGGACCGACATCGTCGTCGCCGCCAGGGATCTGGCACCAGGGATCGAACTCGGCGACGCCGACGTCCATCTCGAAACCCGTATGGCGACAACGGTTCCCGACGGGTCGCAGACAGATCTCGCAAAGGTGGTCGGTGCGACGCTGGCCGGTCCGGCGCGCCGCGGCGAGGCACTGACCGATGTGCGGCTGTTGGGTCCGAGGCTGGCCGAGGCGACGGCGGGCCCGGATGCTCGCATCGTTCCGCTACACCTCGACGACACGGCGCTACTCGACCTGATCCGGCCCGGCGACGTGGTCGACGTGCTTGGCGCCGGAACCGACGCGGGCGTGGGAGCCGACGCGCAGCCACAGGTCGTCGCGACCGACGCGGTGGTGGTTCTGGTATCGCAGCGGCCGTCAGGAGCGGGTAATGGAGGCGCCCGGGTGGTGCTCGTCGCCCTGCCGGCTCACGATGCCAACGAGGTGGCCGGCGCGGCGCTGGTGCAGACCGTCACCCTCACCTTCCACTGAAAGAGTCAGGGACATCGCAAGCACTCCCAAAATTGTCTGAACGCAACCGAACTGGACCATCGACCTGAACGTGCTGCTTTCGACGACGATCAACTTCATCCTCGTCGCCGCTGCGTCGGCTCACCGGAGTCCTGCGGCCGGATTGGTCGCGCACCGTCGTGGCGCGCCGGATCGCCGCGGGTGGCCTCTTTGAGATCGTCGCCGCCTCAAAGCGGTGCCCAATGAGTCGAAAGATTTCCGCAGCACATCCCGAGCAGTTCCGCCGCGAATGACGTGCGGTTCGTTGCCGCATCACGTGCCAAACTTGACCACAACGTTATGCACTGCACGCCTTGCGCAGTGTTAGACTCGCCCCCGTGAAAGCCACCAGGGCGCGTGCGGCGAGGCGGTTGCGACTCGCTGTCGTCATCGCGGTTGCAGCCTTGGCCGTGGTGCTCGGGACCAAAACCGGTTTGCCTCACGCCGACGCCTCCGAGTTCCACGGGCCCCATGCCCTGCAGGCGTCTTCCATGGCGGACCATGCGTCGTTCCCCGCCGATTCCGCGCCGCCGGCGACGATTGACCATTCACACATGACGCCGGACCCGGAGTGCCACTCCTCGTCGTCCGATGCGTTGATCTCTGCGGCTGTGCCGCGGCCGGGTGCCGATCGGATCGCCTTGGCGATCACGGCCATGGCCATTGTGGTGGCCATCGTGGTGGCGGGGTGGATTGCCCTCGGGGTGACGCGCGGACCGCCGGGCGCCCTTGCTGGGTTTTCTGCGGGTCGCTCTGTGCTGACCCGGTTCTGTATCGCTCGTCGCTGATTGGGTAGCGCCAGACCTGCGTGCTGCGTGCACGCATGGCCGGTGACCGCTATCCCAAGTTCTCGTGCCGCGCATTCTTGCGGCAACGATGCAGAAAGCGACCATTCATATGACTACAGCTTTGCCTTTTCGCACTGGCGAGTTTCTCCGTCCGACCCGGCGTAGCGCCGCGGGCAGATTGCACCGTTCAGCCACCGTGGCCAGTCAGAGCCCCGGCACCCTGGTGGGCCGGACGCCGGTGTTGCGGGTGTCGGCGCCGTTGACCGACGCCGACCGAGGGTTCTGGGCCAAATTAGAGGGTTTCAATCCAGGTGGCGGGATGAAAGACCGACCTGCCATGCACATGGTGGAAATGGCTCAGGCCCGCGAGGAATTGCGCCCCGGTGCGCGAATCGTGGAATCCACCAGCGGCACATTGGGTCTGGGACTGGCCTTGGCTGGGATGGTGCATCGGCATCCGGTCACCCTTGTCACCGATCCGGGAATGGAGCCGATCGTGCAGCGCATGCTGGCCGCCTACGGCGCCGACGTCGATTTGGTGCCCGAGCCTCATCCGGTCGGCGGATGGCAGCAGGCTCGCAAAGACCGAGTGGCCGAGCTGCTGGCTGCCGACCCGTACGCGTGGGTTCCCGACCAGTACAGCAATCCCGACAATGTCGAGGGCTACCAGCCGCTTGCCAACGAGTTGCTGGCCCAGCTCGGAAACGTCGACGTGCTGGTGTGCTCGGTGGGAACCGGCGGGCACTCGGCGGGAGTAGCGCGCGTGCTTCGCCTGGCCAACCCTGACCTGAAGCTGATCGGCGTGGACACCATCGGGTCGACCATCTTCGGGCAGCCGGCCGCAACCCGGCTGATGCGGGGGCTGGGATCAAGCATCTATCCCCGCAACGTCGACTACGCGGCCTTCGACGAGGTGCACTGGGTGGCGCCGGCCGAGGCGGTGTGGGCGTGCCGCGCCCTGACAAAGACCCACTACACCAGCGGCGGATGGAGCGTGGGCGCGGTGGCGTTGGTCGCCGGCTGGGCGGCGCGCACCTATGAACCCGATAACACGGTCGCGGCGGTGTTCCCCGACGGGCCCCAACGCTATTTCGACACCATCTACAACGACGACTACTGCCGTCAGCACGGTTTGCTCGGCGGTGACCCACCGCGCCAACCGGCGGTCATCGACGACCCGAGCGAGCAGGTGGTGCAGTCCTGGACCCGTTGCGCGAGGGTCGTAGATCCCGCGCAGTGATGGTCGTGAAGGGCGTCGTTCGGGAAGTGCGTCGGGCTCGGTCATAAGGGGTTCCCCCGACCGCTAGACACTGCGGACGACAGCCGCGCACGGATGCTGCGACTCGGCGCTTTCGGACGACTCGATCCCGCGGTGGTGCCCGCGCTCAAGGTTTCCGAAACGCCGATTCGGATCGGAGCAGACGCAATGGGCTCCTTTAGATCTCGCCGAGATCGCAATGCGGACAACGTGAGGAGGTGCCGATCACCATTTATCGAAGGTCCAATCTGTCATTTACCGAAAATTCTCTGGAAGGAAAACCGGACATGATACGAAACGATAAATTGCATCGACCGGTTCGGGCGCTGATTTGTACCGTTGCCATTTCCGGCGGACTCACTTTGGCTGCGGGCGTGGCCCCGGCTGCAGCGGCAGCAGCACCGTCGCCTGGCCCGGGTGTCGACTACAGCCTCAACAGACCGCATGGGGGCGGCCACGGCGGGGGCGGCCACGGCGGGGGCGGCCACGGCGGGGGCGGCCACGGACAGTGGTACGGCGGAGGCCATGGGTTTTACCCGCCGCCTCCTCACCGGCCGCACTTCTGCGTGCCGTTCCTGCCGTGCCGATGACGAGATAAAACGATCACGGGTACGGCATACCCGTGCGCGAGCATCGGTATGCCGTACCCTTCGGCTTCGTGCGCGTCGGCGTCGCGCTGAGCCCCTTTCACTCGGGGGCCCGCTGAAAACCGGTCCGGGCACTCGACACCATCGGTCGACTAGAGGCTTCGCCTGACTTCGTACTAGGGCTGACGTTTCGCAATGGGGTTCGCCTGCGCGGCGAACCGGGCACTTCCGAGTATTCGGCGAAGCCGTGGTGATCGTCTCCCTGCAGAAACTTATGGATTCCGCTAGCCCGATTGTAAATACCAGGACCGATCGAGGCCGACTCTCCAAATCGCATGGTGGAGTTGCGCCGCAATACGGCCCGCTATGGCGGCCAGCCAACCTGAGCAGCATCCTGCGCGTCATACCCGATATTCGACCGTCCGGAATAACAGCGAGTCCGCACACACTAAGCCCTAGCCACCCGATTCCGTCGCCTCTGGTGGCCCGCCGCTTGGATCCTCCAAGACCGGTGCGGGAGTAGAACCTTCCGCAGGGGCTTCTGATTCTGCTGCGGGGGTGCCCTCGGGTGGTTGACCGCTGGGGTCCTCAAGCGCGGCGTTGTGTCCCACACCGGTGGCGTTTACCCCTGGGGTATGCACGATGGGAGGTGCCCCTAGAGCGGAGAGCCCGTAACGAGTATTCGTCGAGGTCAAAGGGTTCACCTTATGAGGAATGTTGCCGAGTTTGCTGCCAGGCAGCCCGTACGCCGCCGCGGCGGGGTCGGCGTTGCTGGCGACGTTCAGACCCCGCGAATCGGTGGTCGCCGGTGACGGCGGCAGAATCACGTAGTAGGTAGCGCTGTAACTGCCTGGCACTGCCGGCAGTCCACCGAGAGTGGGAGAGGGAAAAAAAGGCGGCGGCGGCGGCGGCGCAGGCTGGGCGACTCCCACGGGTAGCGGGGCAAGCGTGAACAGCGCCGTCACACCAGTCACCGCACCGAACACTCGTCGCTTCGTGCACTTCATGGTCTCACCTTAAATTCTGATCGGGTCGCCGTAAATGGCGAAATTGTTGTGAGCCGCGTCCGTCGAGATGCGCAGGTAAGCGTAGGAGCGGACGGTCACATCGCCGCCACAAGCGTCGGCCTTGATGTGCAGATTGTCGACGTCAAGCATGCCTGTGCCGCCGTCGCCGAGGACCATGTTGGCCAACGGGAGATCGACGATCACGCCTGGCTGCAGAACCGTCTGGACGAATCCCGCCGCACCAGAGCTCACACCGGCACTAGCCGAGGGGTCAGGGAGGCCGACTCCCACCGTCGGCGCAATGCCCGCCGTACCACCGATCTGCAGACCGGTCGATACGTCGGTCTGGCAGCCGAGCTGGTAGCCGGCGATGAAGAGGCTATCTGTGATTGGACCTGAGCCACCAGTCGCGGTGGCCGTCGCGTCGAACGTGACGAATGCCTCCTTCGAGTTCTTGGCTGCGGCCAGGTTGGGCACCGAGTTCACGTTCTCACGGTCGATCCGGATGTTCAGCTGCCAACCATCGCGGGTGTTCTTGCTGAAGGACTTCGGCGCCATATCTATCGGCTCGGCGTGCGCAGTCGCAGCCCCGAAGACGCACGTGGTCATCGCAAGCGGAACCAACCCTATGATCGTTCTAAGCAGTGCCACGTGATCTCCTTGCTTCCTGTTGCGACTGAGCGGTGTACGAACACCGAATGTACGTAGATGTCCATCTATTGTTTAGGCAGGTGAAGTTCGTCGGCTCAGCGCGGTTTTGTTTGATCCTGTCGTTGCGGTGAAGAGGCCCCCTCAAGATAGGACGCGTGTACCCTCCGTGCCGCCTTGGTTACATCAAGTTAACAAGTACAAGCGGCGGTGATAGGAACAAACTCGGGTCAGGCTCACGAAGCCTACGGTCGTGAAGTACTGCGTTGGGCAACAGCTGACGAGATAACCTTCTTGCGAGACTTGGCATTTGACTGCGAATCCTTCCGGCGAAGGGTCGTCAGAATCAAGTCGCGACAATGACCACCCCGCCGCGTCGCGCCGAGTGGACGAAGCTGACGTGTGAGCAGGACCATAAGTGTCGCGCACGTAAGAAGACATCAACGCGAACACCTCTGTAACACGCAGGAAATATTCGGGGTTTGCCAATGCGGCGGTCGAAGCTATCGCCTTCATGAACTGAGCCGACGAAGTCGCCGTAGATCGCGGGATGTCGCAGCGCCTTGGCTCCGTGGATCCCGACCAGTATCGGGCCGGTGACGTCCAGTCCACGGTCCCTCAGGTCCACCAGCAGCTCGGTGATTAGGGTGGCGCTCTCCGTGGAGCCCTCCACCCCGACAGATACAGCAGCTCGGCCAGCGCGGTCTCGGTCAACGCCAGCAGACCCTCCTGCATGTTCTCGGCGATCTCGCTCATCGCCACCTCGACCCGCTCCGGGAATGGCAGTCGCGTCCACGACCGGGTTCTGGCTACTCTTCTTCACGGCGGTCCCCTTGCTGTTGGTGTTCTTTGGCGGAACGCCCGACACCTGCCACACGGCAGGTCACGAGCGGGGGACCGCCACCTCAAGTTCTACGAGACCCGGGACAACCTCTCCTGGTGGCCGTGTGAAAACTGCCCCCGAATCAACAACGATTTGACGCACGCCCACCATTTCGCCGCCTTTCGTATTCCCGCGGTTCAGTCAACGGGGGGCCGCAAATGATTCTTACGGTCGAGGTGGTACAAGGTAGCTGCAGACAACACACCGATGACAATCAGCCCGGCCCAGACGAGTTCGCTCCATCCGATGTCTCGCGCGGCGCCCAGGATGGAGCCGGCGGCGAGGTTTCCGAAGAGGATACCGACGCCGATAATGGTGTTGTAGAAGCCGTAGTGGGTAGCCACCAGCCGTCCGTTGCTCAGTGATACGACGATGTCCATCTCGAACGGGAAGACGGCAGCTGAGCCGACTGCCAGTAGGGCCGCCGATACGATCAGCGCGCCGACCGCTGCGGCGGTACCGAACCGGTCTGCGTCGGGGAACACGGCCAGCGGCACGAAGGAGATGGCCAGCACCATCATGCCGATGACCAGGCTGTGCCCGGATCCCCATCGTGCGGCGAACCAGCGGGTGATACGCAGCTGTCCGGCCACCGCCACGACTCCGGAGACCGCGAAAATGGCTGCCACGAGTAAAGTTTCGCGGTGCGGTGCCAGATACTTGGCCTGTAAGGGCAGGGTGAGGTAGACCTGAAACGACAACACGTAGGAGCCGATCATAGCCACTGCGAACAGCAGAAACGACCGATTTCTCACCACGGTTCGCCAGTCGTCGATGATCGAGGTCTTCTCCAGGACCTCGTCCGCGCTGTGTTGGGGTAATGCCATCAATTGCGCTACGGTCAGCGCCGCGAACACGATCGCGGCGGCCAATGCGGTGATGCGAAAGTCGAACACCATCAACGCGACTCCCACCAGTGGGCCGAGCAGAATCCCACCCTGGTAGAAGATGTTGAACAATGCAAACGCTTCCAGCCGCCGCTCACCAGCATCGGCGGCGAGGTAGGCGCGCACCGCGGGATTGAACAGGGCACCTGCGAAACCTGTTGCCGCCGAGGCGATGAGAATGATCGGCAGAGACTGGGCAAAGGCTAGTAGCGCGAATCCCCCCGTGCGAAGCAGGCAGCCGGCCACAATCAGCGGTTTGTAGCCGAGCCGGTCGGCCAGTGTGCCGCCGACGACGAACATGCCCTGCTGTGAGAAATTGCGCACGCCGAGCACAAGGCCGATCGCCCAGGCTGCCAGCCCTACCGGCCCGGCGAGATAGCCCGCCAGGTAGGGCATGAGCATGTAGAAGCCGAGGTTGATGCCGAACTGGTTGATCATCAAGACCCGGCTCGGCGGATCAAAGCTGCGGAACTGGCCGATGAAGCCCATTACCGCTTTCCGGCGGCCGGATCGATGACGACGGGACAGCGGGTCCAGGACTGCACGACGCGTTCGGTGGGATGGCCGATAAATGCCGGTTCGCTCGGCGGCTCGACGTCGAGCAGAGCGTGCTCGCGACAGTAATCGTCGTTATAGATGGTGTCGAAGTAGCGTTGCGGCCCGTCCGGGAATACCGCGGCGATGGTGGTGTTGCGGGGGTGTGTTCGGACGGCCCAACCGGCGACTAGTGCGACCGCGCCCACACTCCAGCCGCCGCTGGCGTAGTGGGTCGAAGCCAGGGCGCGACATGCCCATACCGCCTCTGCAGGGGCAACCCAGTGTGCTTCGTTGAAGGCTGGATAGTCCACGTTCCCGGGATAAATGCTTGACCCAAGGCCGCGCATCAGTCGGCTGGCGGCTGGTTGCCCGAAGATGGTGGAGCCGATGGTGTCCACGCCGATCAGCTTCAGGTCAGGATTGAATTCGCGCAGCACCCGCGCCACTCCCGCCGAATGTCCACCGGTTCCCACCGAACACACCAGTACGTCAATATTTCCTAGTTGGGAAAGCATCTCTAATGCCAGCGGTCGGTAGGCGTCGACGTTGTCGGGGTTGTTGTACTGGTCGGGATACCAGGCATGCGGATCTTCGGCCAACAGCTCGGCGACCCGATCCTTCCGCGCCTGCTGCCAGCCGCCGACCCCATGAGGCTCGGCGACCAAATCGAGGTCGGCGCCGTAGGCAGTCAACATGCGCTCGATGATCGGCTCCATGCCGGGATCGGTGACCACGGTGACAGGATGCCCGTACACGGTACCGGCCAGTGCCAAACCCAAGCCCATTGTGCCGCTGGTGGATTCGACGATTCGCGCACCGGGCAGCAGGTCTCCGTGCGCCCGAGCTTGTTCCACCATGTACAGCGCCGGACGGTCCTTCATACCACCGGGATTGAGTCCCTCGAGCTTGGCCCAGAAGCCGCGGTTCGGGTCACTGAACGGCGCGGACACCCGCAACACCGGCGTGGTGCCGACAATCGTGTTCGCCCGGCCCTGGGTGCCCAACGCAATCGGCCGAGATGCTATAGGTCGGTCGTTTTCAGGAGATAGAGCAGTATTCATGTGATCGTCGCTTCTGCGTGAAAGCCGCGGCAAAGCGCGGCACCTGACAATGACAGCAGTCACCGACCGTGATGGCAGCAGAGCCACCGGTCTGACGATAACCGGTCAGCGACGACTGATACACAACCGGGACAAAACTTGTTTGCCGGTCAACGAAGCAGCGAGCCGATCGGGCGGCGCCCGCATCAACGGCGACGGCATGGCCACCAACCATCCGGCAATGGCGATGCCCGCCATGGCGATGAAATCGGAACCGGCCAGCGGCGCGATTCGCGGTAAGACTGCGGCAGCAGACATATCAGACGAACAAATCGATTCTTGTTGAATATGGTCGTGATTGGCTAGCGCGAGAACAGGATCCACAGATGCCGATACCGAGCGATGTGAATGGACCGGGGAGACTTCACACCAGGGCAGGGCGACTGTGCCGCCCAAAACGAGTACCACCGCCGCGCCGAACACGAGAACGGTGGATCTCAGGTGAAAGCTCGTCGGGGTGCCGCTGAAACTTGCAATGACCCGACTGTAACAGCACCGCGACCCAAGAAAACGGAACCGCACACCTGACCTGTGCATTAACTAACCAACAACCTGCGTAAAGTCCTAACTTGTTGCGAAAGAACGCACGGCTTGACGGAGCGGTTCTAACCGACTTCGGCCCGCGTCGGTCGGGGCGTCGTCGAGGCGAGCGCTGAGAGTGTGCGTCGCCAAGCATGCTTGCGCAAGAGTTGCTCAAGCGCCGGAAAACTGACACAGCATGATCGCAGCAGGCATTATGGACGGATGGAAACAGTGCCGCAGACTTCAGTGACCGGCGCAGGCCATCGGGCATTGGTGGTCGACAACGAAGTTTCGCTAGCCGGAGTGGTCGCCAGTTATCTCGAGCATGAGCAGTTCGAAGTATGTATCGCTCACGACGGCTCCGATGCGCTCACTTTGGCCCGTGCGTTCCACCCTGATGTCGTTGTCCTGGATCTGGGCTTGCCGGGGATGGACGGCATTGAAGCCTGCCGCCAGCTACGCACCTTCTCCGACGCCTATGTTGTGATATTGACCGCCCGCGACAGCGAGGCGGACACACTGATCGGATTGGCGGCGGGCGCCGACGACTATGTGACCAAGCCCTTCAGGCCCCGCGAACTCGTCGCCCGCATCCTCGCGATGCTACGCCGACCGCGCACGATGCAGCCACGGAGCGGAGACGTCGGCACCGAGGCCACGGCCGACTAGCAAGCGGTCGTTTTGGTCCGTCTCCTTCGTGAACTTCTCGCCTGGGCGCAACTTGACTCATACGGAATGCCGAAATGCTCGAGCTATCGCGCAAGTCGTCGCGGCCGACACAGATCCCGTTAACCCACGCTGCTAGGCGGCGGCATACACTGCGACCAGAAGGGCAGTCGACCGAGGCACCTTTACGATCACGACAACAGGCTTGATCCGCGATAGACCTTGGATGGCAAGATCAGCTCGTCGAGACCGGCTCGGCAAGGGCCTTCACATCCAGCTAAGCGAACTCGGCGACGAGCAATTGAACGGTGACCGGCATCGAATATCGGATGGGAATTGGACAATGAGTGACAACACCACACGGGTTGCTAAGCCGCGCCGGTTCTTGCGCCGACCCGGCATCGGGTTGCGCCTGCTGCTCGCCCAAACACTAGTGCTCGCCGCCGGTGCGGCAGCCACCTGGGCGATTGCCACCGTCGTCGGTCCGCTGCTTTTTAAGGAGCACATGCATCAGGCGGTGCCGGCCGGCTCTTTCCTGGAAATACATGCCGACCACGCCTACAGACTGGCCACCGCCGTGGCCGTCGGTGGCGCCCTTGCCATTTCCGCGTTGATGGCGCTGGTGGTCAGTTGGTATGTCAGCCGTCGGCTGCAACGGTCGGTCACCGAGGTAGCCGCCGCTGCGGCTGCGGTCGCCCACGGTCGCTACGACATCCGGGTTTCACCTACCCGCCTCGACGAGGATTTCGACATGCTCGTTGACTCGTTCAACCAGATGGCGGCCCGACTACAGACCGTCGACGCTACCCGGCGCCAGTTGTTCAGCGACCTGGCCCACGAGATCCGCACCCCCGCCTCGGTACTGGATGCCTATGTGGACGCGCTCGAAGACGGGGTGCGGTCGCTGACCCCGCAGACCACCGCGATGCTGCGCGACCAGACCCGTCGGCTAGTGCGGTTCTCCGAGGACACTGCTGCACTTGCCCAAGCCGAAGAGTGTGCCTTCTCGATGGCCTTCAGCTGGATCGACGTGCGCGAGTTGATCGATGCTGCCGTTACGGCCGCGCCAGAACGCTATCAAAGCAAACATGTCGATCTAGTCGTCACGCTACCTGCGAACCTGCCACCGCTGTGGGGGGACCCGCAACGGCTATCTCAGGTCCTAGGAAACTTGCTTGACAACGCGCTGCGCCACACACCGCCGGGAGGACGCGTCGAGGTCCGCGCGGCTGTGGACGGCGCTGACTTCACGCTTTCGGTCGTCGACAGCGGTGAAGGCATCCCCGCCGAACACCTACCGCATGTGTTCGAACGGTTCTATCGAGCCGACCTCGCCCGCGACCGAGGCTACGGCGGAGGCGGAATCGGACTAGCCATCGTCAAGGCGCTGGTCGAAGCCCACAACGGGCGCGTCGCCGCGACCAGCGACGGCATCGGCAAAGGCGCCGCGTTCACCGTTACCCTGCCGCTGGCTGCGTCGGGTGCCGAGCGCACCCCTGAAACCGTGGTATCCGCCGGTGAAAGAGCCAGTTCTACTTAGTCTTCGGCAACGGGCTCGGCAGGGGATGGTGCAACAGAGGGCCTCGTCACGATCTGTGCTTCCCGAATGGCGGGAACGCAGGCTGGGGTGTGGCGGCGCCGCACGATCCGGCGCGTCGATTCGCCAGGCCGAGATCGATGCCGGGTCATGTGCTGGCGTATCGAGCGAGGAGTCCGTCGAGCTGAAAAGGCTGACGTGGGAGAACGCAGAGTTGCAACGCGCGAACGCTATTTTTCGGACGGCGTCGGCTCTGTTCGCGGCCGAGATGGACCGGCCACACCAACACGCTGGAAATGTGAATCCACGGTTGCCAGCGGCTGTTTCGGGCCGCTACCTATCGCCGATCCTGACGACTGGCAGGTCGGAGTCGCTGTCGAGCACTGGCGCAGCCGCACTTCGATATCGGCTATCCGTACCGAAAACCGCTGGTTGTTCGCGCAGGACGGCGACAGCGGCCAGGTAGTCTCCGTGCAGCGCCAGCGCGATCGTCGCGCAGAATCTTGTCCGAAGCCTCTGGGCGAGCTGCTTGCGCCGCGGCTCAAGGGTGGCACGATGGCATACTGACAGCATGATCGATCGGCGAGGGTTCCTGACGTTGTCCGCCGCCGCCGGCCTGGCGGTCGCCTGCTCGCCGCGGTCGGAATCGGCCAGAGCGGCCGACGCCGTCGACGTCACTCTCGAGCCGACCGCCACCGAAATTGACCTAGGCGGCGTCACGGTGGGCACCTGGGCATACGGCAGGGAGGTTCCGGGCAGGGAGATCCGCATTCGCAAGGGCGAGACGCTACGAGCCCGGGTGACAAACCAGTTACCGGTCGACACCACGATTCACTGGCATGGCGTGGCGCTTCGCAACGATATGGATGGTGTGCCGGTGCTCACTCAGCCGCCGATCCCGTCCGGGGAGCGCTTCACCTACGAGTTCGCCGTGCCCGATGCCGGAACATACATGTACCACTCCCATGTCGGCACCCAACTGGATCGAGGGCTCTACGGTCCGTTGATCATCGAGGACCCCGACGAGCGCACCAATTACGACCACGAGCTGATAATCATGCTCGACGACTGGATCGACGGCACAGGCACCAACCCGGATCAGGTACTGGCAGACTTGAAGAAGACCGGCATGGCAGACATGGGCGAAATGGCCGAAGTTGGTGCTGATGCTGGCGTCACGCCGACCAGACCGCTCGGCGACGACGGCGGGGACGTCATGTATCCCTACTACCTCATCAACGGCAGGGTCGCGGCAGATCCAAAGGTGCTGGATTTTCGTGCTGGGCAACGCATTCGGCTGCGGGTGATGAACGTGGCGTCCGACACCGCGTTCCGGGTAGGGGTGCCCAACCATGTTCTGAACATCACCCATACCGATGGTTTTCCGGTGGTCCCGGCGCGGGCCGAGTCGGTGATCCTGGGTATGGGTGAGCGGGTGGACGCCACGATCACGCTCGGCGCCTCGGTTCCGGTCGTCGCCGCCGCCGAGCAGAAAGCTGGCTACGCACAATTGAACATGCGCGTCAATGGCGCACCGAGCGGTGTCAACGTCGCCCAATTCGTCGCCACCTTGCGGAGCGGCATCCCCTTGGACACTTCACAGTTAGTGGCCGCACCGGAAGTCCAACTACCGCAACGCGATCCGGACGACATCATCGACATGCGGCTAGCCGGCCCGGTGAACCGCTACGACTGGCCGATCAACGACAAGCTGTACGATCCGCCGAACGACGGCTACCCTGTCCGGGGCGGCCAGCGGGTGCGCATACGATACGTCAACGAGTCCAAGATGTTTCATCCGATGCATCTGCACGGCCACACGTTTCAGGTCATTCGGCCCACCGGGCGCACGGCCCGCAAAGACACAGTATTGGTGCCGCCGATGCAAACCGTCGAAGTCGACTTCGACACCAATAACCCCGGTCGGTGGCTCGTCCACTGCCACAACACGTATCACCTGGAGGCCGGCATGGCGGCCTTCGTCCACTACACCTAGCTTCGATCTTTCGCGTGTGAGTCGGGGATGCTGGCCGCTGGGGTTGATTCTGGCCTTTTGTGCGACGGCGTGGTTGGTTCCCGGCGCTGTCTCGCCGGTCCTCCGGTCCTCTCGGTTGTGGGGGCTGGGAGTCCGGTGTCAGGTGAGTGCGGTGAGGTGGTGGTGGCCGCCGGTGATGAGGTCGGCCCACGGCCATCGCTTCGACAGGCGCAGGATGCGCCGTCGGCCGGTGGTGATGAGTCGGGCGGCGACGGTCAGTAGGCGCAGTCGTAGGCGTTTGGGTTCCCATGCGCGGGCGGGTTGATCGGGCCAGGCCAGTAGTTGGGTCCAGGTGAGCAGTTCGTAAGCTAGGCAGGCTAATTCGAGCCAGATCTGGTTCTTGGCGAAGGCCTGCAGCGGTAGGTTGGTCAGGCCGGTGTCTTTGAGCCCGCGGATGCGGTCTTCGGCGCGGGCGCGTAGCCGGTGGCGTAATTCCAGGTCGGCCAGGCGGCCGCCGACGGTGTTGGTGGCGAACAGGGTGATGCGCCATCCACCCCACCAAAACGGTTACGCTTCACCTGCGGACCTGTCCTGCTTGAGAAAATCGACTTGTCTAGGGTCGCTTTTCTCGAAGTAGGAAGGCACTCCCGACTTCTCTCATCTATTGAGTATCGCGGTGGCTGCGGCAAGCGCTTCCCGTTCGACTGGCGATCGGATACCGGTCGGTCAAGCCATGATCAGGTGCGCCGAACTCGCCGAGGGAAAGCGGTGCCAATGCGACCACTGACCGCCCTACAGCGAGCCAAGCATCTGTTGCATCGTGTCGATTTCCTTCTGCTGCGAGGCAATGATCGACCGTGCCAGCTCCATCGCAGGCGCGAACTGACCGCTATCGACCTCGGTCTGCGCCATGGTGATTGCTCCCTTGTGGTGCTCGATCATCTGCGTCAAGAACAACCTGCTGGCCTCGACACCCTGCGCATTGCGCAAAGCAGTCATGTCTTGCTCGGTCATCATGCCCCCGCCGCCCATATTTCCCACGTCATGGCCGGGCATGCCCGGCATGCCTCCGCTTGGCGATGTCGTGGTGGCAGACACGCCCCAGTCGGCTAGCCACCCCTGCAATTGCTGGATTTCCGGGCCTTGAGCCGCCTTGATGTCGTTGGCCAACGACGCCACGCGCGGGTCGATGTCCTGCTTGGCCAGCAGCATGTCGCTCATCTCGATTGCTTGTTGGTGGTGCGGGATCATTCCCTGCGCGAAGGTGACATCGGCGTCGTTGTCGGCCTGCGCCTGCGTGCCGCCGCCGACCGACGTCGTCATCGACAACATGTCGTGGTTGTTTCCCGAATTGTTGCCACAGGCACCCAAAACCACCGTGACTGCGGCCGCAGCGGCGGCGACGCCAACAAATCGCTTCATTTGTACGCGAATTCCTTTCATCGTGACACCGTTCACCAGCGTGTAGCCAGATCCTAAGGGTTGGCTCCATATTTGATGAGGAATCAAAGAGACCGCCGCGTCGTGATTCTTCCGCTTTGCGGCCTGACTTCCCCTTTGCGGCCTGACTTCCCTGACACATCTAGTCAGATTCAAGGCCTGCGCGTGCGGAATTTTTCAAGGTGGATGAGTCCAGTGGGTGTTAGGCGGCTGGCGTGGCGGTCTCCTGGATGGTGTTTTGGGCTGGTCGGTTGATCCAGGCGGTGTCGGGTAGGTCGAGGATCTTCGGCGGCGAGGCGGTGCCGAAGCGGTGCGGGTGTCGGGCGCGGGCCTCGGTGAGCACGGAGACCCGGTCGGCGGCTTTGTCGGTGGCCAACCCGAAGTGCACGTCGGCGGGCGTGTGGAGTCCGATGCCGGTGTGACGGTGCTCGTGGTTGTACCAGTGGGTGAAGGTGTCCATGAATTGTCGTGCCTCACAGAGTATTCCGAAGCGTTCGGGAAACTCCGGCCCGTACTTCAAGGTCTTGAACAGCGACTCCGAATACGGGTTGTCGTTGGACACCCGTGGCCGCGAATGCGACCGGGTGACCTCCAGATCGGCCAGCAACGTGGCGACGGTCTTGCTGGTCATCGAGGTTCCCCGATCGGCGTGCACGACCTGCGGCACTCCGTGCACCGCGAAGATCTGCTCCATCAGTTCCTTGGCCAGAACACCGGATTCGTGAGCATGGACGTGAACACCGACGAGGTAGCGGGAGTAGATGTCGATCATCACATAGGCATCGAAGTAGGTGCCCTTCACCGGGCCCGCGAGCTTGGTGATGTCCCACGAATACACCTGCCGCGGCGCGGTCGCGACCAACTCCGGGCACACCTTCGCCGGGTGCCGCGCCAGCCGGCGGCGGTCAGCGACCAGCGTGTTCTCCCGCAGCACCCGGTACATCGTGGACACCGAACACAGGTAGACGCCCTCGTCGAGCAGTTGGGCATAGATCTGCAACGGTGCCAGGTCGACGAACCGGTCGCTGGTGAGTACCTCCAGGACCCGGCGCCGTTCCAACTCGGTCAGCTTGTTGACCGGCTCCGGCTCCGGTGCCGCCGCCACCGCGGCCGTGGGCGCAATGGCCGCCTTGCCCCGCCGCGTCGCCGTCGAGCGCACCACCCCGGTCAACACCGCGGCGTGCCGGGTAGTGACACCGCCGGCGATCAACGCCACGTAGGTCGCCGTCATCGCTTCTTGCGCTGCTCGTCGGAATCCGCTCTCTCGGAAAGAGTCTCCAAGAGAGCGTGTGCTTTTCCCATGATGTCCAGGGCGGCCTCAGTGGTGCTCAACCGCTTGCTCATCCGGGCGTTCTCCCGCCGCAACCGGGCGATCTCGGCCTGCTCAGCGGTCAGTCTGCCGACCTTCTCACCGGGCCGCTTGCCCGTCAGCAACCCGGCGTCGCGCTGCTTGCGCCACTCGCAGATCAACGACGAATACAAGCCCTCCCGCCGCAAGTACGTACCGCCCTCGCCGTGTTCGCAGGCCTGCTCGTAGGCATCCAGATGGGCGATCTTGTCCGACGCGGCGAACGCGCGACGTCGCCGCGGTCCGTCAGCTCTGGGGTGGGCTGGATCCATCGGTTCATTGTCGTTCACCGCGGTAATCGTGGAGCTGGTCATGATGTGCCGATCCGTATCTCGCCCTGCGTCAGGGCCGATTTGCTATGAACCAGTGGACTCAACTCACCCTGACACGCAGGGGTGCGGCGGCAACATCTCCGCCAGTGCCCTTGGACACAGCGGATCTCCTCGAGCACATCGACGCGGCTGCGTGGATGACAGTGGGCTGATTCGCCATACCGAGTCTCGCCGACTCCGCTGTGAACATCACGCCGGGCGAGGCCGTGGTGGCGTCGGCGCTGCGCGGGTTGGGACTGTCCGACCCGCCCGACCGAATCCAGGCTAGTTCAGAGCCCCCTTCGAGCCGAAGGCCGAACTGCTACAGACGTTCTGGCGAGGCCGCGGGTCAGTCGCAGAACAGCGAGACCTGGATCGTTTTGCTGACAGTGATCGGAATCAGCCGGGATCTGTTGCCGTGTCCAAACCTCACCAAACGAGTGATCGCAGTCGGGTTGCGGACGCTCGTTACGGTACATTCGCCGGGCGCAGCGCTCCCAACCCGATCGATGTTGACTGTATAGCCGTCGGCAATGAGCTGTTTGATGGTCTCCACGTCGGAGTCGGCCGACGCGACGCCCGCCGGTGCAGCGACAACACCAGCTACGGCGATGGACGCGATGGACGCGATGGCGAGAATGCTCTTACGCATAGCCCCGCCTACCATTCTGGATTAACTTATGCGAATACGTCTATGTTACACCCCCTGTGTGTTGCACGGCCGCTGCGAGCGACGGGTCAGCGACGCCGAGATCGCTGAGGAGCAATGGGTCATCGGCCTGTTCGACGAGCATCGCGAGGACCTGCAGTTCGGTTTCCGGTACTTGCCTGGGGAAGAACAAATACTGGTGAGCCGATAGCCGGCGTACCGCGTGGCGGCTCTGCTCCACTCGCCGGTTGTGGAGCCTGCTGCAAAAGAAAGTTCTGGCCTGCTGGCGCTGGGACCCGATAAAATCGCGCATCGCGGTCATCACCGGATCGAACGCGGCTACCACCTCCGCCGACGCCAAACCGCGCCCGGGTACTTGACCCCCGATTGAATACAAAGGAACTACGGCCACACCAGGACTGGCGCGACGGCCGAAGTGCTAGACCGGCTGATCGAAGCGACCGTCGACGCGGTCCGCATTCCACGGACCGGCGGAGGTTAACCGGCCGGCGGCGGCCCCGCTGGACTGACCGGCGGCGGCCCGGGTGAAACGATCGGCGGTTGATCCGGCAAGTCCTGTCCCAGCCCGGCCGGAATCGCCGTACCGGGTGGGGGCGCGGTACCAGGCAGCGGCTCACCGAGCTGAGCCAGTGGCATCTGGCCGAGAAGCCCGCCTTTCAGACGGTCGTCGCTATACATCGCACGCAGGCGCCTGAGGTAGTCCAAGCCGGAGATGTCCGCATTCTCGTCGCCCGGCGCCACCCCGAACATCGTTCCCTGGCCGGGCGCCGCGGGATCGACGTTCTGTGGGAGCAGGTAGGCGTTGTTGAACGCGTTGAGGTTCGGCGGCGTGCCGGGGGGGCCGCCCGGTGGCGAGGGAATTGGGTTCTGGCCCAGCATCAAGTCGTTGCCGACGGTCGGGTCGGGCACCTCGGGTAGGCCAAGAGGGCCGGCGGCAGGAGCCCCAATTTGCGCCAATCCCGAAAGCCCATTCGGCCCTAAAGGCGCGCCGATGATCGGTATCGTCGGCCCTTGCGGCGGCGGGACCGGAATCGCCGGATCAGCGGGCGGCGCGGGAGGGTCCGCGGCGGCGGGCGCCGTGTGGGCGACCGCCGCACCGACGGCGAGCGCGCCGGTCACCACAATGCTCGCGATCACGTCCTTGGCGACCGCCCCGCGATCTCGGCTACTCATGGCTGGCGTCTCCTTCGGCTCGGATACCCACGCTCCACCTCTGATGTCAGACGGTCTTGGTGGCGCCGTAGTAAGCGACGATGTCGTTGGTGTCCGTGGTCGAGCTCGTCAATACCGCGAACGACCGCAGGAACGACTGACCGACGCAGCCGTCGATCTTGATGTGAACATCCTTGACGGTGACCCGGGCATCCTGGGCCTTGAACTTCTTCTCGGTCACCGACACGGTGGTCACCTCGCCCGGCTTGGGCTGGACTTCAAACGTACCGCTGATCGGGAGCGAGGCGCCGGTAGGTACGAGACCTGCCAGCGTCGACCCCGACGTGCCAATGCCAATCTGGCCAGCCAGCCGAATCCTATCCAGTTCGATGCCGCAGCCGATCTGATAGCCGACCTCCAGCTTTCCGCCGTCCAACGTAGTGTTACCTGAGCCCGTGATCGACCCGGTAAACGTGGCGCCCACGAGATATTCACGTGACGACAGCGCGGTAGTCAGCGGCGCCACCGGCAGCTGGGTCTCGTTCGCCGCAGCCACCGTCAACTGCCAGCCGTCCGGGGTCGTGACGATTCCCGGCTGCTCCGACGGGACGGCGCCGGTGTCCGGCGGGGGGCCGGCGTTTGCGACGGGTACCGGCGGCGGGTTGGGATCCGGCTCCGCTGCGGCGAGCGGAGCTGTCCCGGTCGGGACCAGCATGCAAACAGCGGCCAGAGTGGCTAAACGAATAAACATTGTGCGGCAGCGCCTCTCGTCGTCGGAATCCAAAGAAACTGTTCCGCCGAATGATCGACGGACCAGGTATCTAAACGGTGAACGGATGAACAACACTTGCCACCCGAAACTATCGAGTGCGTGTCTCTCAAGCTGGTAAGCCACCTCTGAAATGGATTGGCTGGAGAACGGCACGGGTGAACCATTGGCGCGGCTTGATCGCGCCGCGGCCAGCTGGCGACGCACCGTGGCCCGCGAGACCGCTTCGGCCACTGCGCGATCGATCACGTCGGCGGACAGTTCAGTGCGTGACCACGGTGACGGACACGCCGGTGTCGGCGGGAGGCGAACCGGCGCCTCGATCCCTAAACCCACGAGGTCTCGCTGCATGAGCGGCTTCGCGGCGGCACCAAATCGACGCCGGCACAGCCGCGCTTGCGAAACCGCATCACACGGCCTTGGTGACACCGAGATAGGTGATGACATCCTCGGTGTTCTCGGTCGAGCTAGTCAGCGTCGCGTACGACCGGACGAACGACTGACCGGCGCATTGGTCGACGCCAATGCGGAAACCGGTGATCGTGACCCGCGCTTCGTTCCCCTCGAACTCTTTCTCGTCGACCGCAACCGTGGACACGGTGCCGGGACGGAGGTCTATTCTTCCCCGGTATTGGAGGTTCGGAGCGAAGGACGGATCGGTGTCAGCAAACGGTATGCGGATCGAAGGGGTAATACCGGCCCCGACAAGAGTTTCGATTGTATTTTGCGTAATGCCGCAACCGATCTGATACCCTGCCTCCAGTTTTCCGCCGTTCAGCTCGGTTTTGCCCGAGCCCGTGATCGACCCGGCGAACGTGCCGCCCACGAGGTATTCGCGCGACGCCAGCGAGGTAGTCAGCGGCGCCACCGGCAGCTGGGTCTCGGCTACCGCGGACACCGTCAAATGCCAACCGTCCGGGGTATCCAAGACCCCCGGTGCCGCGGGCGGGACGACCCCGTTGTTCGGCGGCGGGGGCGGAGGTGCGGCGTTTCCCGCCGGCTCCACCGCGGGATCCGGGGGCGGTTCGGCCGACGCGAGTGGCGCCGCCCCAACCGGGATCAGCATGCAGACGGCGGTCAAGGTGGCAAAACGATTCGGCATGTTGCAGTGACGCCTCTCGTGGTCCGAATTCAAGGAACTGTCGCGTCGTATGATTGAGTGGCCGGGTGTCCAAACGGTAAACGGACCGAAAACAGTTCATGCCACATACCTATCGAGGGCGTCTCTGGCTGTCCGCGGCACCGAATGGATACCGCACGGGCACCCAGCGTTGAGCGGCGGTTCATCATTTGGCGAGCTGTAGAATCGACCATTCGATATATACAACCACGCCTTGAACCTGACCATGAGAGCTCTCTGTCGATCACCGCGGCCTCGTATTCGCCTGACACTGCTGTGGTCTCGCACGGAGAGCGGCTCAACGGCGGTGAGGGCAAGATCAGGTGGTCCGGTGGCGCGGCAACGCCCGCGATCAGGCCGACACGGCAGGAGGAATTGTTGAGGTCATCACATGTTTGCGAGCGCGCGCTGGCCGCGTCTCTCATCGCGTTTGGCATCGGGCTAGCGGTCGTCGGAACCGCATCCGCCGACCCCAACGACGCGGAACAGACGGACACGCCGGCTCCGGATATGGTAACGGTCCCCGCGCCGACCTCGGACAACGTCAATCCCGCGGCGGCGGTGGCCTGCAAGCAGTTCGCCACAACGCTGAATTTCGCCGCGACCTATTACTCGGGTTTCGCCGACGCCACCGAAGGTACGGACTTTCCCGACTACAGAGATCCGACTGTCAGGAACAGTAACGTGACCGGTCGGACCGCGCTGCGGGAAGCGGCGGCCGCGGCCATGACCGCGTCGGCGACACCGGGTCTGCAGCCCGAGATCGCCGCGCCGATGCGGGCATGGTCAGTGGACGCGACGAAGCTCCTGTTGATCATGGGACTCCGTGGCGGCGGTGACACCCTTGACAATGCGGCCACCGAGCTCAACAACGACGCCTACAACGCCCAAACGGCATGTGCCGCCGCAGGAACGCACGCCTGAGGTTAACCCCGTCGGCCTCAGAGCAGCTTGGACAAGAATGACTGCGTCCGTTCATGTTTGGGGTGGGAAGAGCACCTCGCCGAGGCTGCCGCTTCGAGCAACATAGGACGCTGATATGGGGAGTGTTTTGTTAAGTGGGCAGGGTGAAGCGGCGGCCGCAACCGTCGTTGTGGCCGCCGCCTCGTTGACCGGATTGACCCGCACCGCACAGGGCGTCGGCCTCCGCACCCATCAGGGCGTGGATGAAAGTTGCCAGCAGCTCGCGCAGCACATCGGGGTGGCAGGTGGTGAGTCGATCAGCCAGCACAGCTGGCCAGTCAATATTGTGGGCAGTTGGTCATCGCGTCGAATCCTTTGCTCGAGTGACTTTGGTCGGTCCCGCGAAGAATCATCGCGATCGCTCCGGTGACCATGCGCGCCGCACCCTTGCCCGAGTTGGCCCGCCCGGCCCGCAACCGCATCCCGGCGCGATCAATCATCCAGGCCGGCGTGGATGATTGAGCCGATTGGAGACCCCGCTGTCCGACGCCCAAGGGACTTACCCTGTTGGAAGACTCAGTCGCTCGGCACGCCGAGGTCTTCGACGTCGCTCTCTGTAATGCGCAGTACCCGGCCCGAGGCGACGTCGAAGAAGAGCCCCAATGTATCTAATCGCCGCTCTTCCAGAGCGGGACCCACCACGGGATGGCCTTTCAAGCTCTGAATTTGCCAAGCCACGTTGACCATTGCCAACTGATCGCAGACGTCGTACCCCCGCCTGGCCGCCGCCCGGCCGACGGGGTGACCGGCGCGGAACGCGTCGAGGATTGGCAGCGCCTGGTCGATCCATGCCGCAACAGCGGCCGGAATGCCGTCACGATGGCCAGCGTCGGAGAGTAATGCCGTCATCGCTCCGCATCTGGAGTGGCCGCAGATGATCATGGTGTTGACGTTTAACTCGATGATCCCGTACGCCAATGCGGCTTCCATCGACATGTCAGCGGCGTTCGGCTGAACGAGGTTGCCGAGGTTGCGCACGGTGAAAAGATCACCGGGCCCGCTGGCGGTGATGACATTGGGCACCAAGCGAGCGTCTGCGCAGGTCAGGAACAGAGCGTGGGGTCGCTGCCCGCCGCGCAGCTCGTTGAGATGTTCGCGAACCAGCGGGGCGTGTCGGCGATGGTAACGCGCGACGCCGTCCAACACCGGGGTGAGCATCGAACCGGTGTCCCCTGGGTGGTGGCCGTGAGAGCGCCAGGGCGATAGGCCGCGGGCTGTCGCGCTGTGCGACCGGCGAATCGGCGGTCCTTCGGTGGCCGCTGTCATCGCGGTCTCGCCGATTTCGTCGATGCAAACCGAGCCGCCAGCCAGGCGGTGCCGCCGAGACCACTCCTCGATGGCGTCGTATGCGGCGTGATCAAGGAAGTCGACTGTGATCTCCACGGTGACCCGGGTGCCACGCGGAATTGAGGCCAGCACGCGCGACAGCCGCGGCAAGGAAAGGAAACTGAGGGTCCCTTCGAGTGTGAGACGCCATTCGTGATGCTCCTCGTCGATCGGTTCGGCATGTACTGAGGCGCGCACCACCCGCCACAACACCACGACGAGGGTGACGGCGATTCCGATGGCGACGCCTTCCAGCAGGTTCAGGAACAGAACTCCGGTGACTGTGATCGCATAAACAGCCAGGTCGCCGGTACGCCAGGCGAGCCGGATGTGTGCCAACTTGACCAACTGGATACCGATCACGATCAGCAACCCGGCCAGGGCGGCCTTCGGAATTTGTTGCACGAGACCGGCCAGCAACACGGAAAACAGCAGCACCCACACGCCGTGCAAAATCGACGAAGCCTGCGTGCGTGCACCGGCCGCCACGTTGGTTGCGCTGCGGACGATCACGCCGGTTACCGGCAGCCCGCCGAGCATCCCCGACACCATATTGGCCGCGCCCTGACCGATGAGCTCGCGGTTCAGATTGGCTTTCGGGCCACTGTGCATCTTGTCGACCGCAACTGCCGAAAGCAAGCTTTCCACGCTGGCGATCAACGCGATGGTCAACACAGCCAGTACAACCGGCACCCAGCTGCCGTCCGGCAGAGTCGGCAAGCCGATCGCGTCGAGGATCGAACCGTTGAGTTCGATCCTGTCGGCGTTCAGCGGCGGCACGAAGGATATCGCCGTCGCGGCGACGATTGCGACTAGCGGCCCGGGAAGTATTTGTAGCCGAGCCGGGCTTCGTTTCCAGCTCAGCATGATCGCGATGACAATGAGCCCTACGACGATGTCGCTTAGGTGGGGAGACCGAAGCTGAGCCGGCAATTCGGTCAAGTTGCGCCACACCGAACTCCGAGAGCTGCCGCCGAGCAGTACGTGAACTTGTTGAAGGGCGATCGTAATGCCGATCCCGGCGAGCATTGCGTGCACCACGATCGGCGATATGGCCAGCGCCGATCGCGCGAGCCGGCTCACGCCGAGAATTACTTGCAGCAAACCGGCTCCGACGACGATGGCGGTGGTGGTCTTCCAGCCGAAGGTATTGATCGTCTCGGCTACCACTACTGTCAAGCCGGCGGCCGGACCTGAGGCAAGCAGTGGCGCTCCCCCCACCGCGCCGGCAATTATGCCGCCGACGACCGCGGCGATCAGCCCCGCCATAATCGGTGCGTTGGAGGCGATTGCGATCCCGATCGACAACGGCACCGCAACGAGAAAGACCACGATCGACGCCGGAAGGTCGTACCTCGCGACGGTTGTCAGACGGTCACGCAGGCTGCGAGGTCGGTCCTCGGCGGCGTCGGCGTCCGCTACTGCAGCCGAAGCAGAAGCTGGCATGGCGTGGAGCCTCTCTGTCAGTTCGCGCATTCTCTAAGCCAGGAATTCGCGCATTCTCTAAGCCAGGAAGCAGACGCATCCCGGTTCTTCCGCACACTACCGAGAATTTTTCGGATAGCGGGACGGCGCCTGGTCGCATCGCATATTCGATCACAGCACGCATCACCGAAGCCGGCAAAATCGCGCCCCTGGTGGGTGATGTCGGCCGCGTCGACGGGTAAGTCGGTGTTGGTGAAGAAGCCGTGGTGTTCGAATCGGGTTTAGGCGCTTCCCGATCGGAGTGGGGACTCGTGCAGCCGCTTGTGGCGCAACGATTCCGGACCGTGGCTTATGACCGAGCCAACCTGGGGCGCAGTGACGACGACCCTGAAACACGCACGCTGGAACGCATCGCCGATGACCTCAACCAGCTGCTGTCAGCGCTGGATGCGGCCCCGTACGTCCTAGCCGGGCACAGCTACGGCGGAACGATCGCCCTTGCTGCTGCAGCCGCGAATCCGTGCCGGATCGCAGGGCTGGTGCTCATCGACCACGCTGACGAACATCTCGACGTCTGCTGCGGGTCGTCGCTCAAACACCTGCGGATGATCGTGCTGGCCGGCCGGTGGGTGCTCGGCGTCCTGAGGCGTCTGCGCCTGCTACCGCTGGCCGTCCGGCGGGCCATGCCGGGCATGCCTGCGGACGTGGTGCACGATCTGGTTACCGAAGATCTCACAGTGCGTGCCGTCCAGGCGGCCGACGAAGAGGAACGGTTCTTCATCCAGGGTCTGCAGAGTCTGCGGCGTAATTCGCCTGTCCTCGGGGACACCCCGATCACTGTCATCTCAGGGATGAAGTCGACGATCTTCGACAGGTCCATCCGTAAGGCGTTCTTGGGGGCGCACCGTCGGGCGGCAGTGCGATTGGGTGCGCGTCATGTCGAGGCGGCGCGGTCGAATCATCAAGTGGTCATCACCGAGCCACTACTAGTCGCCGACGAGATAATCCGAATCGCCGGCCGCCGGCGCGAGCTGGCACCCAACGACCCGCGTGGTGCACAGTAACGATTGGACCCGCTGCTTCGATGACGCGTCACGCGATACTGGGGTTGACCCCTGACTGGTGGACTGCTGGTCCAGCGGGAAGGATGTCCGCATGTCGTGCGAGTGTAAAGCTCTGGAGTTTCGGGAGCAGGTTGCGCGCGTGGTGCCCGAGACGGGCCGGCCGGTCGCTCATGTGGCCGCTGAAATCGGTATCGGTGAGCAGTGCTGGGCCGGTGGGTGCGCCCTGGTTCTGCCGAAGGCTCGCGCTATTGGATGTCGACCAGGGGTTGGTCGGCCCGTTGTGCATCGTAGAACCCGGCCGGAGGAACGTCGCCCAGGTAGCCGTGGAGGCGGCTGGTGTTGTGCCAGTGCACCCAACTCAGCGTAGCCAGTTCGACGTCCTCGACGGGTTGAGCATCCGGCTCCGGCAACGGATCTTTCACACAGAACTGAGCGCGATCACCACCACAGCGAGTAACACCACCTGCTCTGCCGCGAGTTGTCCTTCCTTCGCGCCGTGCCTTCGCGCCGTGCAGGGCAAGGTCTAGGGTTCTACATCCGATCGCGGCAGTGTAAGCACGGCTTTTCCATAGCTGCACACATTGGGCAGTTGTCCATCGGCATCGGCATCTTCATGGTTCCATCGCAGCACCACATCATCTGGGTGCCGTTCCCGTCGGCGTAGATCACTGCCATCGGCTCTGCACCCTCGATGTCGAAATAGACTTTGCCGCTGGAGCTTTGGCCTTGCGCGAGTGTGGCGGCGGGCAAGCCTTGGGGGGTAGCGATCTGCCACAGCACGGGGTAGCGCTGGCCGGCGGCGGTAACTGCGTGCAGGTTGGGGATGATCGGGGTGACGGTACCCGTGGCTGCACGTACTGTCGCCGATGCTTCCCAGAGCTGTCCGCGAGGGCTGTACCCCGGCAGTACTGTTTCGGACTTCTGGAGGTCGGCAACTGCCCACTCTTGGACCACCGCGCCCCCGGCCTCGGCGATCTGTTGTGCCGAACCGAATTTGTGCGGGCAATGCTCGGTGGCATTGGCTGGTGCGGCGAACGCTGTTGCCGCGGTGACAAACGCAGCGGTGATCGTCGTGGTCAGCGTGGTCATTAGTCGCATGGCAACGTGTCCTTTCGGGCGATTGAGCGAACAGCCGACAACTCGGTTCCGGCAGCTCGCCTCTTCTATGTAGTCTGACAGTAGTTGCGAGTTTGTGTACCTGTGTCGTGGGGTATGGCCTTGGTGTTCGGCGGTCGTGCGGGATTGCGGAGGGCTGCTCGGCGAATGGGCGAAACACACGAGCGGGCGCGAATCCGGCCTTGTGGAAACACCGGCGGCTGTCGTCAAAGCCGGGCGGTACCGCAGGACGGGGTGGGGTGGTGCCGCCCGTCCAGGGACCGTTGGGCCGCCCGTCCAGGGACCGTTGTGCCCTGGGCGCCCTCCCCGGCCTTCATCGGTCGTTGCGCGCCACCATGGTCAGGCATGGCAGTTGCATGACGACCCCTCACTGTCAGCGGTCACGTAATTCCCCAGGTTTGAGGGGTTGTCCGTCACGTAATTCCCCACCCGCCGTCACGTAATTCCCCACCCCTTTGGGGCGTGTCCGGCGGGGTCGGGGTGCTGCTCAGGTTCGCTCCGTTCAGATGCCCCACCAAGGGGGCCTGGAAGGGGCCTTGAGGTGGCAAGGAGATCGTGGAACGTGACCGACTTCGTGGAGATGTTCCGGCACTGGAACGCCGGCCGATCGCAGGTGCAGATACATCAGGCACTCAACATCGACCGCAAGACGATCCGCAAGTACCTGGCCCCGGCGCTCGCTGACGGTCTGCAACCACGCCCGGCTGAGGCGTTCGACGAGGAGCTGTGGCGGGCGCGGATAGGACGTTGGTTCCCCGAGTTGCGCGACCCCGCGGCGCGGGCGTTGACCTAGGAGCAGATCGCGGCCCATCACCGGTGGATCACCGACCAGCTGAAGGTGCCGGTGACGGGGGCGACCATCGCTCAGCGGTTGCGCGATGACCACCGGGTCGAGGTATCGGAATCGACGGTACGTCGTATATCACAAGCACTTTCACCGAGTCACGTCTCGAAGCGCGAGTGACAGTGCCGCGTGGTGCTGTGGAGCCGGGCAGCGAAGCACAGATCGACTACGGCAAGCTCGCCCTGTGGTGCGACCCCACCTCGGGCCGTCGGGTGGCGGTGTAGGTGTTCGCGATGATCCTGTCGTGCTCGCGGGCACTGTTCGTCCAGCCGGTCCTGCGGATGAATCAAACATCCTGGAACGCTTCGCATGTGGCGGCGTTCGAGTTCTTCGGCGCGGTGCCTGGCGCGACCGGGTGGTCCGCCCTGATCTGTATGACCCGCAGATCAACCTGACCTATGGCGAGCTCGCCGCGTTCTACGGCACCCTGGTCGACGAGCCTGTCACGATCTTTGTGTAAGTCAGAGGTGATTTGACTACGAGTTGGACTCTAGCACAACGGAATTCGGCCGGGAACAGTCTGGCGAGTGTGTTCAACGCCACAGTCCAGTTGTAGGTTCCGGTGCCGGAGAATCCTCCCCGCTCGCTGGAGATGTTGCGCAACCCCAGATACAGCAACTTCATCGCCGCGTCCTTATCGGGGAAGTGGCCGCGGTTCTTGGTGATCTTGCGTAGCTGGAAGTTGATCGATTCGATCGCGTTGGTGGTGTAGACGATCTTGCGGAGCTCGACCGGGTAGTCCAGGAACGGCACGAACTCCGGCCAGGCGTTGCGCCACACGTCGACGGCACCCGGGTACTGGGCGCCGTAGGCGGTGTCGAAGTCTTTGAGGGCGAGCTCGGCGGCATCCACGGTCGGGGCGGTGTAGATCGCGCGCATCGAGGTGGCGACCTTCTTGCGGTCCTTGTAGGACACGAACCGCATCGCGTTGCGGATCACGTGCACCACGCAGGTCTGCACCACGGTGTCGGGGTAGATCGAGCGGATCGCGTCGGGCAGCCCGGTCAGCCCGTCGCAGCAGGCGATCAGGATGTCGCGTACTGCGCGGTTGCGCAGGTCGATGACGACTTTCTGCCAGAACTTCGCACCCTCGCTGTCTTGGATCCAGACCCCCAGGGCGTGTTTGCGGCCCTCCAGATCCACGCCGATGGCCAGATAGGCCACCTTGGTGGTGATGTCCCCGTTGTCCTTGATGCGCAGTCGCAGCCCGTCGATGTAGAGGATTGGATAGACCTCGTCGAGCGGGCGGGCCTGCCAGGCCTTGATCTCGTCGACCACGACCTCGGTGACGTTGGAGATCAGTTCTCGCGACACGCTCGCGCCATAGACCTCCTCGAGGTGGGCCTCGATGTCGCGGGTGGTCATACCGCGCGAATACAGTGACAGCACAACAGAATTGATGTTATTGAGCCGGCGGGTCTTCTTCGCCACGATCGCCGGCTCGAACGAGCTGTTGCGGTCACGGGGCACCCTGATATCGACCGGGCCGTTGACCGTGGACACCGTCTTGGGCGTGGAGCCGTTGCGGGAATTGCCCGACCCGCGTCCGGCCGGATCGCCGGACTCATAGCCCAGATGATGGGTCAGCTCCGAATCCAGCGCACGCTCCAACACCGCCTTGGTCAACTCGTTGAGCAAACCATCCGCGCCATCGATCGGCGTGCCGGATTTGACCGCATCCTTGATCAACGAATCCAGCGTCTCAGCCGAAAACGTCTCCGCCAGTTGCCGCGCAGCCGACTTCTCTTGAGCCGGCGACTGCGTGGTCTTCGTCACAAAACACCCCTTCTGTCCGCCCGAATGGCGGTCCGATGATGGACCACCCCGGACTTACACAGATGGAATGACACGCCCTGGTCGACCCGGCCCGGGCCGGATAACCGAAGGACAAACCGCGCATCGAACGCCCGATACCCAACATTCGGGACTCGTTTTTCGCCGGGCGGCACTTCGACTCGATGCCGCAGATGCAGGGCGATGCTCTGCGGTGGTGCACCGAGGTCTACGGGCGCCGCAAGCACCCGCGGGATCGACGGGCAGACGCCTGCATCTCTGTTCGCCGCCGTCGAGCACGATGCGTTGATGCCGTTGCCGCCCCGTCCTTTTGAGGCGGTGACATACACCCTGGGCAAGGTGGCCCCGGACTGCCACGTCAAATCCGGCAAGGCGTTGTACTCGGTGCCATGGCGGCTGCTCGGCCAACAAGTCACGGTGCGTGCGGCCGCCGATGTGGTGCAGATCTTTCACAATCATGCGGTGGTCGCCACCCACGTCCTGCATCTGTCGGGTCGCTCGACGAACTTCGAGCACTACCCGCCGCACAAGATCGCCCACAGTCTGCGCACGGTGAGCTGGTGTCGGGCCCAGGCCGAACAGATCGGACCCAGCGCGGTCGCCCTCGTCGCCGAACTCTCGGCGGTCAATGCCATCCACCGGCTGCGCGCCATCCCAAGGGATCATCCGACTACGCGAAACCTACGGCGATGCCCGCCTGGACGCCGCATGCGCTCGCGCCATCGCCGTCGTTGATCCCGGCTATCGCACCGTCAAAGGCATCCTGGCCGCCGGCGCCGAACACGGCGACGATCGCAGCGGTCGACCGGCCGCGATGCCACCGGCGATGCTGCGCGGCCCAGACGCCTTCGACACCGAACAAACGGCCTGAATCCGTTCTCCCACAATCACACCGAACAAAGGTTACTTGCCATGACCATTCACGATCCCAGCCTGCGGGCAGCCCTGAAGACGTTGAAACTGACCGGGATGCTCGACACCCGCGATGCCCGCCTGGCCCAGACCCGCGACGGCAAACTCGGGCACCTGGAATTCCTGCAGGTGCTCTGCGAAGACGAAATCACCCGCCGTGAGACCGCGGCCCTGGCCCGGCGAGTCCGCCGCGCCCGCTTTGAACAGCACAACACCTTCGACGACTTCGACTTCACCGTCAGCCCCAAACTGCCCGCCGCGATGCTGCGCGACCTGGCCGCGCTGCGCTGGCTGGACGCCGGCGAATCAGTCATCCTCTACGGACCCGTGGATGTCGGCAAAACCCCTGTCGCACAAGCACTCGGACACCAAGTGGCCCGACGCGGCGGCGACATCCGATTCGTCAAATGCTCGCGCATGCTCGCCCGACCTGGCCGGCGGGCACGCTGATCGCACCATCGGCCAACGCATGCGTGAATACACCCGCCCCCTGGTCCTCATCGTCGATGACTTCGCGATGCGCGAGCACACCCCCACCCAAAGCGACGACCTCTATGACCTGGTCTCCGATCGCGCCATCGCCGCCAAGCCGCTCATCCTGACCAGCAACCGAGCCCCGAAGACTGGTATCCACTGTTCCCCAACCCCGTCGTCGCCCAATCGCTGCTCGACCGCCTAATCAACACCAGCCACCAAGTACGCATGGACGGCCCGTCCTACCGACCCCGAAAACGACCCGGAACAACCACCACCTGACAACCAGACGCAGCTTCGCTACCCTCACCACAGCAGCGCCCGAACCTGGGGAATTACGCGACGGCTACCCCTGGGGAATTACATGACCGCCGACACTCAATTGGGCGCGCCGCTGCCGGGTACTGCACCGCCCTCCGGAACGAATTTCCCGCCGGGGCTTGTGCCGCCCGCCCAGCCAACCCCTGAGCCTGTGCCGCCGGCCTAGAAACTGACATCGAGGGAAAAGGCCAGACCGAGGCACACCGCCAACGGCACCGACGGTGTACCCATTGAGTCTAAGAACCGCCGAGGATGCCGCCATGGCAGGTCTTTCCATGGCGGACTTTCGAAGATCTACCACTAGTTCATACTCCATGGTTCGCTATAAGTGGAGACGCTGTCACCTGTCGAGGAGGTGAGCCGCACGAATAGTCGTAGCAGCACACCACCCGCAGCACGCGCGACTGTGCCGTGCGCATTCGACACCGCGACGCCGCCGCTGGGTCCCGTAACATCGACCGACAGAATGGAAACCTCTTGAATGCCGGGGCCGTTATGTAGGTCCGCGCTGACGGACATGCCTGGGAGCAAGTCAGGTGTGGATACCGAGTTGAGCCCGAAGGAGGGTGCGGCAAGATCGCCCTGATCAATCAGGACGTTCGGCGTGGTGTAACGGAAGTTGAAGACCACATCCTGTGACCATGGGAAGCCGATCTGATACCCCAATTCCAGGCTGCCTTCGAACGTTTCGGCTGCAGAGCCGACCACGCGATAATGACCCCGAGCCGACTGGAACCATTCCCGAGTTGACCTATCGCGGTCCAGCGAATACACCCCATTAAGGACGGTGTCTGACTGTTGGACGGTGAGCGTACGGCCCCGTCCGTCAACCAGGCTCGACTCGGTGTCTGGCTGCGCGCGGGCGTGACCCGCTTGAAAAAAGGCTGTTGCGATGGAAACGAATAGGGCAAACGCGGCCCGCAACGCCACCATGGCACGTCCCTTCAGGATGCTGCGAGCGCGGGGACGCCGCAGATCGTGGCCTGCCATCCCACGATGCCAAATCTCGTGGCGCTGTGTTGGTGACCGCCACTCCCTGACCTCTAATCGCGATTGCACCGACCGCCAACGTCCGCTGGAGCGACGTCCCCTCGATGGGGCGATCACGCAAAACCACACGCCGGAAGTCTATAGGAAATGAAAATCATTTTCATTAGACCGGGAATGATGTACGCCTCTCACGCGTAAGTCGCTTGGCGCGGACCGCCTACGTTCGGCCGAGCGTGTAATCGAATCGCAATGGACGTCTGTTTGGCGACGGTGAGAGTTCGACGTCGACGCCATCAAGACGATTGAACCCGCCCAGCTGGCAACATTGGCCTCCGGGAACTACCTCAACGCCGGTGAACCCGTGGTGCTGCTCGGCGACAGCGGAACTGGGAAAACTCATCTGATCATCGGTCTTGGCTTGGCCGCCTGCGAGCAGGGCCGCAAGGTGCGTTACGTCACCTGCGCCCAACTGGTCAACGAACTCGTGGAAGCCGCCGACGAACGCATCCTCACCCGCGTGGTGGCCCGCTACGGCCGACTCGATTTACTTCTGCTTGACGAGCTTGCCACGTCCAAATTGACCCTCGCGGAGCCGAATTGCTGTTCCAGATCATCGCTGAGAGGGAGGAAAGGGCAAGTATCGGGCTTGCCAGCAACTTGCCGTTCAGTGAGTGGGGAGCGGCATTCTCCGACCCGCGTCTGATCGCCGCGATCGTCGACCGCATCACCTTTAACGCCCACATCCTCGAAACTGGCACCGAGTCCTACCGGCTACGCACCTCCAAGATTATCGCTCGGCGAAAGCGGGCCGGATAGCTAACGGCGCACCGATCAACACACCCGATGACCGCCCCAGCAGCGTGGGTTCCAGTTGCCGAAACGAGGTGCCGATCGAGTCACCGTTGTAAATGTGAGTGAACGGCGAAATCCCGAAGCGACAGGTTTGCCACAGAAAAAATGTCGTCCAGCCAAACTTTCGGATTCCAGGACGCTGAGCAGCAAAATTCTATCCGCCAGCCGGATTTATTTGATGCGCTCCCTACATTGCTCCGTTGCGGATCCGTGTGTACGGTCGTCGGTGAAGGGGAGTAGTTCCTCGCCGTCGCCTCGCCGCGGCGGGAGCGGATGGTCGACACACTGGCGGTCTTGCCGCCCGGTCATCCACCGGACCTCTGGTCCGGCGAGCGAGACCTTCGGACGACACCACTGTTGCCGACCGGAGTCTCGACCTGCGCTGGATCCGGTCGCCGAACGAAGGACAACCCATGTCCGTCACGACGCCGATCCGCACCGACGGATCCACCGCGATGAATCACCGCCGCTCGCTGATCCGCTCAGCGCTGATCACCAGCGTGTTCATCATGCCCGCGTTGGTGCTGCGCGTTATCGGCCTGCACCCGAATCCGGTTCTGGCGCTGTGTGTTTACGGCGTGGCTGTGGTGTCGGCGAGTTTCCTGCTGGCCTGGGCGGCCGAGGCCGCCCAGATCGACGTCTCGGGTGGTCTTGCGATCGCGGTGCTGGCACTCATTGCGGTGCTGCCCGAGTACGCCGTCGATCTGTATTACGCCTACACCGCCGGCCGCGCTCCCGACTACGTCCAATACGCCGCAGCGAACATGACCGGATCGAACCGGCTGTTGATGGGTCTGGGCTGGCCGGTCGTGGTGCTGGTCGCGCTCGCCGTGACGCGCAAGCTGAACAACGGTAAAACCTCGGCGTTGCAGCTGGATTCAGCTAATCGCTTGGAACTCGGGTTTCTGTTGATCGCTGGCGTCGTCGCGTTCGGTATTCCGCTCAGCGGGCACATTGACATCACCATCGGTATGGCGCTGCTGGGGTGGTTCGGCTTCTACCTGTACCGACTAACACGGGGCGAAGTCGAGGAGCCAGAGCTGATCGGGACGGCCGCGGCCATCGGGGCCCTGCCCGATCGTGTCCGCCGCACCACGGTGCTCGCCTTATTGGCGGTGGCCGCCGCGATCATTCTGCTGTGCGCCGAACCGTTCGCTGAGAGTCTGATCGGCGCGGGCACCGAACTGGGCATCGACCGGTTCCTGCTAGTGCAGTGGCTGGCGCCGCTGGCCTCTGAGGCTCCCGAGTTCATCATCGCGATCCTGTTCGCCGCTCGCGGCAAGGGCACGGCCGCGATTGCGATGCTGATTTCATCGAAGGTCAACCAGTGGACATTGCTGGTGGGGTCGCTGCCGGTGGCCTACATGTTCGGCGGCGGTGGGACCGTCTTGCAGCTCGACGGCCGCCAGATTGAAGAAGTGCTGCTGACCGCGACGCAGACGATGATGGGCGTGGCTCTCATCCTGGCGCTGCGGTTCTGAGGGGGACCCGTTTGGTGGTCCAGTCGCTATGCGACTTGGGGTTGATGGGTCGTGGTCCACTGTAGAGCGAACT
>JAIEPH010000100.1 GCA_019749805.1 Mycobacteriaceae bacterium | reverse complement strand
TTGTTGATTCTTCCTCGCCCGAACACCGGGCAACAGAGTCGCACAACAACTGGACCACTACGAAGGGCTCACCTCAGTTCCACCGCTATACGGCCTGGGCGCTGCTGGCACTTTTCGCCGTGCAATTCCCAATCACTTCCACCGCGGGACGGCTGATCCTGTGCGGCGTGTATGCCGCGCTTGCCATCGCTGGATTGATCGTCAACCGCCGACACCTCACCGCAACGCTCAAGGCGCCCTTCGATGACGCTTCTCGATATGACCGCAGCCGAAACGTCGAGGTGACCAGCAACACGGGGCAGGCCGCTCCTCGGAATTAAGGCACGTGAGCCTAGCCGGTGGCCGAGCGCGTGGCGGCACGACCCAACATGTGGTGGCGACGCCGTTGACCGCGCTGGGGCCGAAATTCATGACAACAATCGAACAGTTTATCGTCACATCGAGCTGGAACAGCCCGGGAAGACCTGTTAGTTCATGTTCCAGGACTCGCCGTAGGTGGTGACACTGTCACCAGCCGACGAGATGAGCCGAGCGAACGGACGCAGCAGCACGCCTCCAGCCGCACCAGTCACGGTGCCATGCGCATTTGAAACCGCCACGCCGCCTTCCGGACCTTGGACATCTACTGAGAACGTCGCGACCTCCTGAATCCCCGGACCGTTACCGAGATCGGCGCTGATCGAGGCACCCGGAAATAAATTCGGCGTGGTGATGAAACCAAGACCACCATTTGGATTGATCGGAACCACCGGATTAAGCTGGTCGAACAGGATGTTCGGCGTGGTATAGCTGAAGTTAATGCCTACACCTAGTGACCACGGGAAGCCGATCTGGTAACCCAGCTCCAAGGTGCCCTCGAAATCACCAGCGCCCTCACCGGCCACGATGTACTTGGCGCGGCCACTATGGAACCACTCGCGAGTCAGCCGGTTGCGGTCCAACGGGAACACACCATTGAGGAAGGTGTCCCACTGCTGGATGGTCAGTGTCCGGTCTTGGCCGTCAACAAGGCTCAGCTCGTTGTCCAGCCCCGCGTGAGAGGTGCTAGTGCTCACGAACAAAGACGCGATCGCCCCGGCTACTGCCAAAACCAAAGCCATCAGCACCCGACTGAATGCCTTCATGTTCTCCCTAGCTATGTCGACAGTGACCCGACGGGGAGTCTCTCTGTGTTCTGTTGTCCGTGCCTGGCCCTGCAGGAGTCTTATGTGAGGAAAATGAGAGACTCACATGCCGCTCTTACGTCTCGCTCATCGTCGTCATCGACAAGGAACATAACGGTCAGGCATCACCCCCGACAACGCGAGCTTGAGTTCGACATGGCGGGCGTCACCAGATTGGCCACTCCGCTCACTTCCGCAACGCGGTTTGCCGCATTCGCGGACACCGAGATGCGACACATCAACCCAGCAGATCTTCTTTGCTGAAAGTGGCCGGCACCGTTAAAGATGCGAGGGAGGGCGTCACCCGTAGTTACACTGAAACCACAGCTCACTGATGGTGTGGCGGCGTGTTTTCGCGCAACCAGCGATCGTGGTCGGGCTCGTCAGAATATAAACTGTCACGGTCGTCAACAGGTTTGGGTTGCAGCGCGTCACCCGAAAACTTGTTAACTGCCTCGCGCGACCGTGCGGGTCGATCTGCCATCGGCCGGTCCCTCTGCTGTGATGAAGATCACACTTTGATTTCGGGCTTGTAGCGCTGGCTAGATCTCGAGGCTCGACAGCTGCCCGATGATCTGGATCGCCAAAGGAGTGAGTGTCGCCATTCCGTCGCGCACCGCCGCGCGCGAGCCAGCGAGGTTGACGACCAGGGTGCTGCCAGAGATTCCGGCCAGACCGCGCGATAGGCCGGCATCGGCGACACCAGCGGACAACCCCGATGCTCGCAGGGCCTCGGCGATGCCGAGCAGTTCGCGGTCGAGCAGATCGAGCGTCGCCTCAGGTGTGACGTCACGCGGGGTGACACCGGTCCCGCCCACCGATACCACCAGGTCGACTCCGCCGATCACCGCCGTGTTCAGCGCGTTGCGGATCTCGACCTCATCGGCCGACACCACTACCACGCCGTCCACGACGAAACCCGCCTCACCGAGCAGTTCTGTGACCAGGGGACCGCTGTGGTCCTCCTCGTCACCGTGCGCAGTGCGGTCATCCACCACGACGACCAGTGCCCGGCCCACCAACTCCCCTGGCTGTTCCATGACGCCAACCGTATATCCGGGCACAGACAGCGGCGCGGCCACTATCAACGTGGCGGGTCCGGAACCCCCCGTGGGCCTCACTGCTGGGCCTTGCCGAGGGTGACCTCCACCGTCTGCGGCTTCCCGGCGGAATCGAGGTAGGTCAAGGTCAGCTTCTCGCCGGGAGCCCTGGATCGCACCGCTGCCACCAGCGCGTCGGCACTGTTGATCACCCGGTCGTCGACCTTGGTGACCACGACACCGCTGGGCAGACCCGCCGCAGCAGCAGCACCGCCACCGGTGACCTCGACGATTCGCGCGCCGTCTACCGTCGCGTCGTTTCCGACCTGGACACCCAGAGAGGCGTGCGAGGCGGTGCCGTTGTCGATCAGTTCGTCCGCGATTCGCTTGGCCTGGTCGACCGGAATGGCGAAGCCCAGCCCGATCGAACCGCCTTGAGCCTGCTGCCCGTCGGCGTCACCGCCCAATGTGGCGATGGCCGAGTTGACGCCGACCAGTTCACCGTTCATGTTGACCAGCGCACCTCCGGAGTTGCCGGGGTTGATGGCCGCGTCGGTCTGGACCGCATCCAGCACGGTGTTCTGGTTGCGGATGTCGCCGCCCGCGGCGACCGGCCGGTTCAGTGCGCTGATGATGCCGGTGGTCACGGTGCCCTCGAGTCCGAGCGGCGATCCGACCGCCACGACGTCCTGGCCCACCCGCAGGTTGGCCGATGAGCCGATGGTGATCGGGGTCAAGCCCGTCACTCCCTCGGTGCGGACCACGGCGATGTCGCTGTTGGGGTCGGTCCCGACCACGGTGAACGGTGCGCTGCGGCCGTCGGCGAACGTCACCTTGGTCTGTGCGGCACCCGCCCGACCAGGTGCGCCTGGCCCACCTGGCCCGTCTGGTCCGCCCTGGGCCGCTGTGACGACGTGGTTGTTGGTCAAGATGAGGCCGTCCGAGGACAGGATGATCCCGGAGCCCTCCTCGGATTGCCGGCCGAGGTCCACCTCGAGCTTGACGACGCTGGGCACGACTTTCGCCGCGACCTGTTCGACCGAGCCGGCGGGCAGGCTGGCGACGGGCACCCCGGGGGCGGCGCCGTTGGCGCTCGACGTGGCTGCGGGCCGGTCGGGCTGCGCGAGCACCGCAACTCCCCCACCGATACCGGCGGACACGATTGCCACCGCGAGGGCGCCGGCCGTCAAAGCACCTGCGCGAGAACGCTTCTGAGGTGGTGGAGGCATCGAAGCCTGGGGATACTGCCCGGTTGCAGGCGCACCGCCATACGGGTCAAAGGGGGCGCGGAAAGGCTGCTGCTGTTGTTGGGTCTGGTATCGCCAGTCATACGACTGCTGGTAGGGATCGGGCCGCTGTGCACCGGGGTATCCGGGTGCCGCGTGCTCGGGCCCGCCGGGCCGACGACCCGGTGGCGGTGGCGGCGAATACCTCGGGTGGTTGGTCATGTCTCTGCGGTGCTCCTTTCCTCTTTTGGGGTCCGACATCCAGAACAACGGCGTTCGCACTGTCAAAGTTGCCTAAGCGGGCTGAGAATCCACTTAGAGAACCTTTGGGACACGCACAGACTTGCTTCCCCCAACGCGCCCTGGTCAATCATTGTCGGCGCTGACCACGGGCAAGTCCACGCTTGCGACCGCGTGTCGCGCGGGCTCACCGGGCATCGGCCTGCCGGGCAGCACCATATGGATCGCCGTGCCCGGCGACTGTCCGCCGGGAACAGCGTATTCCACGCGCAGCGCGCCGCCGTGTTTGAGCACAACCTGTTTCACGATCGCCAGGCCCAGTCCCGAACCCGGCATCGCACGTGCGGAGGCCGAGCGGAAAAACCGCTCGAACACGAACCGCCGTTCCTGCGGTGGGATACCGGGACCCTGATCGGTCACTACCAGCTCAGCGTGCACCTGGTCGACCTGTGTCAACCGCACGCCGACCCGCCCGCCGGGCGGACTCCATTTGGCGGCGTTGTCCAGGACATTGAGCACTGCGCGGCCCAGTCCGCCGCCGTCGCCGTAAACCTGCCACGGCACAAGATTCACATCGAACTGAATGTCGTTGCGGCGACGGCGAACTCGTTCCAGCGAGCGGTCGACGATTTCGGTCATGTCCACGGGCTCGTGAATAACGACACCGGCCTCGTCGCGGGTCAGGTCGACCAGATCACCGACGAGGGTGGACAGTTCTTCGATCTGGGCGATGACGTCTTCCCGCAGACCCTCCAAATCCTCCTCGGGCAGTCTCGGGGCGCCAGGGGCCATCGATGCCATCAACAGTTCGACGTTGGTGCGCAACGACGTCAGCGGCGTACGCAATTCGTGTCCGGCATCGGTCACTAGTCGCGCTTGTCGCTCGCGTGATTCAGCCAATGCACGCAGCATCATGTTGAAAGCCTCGGTGAGACGGGCGAGTTCGTCGCTGCCATAGACCGGAATCGGTCGCAGGTCGTCGGTGCGGGCCACCCGCTCGGCCGCTTCGGTCAGCCGCGCCACCGGTCGAAGGCCTGCCCGGGCGACAGCGCCGCCCGCCATGGCGGCCACCACCACCCCGACGCCACCGACGATGAGCAGCACGGTGCCCAACCGCTTGAGCAGCTTGTCGGTCGGCACCAGGCTCTTGGAGATCAGCAACGAACTGCCGTTGGACAGATGCAGGGCCAGCACCCGCTGCTGATCGACCGATCGCTTCGACATCCACAGGTCGCCACGGATGACGGCTTTCTCGGGATCACCCAGTGGAAGCGTCTGCCCCTGCTGGTTCGCGGTGAAAATCGAGCGGCCGGGATTGATCAGCATCGCGTTCACGTCGGAGTACGCGGTGCCCTCGATCGCTTTACCGGGATCGGTGGTCAGCGAGCCGCTTTCGATCAGCAGGCTGGCACGGCTGTGCAGCTGGTTGTCCATATCGTCGTAGAGCGCGCGCGAGACAACGGCGTACACGGCGACGGCCATCAAGACCACCACCATCGCCACCATCGACATCGCGAGCAGCATCACCCGCCAGCGCAGCGACAACGAACTGGCCGTCGACTGCGCCGTCTGTGCATATGGCCCGGGCCGAGGCGAGGATTTCCGAGCTGACATCAGGGAGGTGTCTCGCGCAGGACATAACCCACCCCGCGCACGGTGTGGATCAGTCGCGGCTCTCCTTGCGCCTCGGTCTTACGGCGGAGGTAGCCGACGTACACCTCGAGGGCGTTGCCCGAGGTCGGGAAGTCGAAACCCCACACCTCTTCGAGGATGCGGCTGCGGGTGAGCACCCGCCGCGGGTTCGCGATGAGCATCTCGAGCAGCGCGAACTCGGTGCGCGTCAGGCTGATCGAACGTTGGCCGCGGGTGACCTCGCGAGTGACCGGATCCAGCGACAGGTCGGAGAACGTCATCGCCGGTGTATCCGTGCCCTCATCGGGCGAGGTGCGCCGCAGCAAGGCGCGCATGCGGGCGAGCAATTCCTCCAGCGCGAACGGCTTCGGGAGATAGTCGTCGGCACCCGCGTCCAGGCCGGCGACACGTTCGGAGACCGAGTCTCGCGCGGTCAGCACGAGTATCGGCAGGTCGTCGCCGGTGCTGCGAAGCTGACGGCACACCTCGAGGCCGTCGAGCCGCGGCATCATCACGTCCAGCACGACGGCATCCGGCCGATCGCTGGCGATCAGATCGAGAGCTTCGAGTCCGTCCTGCGCCAGCTCGACGGAGTAACCATTGAAGGAGAGCGATCGACGCAGCGATTCGCGCACAGCGCGATCATCGTCGACGACAAGTATTCGCACAGCCACAGTGTCAACCCGCTGTCTGAGAGCGGCCTGAGAGGCGCGCCGATCTCACCGGGAGAAGACCCGCCCGACGAGCGGGAGCGAGATCAGCGGCGGTCGAGATCGATGAGGCCGAGGCGCGCAGCCTTGAGCAGGCGGCGCGGCACCTTGTGCTGCTGACCGGCAACCGTCACGCCGACGAGCTCGGTGCGCTTGGCCTTCCACTGCGAACGCCGGCTACGGGTATTCGCGCGCGACATCCTCCGCTTGGGGACAGCCATGATCGTAAATCTCCTAGTCGAGGGTCTATCTCTGATGAGTATGTGCCGCGCAACGACTCAGGCATCGGCAATTGCCCTTCAGGATAGCCGGTGACCTGCGTAGCCTCCAAAACGGCGGAGTGGCTTGGCGCGATACCACCGGTACCCGCTAACCTACCGGTTGGTTGATACGTCGCAAGGAGGCGCGTGGCTACTAGTTCTGCAGCGGTCCGCATCGGCAACTACTCGGGCTTCTACGGTGACCGTCTTGCGGCCATGCGGGAGATGCTCACGGGCGGTGAGCTGGACTATCTCACCGGTGACTACCTCGCCGAACTCACCATGCTGATCCTGGCCCGCGACCGCGCCAAGACGCCCGACCGCGGCTACGCGAAGACCTTTCTGATCCAGCTCGAGGAGTGCCTCGGCACCGCGTTGGATCGTGGCGTGCGGATCGTCGCGAACGCCGGGGGCCTCAACCCCGCCGGTTTGGCCCAGGCCGTACGGGAACTGGCGAACCGTCTCGGGTTGACTGTGCGCGTGGCCCACGTCGAGGGCGACGATCTGCTGCCGCGAGCCGAGGAGTTGGGGTTCGCAGGCACACCGCTGGCGGCCAACGCGTACCTCGGGGCGTGGGGCATCGTCGACTGCCTGAACTCCGGCGCGGACGTCGTCGTCACCGGTCGCGTCACCGACGCGTCGGTCATCGTCGGGCCGGCCGCCGCGCACCACGGATGGGGTCGCACCGAATACGACCGGCTCGCGGGCGCGATCGCCGCAGGCCACGTCATCGAGTGCGGTGCGCAGGCCACCGGCGGCAACTACTCGTTCTTCACCGAGATCGCCGACCTCACGCATCCGGGCTTTCCGCTCGCCGAAATCCACTCCGACGGATCGTCGGTCATCACCAAACACCCGGGTACCGGCGGAGCGGTCTCTGTCGACACCGTCACCGCACAACTGCTCTACGAGATCACCGGTGCGCGATACGCCAATCCCGATGCGACGCTGCGCGTCGACACCATCGAACTCAGCGACGACGGGCCGGACCGCGTTCGCATCAGCGGGGTGACGGGCGAAGCACCGCCTCCGACGTTGAAGGTCTCGCTCAACAGCATCGGTGGATTCCGCAACGAGATGACCTTGGTGCTCACCGGATTGGACATCGAGGCCAAGGCCGCGCTGGTACGCAGACAGCTCGAGAGCGCCCTGGCGGACAAGCCCGCCGAGATGCAGTGGACGCTGGCGCGCACCGATCACGCCGACGCCGACACCGAGGAAGCCGCCAGCGCACTGCTGCGATGCGTGGTGCGCGACCCCGATCACGCCAAGGTCGGACGTCAATTCTCCTCGGCGGCTGTCGAACTCGCGTTGGCCAGTTATCCCGGCTTCACCAGCACCGCGCCACCGGGTGGCGGTCAGATCTACGGCGTTTTCCGCCCCGCATTCGTGCCCGCCACCGAGGTCGCACATGTCGCCGTGCACGCCGACGGCAGCCGCACCGACATTCCCGCAGCCTCGGCGACCCTGGAACTGGCGGATGTCCCGCCACCGGCATTGCCCGAACCACTCCCCGACGGCGACACCCGACGCGTGCCGCTGGGACGGATTGCCGGCGCGCGCAGCGGGGACAAGGGCGGCAGCGCCAACGTCGGTTTGTGGGTACGGCGCGACGATCACTGGCGTTGGCTGGCGCACACCCTCACCGTCGACAAGCTTCGCGAATTGCTGCCTGAGACAGCCGATCTGGATGTCACACGGCATCTGCTGCCGCAATTGCGGGCGGTCAACTTCGTGATCGAGGGTATCCTCGGCCAGGGTGTGGCCTATCAGGCCCGCTTCGATCCACAGGCCAAGGGGCTGGGCGAATGGCTGCGCAGCCGCACCGTCGACATGCCTGTCGAGTTCTGTCGAGAAATACCCGAGGAAACCGCATGAGCATCTGGCACACCCCGGAACGGGAGCAACTTCGAAAGACTGTGCGGGCGTTCGCAGAACGCGAGATCCTGCCCAACGTCGACGAGTGGGAGCGCAGCGGCGACCTGCCCCGCGATCTGCACCGCAAGGCGGGCGATGCGGGCTTGCTGGGGGCAGGCATGCCCGAAGCCGTAGGCGGGGGCGGCGGCGACGGTGCGGACGCGGTGGTCATCTGCGAGGAGATGCACTACTCCGGCGCACCCGGCGGCGTGTTCGCCTCGCTGTTCACCTGCGGGATCTCGGTGCCGCACATGATCGCCTCCGGCGACGAGCGGTTGATCGACACCTATGTGCGGCCGACACTGCGCGGCGACCTGATCGGCAGCCTCGCCATCACCGAACCGGGTGGCGGTTCGGATGTCGGGCACCTGACCACGCGCGCCGTCCGCGATGGCGATGACTACGTCATCAACGGCGCGAAGACCTACATCACCTCCGGTGTGCGGGCGGACTACGTGGTGACCGCGGCGCGCACGGGAGGCGCCGGCGCTGCGGGTGTTTCGCTGATCGTCGTCGACAAGAACACGCCCGGATTGCAAGTCACCCGCAAACTGGACAAAATGGGCTGGCGGTCCAGTGACACCGCCGAGCTCTCCTACACAGATGTGCGGGTGCCCGCCGCCAACCTCATCGGCGGAGAGAACACCGGATTCATCCAAATCGCAGGCGCATTCGTCTCCGAACGCGTCGGGCTGGCCGCCCAGGCGTACGCGAGCGCGCAACGGTGCCTCGACCTGACCGTCGAATGGTGCCGCAACCGTGAAACGTTCGGCAGGCCGTTGATCGCGCGTCAATCCGTGCAGAACACCCTTGCCGAAATGGCGCGGCGGGTCGATGTGGCCCGCGTGTACACGCGAAACGTGGTGGAGCGGCAACTGGCGGCCGGAGCCGCTCCGGCGGCGACATCGAACGGAAAGACCAATTCCTTGATCACTCAAGTCTGCTTCGCCAAGAACACCGCCGTCGAGGCCGGCGAGTGGGTGGCCAACCAGGCGGTCCAGTTGTTCGGCGGGATGGGATACATGAGCGAATCCGAAGTGGAGCGACAGTACCGGGATATGCGCATCCTCGGCATCGGCGGGGGTACGACGGAGATTCTCACCGGCCTCGCCGCGAAAACCCTTGGGTTCCAATCATGACCGCCCTGAAGTCGACCATCGACAAGAGGTCGGCGGCGTTCTCCGAGGCCGCGGACGTGATGACCGCCAAACTCGCCGAACTCGAGACCGAGCACGCCAAGGCGTTGGCAGGTGGCGGTGAAAAGTACGTCAAACGTCATCACGACCGCGGAAAGATGACCGCGCGCGAGCGCATCGAGATGCTGCTCGACCCCGATTCGCCGTTCCTGGAACTCAGCCCGCTGGCCGCATGGGGTAGCGACTTCGCCGTGGGGGCCAGCGTCGTGACGGGCATCGGCGCGATCGAGGGCGTGGAGTGCCTCATCGTGTCGAACGACCCGACGGTCAAGGGCGGCACCAGCAATCCGTGGACACTGAAGAAGATCCTGCGCGCCAACCAGATCGCGCTCCAGAACCGACTGCCGGTGGTGTCACTGGTGGAATCCGGCGGTGCCGATCTGCCGACGCAGAAGGAGATCTTCATACCCGGCGGTCAGATGTTCCGCGACCTCACCCGGCTCTCGGCGGCGGGGATCCCGACCATCGCGCTGGTGTTCGGCAACTCGACGGCCGGCGGTGCCTACATCCCCGGCATGTCCGACCACGTTGTGATGATCAAAGAGCGTTCCAAGGTCTTCCTGGCCGGGCCGCCGCTGGTGAAGATGGCGACCGGCGAGGAATCCGACGACGAATCGCTCGGCGGCGCCGAGATGCACGCCCGCACTTCGGGACTCGCCGACTACTTCGCAGTCGACGAGCTCGACGCGATCCGCATCGGCCGTCGCATCGTGGCCAGGTTGAACTGGCGCAAGCAGGGTCCCGCGCCGGGCCCGGTCACCGAGCCACTGTTCGATCCGGAGGAGCTGGTCGGCATCGTCCCCGCCGATCTGCGCATCCCGTTCGACCCGCGTGACGTCATCGCCCGCATCGTCGACGGCTCCGACTTCGACGAGCTCAAACCCCTCTACGGCGGCTCCCTGGTGACCGGCTGGGCCACCCTCTACGGCTATCCGATCGGAATCCTGGCCAACCACCGCGGGGTGTTGTTCTCCGAGGAGTCGCAGAAGGCCACCCAGTTCATCCAGCTGGCCAACCGCGCTGACACGCCACTGTTGTTCCTGCACAACACGACCGGCTACATGGTCGGCCGCAAGTACGAGGAGGGCGGGATGATCAAGCACGGCTCGATGATGATCAACGCCGTCTCGAATTCCACCGTGCCGCACATCTCCCTGCTGATCGGCGCCTCCTACGGTGCGGGCCACTACGGGATGTGCGGCCGCGCCTACGATCCCCGGTTCCTGTTCGCGTGGCCCAGCTCCAAGTCCGCTGTCATGGGTGGCACGCAGCTGGCGGGCGTGCTGTCGATCGTCAGCCGCGCCGCCGCCGAGGCCCGCGGCCAGCAGGTCGACGAGGACGCCGACGCCGCCCTGCGGGCCGCTGTGGAAGCGCAGATCGAGGCTGAGTCGCTGCCGATGTTCCTGTCGGGCCGGCTCTACGACGACGGGGTGATCGACCCGCGAGACACCCGCACGGTGCTGGGAATGTGCCTGTCCGCCATCGCGAATGGCCCGATCAAGGGGACGTCGAATTTCGGCGTCTTCCGGATGTGAGCCTCATGATCAGTCGAGTGCTGGTTGCCAATCGCGGCGAGATCGCTCGCCGCGTGTTCGACACCTGCCGCAAGCTCGGCATCGGCACGGTCGCCGTGTACACCGATCCCGACGCGGCGTCTCCGCACGTCGCCGAGGCGGACGCCCGGGTGCGGCTGGAAGGCACCAAGGGCTACCTCGACGCGGCGCAGCTGGTCGCCGCGGCACAGGCGGCCGGGGCCGACGCGATCCACCCTGGATACGGATTCCTCTCGGAGAACTCTGACTTCGCCGCCGCGGTAATCGATGCCGGGCTTACGTGGATCGGTCCACCCGTGGCCGCGGTCGCCGCAATGGGCTCCAAGATCGAGGCGAAGAAGATGATGGCGGCCGCGGGCGTGCCGGTGCTCGAGGAACTCGATCCCGACACCGTTACCGCCGACCAGTTGCCGGTGCTGATCAAGGCCTCTGCCGGTGGCGGCGGCCGCGGTATGCGGGTGGTCGACGAGTTGTCGTCACTGCCGGACCAGGTGGAGGCCGCACGCCGCGAAGCGCAGTCGGCCTTCGGCGATCCGACCGTGTTCTGCGAGCGCTACCTCGCCACCGGTCATCACGTCGAGGTCCAGGTGATGGCCGACCAGCACGGCACCGTGTGGGCGGTCGGCGAACGCGAATGCTCGATCCAGCGTCGCCATCAGAAGATCATCGAAGAGGCGCCCTCGCCGCTCGTCGAGCGAACGGAAGGCATGCGCGCCAAGCTGTTCGACGCCGCGCGGCTGGCCGCCGAGGCCATCGGCTACGCCGGTGCGGGCACCGTCGAGTTCATGGCGGACCCAGATGATCAAGGGGCGGGGTCCTTTTACTTCCTCGAGATGAACACCCGACTGCAGGTCGAACATCCCGTCACCGAGGCCACCACCGGGCTGGACCTCGTCGAGTTGCAGCTGCACGTCGCCGATGGCGGACGGCTCGATCCCGAACCGCCACCGTCGCGTGGATCGTCCATCGAGGCGCGGCTGTACGCCGAAGACCCGGCGAAGAACTGGCAGCCGCAGGCGGGCACCGTGCACCGGTTCGAGGTACCGCGGACGGTGCGTGTCGACACCGGCATCAAGGACGGCTCGGAGGTGTCGATCTTCTATGACCCGATGCTCGCCAAGGTCATCTCCTACGCACCGACACGACGCCAGGCCGTGGCCGTCCTTGCCGATGCGCTGACCCGCACGCGGTTGCACGGCATCAGGACCAACCGCGACTTGTTGGTCAACGTGCTGCGACACCCGGCGTTCCTCGACGGCGCCACCGATACGGCGTTCTTCGACACCCACGGCCTCGACCGGTTATCCGCCCCACTGGGCGACGACCGGGTCGCCGCACTCTCCGCGGTCGCCGCGGCGCTTGCCGATGCCAGGCAGAACCGTGACAGCGCAACGGTGTTCGCCGCCGCGCCGAGCGGCTGGCGCAACTTGGCGTCCGGATTCCAGACCAAGTCCTACGGCGACGCTGCCGGCGGAGAGCACGTGGTGCGCTACCGCGATACCCGCAACGACGTGCACCTTCCCGACCATGACGGCGTCGGTCTCGTATCCTCCGCCGCCGATCGCGTCGTGCTGTCCATCACCGGTGTGGAGCGTGCCTTCGATGTCGCGCGATACGGCGCCGACGTCTACGTCGACTCATCCCTGGGGCCCGTGCATCTCGTGGCGCTACCTCGCTTCGGCGACCCCGATGCCGCTGTTGCGCAGGGGTCGCTGTTGGCGCCCATGCCCGGCTCGGTGTTGCGCATCGGCGCCGCGGTGGGCGACCCGGTGACCGCCGGGCAGCCACTGGTGTGGCTGGAGGCGATGAAGATGGAGCACACCGTGACCTCGCCCGGCGACGGAGTGCTCGCCGAACTCAACGTCGAGGTCGGCCAGCAGGTCGACGTCGGGGCCGTACTCGCCCGAGTGGACAACCCCTAAGGAAACACATGAGCAGCTTCGTCGAGACCGAAGAACAGCAGGCCCTGCGCAAGGCAGTCGCCGCGATGGCCGCCAACTATGGCGAGAAGTACTACCTGGAGAAGTCCCGCAAGGGTGAGCACACCACCGAATTATGGAGCGAGGCAGGCAAACTCGGCTTCATCGGGGTGAACCTGCCCGAAGAGTACGGCGGCGGCGGGGCCGGAATGTACGAGCTGTCGCTGGTCATGGAGGAGATGTCCGCCGCCGGCTGCGCCCTGCTCTTGATGGTGGTCTCCCCCGCCATCAACGGCACCATCATCGCCAAGTTCGGCACCGAGGAGCAGAAGAAGCGCTGGATCCCGGGGATCGCCGACGGTTCGATCACGATGGCGTTCGCGATCACCGAACCCGACGCGGGCTCGAACAGTCACAAGATCACCACCACCGCCCGCCGTGACGGCAGCGACTGGATTCTGTCGGGCCAGAAGGTCTATATCTCGGGCGTCGACCAGGCCCAGGCGGTGCTCATCGTCGGCCGTACCGAGGATCACAAAACCGGCAATCTCAAGCCCGCACTGTTCGTGGTGCCCACCGATACACCGGGCATGACGTGGACCAAGATCGACATGGAGATCGTCAGCCCCGAGAACCAGTTCCAGCTGTTCCTGGACGAGGTGCGACTTCCCGCCGACGCGCTCGTCGGGTCCGAAGACGCGGCCATCGCGCAGCTGTTCGCCGGACTCAACCCGGAGCGCATCATGGGCGCCGCCAGCGCGGTCGGGATGGGCCGGTTCGCGATCAACAAGGCCACCGAGTACGTGAAGACGCGCCAGGTGTGGAAGACGCCGATCGGCGCGCACCAAGGACTGTCACACCCGTTGGCGCAGAACCACATCGAGATCGAGCTGGCGAAGCTGATGATGCAGAAGGCCGCATCGCTGTACGACCTCGGCGACGATGTCGGCGCAGCCGAGGCCGCGAACATGGCCAAGTATGCGGCGGGTGAGGCGTCGGTGCGCGCGGTCGACCAGGCGGTGCAATGCCTCGGCGGCAACGGCCTGACGAAGGAGTACGGCATCGCCTCGGTGCTGGTGGCGTCGCGGTTGGCCCGCATCGCACCCGTGAGCCGAGAGATGATCCTCAACTTCGTCGCGCAGACGTCGCTGGGTCTGCCCAGGTCGTACTGATGAGCGCGCTCGTCCGCTATTCCGTCGAGGGCAGTGTTGCGCGCCTGACGCTGGACTCGCCGGAGAACCGCAACGCGCTGTCGACCGCGCTGGTCGAGCAGCTGCACCAGGGCCTGACCGACGCCACCACGGATGGCGGAGTCCGCGCGGTGGTGCTTGGCCACACCGGCGGAACCTTCTGCGCAGGAGCTGATCTCGCACAAGCCTCAGGCGGTGACCCGGCCGATATCGCCGTCGAACGGGCACGCGAGCTGACCCGGTTGCTGCGCCGGATCCTCGAACTGCCGATCCCGGTGATCGGCTCGATCGACGGACACGTCCGCGCCGGTGGGCTGGGACTGGTGGGCGCATGCGACATCGCGGTGGCGGGCCAGGCGAGCACGTTCGCGTTGACCGAAGCGCGCATTGGTGTTGCGCCGTCGATCATTTCACTCACCTTGCTGCCGAAGATGACGACCCGCGCGGCAGGCCGCTACTTCGTGACCGGCGAGAAGTTCGGCGCCGCCGAGGCCGCCGCCATCGGCCTCATAACCGTCGCCACCGACGACGTCGAGGCGACGGTGGCGGCGCTGGCCGCAGAGATCGGTAAGGCCTCGCCGCAGGGGTTGGCCGCCTCCAAGGCCCTGACGACCGCGCCGCTGCTGGCGACGTTCGACCGGGACGCCGAGGCGTTGACGCGGCAGTCCGCCGACTTGTTCGTCTCCGAAGAGGCCAGAGAAGGCATGATGGCGTTTCTGCAGAAGCGCCCGCCGAACTGGGCGAGACCCTAGCGAGACAGTGTGACCCCAGCACGCCGCGGCGGTGTTGATCGTCGACCCGTCGATTGCCGGATACTTCGTCGTGACGTGCGACCCGCTGTTCGAGAAATCCATCGGACTGCCGTGCGGCGGGCCCGCCGAGAGGGCAGAGGCTGCGCTGTTCGGCTTCCCGGTGAGGGAGGGTCGTGTTTCGACGACGGTCCGCGACGAGTCGTGTGTGTCTTCACGCGGCGGTGACCGTCCATTAGGGTTCACGGCACATCGCGACACGAATCTTGGTCACCGGGGCGACCGGCACGCTCGGTCGCCACGTGGTGGACGCCGCGCTGGCAGCCGGACATGGGGTGCATGCGCTGAGCCGGCGCGATCGCAACGACAACACTGAAGTGCGCTGGCGCCGCGGCGATCTGCTGGCAGATGAGGGAATCGACGCGGCGGTCGACGGGGTGGATGTGATCGTCAACTGCGCCACGCAGCCGACCGGCGACAAGGATGTCAGGGCGATGCAGCACCTGACGTCGGCGGTGCGACGCGCCGGCGTCGGCCACCTCGTGCACGTATCGATAGTCGGTATCGACCGAATCCCGTTGCCCTACTACCGAACCAAGGTCCGCGTCGAGCAAGCACTAGAGGCCTCCGGCGTCGCCCATACGGTGCTGCGCGCCACCCAGTTCCACGACCTGATCGCCACCAGCTTCGCGATCCAGCGGTACTCCCCCGTGCTGTGGGCGCTGCGCGACGTCAGCTTCCAGCCGATCGACACCCGCGACGTCGCGCGTCGGCTCGTCGAGCTGATCGATTCCGAGCCGTCGGGCCGGGTGCCCGACATCGGCGGACCGACGGTGCACACGCATGTCGAGTTGGGGCGGATGTACCTGACCGCGCGTGGGGGCCGCCGCAAAGTGGTGGCCGTCCCCGTCCCGGGACGCATCGTTGCCGCATACCGATCGGGCGCGCACCTCGCACCCCAGAACCCCGTCGGCACCATCGAGTTTGCCGACTACTTGGCCGGCGCGGAATAAAGTTCGCCTGTCTATCTGATTCGCCGGCATTGATAAGTGCACAGTTTGGACATCGGCCTTGCATGTGCCAGCGTTCGTCGTAGGCTCGTCGGTGATGAGCGCCTGCGCGAAGAACAGATGGTAGTGATGAGCGGTTCCGCGAAGAACAGATGGCCGTGATGAGCGCCTGCGCAAAGAACAGATGGCCGGGATGAGCACTCCAGCGTCGCGGAACGGCTCAAGGCGCGCTGCAGACACCGACCGCATCCACATGGCGCAGCTTCTCACCGATGCCGCTGCCCAGGGCCGACTGCCGCTGAACGAATACGAAGAACGCCTGACCAGGGCCTACGCCGCGCAGACATACGACGAACTCGATCGGCTCTCCGCGGACCTGCCCGGTTCCGCCTCGCGCGGTCCCAGCGGCGGGCCGGTGCGGCCTGCGCCGTCGACGATGCTGCTGGCAATCATGAGCGGGTTCGAGCGCCGCGGCCGCTGGAACGTGCCGAAGCGAATGACCACGTTTGCTCTCTTCGGCGGCGGTGTGGTGGATTTGCGGTACGCCGACTTCACCTCACCGGAAGTCGAGATCCACTCGTACTCGATCTTCGGCGGCCAGACCATCTTGGTGCCGCCCGAGGTGAACGTGGACCTGCGCGGTGTCGGGGTGATGGGGTCCTTCGACCAAAGTGTGGCCGGGGAAGGCTCGCCGGGAGCGCCGTGCGTGCGCATCCGCGGCTTCTCGCTGTGGGGCAGCGTCGGCGTCAAGCGCAGGAAGCGCAAGCCGGTCTAGCGGCCCCAGGCCGCGTCTGCTCAACGGCACGCAGGCCGAGCCTGCTCAATGCCGACGCCGCGACCGCAGGTAGTCGCCGACGACGGCGGCCCCCAGCCCGTCGACATCGGGCACCACGACGCGTCCCTCGACACGACGCGCCACCTGATCGATGAACTTGGCCAGCCCCGGATCGCTGCCCAACCGGAAGATCGTCACCTGCGCACCCAGCCCCGCCATATCGTCGAAGCCCTTGACCGTGTGGGCGATGGTGCGGGGATGTGGCGGATAGTCGAAGAACACACCCGGCGGCTGAGCCGCCGCTTCAGCTCCGGCCCCGTCTCGATAGTTCTCCAGGTGTGCGGTGGGTTCACCGTCGGTCACGACGAGCAGCACCGGCTGCGCGTTGGGATGGCGGCGCAGGTGCCTACCCGCCAGTGCGAGCGCATGGTGCAGGTTGGTGCCCTGCTCGTACACGCCTTCCAGCCCGGTCAGTTCCGCGGTGGACACGGTGCGCGCATATCGGCCGAAGGCGATGATCTGCAACGCATCCGAGCGGAATCGCGTGCTGACGAGGTGGCTCAGCGCCAGCGCCGTGCGCTTCATCGGCAGCCACCGGTTCTCCATCACCATCGAAAACGACGTGTCGACCAGCAGTGCTACCGCGGCCTGGGTGCGGGTCTCGGTCTCGGAGATCTCCACGTCTTCGACGGCGAACTTCAACGGCATGTCGACGCCGCCGGTGCCGGCCTGACGCAGCACCGTGTTCGTCAACGTGCGGGTGACGTTCCAGGGTTCGGTGTCACCGAATGCCCACGGTCGCGTCGCGCCGGTGAGCTCTCCGGCCGCACCCGCGCGGCGGGTCTCGCGCTCGCCGTGTCGCCCTGAAAGTTGTTGTGCCACATCGCGAAGTGCGGCCTGTCCGAGCTGTCGCATCGCTTTGGGAGACAGCCGCCACTGCCCGTCCGAGCCGCGGTCCAGAAATCCCTGGTCCATCAGCGCCCGCTCGAGTTCGGCCAACGTCTTGGCGTCGACCGCGGCCTCGTCGCCCAGTTGGCGAGCGAGCATATCGAGGTCGACGTCCTCCATCGTGGCGCCCGCGTAACTCTGCGAGAGCGCCTCTGCGAGCTCCTCCAGTTCGGCGATATCGGCCATCGCCTGGGTGCCTTCTCCCATGCCCATCGGGTTATCACCGGAGAACCGCGACGATCCATCCCAGTCTTCGCCCGGCCGAGCCGCCTGTAGGTGGCTGTCGAGCCGGTTGAGCGCATTCATCAGCGACGGTGATCCAAATGCCTGCTGCGCCAAAGCATCAAGCTCGGCGCGTTGATCAGGCGACAGGCTGTTACGGAAGCGCTGTGCGGCGGCGGCACGCTTGGCCAAAGAGTCCAGCAGCTCCTCGACGTTGCGCGGGTTCTCCGGGAAGAACTCGCCGTGCTTGTCCATGAAGTTTTGAAAATCTTCCTGCGTGTCATTGCCCTGCGCATGCTTGTCCAGCAGGTCGTTGAGATCGTCGAGCATCTCGTTGACACGTTGGCGGTCTTCGTCGGTGGCGTTCTCCATCGCCTGCTTCATGCCCGCGAAGCGCTGGTCAAGCATTTCGCGGCCGAGGAGATCCTTGATCTGGTCGTATTTTTCGCGCGCCTCTTCACTGCGCCAGTCATAGTCGGAGAGCTCCTGCACGGCCTTTGCCGGCGAGGGCGGCAACGACTCGATGCGCATCTCGTTGAACCGTGCGTCGTCGTCCAGCGCGCGCGCCAGCTCCTTGCGCTCGGCGAGCACCGCCTCGTCGAGCAGCTTCTTGATCTCCTGCAGGGTGCCGTCAAGGTTGTTGCGCTGCAACAGTTCCCGGCGCCGTCGGTTGGCCTCGGCGGCGAGCTTGTCGGCACCGCGCATGTTCTGCGTGCCGCGCCGCATGAGCTCCGACAGCGCGCGCCGAGGTGAGCTGCCCTCCATGACGTCCTGGCCGATCTGCTCGAGCGCCTCACGCAGGTCGATTGGCGGCGCCAGCGGATCAGGCCCGCCGGTGTATCGCGAATACCGCGTGAGGCGCCTGGCCCCGGAATCAGCCATAGACGGTTTCGCCTTCTGAAGACACCTTGTCGATCCGTTTGGCCAGATACAGCGCCTCGAGCGCCATCTCGACGGCCGCCGCGCGCTGTCCGTCCGTCGTCGCCTCGAGCCGCTGCTGGATCTCGGCGATCGCCGGAACCTCGGGGACCGCTGCCAGCACGTCACGGGAGGACACGCGCTCTCCGGTGGTCACCGCGGAACCGTTCTCGATCGCCATCACCAGCGGCCCGACATCGATGCCACCGAGCAGCCGCTGCGCGGTGTCCGCGGTGGCACGGCGCAGCAGGTGTTCGAGCACGGCCTGTTCGCGGCCTTCCTCGCCGGATTCGAATTCCAGCTTGCCGCGCAGCACATCGATCACCGTCGAGAGGTCGACCACGCGCGCCACCGGATCCTGTTCGCCGAGGATGGCCGAACGGTGCCGCGCCGAGGCGGCGACCGTCTCCGCGGCCGCGATCGCGAAGCGCGCCGACACACCGGACCGCTGGTCGATGGACCGCGACTCGCGCAGGTAACGCGCGAACCGGGCGAGCACGTGCACCAGGTACTCGGGCACCTCGGAGGCGAGCTTGGCCTCCTGCTTGATGACACCGACCTCGGCCTCGAGTTCGTACGGGTAGTGGGTGCGGATCTCGGCGCCGAAGCGATCCTTCAGTGGCGTGATGATGCGGCCGCGGTTGGTGTAGTCCTCGGGGTTGGCGCTGGCGACGACGAAGACGTCGAGCGGCAGCCGCAGGGTGTAGCCGCGCACCTGGATGTCGCGTTCCTCCATCACGTTGAGCATCGACACCTGGATGCGCTCCGCGAGGTCGGGCAACTCGTTGATCGCGACGATGCCTCGGTGCGCCCGCGGGATGAGGCCGTAGGCGATGGTCTCGGGGTCACCGAGGCTGCGGCCCTCGGCCACCTTGATCGGATCGATGTCGCCGACCAGGTCGGCCACGCTGGTATCCGGAGTCGCCAGTTTCTCGGTGTAGCGCTCGCTGCGATGTCGCCACTCGACCGGCAGGTCGTCGCCCGAGTCGGCGGCCCGGCGGATGGACTCGGGTGTGATCGGCGAGTACGGATGCTCGTTCAGTTCCGAACCGGCGATGACGGGGGTCCACTCGTCGAGCAGCCCGGTCAGTGCGCGCAGCAGACGCGTCTTACCCTGCCCGCGTTCGCCGAGCAGCACCACGTCGTGCTCGGCGATCAGGGCCCGTTCCAGCTGCGGGATCACGGTGTCCTCGAAGCCCAGGATGCCCGGCCACACCTGCTCTCCGGAAGCCCCAGAGCCCAGCGCGGCCAGCAGGTTCTCGCGGATTTCGGCCTTGACGCCCCGCTCGACGTGACCGGAGGCCCTCAGCTCGGCAACGGTCCGGGGCAAATCGTTAGGTGATGTCACAACTCCACGCTACGACTTGTGTCCCGAACGTGCGTGTCCCCGGTGGACACGCCGCCAATCCGTCACATTCTGCACACGTTCCAGGACCCTTGTTCTGCATAAAAGGGTCGCCAGCGGGCACCCTCCGATCAGTAGTCGATCAAGGAGTGACAATTATGCCGAACCCGTCCATCAAGAACGAGAAGCTGTACGAGGACCTGCGCGAACAGGGCAACTCGAAGCAGAAGTCCGCCAGGATCGCCAACGCCGCCGCGGCGCGCGGAAAGTCGGCCGTTGGGCGCAAGGGCGGGAAATCCGGGTCGTACGACGACTGGACGGTCTCGGACCTGAAGAAGCGCGCCAAGGAAATCGGTCTCTCCGGCTACTCATCGCTGACCAAGTCGAAGCTGATCGACAAGATCCGCAACTCCTGAATCCCCGCGAGTGTGGGGCTTTCGCACGCTTGCGAGCCCTTAGGCGTGCGGGTAACCCACGTTCGTCGGGAATTCAGTGCGCGAAGTGACGCGCCCCGGTGAGGTAAAGCGTGATTCCCGCCTCGGCGGCCGCCGCGGTGACCTCTTCGTCGCGCACGGAACCACCCGGGTGCACGATCGCCTTGACGCCGGCCTCGGTGAGCACCTCGAGCCCGTCGGGGAACGGGAAGAACGCGTCGGACGCCGCGACGGCACCCCGCACGCGATCGCCGGCCCGCTGCACGGCCAGCTTGGCCGCGTCGACCCGATTGACCTGACCCATGCCGACCCCGACGGTGGCGCCGTCGGCGGCGACCACGATCGCGTTCGACTTCACCGCGCGGCACGCCAACCACGCGAACTTCAGATCGGCCAGCGTCGCCGGATCGGCGGGTGAGCCGGTGGCCAGTTCCCAGTTGGCCGAATCGTCGCCGGGGGCGGTGAACTCGTCGCGCTGCTGGATCAGCAGGCCGCCGCTGATCTGACGGAACTCGGTCCCACCCTGCTGCGGTTCGGACGCCAACAGCACGCGGATGTTCTTCTTACGCGCAAGCACGTCCACGGCACCCGACTCGTAGGCGGGCGCAATGATCACCTCGGTGAAGATGTCGGCGACCGTCTCTGCCATCTCGACCGTCACTTCGGTGTTGGCCGCGATCACCCCACCGAACGCCGACAGCGGATCGCATTCGTGGGCCTTGCGGTGCGCATCGGCCACCGACACCGACGAGATCGCGATCCCGCAGGGGTTGGCGTGCTTGATGATCGCCACGCAGATCTCTTCGTGGTCGAACGCCGCTCGCCAGGCGGCATCGGCGTCGGTGTAGTTGTTGTATGACATCTCTTTGCCATGCAACTGCTGCGCCTGCGCCAGGCCCGGCCATCCCGAGTCATAGCGATACAGCGCGGCCTGCTGGTGCGGGTTCTCGCCGTACCGCAACACCGCCTCGCGTCGCCACGTCGCGCCCGTCCACAGCGGCAGCGACGGCGGGGCCGCATCGCCTTCGGACGCCAGCACCGACGACATCCACGCCGCGACCGCGACGTCGTATTCGGCGGTGTGCCGGAATGCCAAGGAGGCCAGCTTCTTCCGCTCCTCCAGCGTGAAGCCACCGGAGCGTACCGCGGCGAGTACACCGTCGTAACCCAGCGGATCGACCACCACCGCGACGCTCGGATGGTTCTTGGCGGCGGCGCGCACCATCGACGGCCCACCGATGTCGATCTGCTCGACGCACTCGTCTTCACCCGCGCCGGAGTCGACGGTCTGGGTGAACGGGTAGAGATTGACGATCACCAGCTCGAACGGCGCCACGCCGAGTTCGGCGAGCGCTGAAACATGTTCGGGCTTGCGCTGATCGGCGAGCAGTCCCGCGTGGACATGCGGGTGCAGGGTTTTTACCCTGCCGTCGAGTACCTCGGGGAACCCGGTTACCTGCTCGACGGAAGTGACCGGAATACCGGCGTCAGCAATGGTTTTCGCGGTCGACCCGGTGGAGACGAGTTCGACGCCCGCCTCGTGCAGGCCACGCGCGAGGTCGGTGAGACCGGTCTTGTCGTACACGCTTACCAACGCGCGCCGGATAGCCCTGCGGTCAGTCATCCCAATGTCGCCTTTCGTCCGGTCCAGGTCACGCCGCGGGTAGCCACCGCGGCCAGCACGTCCACCAGTAGTCGCCGTTCGACGACTTTGATCCGCTCGTGCAGGGAGGCTTCGTCATCGTCGTCGAGCACCGGCACTGCTTCTTGGGCCAGCAACGGCCCGGTGTCGGTGCCTGCATCGACGAGGTGCACGCTGCACCCCGTCACCTTGACTCCGTATTCCAGCGCGTCGGGTACCGCGTGTGCCCCGGGAAACGAGGGCAGCAGCGCCGGATGGGTGTTGATGATCCGGCCCATGAAGCGGGAAAGAAAATGGGGCCCAAGGATTTTCATGAATCCGGCAGCCACGATCAAATCAGGTTCCTGCGCTGCGGTCGCGTCGGTGATCGCAGCATCCCAGGCCTCGCGGTCAGGGTGATCGCGCAGCCGCACGGTATAGCTGGGTACCGATACCGACGCGGCGATGTCGACGGCCGGGCAGTCGCGATCGACGCCGACGGCGATGATGTCGGCCGGGTAATCGCCGCCGGTGGCGTCGAGGAGGGATCGCAGCAGCGAACCGGTACCCGATGCGAGCACCACAACGCGTGCGGGCACCTTCGGGGGCACTCGAAGCGGTTGCTGCACGCCTGGCAGCCTAATCGTCGCGATCGGGCGCCCGGTCCGTGGTCACGCCCGGCGTGGCTTCATCGTCGGGGACGTCGTCTACGACGAAGTGGTCCTCGGGATCTCCGAAGACGTCCCTGTGTTCGCCCCGACGCCGCGGAGCGGCGGCCGGGGGCTCGTCGAACGGTTCGTCGGCGGCCTGCGCTTCGAGGTCTTCGATGGCTGTTTCCGCCTCGGGCTCGAACGCGGGCTCGAAGTCGGCCTCTGACTCGTCATCGAACGCAGGCTCGAAGTCCGACTCGGTCTCGAGCTCGGTCTCGGATTCGGGCTCGTCCCCCAGCTGCGTCTCGGATTCGGGCTCGGCTTCAGCTTCGGGCTCGGGTTCCGTTTTGGGCTTGGGGACCCTGACCCGCCGCGCGATGCCACCCGTCATCGCCACGGTCAGCGCGCCGATACCGGCGAACCACAGGAAGAGGGCGGGTCCGAACGTGGCCTGATCGACGCCGACATCGCCGAAATTGCCCAGCCGCCCGCCGCCTGCGTAGCCGAGCACGGCCATGATCAGCGCCGCGAGCGCGGCCGCGACGACGAGCTTTCCGATCGCGGGCAGCAGGGGCAGCGGTCGTCGCGCCGCCTGCTGGCCCAACGCGACACCCGACACTGCACCGACGATCAACAGCGCCACCCAGACCGGGCCGAGCGGTGGAGTCGGCACGGCGGCCAGCACCGGCAGCGCGGGGATGTCACCACCGAAGACGGTGAACGAGCTGAACGTCGCCAACCCGACGTGCGCACTGGACCCGACAGCGACCGCAGCCGTTCCGACGAGCACGTTGGGGATGTACAGAATCGACAACAACGTCAGGCTGAACTGCCCGAACACCGAGTCGGTGATCCCGTAGAGATCATGCATCGTCGCCCAATGCACGATCATCGAACCGGTCATCACGACGCCGGACAGTCCCAGCAGCGCCAAGACGCCCGCACTGGCGGCCCGAATCGCGTCGGGCAGCCACTCGGGAAGCGGCGATTCCGACAGAACGCGCCGTCCGATGCGCGACCCGACCCCGATCACCGCGCCGACCAAGTGCACCGCCAGGACGCTTCCGAATGCGCGCAGCGCATCCGGCGTCTGAAGCTGGGTGAACACCGACGCCGCGTCGTGGACGATGGCCAGGGAGATCGCCGCGATCAGCAGTGGGCCGCCGACGGCCGATGCGACGACCCACCGCGTCACGAACCAGGATCCCTGCGGCGATGTCGCACCGGCGGTCGAGCGGGCGGTTCCCCACACCATCGCGAGCATGGGTAGCAACGGCATCACGCCCAGCTCGCTACCGCCGATGGAGATCGGCACCATGTGTACGCCCAGCCACATGCTGGTGATTGCGCCGAGCGCGCCGGTCATGTCGCTGTTGGCGATCAGCAGCTGCAGCAACACCACGGCCGCGATGACGCCCAGCGCCACGATGGACGGCCCGAACGCGACCCGAAGCAGCTCACGCGCCTGGCGTGTGCCGACTGGCCGGTTTTCCACTAAGGCCGCTCCTCGCACAAGCTCACACGCGCGCGAAGTTGACGCACGCGCGGCTCAGACTACGACGGTGGGGGGGCCGACTGCGTGGAAGACGCTCCCGATTGCGACGGCATCTGCGCCTGACCCGTCGGAGCGGAGCTCGACGGCGGCTGTCCGAAGGTCGGGAAACCGGTCGGAGGGGTCGGGGGGCCGCTGTGCTGACCGCTGGGTTGGCTGCCGGAATATCCGCCGGCCGACTGGCCGCCACCCTGGTAAGCGCCGTACTGGGACGGATAACCGGGACGTTGCGACAACCCCTGCTGGTGCTGCGGCGGGCCGCCGTGCTGGGGCTGCTGACCGTAGTATGGCGCGTTCGGCCCGCCGTATTGGCCGTACTGCTGGTCGTACCGAGGCTGCGGTGGCGCGGGCGGGGTGATGACGCCCGCATCGAACAGCAGCACCGCCACGGCGACGATCGCCTGGAACATGGTGAACGCGATGATCAGGTAGAGGCCCCAGTCGACGGACACCCCCTCTGGCGCCGTCAGCACGATGGCAATCACCAGGAGGAACGCCAGCACCGACAGCACCGCGACGGCCGCAGGCAGAGGCTTCTGCTTCGGCAGCAGCGACACTCCGGCGATCAGCCCGGCGGCGAGGGCCGCGACGACGCCGAGATCCAGCAGCGTGGGAGTGAAGTACTCCGCGCCTGCGGTGAACAGCGGCCCGAAGCTGGAGAGGTATACGCCAAGGCCAAGGACCACGACCGCGATGGTCAGGTACTTCGGCAGTTGGCTCGGACCCGCGGCTGGACCGGGCTCGGGCGCCCTACCGAACTGTTGCGTCGGCGCCGCGAACTGCGTGGTCGGCTGCTGGGCGGGCGGGTATCCGGGATTGCCGGGCGGACCTTGGGGGTACGACATGACCTCTCCTGTGCTGGACGGCTTCGAACCCACGCTAGCGCACTCCTGGTCACCGCGACGCCAGCGAGGGTTCCGCTGTTGAATGTTGCTCGGATGCCTCGGTTTCGCGAACCAGCGGGAGCACGCGTGAACCGAAGTATTCGATCTCCTCCTGGAAGTGCAGGAAGCCGCCGAGAATCAGATCGACGCCGCGTTTACGGTATGCCGCAATGCGTTCCGCGATCGGTCGGGCGTGCCGATCAACTGGGTGCGGAAGCCGTCGTTGTACTGAACCAGGTCCTCGAACGTCGAGTCCGCCCACATACCACGGCGGGCCGATTCGCCTTCGCGGTGATCTCTCGCAGGACTTCTTGGCTTCCCTTTCGGTATCCCTGGTGCTGAACGAAGCGACGTTTTGGGGCCCCGATTGGGGCCCCGACGTTGCCCTTCGGACTAGAACACGTTCTAATCCTGGTATGGACTACGGGCTCGTACTTTTCACCAGCGACCGGGGCATCGACCCCGCATCGGCCGCCAAACTCGCCGACGACCACGGCTTCACCACGTTCTACGTGCCCGAACACACGCACATCCCCATCAAGCGCGAAGCTGCCCACCCCACCACCGGCGACGAGTCACTGCCCGACGACCGCTACATGCGCACCCTCGACCCCTGGGTTTCGCTCGGCGCAGCCTGCGCGGTGACCTCGCGGGTGCGGCTGTCCACGGCGGTGGCGCTGCCGGTCGAACACGACCCGATCACGCTGGCGAAGTCGATTGCGACCCTGGACCATCTCTCCGGCGGCCGCGTCTCGCTCGGTGTCGGATTCGGCTGGAACACAGACGAATTGGCCGACCACAACGTGCCTCCGGGCCGGCGCCGCACGATGTTGCGCGAATACCTGGAGGCCATGCGCGCGCTGTGGACTGAGGAGGAAGCGTCCTACGAGGGCGAGTTCGTCAACTTCGGCCCCAGCTGGGCTTGGCCCAAGCCGGTTCAGGCGCACATCCCCGTGCTGGTCGGCGCGGCGGGCACCGAGAAGAACTTCAAGTGGATCGCACGTTCGGCCGACGGCTGGATCACGACGCCGCGTGACTTCGACATCGACGCACCGGTGAAGCTGCTGCAGGACACCTGGGCCGCGGCCGGTCGCGACGGAGCGCCGCAGATCGTCGCCCTGGACTTCAAACCCGACCCCGACAAGCTCGCGAAGTGGGCCGACCTCGGGGTCACCGAGGTCCTGTTCGGCCTGCCCGACAAGTCCGAGGCCGAGGTGGCGGGCTATGTCGAACGGCTCGCCGGGAAGCTCACTGCGCTCGTCTAGGACAGGCGCTTTCTCGCGAGTGTGGGCTCACGACACGCTTCCTCGCACTTTCGCGTGCGGGTAACCCACGTTCGCGGGAGGTGCTAGGCCAATGTGGCGGTGTTCTTCTTGCCGTCCGAGGTGACCGAGATCGCCGCGCCCAGCGGGTCACCGTCGGTCATCAGCTTGACCAGATCTTCATCCTCGGTGAGCGCCATGAACCGGCTGTCGTCGGCGTCGAGTCGGCCGATGATGACACCCGTGGCGACGGGCCAGTCGTAACGCACCGAATAGGTCTCGATCCTGCCCCGACCCTCGGCGTTACGGGTGACCGCCACCTTGGGCAGCGCGGCGATATCTGCCTGCAGCGCCTTGCTACGGTCGGCTACCCAGTCGGCGGGCTCCGTCGAGTAGACGCCGACCGAGTACTTGCTCATGACGCCGCCGTTCGCACCGACGAGACCGAATGTGCCTGGATGGTCTCGCATTTGGCTCACCGTCTCGGCGATACCGTGCAGTGAATAGCTGTTACCGGGTCCGCCGAAGTACGGCAGACCGCCGGTGAGCGTGAGGCCCCGCGGATCGTCGGCCGCCAGCCCGAACTCGTCGCACACGGTGAAGACCGGGAACGGGAAGCAGCTGTAGAGGTCGAAGGTCGACACGTCGTCAATGCCGATCCCCGCGACCCGAAGTGCTTCTGCGACAGACTGTCTGGCCGATACGCTGATGCTGACATCGACGCGGTCCAGCAGATCCTGTTCAGTCTGGTCGGCATGACCACGCAGGTAAACCCAGTTGTCCTCGGACACACCGAGCCGTTGCGCGGCGGCGACCGACATCAGCAGTGCGGCTGCACCCTGGTTCACCTGATCGCGGGCCACCATCAAACGCGGATACGGATCGCAGATCATCCGGTTGTCGTCGGTGACCGTAATGAGCTCATCCACCGAACGTTCGACCGGGGATGACGAAAACGGGTTCTTGGCAGCCACTTTGGAGAACGGCGCGAAGAGTTCGGCCATCTGCACGCGGTAGTCGGCAACACTGAGACCCAGTCGGCCGCGGCGCGCGTTGTCCAGCAGGCCGTACTGCACCGGCGCCCCGGTCAGCCCGTGCGTCGCCGTGTACTCGCTCATGTACTGCTCGAAGCCGTAGCCCCGGTCCTCGAGCTGGCCGCCGACGGTCTCACTGTGGTCTGGCTTGTCGTCGCGCCGCGCGAAAGTCCGCAATGTAGAGCCGTTCTCGGAGCCCAGGATCAGCGCGACCTCGATATCGCCTGCCGCGATCGCCGCGGCGAACTCCGTCACCAACTTCTGCGGTCCGTTGCCGCCGATGGGCTCCAGCACCGCGCGGGCCGGATCCGCGCCGACGCGCCTGGCGACCGACCGCAGGTAGTTGTCCGAGCAACCCAGCGGCGGCTTCTCGAACGGCGTGCAGATCTCGAACTGCCGCAGTCCGACGAACACCTCGATGGCCCGCGCCACGGCGCCGGCGTCGACACCGGTGTCAGCCAGGGCGGCCTGTATCGCAGCGGCCGCCAGGTCAACCGATGACATGCCCCGATAGGAGGGATCGTCGATGCGCTCGGTGAATTGGCCGACACCGACCAACACCGGCGTGCGCGGATCGACCGCCATTACAGACCTCCCGACGTGTGTTACTTCGTCAGGCTAATCGATAACTAGAACGTGTTCCTAATTCTGCGGTGCACGTCACGCCCCGAGTCAGAGGCTCTGCAGGATCTCCCGCGCCAGGCGCGCCGTCTCCGACGGGGTCTTGCCCACCTTCACACCGGCGGCCTCGAGGGCTTCCTTCTTGGCCTGCGCGGTGCCCGACGAGCCCGACACGATGGCGCCGGCGTGGCCCATGGTCTTGCCTTCGGGTGCGGTGAAGCCCGCGACGTAACCGACGACCGGCTTGCTGACGTTGGCCTTGATGTAGTCGGCAGCCCGCTCCTCGGCGTCGCCACCGATCTCACCGATCATCACGATGATCTTGGTCGCCGGATCCTTCTCGAACGCCTCGATGGCGTCGATGTGGGTGGTGCCGATGACAGGGTCACCACCGATGCCGATGGCGGTCGAGAAGCCGAAGTCACGCAGCTCGAACATCATCTGGTAGGTCAGCGTGCCCGACTTCGACACCAGACCGACCGGACCCGTTCCGGTGATGTTGGCAGGCGTGATGCCCGCCAACGCCTCACCCGGCGTGATGATGCCCGGGCAGTTGGGGCCGATGATGCGAATTGCCGGACCCTTCGCTCCCCCTTTTTCCAGGTTGTACGCCCACGCATAAGCGCTGTCCTGCACCGGGATTCCCTCGGTGATGACGACCAGTAGCGGGATCTCGGCGTCGATGGCCTCGATGATCGCGTCCTTCGCGAACTTCGGCGGCACGAAGACGACGGACACGTCGGCGCCCGTCTCCTTCATCGCCTCGGAGACCGAGCCGAACACCGGCAATTCGACCTCTTTGCCTTCTTTATCGACGTGGGACACCTCAGTCCCGGCTTTGCGGGCGTTCACGCCACCGACGATCTGCGTGCCCGCCTTGAGCATGAGCGCGGTGTGCTTGGTGCCCTCACCCCCGGTGATGCCCTGGACGATGACCTTGGAACTCTTGTTCAGGAAGATAGACATTGGTCATGGCTCCTTAAGACTTGTTCGCCAGCTCGGCGGCTTTGTCGGCACCGTCGTCCATGGTGTCGGCCTGGATGACCAGCGGGTGATTGGCCTCGGCCAGGATCCGGCGGCCCTCTTCGACGTTGTTCCCGTCGAGCCGGACGACCAGCGGCTTGTTGGCCTCGTCACCGAGAATCTTCAGCGCGTTGACGATGCCGGTCGCGACGGCGTCGCAGGACGTGATGCCGCCGAACACGTTCACGAAGACGCTCTTGACCTGAGCGTCGTTGAGGATGACGTCCAGACCCGCGGCCATGATCTCGGCCGACGCGCCGCCACCGATGTCGAGGAAGTTGGCCGGCTTCACTCCGCCGTGCTTCTCCCCCGCGTAGGCGGTGACGTCCAGCGTCGACATGACGAGCCCGGCGCCGTTACCGATGATGCCGACCGAACCGTCGAGCTTGACGTAGTTGAGGTCGTGCTCCTTGGCCTTGAGCTCCAGCGGGTCGGTCGCGTCCTTGTCCTCGAACTCCGCATGGCCGGGCTGGCGGAAGTCGGCGTTCGCGTCGAGCGTGACCTTGCCGTCGAGGGCGAGGATCCGGTCGTCGGGAGTGCGCACCAGCGGATTGACCTCGACCAGCGTGGCGTCCTCGGCGACGAACACCTCCCAAAGCTTCTGGATGGTCACCGCGGCCGCGTCGAGCACCTCGGCAGGCAGGTGGCCCTGCTCGGCGATCGAACGAGCGGTGGCCAGGTCGACACCCTTGACGGCGTTGACGGGCACCTTGGCGAGCCGCTCGGGTTTGGTCGCCGCGACCTCTTCGATCTCCATGCCGCCCTCGACCGAGCACATCGCGAGATAGGTGCGGTTGGCACGATCGAGCAGGAAGGAGATGTAGTACTCCTCGGCGATATCGCTGGCCTCGGCGACCAGCAGCTTCTTGACGACGTGACCCTTGATGTCGAGGCCGAGGATGTTCTGCGCGTGTGTGAACGCGTCGTCGGGAGTCGCGGCGTACTTCACGCCGCCGGCCTTACCGCGTCCGCCGACCTTCACCTGCGCCTTGACCATGACCGGCTTGCCGATCTCCTCGGCGATCGCCTTGGCGTCCTCGGCGGAATCGGTGACGCGGCCAGGTGTGGTCGGCACGTTGTGTTTCGCGAACAGCTCTTTGGCTTGGTATTCGAAAAGGTCCATGGGCTCTGAAACATCCCTGTCTGTCGAGCGTCGAAGTCGAAGGTTTGGGCCTCACAGGCTCGGGGGAACTTTATCCACACGAGGTTGAGACCTCAGAACCGCCTACCTGTCATGTGGTGGATCTCACCGCCAGGTATCAGTGATACACGTCACAATCACCGGCGGAATACTCCCTCGGGTTGCCACCAACATTGGGATTTGGTTAACGTGCCTTTGGTCCGCGTTGGTAACGAATAGATCACGAGCAAAGGGACTTTCGGTTGGCTCAGCACCGTGCGTCACGATCTCCGTCTGGAGTGTCGACCACTCGGCTAACCATCCGTCGCCCCGCTGAACAACCCGCGGAAATCACCGACATCATTCCGTTCAACGAGTTCGGCGACCTGCCTGATCTCGAGGCTGAGCTGGGCTTCAATCAGAACAGTGCCTTCGATCGCGAAGCTCAGGTCATTCACGCTCCCGAGCTCGACGACCTGCACGACACCGACGATCAGCTACCGCAGCGGCTGGCCGTGCCGTCCGAATTCCGCCGCGATCCGCGCGACGAACGGCGTTCATCTCACGCGTACCGAGACAGCCACACCGACGTCAGCGACGGCGCGGCCGCGACCGACATCTTCGCGATCACCCGCGGCGGCGCGCACCGTAAGCAGGAAGTGCCCGTCAAAGGCCGCCTGGTGGTCGCCGCGATGGCGGTCGGCGCTACCGCTGCCGGCGCGTACACGATGGCCAGCGCGTCCAAGGAGGGCCCCGCGACCGTGCTGGCAGCGGACCAGGACGTCCTGGCCGGCGGCGCGATCACCGGTTCGACCGACGGCATGCAGGTGGTGACGGTCTCCTCGACGTTCGATTCGGCTGTGCACGCCGAGGAGGTCACCAAGGCCGCCGCGTTCGCGAGTGAGCGCGCAGAACGCGAGGCTCGCCTGCAGCGCCCCATGTTCGTGATGCCCACCAAGGGCGCATGGACGTCTGGCTTCGGCTACCGCTGGGGCGTACTGCACGGCGGCATCGACATCGCCAACGCGATCGGCACCCCGATCCTTGCGGCTTCGGACGGCATCGTCATCGACGCTGGGCCGCAGGGCGGTTACGGCAACTGGGTCAAGCTGCGGCACGCCGACGGCACCGTCACGCTCTACGGACATCTCAGCGCGTGGAACGTCGACATCGGGCAGCGCGTGTGGGCGGGCGACCAGATCGCCAAGATGGGCAACACCGGCAACTCGACGGGCCCGCATCTGCACTTCGAGGTGCTGCTCAACGGCACTGACCGCGTCGACCCCGTCGGCTGGCTCTCCAAACGGGGACTCGCGTTGTCCAATTACTCTGGCTGAGTGGCCAGTGGCAGTGGAAGTGACAGCGACGAACCCAGCTCCACCCGCATAATCCGTCGGCACCCCACGGGCGAAATCCCCGTCGGGGCGGATCCGCAGACGTCGATCATTCGCCGCCACCCGACAGGGGAGTTTCCCGCCGCGGCAGATCCGCAGACCTCGTACATCCCGCGTGCCAGGCCGACCCCGGTGACGCCCAAGAATCCGTGGCCCGATCCGCGGTCGGCGATCGCGACGGCGGTCCTGAGCATCCTGAGCGGCTGGGCGACGGCGGTCATCGCCACCGACCTGATCACCGGTTGGTGGGAGACCGACCTGCTGTTCTGCGTGGCCGTCGCGTTCTTGACGGCCATCTCCGCGGCGGCGCTCATCGCCGGGCTGATCGGTCTACTGCTGCGCCGTCGGGTGAGCCGCCTGCTGATCGTCGTCGGCGCCGTCGTGGCGCTGCTGATCTTCTCCAGCTTGTTCGTCGCCGGCGCCAGACTGCCGACGATCGTGTACGCGATCCCGGTGCTTCCGCTGGCCACGATCGCGTTCGCCCTGCTGCCCGCAACGGCGCGGTGGGGCCGCAGCAGCGGTTAGAGCTTCGATACCGGGGCGTGGTTGTGCATCAGCTTGACCCGACCCGAGCTGCCGAAGTCGATGAGCGACATCGCCGATTCGCCGACACCGGACACTTCCTCCACGCGACCGAGGCCGTACTTGTCGTGGTTGACCCGATCGCCGGGCTCGAGCACGAGCAGCGGCCGCTTGCCTGCGCCGGAACGTGTGGGCGAAGGGCGAGGTGTCCCGAACCTGCCCGCCCCACTCACCGGTGCGGGCATTGACGGGCCGGGGTCGGTACGCCGCCAGTCGATCAGATGCTGCGGGATCTCTTTGAGGAAGCGCGATTCCGGGTTGAGCATCGGCTGGCCCCACGACGAGCGGATCTTGGCGCGGCTGACGTAGAGCCGCTGTCGGGCACGGGTGATGCCGACGTAAGCCAGGCGTCGCTCCTCGGACAGCTCCGTCGGATCGCCGAGCGCCCGCATGTGCGGGAACATGCCGTCCTCCCAGCCCGTCACGAACACGACTGGAAACTCGAGCCCCTTGGCGGTGTGCAACGTCATCATCGTCACCACACCCGCGCCATGCTCCGGCAGCTCGTCGGCATCGGCGACCAGCGACACCCGCTCCAGGAACTTGGCGAGCACCCCGGTGTCGGGGATGTCCTCGTCCTCGGGCTCGCCCAGCGCCTCCACATTCGCCAGGTCGATGCTGAATTCGTGTGCGACGCTGACCAATTCGTTGAGGTTGTCGAGGCGTGCGAGGTCCTGCGGGTCGCTCGAATTCTCGAGCTCGGTGCGATAGCCGGTGCGATCGAGCACCGCTTCGACGAGTTCGCCCAGTTCACCGTCGAGACGCCCGCGCAGTTCGTCGAGCATCTCGACGAAGCTCGCAATGCACTTCTCCGCGCGGGTGTTCAGCATCGGCACCTTGCCCTCGGCGGCCGCCTGCAGCGCATCGTTGAAGTTGGTTCCGGTGCTCTCGGCATACACCGCCACGCATGCCTCTGCGCGATCGCCGATGCCGCGCCGCGGGGTGTTCAGGATGCGCCGCATGCTCACCGAGTCGCCTGGATTGTCCAGCACGCGCAGGTAGGCGACAATGTCGCGGATCTCCCTGCGCTCGTAAAAGCGAACGCCGCCAACGACTTTGTAGGGAATGCCGGCCCGGATGAACACCTCTTCCAGGGCACGCGAGGAGTTGTTGGTGCGATAGAACACCGCGACATCGTTATAGGTGATATCGCCGCGATCGGCCAGCGCGTCGATCTCCCCGGCGACGAATCGCGCCTCGTCGTGCTCGTTGTCGGCGACGTAGCCGACGATGAGCTCACCCTCGCCGGAGTCGGTCCACAGCCGCTTCTCGCGGCGGCCGGCGTTGCGCGAGATCACTGAGTTGGCCGCAGACAGGATGTTCTGCGTCGAGCGGTAGTTCTGCTCCAGCAGAATCGTTGTGGCGTTGGGGAAGTCGCGCTCGAAGTCCTCGATGTTGCGGATGGTCGCACCGCGGAAGGCGTAGATCGACTGGTCGGCGTCGCCGACCACACACAGCTCGGCCGGCGCCACCCCGTCTTCGGTTTCGCGGCCCACGAGCTCACGCACCAGCACGTACTGCGCATGGTTGGTGTCCTGGTACTCGTCGACCAGGATGTGTCGGAACCGCCGCCGGTAGTACTGCGCGATCTGCGGAAAGGCTTGCAGCACAGCGACTGTCTCACCGATGAGGTCGTCGAAGTCCAGTGCGTTGGCCGCGCGCAGGCGCCGCTGGTACTCGCCAAAGACCTCGGCGATGATGCGCGGCAACTCCTCGCCGGCCTCCGACGCCTCCGCCGCCGCCTGCTCGGGGCCGATCAGCTCGTTCTTGTGGTTGGAGATGCCGTTGGACAGCAGCCGCGGCGAGTACCGCTTGGTGTCCAGCCCCATGTCCTTGCCGATCATCATCAGCAACCGGCGCGAGTCGTCGGCGTCGTAGATCGAGAAGTTCGAGTTGAGCCCGGGCAGCAGCGATGCCTGATTACGCAGGATTCGCACACACGTCGAGTGGAACGTCGACACCCACATGTTGCGGGCCCGCGGTCCGATCAGGTTGACCACCCGCTCGCGCATCTCGGCGGCCGCCTTGTTGGTGAACGTGATGGCCAGCACCTGGCCGACACCGACCTCTCGGGCGGCGAGCAGGTAGGCGATGCGGCGAGTCAGCACGGCGGTCTTACCGGACCCCGCACCCGCGACGATCAGCAGTGGCGAGCCCTCATGCTCGACGGCCTGGCGCTGCTGCGGGTTGAGGCCGTCGAGGAGCTCGTCGGCCTCGGTGGCGATAGAAGATGGAGGCATATCACCCCCGAACTTACCGCTGTCCAGCGACATCTTTGCGTCGGCGCGGCCCTAGATGGCACACTCCATACGTGCTCATGCAGCAAGGACGATTTTTCTACGGGTACCGCCCAGAGGTGCCCGTGGTTTAGCTGCTTCCCAGAGCCCCGCGGTCCGCTTCCGGATCCGGGGCTCGTCTCTTGTGTGGGGCCCGAAACCGGACGGATCAGTCCCCACACAACGAGAGAGCGGAGAACACTCCCATGACAATTCAGCCGATCGAAGCCGAACAGTTGCCAGACATAGACGACCTGCGCCAGGAAATCGACAAGTTGGACGCGACGATCCTGGAAGCCGTGAAACGCCGCACCGAGGTGTCCAAGCTCATCGGCCAGGCCCGGATGGCGTCCGGCGGCACCCGTCTGGTGCACAGCCGTGAGATGAAGGTCATCGAGCGCTACAGCGAACTCGGACCCGACGGCAAGGACCTGGCCATGCTGCTGCTGCGGCTGGGCCGCGGCCGCCTCGGTCACTAGGCGAATTCGGCGCGCCCAGGCACCGTGACGGTCGGTTTCCGCGCCCGATTCACTAGCGCAGCGCGTCGGTCAGCCACGGCGTCAACCACTTCACCGCTTCCGGTGTCGGGTGCACACCGTCGCTGCGCACACGGATGCCGTTGACCCAGTTGGTGTAGACCCCGTTGGGCCCGAGCTTGCGGTTCAGGTCGAGCAACTCGACGTTCGGGCGCGCTTTCACGACGCTGCGCAGTAGTTCATTCCACTGGTCGACGCGATCGGGATCGTCTTCGGGATACAAGCTGCCGTCCGGCTTTTCGGCGCGCCGGTTGTAGGGCTCGGTGGTAACCACGATCTGCGCGCCGGTGGAGCCGAGAATGTCGAGCGCGCGGTCGAGTTCGCCACGCAGATAGTCCTCGTAACCGTCCTCACCGATGTTGGTCCAGACGCCTTCGTTCATCCGGTCGACCACCTCCCAGCGGCCGACCATCAGCAGCACCACATCGGGCCGGTCGTGGTTGATGCGCTGCGACCACCGGCTGGGCCAGGTGTCGCACTCGGGTTTCTGGTTCAGCGTCTGTCCGACGTACCGGTAGGGGCCGCCGCGGGCGACACCGCACCCGATCGTCGTGTAATTGGTGAACGCCAGCCCTGGTGTAGGCGGCAGATACCGCATCATCGTCCACGCGATCGAGTCGCCGAACACCGCGACGGTGCGGGTGCCGGGCTCGTGCGCGGTCGGTTTGCGGACCTCGACGGGCACCTCGGGCCCGACGAGTGCAAGCGCGGCGGAGTCGATCGCCGGGCCCAGCGGCGGCTGCTCGACTTTTACGCCGACGGGTAGCACCGTCATCGTCACCACCGCGGCGGTCGCGGCCGTCGCACCCGCCAACGGCAGCAGCGGCACGTGCATAGGCCGCCAGCGACGGATCGGCTGCTCCAGCAGCCACCACGACGCCGCGGCCAGGCCCACCGTGATCGCGCAGCGCACGACGAACAGCGGCCAGCCAGACAGCCCCGTACGTTCACCGTTGAGCGCCAGAAAGATCGGCCAGTGCCACAGGTACACGCCGTAGGAGATCGCGCCGAGCCACACCAGCGGCCGCCACGCCAGGACGCGCGCGACGGGTCCCTCCTGCTCCAGTGCCACCGGTGCGACGACGAGGACGGCCGCGATCGCCACCACAATCAGCAGGCCGCTGCGGAAGTCGCTGACGCTGCCGGTCGCATAGTGTGCCGCCGCGCCGAGCACAGCCAGGCCCATGAACGGCAGGATGCGCGCGACGATGTGGCCCCACCGCGTCCGGATCAGCGTTCCGCCGTCGTTGAGCACCGACCAGTCCCGCACCAGCAGTGCGGCCGCCGCGGAACCGACCAACAACGCCTGTGCGCGGCTGTCGGTGCCGAAGTAGATGCGGTTCAGCGTCGAGTCGCTGGTGAGCACGATCGCCGCGGCCGCCGAGGCGATGACGCCGGCGGTGGACAGCACGAAGACGGCCAGTCGTAGCCGGGACCAGAACAGCGCCGCGACGGCGATGAGCAGCAGCGGCCATAGCAGGTAGTACTGCTCCTCCACCCCGAGCGACCACGTGTGCTGCAGCGGCGACGGCGGCGCGCCCTGTGAGAAGTAGTCGGCGCGCTGGGCGACGAATGCCCAGTTGGAGATCCAGAAGAACGAGGCGACGGCATCCTCGCGCAGCGACGCCGTGGATTCGGGCGAGAACAGATCGCGGGCCGCCACCACGGCGAGCACCATCACCAGCAGCGCGGGCAGCAGTCGGCGGGCGCGCCGAATCCAGAAGTCGCCGAGCCGAATCTGCGCCGTTCGCCGGTGCTCGTCGAGCAGCAGCGATGTGATCAGGAATCCGCTGAGCACGAAGAACACGTCGACGCCGAGGAAGCCGCCCGACAGGCCCGGGATACCGCCGTGGTCGGCCAGGACCAGCGCGACCGCCACCGCGCGGACGCCGTCCAACGCGGGAATTCCCCCACGGCTCTCTGCGGTGCGCACTGCGGAAATCTTTCCCGCGCGAGCAGACGCGAAAGATCCCGACACGCCGTCGCGGCGGGACCTTTTGCGTCCCCGGTGTTACTTCGTCAGCGCGATGTACTTCACGTCGAGGTATTCGTCGATGCCCTCAGAGCCGCCCTCCCGGCCGAAACCGGATTCCTTGACCCCGCCGAACGGTGCGGCCGGGTCGGAGATCACCCCTCGGTTGATGCCCACCATGCCGGACTGGATGCCTTCGGCGACGCGCAGCGCGCGGTCCAGTGACTGCGTGTAGACATAGGCGGCCAGCCCGTACTCGGTGTCGTTGGCGGCGGCGATGCCCTCCTCCTCGGTGTCGAAGCCGGTGATCGGCGCGACGGGACCGAACACCTCCTCTTTGAGGATGCGGGCGTCGGCGGGCACGTCGGCCAGCACGGTCGCCGGGTAGAAGTTGCCCGGACCGCCAGGGGCGACGCCGCCGACCGCGACCGCCGCGCCGCGCGACACCGCGTCGGACACCAGGTCCTCGACGGTGGCGACCTGCTTGGCGTTGATCAGCGGGCCCAGTGTCGACGACTCGTCGGTGCCCTTACCGAGCGTGAACTCGCTCATCCGCTTGACCAGCTTGTCGGTGAATTCCTCACGCACCGAGTTCGCGACGTGGAAGCGGTTGGCCGCCGTGCAGGCCTCACCGCCGTTGCGCATCTTGGCCAGGATCGCGCCGTCGACGGCGGCGTCCACATCGGCGTCGTCGAACACGATGAACGGCGCGTTGCCGCCGAGCTCCATCGAGGTGCGCAGCAGTTTGTCGGCCGACTGCTTCACCAACGCCTTCCCGACGCCGGTGGATCCGGTGAAGGTCAGCTTGCGAAGCCGGCCGTCGTTGATCAGGGCCTCGGTGACCGGGCCGGGGCTGCTCGTCGGCAGCACCGACAGCACGCCCTTGGGCAGGCCCGCTTCGTCCATCAGCTTGGCCAGCAGCAGCATCGTCAGCGGCGTCTCCTGGGCGGGCTTGACGATCATCGTGCAGCCGGCCGCGAACGCCGGGCCGATCTTGCGAGTCCCCATGGCCAGCGGGAAGTTCCACGGCGTGATCGCGTAGCACGGCCCGACCGGCTGCTTGGTGACGAGGATCCGTCCAGTTGCGGCCGGACTGGTCTGGTAGCGACCCGCGATGCGCACCGCTTCCTCGGCGAACCAGCGGAAGAACTCCGAGCCGTACTTGACCTCACCCATGCTCTCGGGCAGCACCTTGCCCATCTCCAGGGTCATCAAGGTGGCCAGGTCCTCGGCACGTTCGGTGATCTTCTCGAACACCGAACGCAGGATCTCGCCGCGCTCGCGGGGCGGGGCGGCGGCCCAGTCGGCCTGTACGGCGCACGCGGCGTCCAGGGCGGCGACGGCGTCCTCGGGCGTCGCGTTGGCGACAGAGATCAGAACCTTGTCGTCGGACGGGTCGAGCACGTCGAACGTCGAGGAGCCCTTGCGCTCCTCGCCCCCGATCCACAGGCCGGTGGGCACAGACGACAGCAGCTTCGCGGTATCCATAACTCTCTCTTACACCTCTGGACATTTGGCCGCATTAGTGTCGGCTACATGACCGCCGATACTCCGCAGAATCCCGACATCACCACCACTGCCGCATGGCAGGCCCTGCAACGGCATCACGACGATATCGGCAGGGAGCACCTGCGCACGTTCTTCGACAACGACCCGGCGCGTGGAAGCGAACTGGTGCTGACCGTCGGCGATCTCTACATCGACTACAGCAAGCACCGGGTCACCCGCGAGACCCTCGAGCTGCTGGTCGATCTGGCCCGCGCGGCGGGTCTGGAGCAGCGCCGCGACGCGATGTTCTCGGGCGTGCACATCAATACTTCGGAGGATCGCGCGGTGCTGCATACCGCGCTGCGGTTGCCGCGCGGCGCCCAGTTGTCCGTGGACGGCCAGAACGTCGTCGCCGACGTCCATGAGGTGCTCGACAAGATGGGTGACTTCACCGACCGGTTGCGCAGCGGTGAGTGGACCGGCGCGACGGGTGAGCGCATCACGACCGTCGTCAACATCGGCATCGGAGGTTCGGATCTCGGTCCTGCGATGGTCACCCTCGGCCTGCGGCACTACGCCGACGCCGGTATCTCGGCCCGCTTCGTGTCCAACGTCGATCCCGCCGATCTGGTGGCCAAGCTCGACGGACTCGACCCGGCCACAACGCTTTTCATCGTCGCCTCCAAGACGTTCTCGACGCTGGAGACGCTGACCAACGCGACTGCCGCGCGTCGCTGGCTGATTGAAGGTCTCGGCGACGCCGCCGTGGCCAAGCACTTCGTGGCGGTGTCGACGAACAAGACGCTGGTCGACGACTTCGGTATCAACACCGAGAACATGTTCGGCTTCTGGGATTGGGTCGGCGGACGGTATTCGGTGGACTCGGCAATCGGATTGTCGGTGATGGCGGTCATCGGCAAAGAGCGGTTCGCGGAGTTCCTTTCCGGTTTCCACATCGTCGACGAGCATTTCCGTACGGCGCCGCTGGAGGCCAACGCGCCGGCGCTGCTCGGACTGATCGGACTCTGGTACAACGAGTTCTTCGGCGCGGAAACCCTTGCGGTGCTGCCGTATTCGAATGATCTATCGCGGTTCGCCGCCTACCTGCAGCAGCTCACGATGGAATCCAACGGGAAGTCGGTGCGCGCCGACGGCTCGCCGGTCACGACGAGTACGGGCGAGATCTTCTGGGGCGAGCCGGGAACGAACGGCCAACACGCCTTTTACCAACTGCTCCATCAGGGCACCCGGTTGGTGCCCGCCGATTTCCTCGGGTTTTCGCAGCCGACCGACGACCTGGCGACCGCCGACGGCACGGGCAGCATGCACGACCTGTTGATGAGCAACTTCTTCGCCCAGACGCAGGTGCTGGCATTCGGCAAGACCGCCGAGGAGATTGCCGCGGAAGGGACTCCCCCGGACGTCGTCCCGCACAAGGTGATGCCGGGCAACCGGCCCAGCACGTCGATCCTGGCCACCAAACTCACACCGTCGGTGCTGGGCCAGTTGATCGCCCTCTACGAGCACCAGGTCTTCACCGAGGGCGTCGTCTGGGGCATCGACTCGTTCGACCAGTGGGGTGTGGAGTTGGGCAAGACGCAGGCCAAGGCGCTGCTGCCGGTTATCACCGCCGACGACGCCCCCGCCGAGCAGTCCGACTCCTCGACCGACGCGCTGGTGCGCCACTATCGCGCGGAGCGCGGTCGCTCGGCCTGAGCGATTTCGGTGCGCCAACAGTCGCCGAGCGAACTGTCCTGTTCGGGGACATCGCTGACACCGGTATGTCTCGGGACATCGCTGACACCTGAGTAGGGCCTCGACCACGA